>NZ_JBDJMY010000007.1:0-132099 GCF_039674165.1 Stenotrophomonas terrae
GAGCCATGCTCGGCAAGGGCGTTACCGGTAAAGCCCCAGCCGAGCATGGCTCGGCTCTACCGGTGGAGCTGGAGTTGCCCCTCCCATAAAAAAAAGCGCGGATCACTTGATCCGCGCTTGAGACGACGAGGGAGAGAGGGACCCGCCGACTCTTTACTCAATAATTCAGGTTCTGCTGCCAGTAAGTTTCAATCTGGCGCACCAACGGATCGGGCAGCGGCACGTAGTCCAGCTGACGGGCCTGGGCATCGCCATTGGCATAGATCCAACGGAAATACTCGACCGTTGCCTTGGCACCTTCGGCGCTCTTGGGCTGCTTGCGCATCAGGATGAAATTGGTGGCGGTGATCGGCCATGCCTGCTCGCCCGGGGCGTTGGTCATCACCAGGTAGAAGTCACGGGCGTTGGCCCAGTCAGCGCTGGCAGCGGCAGCCGAGAAGCTCTCGTCACGCGGCTGCACGAAGTTGCCGGCGGCATTCTTCATGCGCGAGAAGGTCAGGCGGTTCTGCAGTGCGTAGGAGAACTCGACGTAGCCGATGGCGCCCTTGATCTGCTTGACGTAAGCGGCCACGCCTTCGTTGCCCTTGCCGCCGATGCCAGCCGGCCACTGCACGCTGGTGCCTTCACCGACGCTGTTCTTCCAGTCCGCATTGACCTTGGACAGGTAGTTGACGAAGTTGAAGGTGGTGCCTGAACCATCGGAGCGGTGCACGACGGTGATCTTGGTGTCAGGCAGGGTCAGGCCGGCATTCAATGCGACGATGGCCGGATCATTCCACTTGGTGATCTTGCCCAGGAAGATGTTGGCCAGGGTCGGGCCGTCCAGCTTCATCGCGCCCGGCTCGACGCCGGCGACGTTGAGCACCGGCACCACACCGCCGATCACCGACGGGAACTGCACCAGGCCAGCCGAGGCCAGCTCTTCGGGCTTGAGCGGGGCATCGGACGAGCCGAAGTCCACCGTATTGGCCTTGATCTGCGCGATACCGCCGCCGGAGCCTATCGACTGGTAGTTCACGCGCTTGTTGGTGGCGGCGTTGTAATCGGCCGACCACTTGGACATGACCGGGTAGATGAAGGACGCGCCGGCGCCAGTGACATCGGCAGCATTGGCGGCGAACACGGACGACGCTGCAAGGATGGCAACAGCGGCGCGCGATTTGATGGCGTGGATCACGAATGGCTCCTGGGAGTTGATGTGCGGTGGTTTCCGCCCCGGTGCCTATTTCATAACCATTTGATGACAGCTCAGCGTCTGTCATATGACGCACAAATGACAGTGAATCCTGTCCTCAGAACGTGGCCTCTACATCGCTGGGCAGTGGGTAAGTACGGCCCTTTGGCAGCAGCTTGAAGCTGCGCACGGGCATGTCCCGGCGCGCTTCAATGCAGTTGCCATCGGCACCTTCGTAGCTGACGGTTGAACTGCTGCGTTCACGGATTGTCAGCGTTGCCCAGCCTTGCGCCGGGGCCGGGCCAACTTCCAGCGTCCGCTTTGTTTCATTGAATTCACCGGCACAGCGGGTATCCCATTCGCCGCCACTGCGGGAGACGACGATCTGCCCGGTAATGGCTTCCAGGCTGGTGCCGTTGAATACCAGCAGCTGCAGGCGGGTATCGCTGAAAGGATTGGGCTGTGAAGAGTTGCTGCGTGAGCTGCGTATGCCGAATGCGCGCACGTTTGGCGAGAGGTTGTAGCGCGCGGTATCCAGACCGACGCTGTCGACGTGGATGGCATCGCTGCTCATCACGTCAGGCAGGCGGCGGCCTGCACGTGGGCGCAGCGTGGTGCTGTCGACAACCAACACGTCCAGGTCGCCCGCCTGGGAGTCGCCATTGGGGCCCTCCGGACCCAGAAACGGCACCGCTATCAAGGTCAACGAAGTATCCGCTGGCCATACCCTGCAAGCGCTGCGCTCTGCGTCGATGTGCCAGCCAGGGCGGTCGGGCAGGGCTGCCGCATCCCGCTGTTGGTACGCCTGGGTGATGCGTGCAGCAGCGCCATCGCCACAGTCCTGGGCGAAGCTGGTGAAGGGCAGGGAGAGCAGCAGTGCAAGCAGGCAGGTGCGCATGGATCCATCCGGTTGGAGCGCCCCCGGAGCAGGTTGTGGGAGCTGCATAAGCTGCGAAGCTTACATAGCTTCAGGCAACGGGGGCGTATCGGAGGGGCAGGTGCGCCCGTTGTTGTAGGAGCGGCGTGAGCCGCGAAGCTGATAGATCTTCAGATTGCGGCAGCTGTTTGCGCGCAGACGTTGCTTGCTTCGCGGCTCACGCCGCTCCCACAAAAGCACGCACCAGCAGGTACTCAGTGGTTGTGGGAGCGGCGTAAGCCGCGAAGTTCGTGCATTTTCAGTTGGCGGAAATCAGTCTCACGGCTGGACCACCAGCATCGCGGCTTACGCCGCTCCTGCAAAATCACAATCGCTGCAACGACGAACGCCCCTTGCGGGGCGTTCATGGTGTTGCAGGCAGCCGAGATTTACCAGAAGAACTGCAGGCGGGCTTCCAGGATGTCCGGCTTGTCGCTGACGAACTTCTTGCTGGCCGAGGCGTACTTGTTGCTGTCGACCATCACGTAGTTCAGTGATGCCTTGAAGTTGGAGCGCCAGTACCAGTTGGCACCCACGGTCCAGATGTCCATCTTGCCGCCGAGCACGCCATCCACCAGCGGGGTGCCACCGACCACCGCCGGTGCCTTCAGGCCGCCGTCGTTGAGGTCGATGTGATCGAAGCGTGCGCCCAGCTGCCACATGCCGCGGCCCGGCTCGTCCGGCAGGCCCAGGCTCGGGGTGCCGCCCTTGTAGCCCCAGGTCTCGCCGGTGACGTTCCACACGCCGCTGATGTAGTAGCCGTCGGTGCTGTAGTTGTCGTGGGCGTAGCGCTTGGCCTTGGAGCTGTAGTACTCGCCCTGGGCCTTGAACGGGCCGCGCACGTACATGGCTTCGGCGCCGATGGTGCTCAGGCGGTCGGTGTCCTTCAGGTCGCCGCTGTCGACCAGGCGCACGGTGGCGAGGTCGGCGTTCGGGCGCGCGCGCAGGCGCAGCAGGTCGGCGTCGGTGTCGTAATCGACGTAGCTCAGGCCCAGGTGCAGGATGTTGCCCTTCTCGTTGATCGGGGCGAAGGTGCCGCGCACGCCGTAGCCGCTGCCATGGGCCAGGTCGCGGGTCAGCTCGCGGCCGAAGGCCGAAGCGGTGACTGACCAGTTGGCATCGCCGACGCCGTAGCCCACGCCGAGGCGGCGGGCAACTGCGTAGGTGTTGGTGACGGTGGCCTTGGAAATGAAGTCGTTGTTCTTGGTGCTGGACAGTTCTTCCAGGCTGTTGGGCTGCTTGTACTGGCCGGCCTGCAGGAAGTGGTTGCTGTTGCCGCCCAGCTTGTACTTGACGTTGGTGTCCAGGAACTTGTCGGCCTTGGCGTCGTAGCCAACCACCCACTCGATGTTGCCCGGGCCCTTGCCCTTCAACACCAGCTCGGCGCGACGCAGTTCGAACTCGCTGTCCTTGCCGTTCTTGGCGACGCCGTTCAGATCCGCCTTGTCATTGCTGAACCAGTTGCCGTCAGCCTGCACCAGGCCTTCGAAGGTGATTTCGGAACCGCCAATAACGTCGATGGCGACTTCAGCGTTTGCAGCCGGCGCGAACAGTGCAGCAGCCACGGCCGCAGTGAGGAGTTGGCGATGCAGTTTCATTGGGTGGGTAGCCTTGCAGGCGGTTGGAGGTTGCTGCGAAGGCTAGGGCGTAAAGATTGCGTAAATGTGACAGTCCGGCGACCAGCTTTGGCCCCGAAGCACAAGAGCCTGCGTATTTGGCCTATGGGCTGTTACGGGAAAGTGTCGTGCAGATGTCATCCGCCGGCGCTTATTCAGCGTCGGCGGTCTTGTCCTTGAACTGGCACAGGTCGCGGATCACGCACTGCGGGCAATCCGGCTTGCGTGCCTTGCAGACGTAACGTCCGTGCAGGATCAGCCAGTGGTGTGCGTCCTGCAGGAACTCGGCCGGGATCACCTTCATCAAGCCATCCTCGACCGCGCGTACGTCCTTGCCGGGGGCCAGCCCAGTGCGGTTGGCGACGCGGAAGATATGCGTGTCCACCGCCATGGTCGGCTGGCCGAAGGCGGTGTTGAGCACCACGTTGGCGGTCTTGCGGCCGACCCCGGGCAAGGCTTCCAGTGCGGCGCGTTCGGCCGGCACCTCGCCGCCGTATTTGTCGACCAGGATCGCGCAGGCGGCAATCACGTTCTTGGCCTTGGCGTTGAACAGGCCGATGGTGGCGATGTACGGCTTCAGCCCTTCCTCGCCCAAGGCAAGGATGGCCTGGGCGGTATTGGCCACCGGGAACAGCTTGCGGGTGGCCTTGTTGACGCCCACATCGGTGGCCTGTGCCGACAAGGTCACCGCGACCAGCAGCTCGAACGGCGAGCTGTATTCCAGCTCGGTGGTCGGGTGTGGGTTGAGCTCGCGCAGGCGGGTGAACATCTCCAGCACCTGTGCAGCGTTCATGCGCTTGCTGCCACGGCTTGCCGTTGCCTTGCGTGGCGCAGCTTGAGTGGTGGCAACCTGCTTGCTGGCGATGGGCTTGGCGCCGGTCCTTTTTGCGATCACTTTTTTGCCGACAGCCTTCTTGGCCGTCGCCTTTTTCACGTGTAATGAGTTCATGCGCTCGGGTTTCCTGCCGCGCGTGCCTTTGCCCGGGCCAGAATGGCTGCCGCAGCCGAGGGCAGGGCGGGTTTGCTGTCGGCAGCTGGTGGTGGTGCGCGGCGGGCCTGGCGCTCGGCCGCGCGCCGTTCCAGGCGGGCGGCACGTGCGCGGTAACGCTCGCGTGCGGCCCACGCCGTGCGCAGTTGCTGCTGGGCCAGCTGCAGCTGCTGTGGCAGCTGCGGATAGGCCGGATCCAGCAGTGCATCGCCAGGCTGTGGCAGGTAGTCCATCAGCCCGGCGCGCAGCGCCGCATCCAGGTCATCGTCCAGCACGAATTGCAGCAGCTGGCGGGGCGGGGTGCTTGCGGTAACCATGGACTACTCAGTGATTCTTGAATTCCGGCTTGCGGCGTTCCAGGAAGGCGCTGGTGCCTTCACGCATGTCCTGGGTGGAGAACACCAGGCCGAACTGCGCGCTTTCGTATTCCAGCCCTTCCTCGATGCCGCATTCGCCGCCGACATTGATCGCATCCAGAATGCCGCGCAGGGCCAACGGTGCGGCGTTGGCCAGTTGCTCGGCCAGCTGGGTGGTCTGGGCTTCCAGCTCGGCAGCGGCAACCACGCGGTTGACCAGGCCCAGCTGCAACGCACGCTCGGCGCTGATCGGCGCGCCCAGCAGGCACAATTCCAGCGCAGCGGCGCGGCCGCCCAGGCGCAGCAGGCGCTGGGTGCCGCCAAAGCCCGGCACCAGGCCCAGGTTGATCTCCGGCTGGCCCAGCTTGGCGCTGTCGACGGCGATGCGCAGGTGGCAGGCCATGGCCAGCTCCATGCCGCCGCCCAGCGCAAAACCATTGATCATGGCGATCACCGGCTTGTTCAGGCGCTCGATACGGCGCATCAGGCGCTGACCGACCAACGAGAAGTCGCGGCCCTGAACCGGGGTCAAGGTATTCATTTCGGAGATATCCGCGCCTGCCACGAAGGCTTTACTGCCGGCGCCTGTCAGAATCACGACTCTTACGTCTGCGGCCTGGGCTGCCTCGGCAAAGGCTGCATCCAGCGTTTCCAAGGTCTGGCGGTTGAGCGCATTGAGCTTTTCCGGGCGCTGCACCGTGATGGTGCGGATGCCTGCGTGGGTGCTGATTGAAACCGGTGCATCGGACATACGGGCGGAACCTCAAACGTTAAAAAAAAGTGAGGAATTGAACTCTTTTAACCGACGCTGGTCATAGAACGCGTCGTCAGTGGCGGACAGCCTTTGTGACGGCTATCCTAACCCGTCGCCTCTAGCGGCATGTTTGCCCTGAGACACCTTTCCTGGAGAACTGTTTGATGAAGTTGCGTTCTATCGCGGTCGCCGTGGCCGCCCTGGCCGTCACCGGCACTGCTTTCGCCCAGGACATCGCGTCCGAGAAGGGCAAGCTGAGCTATTACTTCGGCTATGACTACGGCAACAACCTGGCCGAGCTCACTGGCCGTGGCGAACAGCTGGATATCGCTTCGGTGGTAAAGGGCCTGCAGGACGCCTATGCCAAGAAGCAGCCGGCCATCACCGCCGATCAGCTGAAGCCGGCCGTGGAAGCGTTCCAGCGTCGTGAGCAGGGTCGTGCCCAGGCTGCCAAGGCCGAGTACGACAAGGCCGCCGCTGAAAACAAGACCCGCAGTGACCAGTTCATTGCCGCCAACAAGGCCAAGGCCGGCGTGCAGACCCTGGCCAGCGGCGTGCAGTACCGTGTGATCGAAGCCGGTGCCGGTGCCAAGCCGACCCAGGCCAGCACGGTTGCGCTGGAAGTTGCCGGTCCGTTCCCGTACGGCCAGCGCCCGACCGAAGCTCGCCCGGCCCAGTCGATCCCGTCGATCAAGCTGAGCGAAGTCGAGATGGCGGCCATGCGCGAAACCCTGCTGCAGATGCCGGCCGGCGCCAAGTGGGAAGTCACCCTGCCGCCGGAAAAGGCCTACGGTGCCGACCCGCGCACCCCGTTCCCGCCGAACGTGGCTGTGCAGTTCGAAATCAAGCTGGTCAGCGTCAAGTAACAGCGCGTCAGTGATGCAATCAAAAGCGCCGGTGGCAACACCGGCGCTTTCTTTTTGCCCGCAACCGCATGTAGTGCCGAGCCATGCTCGGCAGAAGCTTTACCGGTAACGCCCAGCCGAGCATGGCTCGGTTGCTTGCGGGCACGCCCAGCGCGGCACCGAAATCACCTGTAGTGCCGAGCCAGCTCGGCAGAGGCATTATCGGTAACGCCCCGCCGAGCTGGCTCGGCTCTACAGGCGTTGCTTGCAGGCACGCCCAGCGCGGCGCCTCATCGCCTTTGCAACACGTTTGATTCCCGCCTGTGTATGGCACTCCCAGGCAGACCTGCCCGCTGCGATGGATACGTCGCTGCCGCTTACGCTCACGATCCATTCGTGCTGCATGCGGGCATCGGCCATTCTCTCCGCCTACGCGTCTCGTACCCTTGCACTCCGCATTTATCGGTGCGAGCGAGATCAGCATGATTTGGCTGCGCCCGCATGCCAAAAACAACCCGGCGATCTACCAATAAATGTCAATTTTCCGACGAGGCCCATGCCTATGATCTGTGCGGCACGTCGCAGGTTGTCGGTCGCTATGCAATCAACTGCATGTGTATCAACGAGGTCGCTCAACAGGTAATCCCGTAACACCCAACCAAGGTGATTGGCGGTCAGCAGTCGGGGCTGCGCGAACAGGAACGGTGGTCTTCATACCGTCAGACGTTGGGGTTTCGGTTTCCCGGTCGCGGCCATGCTTACCGCGTTCCATTGAAGGGGTGACGAAATGCAACGAGATCGTAATGAGCTTGTTCGTTGGTTGGGTGCCGTGGCTATCGCGTTAGGCACGGCGGCCAGCAACGGTGCGTCTGCGCAGTCTGCGACAGAGCCCGTGCCGGACTATGCCGCGCTGATAGGCGTGCCGATGTCTGCAACCGAGGTTGTGCGTTCGCGTGCGAAAGCGAGCGATGCGCAGGACGTGCGGCGCAGGATAGCTGCCGCGGGCCTGCATCGCAGCGCGGCGGATCGTGCCGCGTCGGAGGGCTTGAATCGTGCTCTGGCACGGATGCCCGACACGGCTGAGCAGGCATTGCGTCAAGCGGCAGCTGGCAGCAGCGGGACAGGGGTCGTGTTGACGTCGCGTCAGGAAATCGAACCGATGTATGCGGTGCCACTCAAGGGCGGCGGCATGAATGCCTCGCACGGCACCAACGACCACAGCACGCGCTGACCGGAGAAAAAAATGAAGATCAAGTCACTTGCGGTATGCACCGCAGCGGTGCTGTGCGCGGCCATTTCGTCGGCGCATGGGCAGGCCAGGATAACCTTGGTCAATCTCGACAAACCCGGCATTGGTTTGAACGACCCGACGCCGGTAACGCCAGTTGGGGGGAACCCCGGAAAAACCCTGGGACAGCAGCGGATGATTTCCTATCAATTCGCGATGGACCTGTGGGGCGCGTTGTTGCGCAGCTCGGCTGAGATCAAGGTGGAGGCGTCGTTTGCTCCGCTGACATGCACGGAGGGTAGGATCGTACTCGGCCAAGCCGGTGCCATTGCCAGGATCAAGGCCAGCGAGGTTGCTCAGGGCGGCGCTGCTGACTTCGAATACCCGGTTGCATTGGCAAATGCATTGGCCAGTCGCGATCTGGATCCGCAAAGAAACGACATTCTGACCAACTTCAGTTCTGCGATCGATACGCCGTCCTGCCAGGAGCTGGGTGCAAGCGGCTGGTACTACGGACTGGCCGGCAACAAACCGCACAACATCGAAGATCGTGCCAACTTCCTCAACGTGATCATGCATGAGATAGGCCATGGTCTGGGTGCGTCGGGCAATTCTGGCTTCTTTTTCAATACGCCGATCCGCTGGAGCAAGGGGCCGTGGGATGGCATGGCGTGGTCGAATCTGCATGCGATGAATTACAACGATTTCGATGTTGTTGATGCGCGCATGGGTGTTGCACTGATCACCCCTGGCGAAACGGTATGGAGGGGCGGTGCGACCAATCGCATGGCCGCACTGTTTGCGGATCACCGGCAGTTGCTGCGCATAACCTCTCCCGCTGCAGCGGACCACGACTACATCCCAGCGGCGTTTGGCGGCGAGGATCTGTCGCCGCTGAAGGGCGAAATCGTGTTGTTGAAAGATGCCGTGGCTGACGGTGCGGTAGACATGCACACCGGCTGCAATGGCCTGGAGGGGCAGCCGCTCATCGCCAACGCAGCAGCACTACAGGGCAAGGTTGTGCTTATCGACCGAGGGGTGTGCGAGTTCTCAGCGAAGGCATTGAACGCGCAGAATCTCGGTGCGTTGGCGGTGATTCTGGCGAACAATGTGCCAGGAGCTACGCTCAACGCGGGCGGCGGTACGATGGGCCACAAGGTGACGATTCCTGTTGTAACGGTCACCCAGGAAGTCGGCAGCATGCTGCGTGGTGATGCGCCGGTGGTCACGGCTGGGCTTGTTGAAGACCCGAAACGATTCTATGGCCTGGATTCCGGTGGCAGCATGCGCCTGTTTACGCCCAATCCCTATCAGTCTGGGTCCTCGTTCTCGCACGTTGACTCCGACATGACCCCGAACTTCCTGATGGAGCCGGCGGAAACCAAGACCTTGCGTGCGGACGTGATGATAGATGTGGCGCTGGAAATGTTCGAGGAAATGGGCTGGCCGACCAATCGCAACGGCACCGCCAAGCTGGGCAACTGCGACACCTCGATACCGGTTTACCGTGATTCGTTCATTCCCGGCGCCAACCTGATAGCGCAGAGCAATCTCTGCAGGTCTTCGGCTGCGGGAAACCGTAGCCAGCAGTTGCGCTGCATGAATGACCACATCAGTTCATTGCATGCACAGTCCTTGATCACCTCGCTGGAGGTGGCAAAAGCCCGCCAGTGCGCCGCCAAACTGTAGCCGCGTTGGCAAGCTGCGGCGCGGTCGCTGATGCAATGGCTGTTGGATGCGGAAGTGGAGCGACGAGGGCTGATGCTCTGCCTGCACCAAAACGGGTAGGTCTGCCCATCATGTAGTCAGTGAAGTAGATAAAACCAGAGCCGGCGCCGCGAGGCGCCGGCTCTTTTCTGAAGCGTTACGGCGAAGCTACCTTGGCCGCGCAGGTGCGGATGCCGGCTTGTTCCACCGTGCTGATCATGCTGGCCGCTTTCAGCGAGGCAGCGGTGTCATTCATGCAGCGCAGGTAGAGCGCCCGGTTGCCGTTGGCGGTGGTACGGCACAGGCGGTCCTGCGCCTGCACGTTGGCGCCTGCGATCAAGCCCGGGTTCTTGAACAACTTCACGCCCGTATCGCAACTGCCGATGCGCGCCGTGCCTGCGTTCAAGCTCCAGCCTTCATCGACAAACGCTGCCAGGGTCAGGTCAACCATGCGTCCTGCATCGGTGTTGGGGCTGTTGGCCGGCTCCATCAACGCATCGGGTACCAGCACACTTTCAAAGTGCGAGAAGGTTGAGCCGCCCGCCACGATGGCCGGTGCGTACAGCAACGGTCGTCCGCTGGAGTCGGCACCGGCGAACTGACCGGCCACCTGGCCCAGTGCGGCGGTCAGTGGTGTGCCTGCCTGCGCTGCTGCCTTGATCAGGTTGGCATCGCCCAGGTTGACGCTCAGGGTCGGGATGGTGGCATTGACGCTGGCATCTTCGGCCATGCCCGGTGCGGTACCCGGGTCGCCGGAGCTGGCCACGTTGCCGATGATGGCTGCAACCGCGCCTGCCGCCTGTGCGTTGGCTGCCTTGATCTCGAACGCGCAGCTGCCACGATTGACGTAAGCGACCTTGCCGCTGAGGCTGCCCGCAGGCAGGGTTTCACAGGCGTCGGCGGTGTCGGCGCCGGTGCCGTCGTTGGCAACCACAACCGGGCCGGCGAAGTTGGCCGGGGTAGCCGGTGGGCCGAACGAAGCGGTGCCGAAGAACTGCGTCCTCACGCTGCTGCCGTTGACCGACAGCACGACCGCCGGGTCGAGCCACTGGGGGGTCTGTGCGCGGGTGGTTGCGCCATTCCACGCAGGTGCGCCGCGGGTCTTGATTGCGGTGGCGCGCAACGCGTTGGTCATGCTGGCTTCGGTGAAGCGTTTGCCGGACAGGTTGTCGAACGCGTTCTCGGTATAGACGTCCGAGTAGCCGTAGTACTGCGGAATGCCAACGCGTTCGCCCAGGCGGCCGGTGGTGTAGCCGACAAAGCCGGAGAAGCCCAGGCCGTGGCCGATCTCATGCATCACCACATCCAGGAAGCTGATGAGGTTTTCCGGGGCGTTGCCATCCAGGCCGTAATACCAGCCAGAGCCGGTCATGCACGGCGTACCGTCCGGGTTGCTGCCGCCCAGGTTGGCGTTGAAGCGGCTGGTGATGTCGGTGCCGGCGGCACTGATGGTGATGCGGCTGCCGTTGAGTGCGTTGGCCAATGGGGCGTGATAGATCATGCCCAGCTCAGCGCCTGCGGGCGGCGTGGTTGCGATCCAGGAGGCGCCGGCTGAGCCGAGGGTGCCGCCGGTAGCGGTGCAGGTCAGGTCCTGGAAGCTGGCGCCGACGAAGGTTTCCACGTCGCTCTGCAGTACCGCGCCCCACAGATCGGCGGCGAACTGGTAGACGATGCGGCGTTGCTCGCCGACGCTCTTGCCGGGGTTGCCGCCTTCGGGGGCACGTACGGTGGGATCGTTGAGGCCGATGCCGGCCGGATCCTGGTTGATCGGGGTGATGATGGCGGCGTTGGCCGTGGCGCCGAACAGGGTGCTGCCGATGACGGCGGAAAGCAGCAGCGTCTTCATTCGGACACCTCCTGGCGCCCATGCGAGAGCGGGGCGCCGTTCTCCAGCATCTGCACCTCACCGTTGGCGTCGCGCTCAACGCTCAGCGAGTTCAACGCCGACAGCGGCAAGTCGGCGGTGCTCATGCCGTTGCTGTGCGCGCGGATGGTCTTGGCAGCGTCGGTGCCGGTCTGCGGAATGCGTGCCCAGGCAGCATTGGTGCCTGCGGCGCTGCGGCCTGCCGAGGGCATGGCATTGGCCTTGTCGGAAAGTGCGCGGATTTCGGTATCGGTCAGCTTGCGCAACTTGCCGGTCTTGGCATCGATGCCGGCGACCATGCCGCTTTCGGTAGGGGTACTCGGGTTGCCGTCCGTTGGCGGCTCATGGGCCTGTACTGAAAGGCTGGCCGAAAGTGCCAGCGCCGATAACAACAAGGAGGGTTTTGCCATTCTCATTTCCGGGCTCCGCTACAGAGTGAAAAGCGATAAGGCTCCATCCGCATGCAGGCCAGACTCGTATCGAACAGTCACGCTGATCGAACGCGCGTCCAGCGCATTGGATGATTCGTGTTCCCCCTGTCGTCTTGGAGTGTGCCCTTAGATGAACCCACGCTCAACCATAAATTGATGGTTGTCACAAAAACCATGCATCCGGCCGACGGGCGGCTGAGCTGAATCGGCAGGGCCGAAAGGTTGCGGCATTGCCATCGTGTTAATGCAATTCCAAGCGAATCAATGCCCGGGAACTGGTCCGCAGGGTTCGGCTCGCGCTACGCTAGCGTGATGTCTGAATTGATGGATGCACCTGCTCGTGTCATCTCCAGCCCCTGTATCGGCATCTGCGCGCTTGATGAACAGGGCCACTGCCGTGGCTGCTGGCGCAGTGGCGCCGAGATTGGCGGGTGGTTGCGCATGAGCGAGGACGAACGCCGCCGCTTGATGGCGCAGGAGTTGCCAAGGCGTTCGCGCCAGGCGGTGGCCTTCGCCGAACAGCTGGCCGGGCGCGAGCGCCTGCAACGGGCGTTGATGCCGCTGACCCAAACACCGGCCGGGCAGGGCTGGAACCGCTCTGAACTGGAAGATCTGCTGCCACCGGGGCCGCCGGTGGAAGCGGCGGTGTTGGCGGGGCTGGTGCCGCGCCCGCAGGGCACCCAGGTGATCCTGACCCGGCGTACCGAGGCGCTGCGCAATCACGGCGGCCAGGTGGGGTTTCCGGGCGGGCGCATCGAAAAGCTGGACCGCAATCCGCTGGCTGCGGCACTGCGCGAAAGTGACGAGGAAATTGCATTGCAGCGCAGCCAGGTGTTGGCGCTGGGCTATCTGGACCCGTTCATCACCATTACCGGGTTCCGGGTGACGCCGGTGGTAGCGGTGGTCGACCCGGCCTTCATCGCCCGGCCCGAACCCGGCGAGGTCGCCGAAGTGTTCGAAGTGCCGTTGGACTACCTGATGGACCCGGCCAACCTGCGCCAGGTGGAAATCGAACACGGCGGGCGTATCCGTCATGTCATGGAATACAGCTGGCCCGGTCAGCGCATCTGGGGCGCCACAGCGGCCATCCTTTACAACCTTCGCCGTCGATTGGAGCAGGTGACATGAGCCGGAACGGAACTTCCTGGAGCACGCTGGTCGATGTGGCCGAACTGGCTGAGGCCCTGGCGCAGCAGCCGATGCGCCTGGTCGATGCCCGCGCTGTCGCCAGCACCGCGTTGCGGGTGGTTGATGCCCGGTTTTCACTGACCGATACACAGGCCGGCGCCGCCCAGTACGCAGCCGGGCATATTCCCGGCGCGATCCACGCCGATCTGGAAAAAGACCTGTCGGACATGGGCAAGCAGGGCCATGGCCGGCATCCCTTGCCGGACAGCGAGGCTTTTGCCGCCACGTTGGGGCGTTGGGGTATCGGTGCCGACACCCAGGTGGTGGTGTACGACGCGGCCGACGGCAGCATGGCCGCTGCGCGGCTATGGTGGCTGCTGGGCCTGATCGGCCATCGCAAGGTGGCGGTGCTTGATGGTGGCCTGGCGGCGTGGCAGGCGGCCGGCCATGCGCTGGAGGCGGGCCCGGTCGCGGTCACCCCCTTGCCGCCCTATCCGGGCCAGTTCGACATGCGCCAGGTGGTCAGTGCCGATGAGGTGCAATCACGTCTGGCGCAGACCCCGGCCTGGTTGCTGGATGCACGGGCCGGCGAGCGTTACCGTGGCGAAGTCGAACCGCTGGACCGGGTGGCAGGGCATGTACCCGGCGCGATCAACCGCCCGTTCGGCACCAGCCTGCAGGCTGGCCGTTTTCGTCCGGCGCAGGAGCTGCGTGCGGAGTTGCTGCCGTTGTTGGGCGGGCAGGCACCGGAACAGATGGCGGTGATGTGCGGCTCGGGGGTGACGGCCTGTCATCTGCTGCTGGGGTTTGCGCATGCCGGTTTGCCCGGGCTGCGGGTGTTCAGTGACTCGTGGAGTGGCTGGTCCAGCGATGCAGGCAGGCCGGTTGCCAAGGGTTGAGTTGTAACGGCATCGCGCATTGGGCGCGATGCAGATGCGTGGGTGCTTCGGGGGAAGCGTGGGCTTATACAAATTGCTCGGCGTAGCGCTGTTGGCGGCGGTTCTTGGGGCATGTGATGCGCCAGGCAGCGGTGTGTCCGCGGTTGACCAGCGGCAGTATCTGCGTGACGTCGAGCAGTGGCGGACGCAACGGCTGGCAAGCCTGCGCGCGCCCGAAGGCTGGCTCAGCTACACCGGCTCGGGCCGGCTCAAGACCGGTGCCTACCGGGTGGGCAGTGCGGCCAGCAATGACATCGTATTGCCCAGCGGCCCCGCCGAACTGGGCTTCCTGCAGGTGAGCAACGACGGCCAGGTCAGCATCGACGCCAACACCCGCGCGGATGCGCGGATGAACGGGCAGCCGCTGCAGCGGGCGGTGCTGGTGCCCGGCGTTGCCCACGTCAACGAAGCCAGCCGCGTGCAGGTGGGCCAGTCCGAGTTCTACCTGGTGCGTACCGGCAGCATTCTCGGCTGGCGCTACCGCGACCCGCAGTCACCGCGGCGGCTGGCCTTCAGCGGCATCGAGCACTTTCCGGTGGATCCGAAATGGAATGTGCGCGCGCGCTGGAATCCCTTCCCCAAACCCAAGCAGGCGGTGCTGCTGACGTCGATAGGCACGCCGCTGCCGGCGCTGGTGCCGGGGGAGGCGGTGTTCGAGGTTGGCGGGCGCAGCTATCACCTGCAGCCGGTGCTGAATGAAGCCGCGCCAGAGGCGCAGCGACTGTTCTTCCTGCTGTCCGACCGCACCAGCGGCCGCGAAACCTATGGTGGCGCGCGCTATCTGTACGCGGCGCCGCCCAAGGATGGCGTGGTGCAACTGGATTTCAATCGCGCCGAAAACCCGCCCTGCGCGCTGACCCCGCATGTGGTCTGCCCGATAGCACCGACGATCAACCGGCTGGATCTGGCGGTGACAGCCGGCGAGAAGTTCCAGTACCTGGCGCAGTAACAAGGCTTACCCGGCCGGTTTGGCGGGCGGGTGCCGCCGCTGCATTCAGTCCGGCAGGCGTTGCAGGTCGATCGCGCGCAGGACCAGCTCCCAGGGGAACATCGGGCCCGGGTCCAGCTTGCGTTGCACGTTGCGGCCGGGGTCATCGCTGGCGGGTTCCAGCGCTGTATCCAGCTGCTCATGGCCGGCGATGTAGCGCAGCGAGGGCAGTGCCTGCGGCAGCCACTCCAGCAGGCGCACCAAGGCCGCGATCTGCGCCTCGGGGTAGGGCTCGCTCATCACCTGGTTGTTGGTATCGAACCAGTTGGGCCAGCGTCCACGGTTGACCAGTTCGATACCGATCGAACGCGGGTTGATGCCACGTACGTGATGGGCAACGCGGTCCAATGCGATGTACTGCTGGATGCTGCCATCGCGGTCGATGTAGTAGTGGCCGCTGTTGCCGCTGCCGTTGTCGTACAGGGCGCGCTCGCCGTACTCGCGGGCGGTGGCCAGGTCCGGCAGTTCGGTGCAGTGGATCACCACCAGATCGATATCGGTGGGCTTGCGCTGCGCCAACAGGCTTTCGTAGGGCAGCGGTTTGGCAATGATGGGGGGCGGCAGGTGCATGGGTGGATGCTAGCATTCACCCATGAGTTCCCCCATGACTTGCCGCCAGCCATGAGCCGCGGCCATTGCATTCTGTCGCACGGCTTCGAGAGCGGCCCGGACGCTACCAAGGTCACCGCGCTGGCCGATGTCGCGCAACGCCTGGGCTGGAGCCACGAGCGCCCGGATTACACCGACCTGGACGCCAGGCATGAGATCAGCCGGGTGGGCGACGTGCCGGCGCGGCTGCAGCGGCTGGTCGAGCGCGCGGCCGAGATGGCGGCGCGCGGCCCGTTGGTGCTGGCCGGTTCCAGCCTGGGCGCCTATATCTCGGCGATCACCTCGCTGCAGGTGCCGGTGGCGGGGCTGTTCCTGATGGTGCCGCCGACCACGATGGGGCCGATGCCGGCGCTGGACGCCGCTGCGGTGCCGATCAGCGTGGTCCACGCCTGGAATGACGAGTTGATCCCGGCCGCTGACGTCATCGCCTGGGCCGCCGAGCGCAAGGCGCGGCTGCTGCTGGTCAATGACGGCCACCGCCTGATGCGCCATGTGGACGCCTCCTGCCAGGCCTTCGAGGCCCTGCTGCGCGGTTTGTGAACGCGGCCGCAGCCTGAATCCGACGGCGCGGCGGGCAACTGCCTACAATAGCGGCCTTGGATGCCCCGGGGCCGGCCACCGTGCCTGCCCGCCTGGCTGGCCTGACTCCCTTTTCGAAAGTTGATATCTCCCGTGAATTTCTTTGTTTCCTGCGCCAAGGGCCTCGAATACCTGCTTGCCGACGAACTGCTGGCGATGGGCCTGCCGCGGGCGACCGCCACCATTTCCGGCGTCAATGCCGAAGGCGAGCTGCGCGATGCGCAGCGCGTGGTGCTGTGGTCGCGCCTGGCCAGCCGCGTGCTGTGGCCGCTGCAGGAATTTGAATGCCCGGACGAGAACTCGCTGTACCAGGGCGTGGCGGCAATGCCGTGGGACCAGCACATCACCCCCGAGCTGACCTTGTCGGTGGACGCGCATGTGTCCGGCACCGCCATCACCCATGCGCGTTTTGCCGCGCAGCGGGTCAAGGACGGCGTGGTCGACAGCCTGCGCGGGCAGGGCATGGAGCGGCCTTCGGTGAATGTTGAATTCCCGGACGTGCGCATCAACCTGTCGCTGCGCAAGGGCCGCGCCACGATCTCGATCGACCTGGGCGGTGGCCCGATGCATCGCCGTGGCTGGCGCATGGCGCAGAACGACGCGCCGCTGAAGGAAAACCTGGCCGCAGCGGTACTGCTGCGCGCCAACTGGCCGAAGATCCATGCCGAAGGTGGCGGTCTGCTCGACCCGATGTGCGGCAGCGGCACCTTGCTGATCGAAGGCGCCCTGATGGCCGCCGACGTGGCACCGGGCCTGCAGCGCCATGGCAGCATTCCACCGAGCCGCTGGCGCGGGTTTGACCAGGCGCAGTGGAAGGAATTGACGGCCGAAGCGCGTGAGCGCGAGCAGGTTGGCCGTGCTGCGCTCAAGCAGGTCATCCACGGCAGCGACATCGACCCGCAGGCAATCCGTGCGGCCAAGGAAAACGCCGAAGTCGCCGGCGTCAGCGAGGCCATCTGGTTCGGCGTGCGTGACGTTGCCGATGTGCAGGTGCCGCCGCAGGAAACCGGTTGCGTGGTCTGCAACCCGCCTTACGACGAACGCCTGGCGGCCGATACCGTGCTGTATCGCCGTATCGGTGATGCGCTCAAGCGTGCCGTGCCGACCTGGCGTGCAAGCCTGCTGTGCGGCAGTGCCGATCTGGCCTTCGCCACCGGCCTGCGTGCGGGCAAGAAGTACCAGATGTTCAACGGTGCCATCGAGTGCGCGCTGATCGTCTGCGACCCGATTGCGGTGCCTGAGCGCGAGAACGCCGGCCAGCCGCGCGAGCTCAGCGAAGGCGCGCAGATGGTGGCCAACCGCCTGCGCAAGAACCTGAAGAAATTCAAGAACTGGCTGAACCGCGAAGGCATCACCTGCTTCCGCGCCTATGACGCCGATCTGCCGGAATACGCGGCCGCCATCGATGTCTATCGCGAAGACGGTGGCAAGAACCGCACCTTCCTGCATGTGCAGGAATACGCGGCGCCGGCCACCATTCCGGATGTGGACGTACGTCGCCGTCGCAACGAGTTGTTGGCCGCTGCGCGCGAAGTGTTCCAGGTGCCAGCCGAGCAGGTTGCGCTGAAGTCGCGCGAACGCGGCAAGGGCGGCAGCAAGTACGGCCGCTTCGAGCAGCGTGGCGAGTTCATCCTGGTGCGCGAGAACGATGCGCTGCTGCGCGTCAATCTGTTCGATTACCTGGACACCGGCCTGTTCCTCGACCACCGCCCGTTGCGTACGCATATGGCGCAGGAATCGCGCGGCAAGCGTTTCCTCAACCTGTTCTGCTACACCGGCGTGGCCAGTGTGGAAGCGGCGGTTGCTGGCGCCTCGTCTACGACCAGCGTCGATCTGTCGGGTACCTATCTGCAGTGGTGCGCCGACAACCTTGCGCTCAACGGCAAGGGTGGCAGCCAGCACACGCTGGTACAGGCCGATGCGGTGACCTGGCTGGAAGCGGAGAAGAACCGTTACGACGTGATCTTCTGCGATCCGCCGACCTTCTCCAATTCGGCGCGCGCTGAAGACTTCGACATCCAGCGCGAGCATGTGCGCCTGCTGCGTGCCGCGATGGAGCGGCTGACCTCGGACGGCGTGTTGTACTTCTCCAACAACTTCCGCCGCTTCAAGCTGGAAGAGAATGCCATCGCCGAGTTCGCCAACTGCCGCGAAATTTCCGCGCAGACCATTGGCCCGGATTTCGAGCGCAACGCCCGCATCCACCGCGCCTGGGAACTGCGCCGGGTATAAGCCGACGCGACACCTGTAGTGCCGAGCCATGCTCGGCAGAGGCTTTCCCAGCAATGCTTCACCTGTAATGCCGAGCCATGCTCGGCAAGGGCTTTCTTAGGAATGCCTCCCTGTAGTGCCGAGCCATGCTCGGCAGAGGCTTTCCCAGTAATGCCCCAGCCGAGCATGGCTCGGCTCTACCAAAAGCGTTCCCGGTAATGTGCCCCAGCCGAGCATGGCTCGGCTCTACAGCAGGGTTGCTGCGGCCATTCCCGCTACTGGCAACGCCCACGCCAACGGCACGATCCAACGCGGGCGATACGGGTATAGCCCGAAGGCCAGCAGCAGGCCGGCAGCGGTCATCGCCCCCAGCCACCACACGGGGCCCAATCCCCAGCCATCCCGCCATACGCACAGCGCGAACGCGGCCGACAACAGTCCCCAACCCAGCCAACCCCACAGCCGCATGCGCGCGCTGCTTGCGCCTGCTTTCCCGTGCAGTTCCAGTTGGTGTTTCTCCATCGCCAACGACAGTGCAACAAAGGCGGCGAACGACAAACCAAGCGCAAGCAGCATCATGCGCTGGCCTCGGCGACCGCGACGGCCTGTTGCCTGCGTTTCTTTTCGGCCGCACTCAACGGCGGTTGCCAGTGCTGCATGCGCCAACCGCAATAACCCAGCATCACACCGAAGGCCAGCATGCACAGGTCGAAGCCGGCCAACACCCAGTCACCGCTGGCGATGGTCACGCCCAGGTTGCTGCGGGTGGTCAAGGCATTGAGCAACGGAATCAAGGCGAACATCGCCGCGCCTGCATACAACTGCCACGCCCACATCATCCGCTTGGGCCAGATGAAGGCCGCCAGCAATGATGCCGCCCATGCGTAGAAGAACACGCTGATCTCGGCGTCGCTGCGCTCGGCCAGCTGCAGCGGCAGCAGACGGTTGCCCCAGAAATAGGCGGCAAAGGCAATCGGCAGGCCGGCGACAGCGCCGATGTTCAGCGCATCCACCAGGCGCAGGCCAAAACCCGTCCTGCCAGACTTGGCGTGCTTGGGCCGTTCTTTCACTGCCCACAACACCACGCCGCTGGCCACCATCAAACACCCGATCAGGCCCGACAGGAAGAACAGGCCACGCAAACCCCAATCGGCGAAACGCGCCAGATGCAGGCCGTACATGACGCCGCGTGTTGCAGTGGCACCACCGGCGCTGGGGCTGGCTTCCAGCAGCGCGCCGCTGACTGCGTCAAAGCGCAGCGATGGCGTGTCTACCGACAGACGCTTGCCGTCGCGCTGCTGGATATCGATCACGGCGTTTGCCGCACCCGGCCGGTACACGGTGAAGCCGCCAATCTCGGCGCCATTCCAGTGCCTGCGCGCGCTGTCCATCAGTTGCTGGATGGGCATCGGCAAGGCCTGGCCCTGTGCCGGTGATTCAACCTCGGCCATGCGCGCGAATGCTTCACTGAAGAAGGCGTCTTCGTCCTTTGGATAGGCGCTGCTCACACCCCAAGGCAGGTACATGAACATCAAGGTGACGATGCCGGTGTAGGTGATCATGGCGTGGTAAGGCAGCGCCATCACTGCGCTGACGTTGTGGAAATCCAGCCACGAGCGCAGGCCTTTCTGCGGGCGGAAAGTGAAGAAATCCTTGAAGATCTTCTTGTGGGTGATGACGCCGCTGATGATCGCCACCAGCATGAACATCGCGCAGAAACCGACGATGTAGCGCGCCCATACGACTGGAATGTAGTGCAGGTCGAAGTGCAGGCGATAGAAGAAGTCGCCGCCGCGGGTTTCGCGTGCCGTCACCTCGTTGCCGGTGTTGGGGTCGACGGTGGCATCACCGAAGCGGCCGCCACCACGGCGACGACGTTTCTCGCCCTCGACCGGCGGTTTGACCATCGATTCGGGGTTGCGCCAGAACATGCGCAGCGCCGGGTTGCGGGCATCGGGCAGGGTGACGCTCCAACTTTCAGCCTGAGGTGCCTTGTGCTGCAGGAAGCTGAGCGCGCGCGCCGCCGCATCGTCGGTGCTGACCGTGCTGCGCGGCAGCTCCGGCCGCATCCAGCGACTGATCTCTTCGCGGTAGTAGCTGGCGGTGCCCGCCATGAAAATCAGCAACAGCAACCAGCCCACCAGCAGTCCGGTCCAGGTATGCAGCCATGCCATCGACTGGCGGAATCCGTTCTTCATGCCGCACCTCCAAACCATTGCGTGCCCAACCAGAACAGTGCGGTCGGCAGAAGGATGCCGAGCCATGCGCGCAGCGCGCTGCGGGTGGCAAATGCCCATAGCGCCGCGCAGGCGCAGAGCACGATGGCGACCAGCATGCCGGTCAGCACGGCCTGGCTGCGGGCGATCGGCAATGCCACGGCGAAGAACATCGAGCATGTGGCGGCCAGCGCGTAGCCGCCAACGATGGCGGCCAGTGAGCGCGACAACACGCCCAGCCAGGGGCGCGCGAAGAAGCCGAGAAGACGGTTGTGCCAGGGGCTGGCAAGAGGCGTGCTGTCCACAGAAACCTGCAAAGTCGAATCAATACGGGCGCCACCGGCGACGCGGTGGCGCGGAACAAGTCGGCCGTCCCTGGCCGCCACTGCATGGCAGTGGTTCCCTGGAGGGATTACAGCTTCCAGCGCAGGCTCAGACGCACGTTGCGCGGCTCGCCCCAGTTGACGCCGTCATAGAAGCCGACGTTGCTGTAGTACTTCTTGTCGAGCAGATTGTTGATGTTCAACTGCGCGGAGAAGTTGTCGTTGAACTGGTAACCGGCAAAGGCATTGACCAGTACCACCGCGTCCTGGGTGAGGCGCGACTTGTAGGTCTTGCCGCTGGTCAGGTAATCGTTGGTGGGGCGGTTGGTCATGCGCCAGATTTCGCTCTGCCAGGTGACACCGCCACCCAGTGACAGCCGGCTCCAAGCGCCGCCGGGACGCCAGCCGGTGTTGAGGCGGAACGTGTTGACCGGCGTGGTGGTGCTCTGGCGCACGCCCTGCTGGTTGCGGATGATGGTGTGCGCGTAGCCGGCCGACAGGTTCCAGTGTTCGCTGATGCTGCCTTGGGCTTCCACTTCCCAGCCCTTGACCTTGTTGCCCTTGCCAGTGGAACGGTAGGCGCTGGAACCATCAGGCAACGAGGCCTCCGGCACCGAATCGTCGATCTCGGCGACGTTGTCCTTGACGCCCTTGAACACGGCCGCCGATGCGTTCATGCGGCCGTCGAACAGCTCGGCCTTGATGCCGGCTTCCCACATGTCGCCGACCACCGGCTCCAGGTAGTTGTTGTTCTTGTCGCGGTAATTCTGCGGCTGGAAGATGTCGGTATAGCTGGCGTAGGCGCTGAACGACTTGCTGAAGTCATAGATCAGGCCGGCATACGGAGTGAGCGAGTCATCCGGCTTGTAGCCGCCACGGGTGGTGCCCAGCAGTTTGCCGGCCGCGTCGCGATCATAGCTCCAGCTGCGCGTCTCCCAGCTGCCGTAGCGTGCGCCCAGTACCGCCATCAGCGGGTCGGCCAGCTGCAGGCGCGCGGCCACATAGGCGGCGCGCTGCTTGAGCTCATCGCGCGAGGACAGCCAGTTGTAACGATTGACCTGCAACGGTGCGACATCACCGGTCCAGTGGCGCCAATCCGGCACCTTGTCGTAGCCATCGGGGTAATCGAAGTCCGAAGCCGGCACTTCGCCCTTGCGCACCGACTGGCCGAGGCCGACCACCAGTTCGTGCTCGCGGCCGAACAACTTGAACGGGCCGCCGGCATTGACGTCGAACACCTGCATGTCGCCGCGTTCGCCAAACGCACCGATGTAGGCGACCACGCCGGTGCCGTCCGGGCGCGGGTAGCCCGCAGCGCCGTACCAGACGTTGCCTTCGGTCTCGCGCTTGGAGCGGGTGTAGCTGGCCTTGATTGCCCAGTCGTGGCCCAGGCTTTGTTCAAGCCGCGCGAATGCGGTCTTCTCCACAATCGGCCAGCGGCTCCAGCGCGCCGAGAAATTGGTCGAACGCGGCAAGTTGGCCGGCTTGCCATCGACGCCCCAGTACGGCACCACACCCCAGGTAACGCCCGAGGTTTCCGGGGATTGGTATTCGTAGCCAACTTCCAGCAAGGTGCTGTCGCTGAGGTCAGCCTGGACGATGCCGTAGAACACATCCTTGTCCAGCTTGTAGACGTCGCGGAAGGAATCGCTCTGCTGCTTGGCAACGACCATGCGCGCGCGCACGCGGCCATCCAATGCAACCGGGCCACCGATATCCGCTTCCAGACGCTGGTTGCCCCAGCGCCCGAACATCAGGTTCGCGCTCATCGCGAATTCGTCGGTTGGGCGCTTGCGCACGTAGTTGATGGTGCCCGACGGATCACCGGCGCCGGTGGTCAAGCCGGTGGCGCCGCGGACCACCTCGATGCGGTCGTAGATGACGCTGTCGTTGTTGGTCTTGATGTAGCCGCCGAAGGTATTGAGCATGCCATCAACCTGGAAGTTGTTGATGGTGTAGCCACGCGAGACGAAGCTGATGCGCTCGCTGTCGGTCACCGCGACGTGCACGCCGGTTACCTGGCCCATCACATCGGACATTGCATACAGGCCCATGTCATCCAGGCGCTGGCGGGTCAGCACCGTGACCGACTGAGGGGTGTGGCGCAGCGACAGATCCAGCTTGGTGGCGGTACGCGCCTGCTTCACCGTGTACGAGGTGGGGATGTCGGCATCGGCAACGACTTTCACCGTGTCCAGGTTGGTGGCCGAGGCGGGCGCTGCTTCTTCGGCAAATACCGGCATTGCAGCACTGGACAGGGCAATCGAAAGCGCGATGGCCAGCAGTGCAGGCTGCGGCAGGGTGGGGCGGGAGGGCATGTTGGATTCCTGTTGGGCGAAGGGTTTGCCAACCACAGGAGTCGCGCACGACGCAGCCCGCACGATGCGTGGATGCCCCGGGTGTACCGCTCCCGCCAGTTGGCCTGCATGCACGGCGCGGCCTGCCAGGGCGCGCGGCGTCAGTTTGGATATCGGGGGTACACGGGGCGTGGCGGAACGATGCGAAGCATCCGTGCCGCACGAGGCTGGGCGTACTGCCTAGGTGCTAACGATAATTGTTCGCATTTGATTAAGCAAGCTGATGTGTCCGTGTGCTGTTGGCAATCGCGATGTGATTGCGGGCTGTGATGCGATGCCGGCTTCGCGGCTTACGCCGCTCCCACATATGTCGCCGGAGATTTGTAGGAGCGGCGTAAGCCGCGAAGCTGGCTAACCTGCAATCGCGCGCATCCGCTGCAATCATCAGATGCGGCTGGCTTTTGTCGGATGCTGAAAGTGCTTCGACCTGTTGCGGTACTGGCTTCGCGGCTTACGCCGTTCCTACAGATGTCGCCGAAGGTTTGTGGGAGCGGCGTAAGCCGCGAAGCTGGCTTGGCTGCAATCGCCCGTATCGGTTGCAATCATCAGATGCGGCTGGCATTCGTCGGATGCTGAAAGTGCTTCGACTTGTTGCGGTACTGGCTTCGCGGCTTATGCCGCTCCCACAACAGATGTCGCCGGAGATTTGTGGGAGCGGCGTCAGCCGCGAAGCTGACTAATCTGCAGTCGCGCGCATCGGTTGCAATCACGAGATGCAGCTGGCATTCGTCGAGTGCTGAAAGTGCTTCAACCTGTTGCAGCCCCGGCTTCGCGGCTTACGCCGCCCCTACAACGCTGCGGACCTAGAATTTCAGCCAGCCGGTCAGCGCATGCAGCAGCAGGCCGATCAGGCCGCCTACCAGGGTGCCGTTGAAACGGATGTACTGCAGGTCGCGGCCAACGCTCAGCTCAAGTTGCTCGACCAGCTTCTTTTCGTCCCAGGCCTTTACGGTCTGCGCGATATGGCTGGTGACGCCACTGCGCAGGCGATTGGTCAGCTTTTCCGCGCCGGCCAGCATGTGCTGGTTGAGCGCGTCGCGCAGGGCGGGGTCGTTGCCGATGGTCGTGCCCAGCTTGCCCAGGCTGCGTTCCAGGTGGCCCGCCAATACCGAATCCTCGCGCGACAGATCAGCCCGCAGATATTCATGCACGCGCTGCCACAGGCCCTGCACATATTCCTGCACTGCCGGGTGGTCGATCACCTGCTGCTTGAGTGCATCAACTTTGGCCGCCAGGGCCGGGTCTTCGCGCAGGCGGCGCATGTAGTCACCCAGCCACAATGCATAGTCCTGGCGCAGCGGGTGCTCGGGTTGCGAGAGGATGGCCTGCAGTTCTTCCAGCCCGGCGCGTGCCAGGCGGTCGGCCAGTGAATCACCGATCTCGTCGATCGGTTTTACCCAATCCACGGTGCTGGCCAGCTTCGGCCATTCCTTGCGGATGTAACGCACGATCAAGGCCGAGGCCTGCTGTCGCACCTTGTCGTTGTCCAGCCAGTGGGCGACGCGGGTAAGCCCTTCGTCGAGCACCCGCTGGTGGCGGTTGTCGGCGGTCAGTAGCCCAAGCAGTTCGCCGGCGGTGGCCGCTGCGTTCCACTGCCGCAGCTGGGCCACCACAAAGCCCTGGATGGAGCGGCGCACTGCCGCCTCATCGAGCAGATCCAAGGCCTGCACCGTCCAGCCGCGCGCCATGCCGGCCAGCATTTTTGCCTGCGCTGGTTGCGCCAGCCATTCGCCAAGACGGGTGGCGGGATCGAACACTTTCAGCTTGGCCAGCAGTGTTTCCGGTTCCAGGAAGTGATCGCGCACGAATACCGCCAAGCTGTCGGCGATGCGTTCCTTGTTGCGCGGGATGATGGCCGTGTGCGGAATGGGCAGGTTCAACGGCCGCCGGAACAGCGCCACCACCGCAAACCAGTCGGCCAACGCACCGACGGTCGCCGCCTCACAGAACGCCCCCACCCAGGCCCAGATGCCGCGCTCGCCGTTGATGTGGCTGACAACGAAGCCGGCCAGCATCGCCAGCAGCATGGCCACGGCGTACAACTTGAGGCGACGCAGTTGGGCGCGGCGCGGGTCGTCCTGGGGGCTCACGGCTTATTCGTTGTCCTTGTCGCTCACCGCGCGGCGGAAACAGTGGTTGCCGGCCGGGTGCGCCCATTCGCTGGCGCGGCCGGCCTGTGGGCCATCGGCGCTGCTGGTGTCGAACTGCGCGCACAGCTCGTAGTGGGTGGCGTCCAGGGTGCGATAGCGGTAGTCGGGGCCACCGGCCGGGTCCTTGTAGGTCAGCACCATGCCCGGCTGCGCTGCCAGGGCGAGGATGTTGGGCGGCAGCGCGTCGTTCTCGCGCCAGTAATTTTGGGCAGCGGTCTCCAGCGTCCGCAGATGCGACAGGCGCGCCTCATCCAGGCGCTTGAGCCGCTGCTGCGACGGTGAATCGATGACCCAGACCCCGGCTGCAATTGCAGCCGCAGTGACGATGCCGGTCGCCCAAAGGACGCGGGTGCCCCAAGCGGTACGGCTCATGCCTCCACCTCCTCTTGGCGTAGATCCCACAGGTAGTACGAAAACACGGTGCCAGCGATCACGCCGACCACCAGTACCTTGAGCACGAAGCGCAGGCTCAGCTCGCCGCTCAGCAGGTTGTAGACCAGTGCGGTGAGATCGCCGATCAGGACCGTGGCGGCGACGAACAGGGTCAGATAGGTGAGCCAGCGGCGCACCGGTGACAAACGCTTGATCGGGTGCTTGTCCACGTCGCGGCTGACGCGATGGGCGGCGAAGGCGAACACCGGGAAGGCGATCACCAACGCCGAGATCGCCCAGCGGATGCCGCCGCTCAGGCGCAGCAGCTGCCAATCGGGGTCAGTCGGATCGGGCAGCGCGTACTGGATCAGCTGGAACAACAGGCTGCCCAGGTTCCAGGCGAAGAAGTACAGCGTGCTGAACAGCACCAGGTAGGCAAAGGCTTCGCGCGCCGATAGCGAGGCGCGTGGGCGCGGCACCGGCAGCGGGAAGTCCACCTCGGCCCAGCCATCCAGCACGCCGCTGATCTGCTGCTCGCTCCAGCCGGCGGCCAGCAAGGCGCTGCTGACCTGCTGGCGACTGTGGCCGCGCATCAAGGCGTCGCGGACGAAGGTTTCAAGTTCCGGGGAGGCCGAGGCCATCACATGCTCCTTGCAGGGATGACCGCAGCCTAGGGTGCCGGCTCAGGTCAATCAAGCGTCGGTCGGTTCTTCGACCTGGGAGGCCAGCATGCGCGCACGCAGGGCATCCAGTTCCATGCGCAAGGCCTGGTTCTCGCCGGTGAGCGAGGCCACGCGCTGGCGCAGGGCCTGAACTTCGGCGCTGTCGACGGCGCCGTCCAGGCCATCGGCTTCGGCCATGCTCAGCGGCTGCGACTCGTCGTCGGCATCTTCGCGCGCCGCCTTCGGCTTGCGCTTGGCGTCACGCACGCGCTTGGCGGCCTGCTTCAGCTCGTCCTTGCCGCCGCGTGCAGCGGCACGCTGTTCATCCTCGGGCAGGCTGGCCACGGTGGCTGCCGCGCTGAGCGAGATCGCGCCCACCCGCATGGCTTCGATCACCTCGGCGGTGGCGTGATCGTGGATCTTCTCGATCATCGTCACCTGGCTGGGGCTGAGCTTGGCTTCGCGGGCCAGATCGGCCTTGGACAGCTTGGGTGCCGGATCCCACGGTGGGCTGTCGTTGTCGGCTGCATCGCTGGGCGCTGCCTCACCCTCGCTCTCGCGGCGCAGCTGTTCCTGCTCGCTGCGGCGGCGGGTTTCCAGGATGTCGCGCTTGCGCAGGGCCAGCACGCCGCGCTGGTAGTCCGACACGCTGCGGCGGCCCAAGTGCTGCTCGATCATCCACAGATGCACATCGTCCATCGACTTGAAGCGGGTGTTCTGCACGGTATTGAACGCAATGCCGTGCTTGGAGCAGATGCCGTAACGGTTGTGGCCGTCGATCAGCACGTCGCCCCACAGCACCAGCGCGTCGCGGCAGCCCTCGGCCAGCAGACTGCGCTCCAGCGCGTCGTGCTCGTCCTGCGTGAGCGGATCGATATAGGCCTTGAGTTCTTCGTTGACGATGATGTCCATGAGAGCTGCCAAAAACGTGGAGCGGCATTGTGAAGCCCGCAGGGGCCACGGCCAACCCTTGCATTTACCGGAAATAACAGGTCCATGTCGGCGCGCTACGGTGGCCGGCGTACCATCAAGGCCTGCTGCAACGTCTTCGTCACAAGGAAAACCTGCATGAACAGCCCGCATATCCGTGAACAATGGCAGGCGTTGGCCGACGGCCTGTCGCTGCGCACCCGCGCGTTCATCAACGGCCAATATGTTGATGCGGCCTCCGGCGCCACCTTCGACTGCATCAGCCCGATCGATGGGCGGGTGCTGGGGCAGGTTGCCGATTGCGGGCAGTTGGACATCGACCATGCGGTGGCAGCGGCCCGCCGCAGTTTCAGCGCCGGCCATTGGGCCGGGTTGAAGCCGGTCAAGCGCAAGCTGGTTTTGCTGAAGCTGGCGGCATTGGTTGAACAACACGCCGATGAACTGGCCGTGCTGGAAGCGTTGGACATGGGCAAGCCGGTTGCCGAAGCACGCCGCGTCGATATCGGCGGCGTGATCCGCTGCATCCAATGGACGGCCGAAGCGGTGGACAAGCTCTATGGCGAGGTGGCGCCCACCGGCGCCAACGAACTGGGCCTGATCACTCGTGAACCATTGGGTGTGGTCGGCGCCATCGTGCCGTGGAATTTCCCGCTGTTGATGGCCGCATGGAAGATTGCGCCGGCACTGGCGGCGGGCAATTCCGTGGTGCTCAAGCCGTCCGAGAAGTCGCCGCTGAGTGCCTTGCGCTTTGCTGAGCTGGTAGCCGAAGCCGGTGTGCCGGAGGGCGTGTTCAATGTGGTGCCAGGCAATGGCAAGAATGCAGGCGAGCCGCTGGCCTTGCATATGGACGTGGATGGCCTGGTGTTCACCGGCTCGACTGCGGTGGGCAAGCGCCTGCTGCAATGTGCCGGCCTGTCGAACATGAAACGTGCCTACATGGAATGCGGCGGCAAGAGCCCGAACATCGTATTTGCCGATGCGCACGATCTGGACAAGGCGGCAGCGGCAGCGGCCGCTGCGATTTTCTACAACCAGGGCGAGGTATGCACGGCGGGCTCGCGCTTGCTGGTGGAGCGTTCGATCAAGGATGCGTTTGTTGCCAAGGTCATTGAGCACGGGCGGCATATGCAACCGGCGCACCCGTTCGAGCCCAAGGCGGCGATGGGTGCGATGGTGGACGAAGCGCAGGCCCAGCGGGTGCTCGGCTACATCGAACAGGGCACGGCTGAAGGCGCGCGTCTGCTGCTCGGTGGCAAGCGCGCCGAGGTGGTTGCAGGTGGCTGCTACATCGAGCCGACCGTGTTTGATGAGGTAAGCCCGCAGCAGCGGATTGCACGCGAGGAAATTTTTGGGCCGGTGCTGTCGGTGATCGCGTTTGACGGTGAGCAGCAGGCCTTGCAGCTGGCCAACGACACCGAGTACGGCCTGGCTGCCGGTGTGTGGACGCGCGACATTTCGCGCGCACACAGGGTTGCACGCGGGCTGCGCGCGGGTAGCGTGTGGGTCAACTATTGGGACGGCGGTGACATGACCGCGCCGTTCGGTGGCTACAAGCAATCGGGCAACGGCCGCGACAAGTCGCTGCATGCCTTCGACAAGTACACCGAGATGAAGGCGACCTGGATCAATCTGGAAGGCTGATCTGTTTCCCAACCTCCCCCTTGGCTACGCCAAAGGGGAGGGGTGTTGCATGCAGTGCTGCTCTGCTCCCTCCCTTTCGCGCAGCGAAGGGGAGGGCTGGGGAGGGGTTGGCTTCATAGCTTGTGCTCACGCTTTTTAAACGTCACACGCAACAGCAAAAGCTACCCCCTCCCAACCTCCCCCTTGGCTGCGCCAAAGGGGAGGGGCGTTGCATGCAGTGCTGCTCTGCTCCCTCCCTTTCGCGTAGCGAAGGGGAGGGCTGGGGAGGGGTTGGCTTCATAGCTTGTGCTCACGCATTTGAAGCGTCACATGCAACAGCAAAAGCTACCCCCTCCCAACCTCCCCCTTGGCTACGCCAAAGGGGAGGGGCAGTGCATGCAGCGCTGCTCTGCTCCCTCCCTTTCGCGTAGCGAAGGGGAGGCGTGATGCATCACGGTTGCGCTAAGCGCGCATCAATCTTTTTCCTGCGCCACCACCGCACCGGTTGCCGGGTCCAGACGGACCTCCACCTTCTCGCCATTGGCAGTCCGGCCCTTGGCCTTCCACATGCCGTCGTCCAGCTTGACGTCGCTGACGCCGATATAGCCGGCGCTGGAAAGCTGCGCACGGATATCAGCCTCGCTCAATTGCGAAACCGCTTTGTCCGGATACACCGTGCCGGTGCGCGGGTCGAGCTTCACGTCGACCTTCTTGCCATCGGCGCTGGTCGCATCGGCCTCCCACATGCCGTCATCGAACTTGACGTCCTTGACGTTGGTATAGCCCTGCGCCTCCAGCTGTGCACGCACCTGCGGGGCGGTCAAGGCATCCTGGGCCTGGGCGATACCGGCGCCGGCCAAGGTCAGAGCGGCGGCGAACATGGCAGTGCGTAGCGGTCGGTTGTTCATGGGTCTGCTCCTTCGGGTTCATTGCGCATCTGGCGCAGCAGCAACCCTACCGTCGACTACCTGTATACCTCCGTGAATTGCCGCGATGTGGCGTTGGCGCAATCGGCTGCGGTTAATCGATGTGCACGGGAACGCAAGAAAGTGTTCGCAGAGCGTTTCATGGCGTGTGCAGCACGTCACCTTGTGCCGCCGTGCAGAACCCCGCAAGCCTCAACGCCGGCAACGCGCACTTTCCTGCAGCAAGGCGCTGCGCAGGGCTGCACGGTCGCCCTCGCTCACCGCATTCTGGAAATAGTTCACCTCGCTTCGGCTGAGGCTGCAGGGGTCAATTTCGTAGCCGGGCGGCCAAAAGCCCAGGGAACTGGCCACGCCCTGGATCATCTGGCGCGGGCTCATCTGCGGCCGCAGGCGGAAGTAGCGCGGCGCGTGGCGAAACGCCGGGTCGTTGTTGAGCCGGCGGAAAGGCTGTTGGGCGAACGTCTCCGCGCTCAGCGCAGCGCCGGCTCGGCCAGCGTCGGGTATGCGAAGGTCCAAGGGCGGCGGTGACGGGCTGGCCGTCGCCTGCTCGACGGCGATGGGCGGCAGTTGCGACGGTGATTGCTGCGCCCGCGATTGTGCTGTTTGGCGGGAGCGTCGGCCTGGCTGGCTGCATGCGTGGTTTTCAGCGGCGGCGGCACAGGCCGTGGCGGCAGCCAGCGCAGGCTGGTGCGCGGCCCGTTGTCGGTGGGGCGGGGCTGGCGCGGCTGCAGCAGCCATAACGCGATGGCCGCATGCACCGCGATGACCACCAACGCTGCGCCCAGGTGTGGGAAAGATCTGGAAATTGCCGACATCACCAGTGCATCCATGCGGAGGGTGCTGTTGTGACCGCAAGTTGCACCAATAGGTTCCGCCGGCCCGGCCTGGCCTGGGCCGGTCCAGGAACGACGGTGTCGGCTGCAACCAATTGGCAGCGGCGGCAGCGGTGCATGGCAGACTGCCAGCACTCTTTCTTCCGCTACGCCCATGTCCGCTGCCGCCAGCTCCGCCCCTTTGAACTCTCCGCGCCGGGTACTGGCGGCCAGCCTGATCGGCACCACCATCGAATTCTTCGATTTCTACATCTACGCCACGGCGGCGGTGCTGGTGTTCCCCAAACTGTTCTTCCCGGAGAGCAGCAGCGATGCGGCGCTGCTGCAGTCGCTGGCAACCTTCGCGGTGGCGTTCATCGCACGGCCGGTGGGCTCGGCGGTATTCGGCCATTACGGCGACCGGATCGGGCGCAAGGCCACGCTGGTCGCGGCCCTGCTGACCATGGGCCTGTCGACGGTGGCCATCGGCCTGCTGCCGACCTATCACGACATCGGGGTGGCCGCGCCGCTGCTGCTGGCGCTGTGCCGGTTCGGCCAGGGCCTGGGGCTGGGCGGGGAATGGGGCGGTGCGGTGCTGCTGGCGACCGAGAATGCGCCGCCCGGCAAGCGCGCCTGGTACGGAATGTTCCCGCAATTGGGTGCGCCGCTGGGCTTCCTGTTGTCGGCCGGTACCTTCCTGTTGCTGGGGCGGGTACTGGATGACGCCAGCTTCCTGGCCTGGGGCTGGCGGGTGCCGTTCATTGCCAGTGCGCTGCTGGTGATTGTTGGCCTGTGGGTGCGCTTGAACATCCGCGAGACGCCCGATTTCCAGAAGGCTCTTGAACAGGGCCAGCGGGTGCGCCTGCCGATACGCGAGGTGCTGCTAGGCCATGGCTTTGCGGTGCTGGCCGGTACCTTGGCGGCGTTTGCCACCTTCGTGCTGTTCTACCTGATGACGGTCTTCACGCTGGGCTATGGCACTTCGACATTGGCCTATGCGCGCGAGGATTTCCTGCTGCTGCAGATGGTCGGCATCCTGTTCTTCGCTGCCGGCATACCGTTGGCTGCGCTGTATGGCGATCGTCATGGAACGGTCAAGGCGATGTTGTGGGCGACGGCGGGCATCTTCGTGTTTGGCTTGTTGTTCCAGCCGCTGTTCCAGGCGGGGCATCCGTGGCAGGTGCTGTTGTTCCTGTCGGTGGGCCTGTTCCTGATGGGCCTCACTTACGGCCCCTGCGGCACCATGCTGGCCGGCCTGTATCCGGTGCAGGTGCGCTATACCGGCGCCTCGCTGTCGTTCAATCTGGCCGGCATCCTGGGCGCGGCACCGGCGCCGTATGCGGCAACCTGGTTGGCCGGCAAATTCGGCATTGCTGCTGTCGGCGGCTATCTATGCGTTACCGCGCTGCTGACCGGCCTTGCCCTGCTGGCGATCAACCGCCACCAGCGCGGGGTTGCCGCAGGAACGCCGTAAGTCGCGACTACCGCCAATCCCACACAGATCGGCAACGTGTGCGCCTTGCGGCGTGCCTGCGGCAGAAAACCCGGGAGCAACGCTTGCGGCATCTGCAACGATGCCGGCAAACGCGCTGTTCCCGCAAACAAGGACTCAGTGGAACAGGCGCTTCAAGGTGCGTCCCAGCCAGCTGCCTTCCTGATGGTCACGGGCAAACTGGTTGAGGTGGCGTTTCACGTGCTCGGCATAGGCCTTGTCGTCGCCACGGATGTGGTTGAACAGCCAGCGTGACAGCATGTTGCGCAGTTCATCGGTGACGTCCTCACCGGCCTGGAAACGCATGCGGTATTCGGAGACGCGTTTGCCGAACACTTCATGCACGCGCTTGTGCGCGGCGCAGAACGGGTAGCCGGCCTCTTCCATCAATTCTTCTTCAAAGGCGAAGTGCGACATGGTGTAGTCCACCAGTTCGTCGATGACTTCCGCCACCGCGATGCGTTCGAGGTTTTTCTGTGCAACGTGCAGGTGATTGAGCATCTCCACGATGCGCATGTGCTGGTGGTCGATGACCTCCACGCCCGTATTGAGATCGTCCTGCCAAACCAGTAATGCCACCGCCACTTCTCCCCATGTGTGCTTTGAGCAGCACTGTAGGGAGCGGGCCGGGCAGGCGCGTTGATCTGGATCAATGCCGGGTTTTCAACGCGTTTTTCGTTCAGATCGCGGGGCGCGATCAGTGTGTATCGCTGCTGCAGATACGGTTGCGCCCGCCGGCTTTGGCCAGGTAGAGCTGGCGGTCGGCTTCGGTGATGAGCTGATGCAGGTTGCCGCTGCGCAGCGGCATGCGGCAAACGCCGATGCTGACGGTCATGCTCAAGGTGTTGTCGCCGAATGGCAGGCGCAGGCTGGCCACCGCCTGTCGCATCTGTTCAAAATGCGCTGCGCTGGCGGCTGCATCCAAGCCGCTTACCATCAGGCAGAATTCCTCACCGCCAAAGCGCGAGCTGATGTCATGCGCGCGGGTATTGGCCTGCAGTACCGAGGCGACGGCGCGGATGGCCTGGTCGCCGGCCTCATGGCCGAGGCTGTCGTTGATGTGCTTGAAATGGTCGATATCAATCATGGCCACCGCCACCATGCCGCCATTGTTGATGGCGCTGAGCTGGCGCTGGCTTTGTTCCAGAAAGCTGCGGCGATTGGGCAGGCCGGTCAGGAAATCGCGGGTAGCCAGATCCTGCAGCGTGCCGATCAGCTCCAGCTGGTCCACGTTCTGCGAGACCCGGCAGAAGAATTCCTCGCGCGAGAAGGGCTTGCGCAGGAAGTCATTGGCGCCGTTCTTGAGGAAGCGCGGGATAAGCGAGGGATCCGAATTGCCGGAGATGCCGATCACCGCCACCTTGTCGCGCGCACGCATGGCGCGCAGCCGGCGGGTGAGTTCCACGCCCTGCATGCCAGGCATTTCTTCATCGACGATGACCAGCCGGATGGCCGGGTCGGCTTCGATCGCACGCAGTGCCGAGGCGCCGTCATCGGCCTCGATGACGTGGTAGCCATACATCGTCAGCAAGGCGGCGGCATAGGCGCGGGCAGACGGCGAATCGTCCACCACCAGGGCGGCGATGCGCCGGTTGCGCTCCATGCGCTGCACCAGCCAGACCAGGTAATCGATGCTGCCGGGGGTGTTCTTCAGGACGTAGTCGATGATCTGTTGCTGCAGCACGCGCTTGCGCAGGTCCTCGTCATAGACCCCGCTGACCACGATGGTCGGCAGCCCGCGGTTGACGAAATACTGCACCACCTGGTCGCGGTCGCCATCGGCCAGCACCAGCCCGGTCAGTACCAGAAACCAGCCCTCCTCACGATCCAGCAGTTCACCGGCCTCAGCCAGGCTGGAAGCAACGCTGACCGGCAGCTCCAGCCGTTGCTCGATGGCCTCGCGTAGCATCGTGGTGAAGGTGCGTGAATTCTCTACGAGCAGGATGCGTTGCGGCAGCGGCGTGATCGACGGGCTGTCGAACGCGAGCTGCGGCGGGTTGGCCAGAGTTGTGAGAGTAGGGAGCATCGGAACGTGTAACGGCAGCTGGCGTAAGAACTTGAGGCGAAGCGCACGTCGCGGTTGCCGCACCGACGTGAAGGCCGGTCTTCACAAGCTGGTCGAAATTGCCGCTTGTCGCCCTCGGCCGCGTCCAGGTCTTACCAGAGCAGGTCGCGCAGCTTGTACCAGGACATGGCAGCCACCAGTAAAGGCATGCGCAGGGCCTTGCCGCCGGGGAACACGCCATGCGGGATGCGTTCGAACACATCCAGGCGCTGCGCCTGGCCAGCAATGGCGGCAGCGATCACTTCGCCGGCCAGGCCGGTGCTGGCAACGCCGTGGCCGGAGAAACCCTGGGCGAAATACACATTCGGGGTGATCCGGCCCCAATGCGGGGCACGGTTGCGGGTGATGTCGATATAGCCGCCCCACACGTATTCCATTTCGACGTCGGCCAGCTGCGGGAATACCCGGCGCATGCGTCGGGTCATGCTGGCGCGCAGGCCTGGCGGGGGCAGTGCGGAGTAGTTGGCCTGGCCACCGAACAACAGGCGGTGGTCGCGGCTGAGCCGGAAGTAGTCCAGCGCCCAGTTCACATCGGCCACGGCCATGTCGTTGCGGATCAGTGCGCGTGCGCGCTCGGCGCCGAGCGGCTGGGTGGCGCCGATATAGGTGCCGACCGGCATCATCCGGGTTTCCAGCTCGGGCGCGATGCCCTGCAGCCAGGCGTTGCCGGCCAATACGACGAAATCGGCATCGACGCGACCGTGCTCGGTGATCAGCGCCGGCTGCCCACCACGCTGCAGGCGGGTGACCGGTGAATATTCGTGCAGGGTGACGCCGGCGGCCTCCGCCGCCTGGGCCAGGCCCTGCGCATAGGCCAAGGGATGAAGGTGGCCGCTGGCGGGGTCGTACATCGCGCCCAGGTAACGGTCGCTGGCCAGCTCCTGCCGCAGCCGCGGGCGGTCCCACCATTCCAGCGGATAGTCGTAGCGCTGTGCCATGCGCTCGATGTCGGCACGCAGGGCGCGCTCCTGGCGCGGGTGGATGGGCACGCTGGCATGGCCGTCACGCCAGTCGCAGTCGATACCGTGGCGGGCGATGCGCTGCTTGAGCATGTGCATGCCGTCGCGCGAGAAATCAAACAGCAGCCGTGCATCGTCGTCACCGATCAGCGCTTCCAGCGTGTCCTGTTCGCAGCCGTAGCCGACGATGGCCTGGCCGCCATTGCGGCCGGAGGCGCCCCAGCCGATCCGCTCGGCCTCCAGGACGGTGACCTTGTAGCCTTTTTCGGCCAGGGCCAACGCGGCCGTCAGGCCGGTGTAACCGGCGCCTAGCACAGCCACGTCGGCACGCGCCTGGCCACGCAGCGGTGCATGCGCGGCAAGCTCGGGTTGACTGGCGGCATACCAGCTTGGCGGGTAAACAGGTGCAGCGGGGTCCACGGACATCAGGCCGAATCAGGGGTGGGCAGTGTAGCGACCCCGGCGTATGCGGCGCGCGCAGGCGGGGAACAGCCGGCATAGTGTGCCCGGTACAAGTTGAATGACAGATGGCGCTTGGTTGCCTAATCGGCGGGGCAGGGGTAGCGTGCTAACACGTCTCACGAGCTTCACCCATGGCCAGCCTGCCGCTGGTCGGCTTGCCTACCGACAGCAAACCGATCGGCCCCCATCCTTTCCTTGTGGTCGGTGAAAAGTACGTGCGCGCCGTTGTTGATGGTGCGCAGGCCACCCCACTGGTGCTGCCGCTGCTGCAACCGCCGCTGCCGGCGGGGGATTGGTTGGCCACGCTGGATGGCCTGTTGTTGACCGGTGCCACCAGCAACATCGAACCGCACCACTACGGCGGTGGCGACAGCTGGCCGGGTAATCCGCATGATCCGGCGCGTGATGCCAATGTATTCGGGCTGATTCCGCAGGCACGTGCGTTGGGCATGCCGATCCTGGCCATCTGCCGTGGTTTCCAGGAACTCAATGTCGCCTTTGGCGGCAGCCTGCATCCCAAGGTGCATGAAGTGCCCGGTCTGGCCGATCATCGTGAAAACCCGGCGTCATCGTTGGATGTGCAATATGGGCCGGCGCACGCGCTGCAGTTGCAACCGGATGGTCTGCTGGCCGGCATTGCCGGCGGCAACGAGGTGATGGTCAACTCGGTGCACGGGCAGGGCGTGGCTCGCCTGGGCGAGGGCTTGCAGGTCGAGGCGCGCGCGCCCGATGGCCTGATCGAAGCGTTTCGTGGCAGCGGCCCGTCGTTTTTGTTGGGCGTGCAGTTCCACCCGGAATGGCGGGTTGTTGAAAATCCGTTCTATCTGGGCATTTTCAAAGCCTTCGGCGAGGCCTGTCGCCGCTATCGGTTACACAAACAAGTTGGTTCCCCATGACTTCGCGCCCCCGCTCACGCAATACCGCCGCCGACGTACAGGAAGAAAGCTCGTTGCTGCGCTGGCTCAAGGAGCGGCACATCACCGAGGTGGAATGCCTGGTGCCGGATATCACCGGCAATGCGCGCGGCAAGATCATTCCCGCCGACAAGTTCTCGCACGACTACGGTACGCGGCTGCCGGAAGGTATTTTCGCCACCACGGTGACCGGCGATTACCCGGACGACTACTACGAACTGACCTCGCCGGCCGACGCGGACATGATCCTGCGCCCGGACCCGGATACCGTACGCATGGTGCCCTGGGCCACCGATCCGACCGCGCAGATCATCCACGATTGCTACACCAAGAGCGGCCTGCCGCATGAGTTGGCGCCGCGCAACGTGCTGCGGCGCGTGCTGGCAGCCTACGAGGAACTCGGACTGAAGCCGGTGGTGGCGCCGGAGCTGGAGTTCTTCCTGGTGCAGAAGAACACCGACCCTGATTTCCCGCTGTTGCCGCCGGCTGGCCGTTCCGGCCGCCCGGAAACCGCGCGCCAGTCGTACTCCATCGATGCGGTCAACGAGTTCGACCCCATCCTCGACCTGATGTACGACTACTGCGATGCGATGAAGTTGGACGTGGACACCTTGATCCACGAATCCGGCGCCGCCCAGCTGGAGGTCAACTTCACCCACGATGATGCGATGTCGCTGGCCGACCAGGTGTTCCTGTTCAAGCGCACCATGCGCGAGGCGGCGCTGCGCCACGGCATCTATGCCACCTTCCTGGCCAAGCCGATGGAAACCGAGCCTGGCAGCGCCATGCATATCCACCAGAGCCTGGTGCGCGTGTCCGATGGCCAGAACGTGTTTGCTGGCAACAACGAAGGTGAGTACAGCGAGACCTTCGACAATTATCTGGCTGGCCTGCAGAAATACGTTCCGGCGGCGATGGGCTTCTTCGCGCCGAACGTGAATTCCTACCGCCGGCTGGTATTTGGTGAAGTTTCGCCCAGCAATGTGGAGTGGGGCTTCGACAACCGCACCTGCGGACTGCGTGTGCCGATGGACAGCCTGGAAAACAACCGCGTCGAAAGCCGCTTTGCCGGCTCCGACGCCAATCCCTATCTAGCGATGGCGGCGACGCTGGCCTGTGGCCTGCTGGGTATCCGCGAGAAGCTCAAGCCGACCCCCTCGATCAGCGGCAACGCCAAGGAACTGGGCTACGAACTGCCGCGCTCGCTGGGTGAATCGCTGGACGGGCTGGAAGTCTGCGACGCGCTGCAGGAGCTGCTGGGGCGCCGGTTCTGCCGCGCCTATGTCTCGGTGAAGCGCAAGGAATACGAGACCTTCTTCCGCGTGATCAGCTCGTGGGAGCGAGAGTTCCTGCTGTTGAATGTCTGAGTGCAAGGCTTGTCTCCCTCCCTTTTGCGCAGCAAAGGGGAGGGCCGGGGAGGGGTAAGCTCTGCTCTGGCTGTTGCAATAGTGGCTTCGCGGCTGACGCCGCTCCTACAGCTTGTCTCCCTCCCTTTTGCGCAGCAAAGGGGAGGGTTGGGGAGGGGTTGGTTTTGTTGTTGCCTTTCAAGCATGGCCAGCTTCGCGGCTCACGCCGCTCCCACAACCCCTGCAGCCGCTTTCTACACACAATGGCGCCGCAGATGGGACAATATGCCACCTCCCGGCTTGGCCGGTCCCCCATACCGCTCCCGGATCACACTGGAGAACCCATGAATCTGCGCATTCTGACCGTTGGTGTCGCCATTTCCCTGCTTGCTGCCTGCGGCGGCAAGGAACCCGGCGCCAAGCCTGCTGAAGGCGGCGAGGCCAAGGTCCTCAACGTCTACAACTATTCGGATTACATCGCCGAAGACACCATCCCGAACTTCGAGAAGTCGACCGGCATCAAGGTCACCTACGACGTGTTCGACAGTGACGAGATGGTCGAGACCAAGTTGCTGACCGGTGACAGCGGCTACGACATCGTGGTGCCGACGCTGAACTTCTTCGGCCGCCAGATCCAGGCCGGCGTGTTCCTGCCGCTGGACAAGAGCAAGATCCCGAACCTGGCCAACCTCGACCCGGCGGTGATGCAGCGCATCGCCGGCCAGGACCCGGGCAACCAGTTCGGCGTGCCGTACATGATGGGCAGCACCGGCATCGGCTACAACGTGGCCAAGCTGAAAGAGCGTTTCGGCGGCAGCGCCGACATCGCCAACAGCTGGGACCTGGTGTTCAAGCCGGAAAACATCGCCAAGATGAAGGACTGCGGCGTGACCCTGCTGGATACGCCAGCCGACATGATCCCGGTGGCCCTGCATTACCTGGGCGAAGACCCGCACAGCGCCGACCCGGCCGTGCTGCAGAAGGCTGCCGACCTGCTCAAGTCGATCCGCCCGTACGTGCAGAACTTCCACTCCTCGCAGTACGTGGGTTCGCTGGCCAACGGCAGCACCTGCCTGGTGGTGGGCTGGTCGGGTGACATCATCCAGGCCCGTGACCGCGCCGAAGAAGCCAAGAATGGCGTGGAAGTGGCTTATTCCATTCCCAAGGAAGGCGCCCCGCAGTGGTTCGACATGCTGGCCATTCCCAAGGATGCCAAGCATCCGGGCAATGCCTATGCCTTCATCAACTACCTGCTGGAGCCGGAAGTCGCGGCCAAGAACACCAACGTGACCCACTACGCCAACCCGGTGAAGTCGGCGACCTCGCTGGTTGACCCTGCCATCCGTGACGACAAGACCATCTACCCGGCCGAAGACGTGGCCGCCAAGATGTTCACCTATGCGATCAACAGCCCGGAGACGGACAAGCTGTACACCCGCTTGTGGACCGAGGTTAAGACCGGTCGTTGATTTCAGGCAGCTCTAGCGTTTGATCCTTACAACGCCTCCCCTTGCGGGGAGGCGTTGTTGTTTGTGGCGTGCGCGGGGATGCGGTTGTCAGTGAAGATGGCGAAGCCAGTGCTTGGCTCCCTCCCTTTGGCGCAGCCAAGGGGAGGGTTGGGGAGGGGTAGGCGTTGTGGCCTTTCAGGCATTGCCAGCTTCGCGGCTGATGCTGGTCCTGCAATTTCTGCTGGGAACGCCCCTGCCGAGCATGGCTCGGCACTACAGTGCCGCCTGCAGGATGTAGCTTGGCTGGGCTTGTCTCCCTCCCTTGGCGCAGCCAGGGGAGGGGTAAGCTCTTGTGGCCTTTCAGCATTGCCAGCTTCGCGGCTGACGCCGCTCCCACAGCCCCAGCAGGTTCAATCGCCCCCAACCGCCACAGCCGGCGGTGTCGTCAGCAAAAATGGGGGGCTAAACTACGCTGGTTTGTTCATCTGCCTGCTTCCGGAGCCCTACATGCCCGTTGACGCCAAGCCAGAGGCCATCGCTTTGAACAGCGAGCCCGGCTACCTGTCCATTCGCGATCTGCGCAAGGAATTCGATGGCTTCGTCGCCGTCGATGACGTCAATCTTGATGTGCGCAAGGGCGAGATCTTCGCGCTGCTGGGAGGGTCGGGCAGCGGCAAGTCCACTTTGCTGCGCTGCTTGGCCGGCTTTGAAACGCCCACCAAGGGCAGCATCCTGCTCGATGGCCAGCCAATCACCGCGCTGCCACCCTACGAGCGGCCGATCAACATGATGTTCCAGTCCTATGCGCTGTTCCCGCACATGACGGTGGAGCAGAACATCGCCTTCGGCCTGAAACAGGACGGCATGGCCAAGGATGCCATCGCCCGCCGTGTCGGCGAGATGCTGGAGCTGGTGCAACTGGAGAAGCTGGGCAAGCGCAAGCCGCACCAGCTGTCCGGTGGGCAGCAACAGCGCGTGGCGCTGGCGCGCTCGCTGGCCAAGAGCCCCAAGCTGCTGTTGCTGGACGAGCCGATGGGCGCGCTGGACAAGAAGCTGCGCTCGAAGATGCAGCTGGAGCTGGTCAACATCATCGAGCAGCTGGGCGTCACCTGCGTGATGGTCACCCACGACCAGGAAGAAGCCATGACCATGGCCACCCGCATCGCGGTGATGGACCAGGGCTGGATCCAGCAGATCGGCAAGCCCGATGACATCTACGAGCAGCCGGCCAATCGCTTCGTGGCAGGCTTCATCGGCTCGGTGAATTCCTTCGAAGGCGTGATCGACGAAGACCTGCCCGAATACGTCACCGTGCGCACCGCCGATTTCCCGGCGCCGATCTACGTCGGCCACGGCATCACCGGTTACGAAGGCCAGCCGGTGGCGTTCGCGCTGCGCCCGGAGAAGGTCCATATCGCCAAGGAAGAGCCGGAAGGAGAGACCAACAAGGCGTTCGGCGTGGTCGAGGACATCGCCTATTTCGGCAGCCACTCGGTTTACCACGTGCGCCTGCCCAGTGGCGCCAAGATCCTGTCCAACTTCGCCAACATGAAGCGCTGGGACAGCGACGGCATCACCTGGAACGATGAAGTCTGGGTGTCCTGGGACGACAACGACGGCGTGGTGCTGACCTCATGAGCGCAACCAGCCCACTCACCCGCGGTTGGCGGCAGTGGCTGCCAGGTGCGCGCGCAGGTGTGATCGGCGTGCCCTACCTGTGGCTGCTGCTGTTCTTTGCGATTCCGTTCCTGATCGTGCTGAAGATTTCCTTCGCCAAGATGGCGGTGGCGATGCCGCCGTATACCTCCATCGTCGAATACGTGGACAACGCGTTCACGGTGAACCTAAATCTTGGCAACTACACCGCGCTGTTCACCGACAGCCAATACCTGTTCGCCTACCTGAGTTCGATCAAGATCGCGGTCATCTCGACGTTGTTGACCTTGCTGATCGGTTACCCGATGGCCTACGTGATCTCGCGGATGTCGCCGTCGGCGCGCAACATCGCGATGATGCTGGTGGTGCTGCCGTCGTGGACCTCGTTCCTGATCCGCGTCTACGCCTGGATCGGCATCCTCGACAGCAACGGCCTGATCAACCGAACGCTGATGAATCTGGGGCTGATCGACGAGCCGCTGCGCATGCTCTACACCCCGTTCGCGGCTTACGTTGGCATCGTCTACTGCTACCTGCCGTTCATGGTGCTGCCGCTGTACGCCAACCTGGTCAAGCTGGACAACCGCCTGCTGGAGGCTGCCTATGACCTGGGCGCCAAGCCTTGGCAGGCGTTCGCGCGCATCACCTTGCCGCTGTCGCGCAGCGGCATCATCGCCGGCTGCATGCTGGTGATGATTCCGGCGGTGGGCGAGTTCGTCATTCCGGAAATGCTGGGTGGCCCGGACACCTTGATGATCGGCCGCGTGTTGTGGGGCGAGTTCTTCAACAACCGCGACTGGCCGCTGGCCTCGGCGGTAGCCATCGTGATGCTGTTGTTGCTGCTGGTGCCCATCATCATCTTCAACCGGTCCCAGCAGCGTGAGCTGGAAGGGAAGCTGGCATGAGCATGACCCGGCGTAGTTCCTGGTTGGGTTGGAGCATCCTGTTGCTCGGCTTCGCCTTCCTGTACCTGCCGATCCTGTTGTTGATGGTGTATTCGTTCAACTCCTCGCGGCTGGCGACGGTGTGGGCGGGTTTCTCCACGCAGTGGTACGGCGAGTTGTTCCGCGACCGCCAGCTGCTGCAGGCGGCCTGGATCAGCCTCAAGATCGCATTCTGGACGGCGAGCGCATCGATGGTGATCGGCACCATGGCGGCAATGGCCATGACCCGCTTCAAGCGCTTCCCCAGCAAGACCCTGTTTGGTGCCTTGGTGACGGCGCCACTGGTGATGCCGGAGGTGATCATCGGCCTGTCGATCCTGCTGATGCTGGTATCGATGGGCGGGTTGTTCGGCCTGCCGTCCAAGGGCGTGGTGGCAATCTGGATCGCGCATGTGACCTTCACCATCTCCTTCGTGACGGTGGTGGTGTCCTCGCGCCTGCAGGAGCTGGACCGCTCGCTGGAAGAGGCAGCAATGGACCTGGGCGCGAACCGGGTCAAGGTGTTCTTCCTGATCACCTTGCCGATCATCGCGCCGGCGCTGATGTCGGGCTGGTTGTTGGCCTTCACCCTGTCGCTGGATGACGTGGTGATTGCCAGCTTCGTCGCCGGTCCCAGCTCGACCACGCTGCCGATGAAGATCTTCGCCTCGGTGCGCATGGGTGTGAGCCCGAAGATAAATGCCTTGGCCACGTTGATGGTGCTGGCAGTGTCGACCGTGGCAGTGCTCGGCTGGTGGATTTCGGCCCGCGCCGAAAAGCGCCGCCAGCGCGACATGCAGCTGGCCCTGCAGGAAAACGGCTGAGGTCTGAATGTAGTGCCGAGCCATGCTCGGCAGGGGCTTTACCAGCAATGCCATGTAGTGCCGAGCCATGCTCGGCAAGGGGCTTTCCCAGCAAATTGTCACCTTTGTGGGAGCGGCGTCAGCCGCGAAGCTGGCAGCGTTGAAATCACCCACATGGCGGCGATTTGATGAATCACCGGCTTCGCGGCTGACGCCGCTCCTACAACGATGGGTTACTGGCAAGGCCTCTGCCGAGCATGGCTCGGCACTACAGGTGAATCCCCCAGCCTCTGCCGAGCATGGCTCGGCACTACAGGCCTTCGCTGGGGATTTACCTGCGCGCAACATTCGCGGCGCTACCATTCCTGCATTCGTTGAATGCAGGTGAGTTCATGGCGTCGTATCAGACTATCAATCCCTTCAACGGCCAGGTCGTGCGCACGGTCGAGTTGATGACAGCAGCGGCCATCGAGCAGCGCCTTGCCGCAGCTGAATCGGCATTCCCGCGATGGGCGGCATTGTCGCTGGATCAGCGCGGTGACTATCTGCGCAATATCGCCGGCGGCCTGCGCGCGCGCGGTGATGACATCCAACGCACGATGACGGCCGAAATGGGCAAGCTGGGTCGCGAGGCTCTGGTCGAGATCGAGAAGAGCGCAGCGGCCTGCGAGTACTACGCCGACCACGCCGCAGACTACCTGAAGCCGCAGCCCATCCCCACCGAAGCCCAACGCAGCTATGTCATCTACCAGCCGATCGGTTGCGTGATGGCGGTGATGCCGTGGAATTTCCCGATCTGGCAGGTGATCCGTTTTCTTGCGCCGGGCTTGATGGCCGGTAACGTCGCCCTGCTCAAGCACGCCAGCAATGTGCCCGGCTGTGCCGATCTGTTGCGCGAGGTTGTCGCCGCTGCGGGCGTTCCGGAGGGCGTGTTCGACGTGCTGCATATCGACAACGACCAGGCGGCCGAGGTACTGCGTGACCGCCGGATCAAGGCGGTCACGCTGACCGGCAGCGAACGTGCCGGCCGCTCCATCGCCGCCAATGCCGGCGACCAGCTGAAGAAGTGCGTGATGGAGCTGGGCGGCAGTGATGCCTTCGTGGTGCTGGACGATGCCGACCTGGATCTGGCAGCGGCCGCCGCGGTGCGCTCGCGATTCGACAATGCCGGACAGACCTGCATTGCGGCCAAGCGCTTCATCCTGCTCGACTCGATTGCCAACGCATTTGTGGAACGGTATGTCGAAGCCGCACAGGCGCGGGTTTACGGCGATCCGCAGGATGAGGCAACTACCCTCGCGCCGATGGCACGCGCTGACCTGCGCGATGAGCTGCATAAGCAGGTACGCAGCAGCATCGACAAGGGTGCGAAGGTGTTGCTGGGCGGCGCGCCGGTTGCCGACAGCAATGCCGGCTACCAGGCCACGATTCTCGACAACGTTGGGCAGGGCATGCCGGCCTATGACGAGGAGTTGTTCGGGCCGGTGGCCGCGATCATCCGGGTCAAGGATGAAGCCGAGGCCGTGCGCGTTGCCAATGACACCAGCTTCGGCCTGGGCGGCAGCGTCTGGACCCGTGACGTGCTACGCGGTGAGAACGTCGCCATGCAACTGGAATGCGGTGCGGCCTTCGTCAATTCAGTGGTGAAGAGCGATGCGAGGCTGCCGTTTGGCGGTACCAAACGCTCGGGTTTTGGGCGCGAACTGGCAGGCCCGGGTATTCACGAATTCATGAATATAAAAACGGTTTACGTGGCCTGAGGAATGCCCCGAGGCTGTGGGGCGCAAGCTTGTGGGAGCGGCGTAAGCCGCGAAGCTGGTGGTCCATATGCGCCCGCAAAGGCCTGCAATTGCAGTTAGTTTGATTGCAGGCTCGCTTGGTATTTCGACCATCAGTGGCTTCGCGGCTCACGCCGCTCCCACAGGATAGGTATTGCTTGGAATGCCCCTGCCGAGCATGGCTCGGCACTACGCTCCCTCCCTTTCGCGTAGCGAAGGGGAGGGTTGGGGAGGGGTAGGCTCTACTGCTTTGGATTTGGCAGTGGCTTCGCGGCTCACGCCGCTCCTACAAAAAGCGCGCCCGCTCTCATCACCCAAACGGCTGATCGATGGACCGGCTCTGCGGCGTCATCAGCGCCGCGCCGTCTTCGGTGACGTAGAGGATGTCTTCCAGACGCACGCCAAAGCGGTCCGGGATGTAGATGCCCGGTTCGTCGCTGAAGGTCATGCCTGGCTCCAGCAGGTGCTTGTTGCCTCGCACCAGGTAATCCCATTCGTGCATGTCGATGCCGATGCCGTGACCCAGGCGATGGCTGAAGTAGCGGTAGTCCGGGCCGTAGCCGGCATCGCTGATCACCTTGCGCGCAGCGGCGTCCACCTCGCCCATCGCCACACCCGGGCGCGCGGCATGCAATGCCGCTGTCTGCGCCTTCAATACGATGTCGAATACCTTGCGGATCTCGTCATCCGGTTGGCCCAGCACCACCGTGCGGGTGATGTCGCTGGTGTAACCGCCGGCACGGCAGCCGCCGTCGAAGATGATCGGCGTGCCTTCGACCAGATGCTGTGGTTTGTCCGAGCCATGCGGCGAGGCGGTGTACTTGCCGACGTTGACACTGGCGTCGCCCTTCAGGCCGGTGCGGGCGTAGGCCATGGCCAGCAGGCCGCCGATGTCCTGTTCGGTCATGCCCGGCTGCAATGCCTTCCACACCGCTTCGTAGACCGCCAGGGTGGTTTCGTTGGCCAGCTTCATCAGTGCCAGTTCGGCCGCGCTCTTGACCCGGCGGCAGCCGGATACCACCGGCCAGGCCGGCACCACCTTGGCCTGCGGCAGTGCATCGGCAATGCCCTTGGCGCGGAAGTAGGGCACGGCTTCTTCCATGCCCAGCGTGCCGGTGGCGTGGCCCATGTCACGCAGCACCTTGGCGACCAGGGCGTAGGGGTCTTCATCCTCCTGCCAGCCACGTACATCGTTGCCGAGTTTGATCTGCTCCAGCGTGCGCACGCGCTCGAATTCCGGGGTGACGTAGACCGGTTCACCTTTGCGCGGCAGGATCACGCCGGTCAGGCGTTCGCTGTCCCACCAGTGCATGCCGGTGAAATAGGTCAGCGAGCTGCCAGCGCCAATGAATACCGCGTCGATGCCATGTTCGGCCATCAGGCGCTGGGCCTTGGCCACGCGCGCGATACGCTCGTCATTGCCAATGGGCACCACCTGCGCGGCGACCGATTTCAGGCCGCGCATCGATGCTGGCAATGCATCCTCGCTCGTGCCTGCGGTCTGGGCCGAGGCCAGCTGCAACGGCAACGCTGCGGCACCGGCGATCAGCGTGGTGCGCAGGAAGTTGCGGCGCGCAGGATTGGAATGATCGTGTTGCATATGTCCCCTCAGACAATGATGGCGTTGCGGCTCAAAGCCAGCCGGAGCGTTTGAACAGGCGGTACAACACCACGCAGATCACGCCGACGCCGACCATCAGCAACGGATAGGCGAAGCGTCCTGCCAGTTCCGGCATATGCGCGAAGTTCATGCCGTACCAGCTGGTGACCAGGGTGGGTGCAGCCAGCAATGCGGCCCATGCGCCGAGCTGTTTGACCGTCTCGCCCTGCGCCAGCGTCACCAGCGACAGGTTCACGCTCAGTGCGGTGCCCAGCATTTCGCGCAGGGTGTCGATGGCGTCATTGACCCGCGCGGCATGGTCCTGCACATCGCGCAGATAAAGCCGCACTTCTTCGTTGATCAGCTGCGCCTGGTTGCGCTGCAGCTGCGCCAGTGCATCCTGCAACGGCGCTACGGCCAGGCGCATCTTGTTGAGCTCGCGCTTGAGGTCGTACAGGCGGATCACCGTGCGCCGTTCATAGCTGTCGGCAAAGATGTTCTTTTCCAGCAGATCCAAGGTGTCGCGGAAGCTGTCGGTGATCGGCAGGTAGTGATCGACCACCGCATCCAGTACCGAGTACAGGCAGAAAGAAGGGCCCATCGCCAGCAGTTCGGGCTCGCGCTCCAGCCGCGCACGTACCGGCGCATACGACAGCGAGGCGCCGTGGCGCACGGTCACCAGGAAGCGTGGGCCGAGGAAGGCGTGGGTTTCGCCGTAGCGGATACGCTCGTCGACGACCTGGGCGGTGTGTACCACCACGAACAGCGAGTTGCCGTAGGTCTCGATCTTGGGCCGCTGGTGTGCCTTGCGTGTGTCTTCGATGGCCAGCGGGTGCAGGTTGAACTCTTCCTGCACCTTGTCCAGGATCGCGTCGCTGGGCTCGTACAGGCCGACCCAGACGAAGCCGGCGGCGTCGTCCTGCAGCACGTCGCTGATGCTGTCCAGGTCCAGCGCACGCTGGCTGCCATCGGCGCCGTACCAGGTGCAGTTGATCACGCAGGCCGGGTTGGCCTGTACGGAAGTAGGAGTGATGCCGGTAGTCATGCCGGCATCGTGCCTCAGCTGGCCGGTGACGCCAAGCTGCGCTGCGTGAGAATGAAGGCCAGTGCTACATGGATGGGCAGCAACAGCACGATCCACTGCATGTTGAACTGCGCTTGCAGCGACAGCCAATGCAGCGGCAATGCCAGCGCGGCGATGCCGGTCAACGTCCACAGCACGAACCGGAACCCGCCATGCGGCTGGCGCCCGCGCAGCAGGCTCCATGCACCGGGGAGCAGTAGCAGGGCCAGCGGATTGAGCAGTAGCAGGTTGCGGTTGGCCCATGCAGCCTGGTGTTCACTGAAGCCCCACAGGAACGTCAGCAGGCCGCCGGCAACGCCGCAGAACAACCAGAACGGCAACGCGAACGCGCCAATCAGGCGCGGCTTGCGGCGGGCGGAATACAGCCCGGCAGCGACCGCCAGCCCGACCAACAGCCATGGCCACCAGTAGCGCTGTTTTTCTTTCGGTTCCGCTGGCAGGCGCTGCGGCAGCAACTGCTGTTCGGCCTGTACCAACGGCCGACCTTCACTGTTGCGGGCTTCGCGCAGGCTGTCGGCCAGGCGCATGGGTACAAAGGCTTCCTGCCAGCGCGACAGCGGCTGGTCGGCATTCGGCCCCAGGCCCAGGTCGAAGCCCAGCCACATCCATGGCGAGGGCGAGGCCAGTCGCACCGATTCGCTGCGGTAGCTGTTGCCACGCGAGCGGCCAGCCAGCTGCGATTGCAGGGCGCCGCCCATGGCTTGATCCAGGCTGTCGCGCACCATGGTGGCGCAGTTGGCGGTGAAGTAGTCGTAGCGGTAGCGCGCGTTCTCGGGCTTGGCCCGTTCGGCCAATGCGTCGGCCAGCGCCAGCGCCTGCGCGTGTGGCAGGTCCAGCCATTGGATGTTGGCACCACGGCCGACACTCTCGTATTGCGCCAGGTCCTGCTCCAGCGGCAGGGCCACCAGGTAATACATCATCCTGCCGCGAATGAAATTGCCGATGAAATCCGGCTCGGACGGGTCGAAGAAGCCGAAGTTGTACGAGGTTGCCTGGCCGCTGACCGGGTCAAGTACCACCAGTGCGTCATGGCCGAAACGTTCGAAGAACACTTCGCCCGGCAACATGGTGACCACGCCGATGCGCGGTGCAGTGGCGTTGCTGGATTCGCTGGATTGGTTGGCGAGCGTTTGTGCGCTGCTGGTCATGGCGACCAGCAGCAGGAACAAAGCCGCAAACGCGGACAGCAGCCGCGGCAGGCGCAGGGTGATCAATCTTCGTCCTGGTCTTCAGGCGGCAGGATGGTGACGTGGAAAGCCTGCACGCGGCGCGCATCGGCCTTGGCCACGCGGAACACGAAGCGCTCCAGGGTCAACTCATCGCCGATTTCCGGCAGGTGGCCAACCGCCTCGGTGATCAGGCCACCGATGGTGTCGTAATCATCGTCGGAGAACTCGGCGCCGAAACGCTCGTTGAAATCACCGATGGTGGTCAAGGCGTCCACTACGTAGCGGCCATCGGCGAGGATGGCGATCTGCGAGGTGTGGTCTTCGGTCTCGTCATGCTCGTCGTCGATCTGGCCGACGATCTGCTCCAGCACGTCCTCGATGGTGACCAGGCCGGCGACGCCGCCGTATTCGTCGACCACGATCGCCATGTGGTTGCGCGAAAGCCTGAACTCCTTGAGCAGCACGTTGAGCTTCTTCGACTCGGGGATCAGCACCGCCGGGCGCAGCAGCTCGCGCACGCTGGCATGGCTGTTGTCGGCGACCACGCCTCGCAGCAGGTCCTTGGCCAGCAGGATGCCGAGGATGTCGTCCTTGTTCTCACCGTGTACCGGGAAGCGTGAGTGGCCGGAATCGACCACCTGCTTCATCAGCTCGATGAAGGGCCGGTCCACCGGCAGCGACACCATGTGCGAGCGCGGGATCATCACGTCGCCGACGGTCAGCTCAGCCACCGAAATGGCGCCTTCCATCATCCGCAGGGTATCTGCGGCGATCAGGCCGTCCTGCTGTGCCGTCTGCAGGATGGCGACCAGTTCGTCGCGGGTATGGGGTTCGCTGGAGAACGCCGAACCCAGGCGCTCCAGCCAGCTGCGTTTCTTCTCGCCGTTCTCGGGCGAGGTACTACTGTCGTCTTCAGACATCTCTTGGTTTGACTGCACCCGGTACGCCGGGCGGTGCCCACAAGTCTAGCAGGATGTTTGCCGCGGCCTGTTCAAGCCGCGGGCGGGGTGGGGGTCTGAACATTCGGCGCTGCCGCTGGCAGCTGGTTGGGGCTGTCAGTCGGCCCGATGGGCGCGGCTGGGGTTTCTTCCTCGGCAGGCAGGTCCAGGCTGTAGGTGCAGCCTGCCAAGGTCTTGCCGGGGTGGGATTTGACCGTGGACACACCCAGGATTATCGATTCGATCAGGGCTTCGCCGGTCTTGGCGTCATTGACGTCGCGGCTGACCAGCTCGCGGCCGGCCATGAACTTGTCCGGGGCGTCGTAGCCGGTTTCCAGGTCCAGTTGTTTGGCCAGCGGGCGCGGATCGGGCATGTCGAGGATGGCGATGACGGTGCCGCCGGCCATGGCGATATGGTCAGCGCTATGTCCGAACACGCTGATCGGGGTGTTGAGCATGTACTCGGCCATGAACAGGTTGCCCTGCGGCAGCGGCCGCCAGCCCAGTGCCACGGCTTTCAGCGGGTCGTTGGCGATGGGCGCCAGCGCTGCGAATTCACTGACGCTCTGCCGGCATTCGATCAGGGCGGGCAGGTCGATGGCAGGCTGGGCATTGGCCGAGCCGGCGACGATGAGCAGGAGAGAAAGCAGGCTGGTTGAGCGCACGGCATTCATTCGGTGAAATCCTGATCGCGATGATAGCGGCGTGGCGCTGTTTTGTAGGAGCGGCGTGAGCCGCGAAACAGATGCGCCTTCCGATTGCGGGCATTTCAGGTCCTTATCGAATGCCCGCTTCGCGGTTTGTGCCGCTTCTACAGGCGGGGACCGTTGGGCCATGGGTAGGGCCCCTACCGAGCATGGCTCGGCACTACATGGGATTGTCGGGAAAGCCTTTGCCGAGCATGGCTCGGCACTACTGCTCGTTGGCGTAGGGATCTGCGATGCCCAGGTCGGCCAGGATCTCGCGTTCCAACTGCTCCATGGCTTCGGCTTCCTTGTCGTCCTCGTGGTCCCAGCCCAGCAGGTGCAGCACGCCGTGCACGGTGAGATGGGCGTAATGGGCGTTGAGGGCCTTGTCCTGCTCCTCGGCCTCGCGTGCGACTACCGGGGCGCAGATCACCAAGTCTCCAAGCAAGGGGAACTTCACTCCCTTGGGCAGGCCTTCGGGCAGTTCTGCCGGGAAGCTGAGCACGTTGGTGGCGTAGTCCTTACCCCGGTAATGGCGGTTCAGTGACTGGCCTTCCTTGGCGTCGACCACACGGATGGCCAGGTCGGCTTCGCGGATGCGGCCTTTCAAGGCAGCGGCCACCCAGCGGCGGAAGCTCACCGCCGCAGGCAAGCCGGCACGGGGCAGGGCGTAGCTGACGGCTACATCAAGACGCACGGGGCCCTTGGTCATTCGCTCGCTCCGGGTTTGACCTGCTGCAGATCGCGGCGGTCATAGGCGCTGACGATGCGGGCCACCAGCGGATGGCGCACCACATCGCGCGATTCAAAGAAGGTGAAGCTGACCCCGTCCACACCACGCAGCACCTCAATACCGTCGCGCAGCCCGGATTTGATGTGCTTGGGCAGGTCGGTCTGGGTCAGGTCGCCGGTGACCACGGCGGTGGAGCCGAAGCCCAGCCGGGTCAGGAACATCTTCATCTGTTCGATGGTGGTGTTCTGGGCCTCGTCCAGGATCACGAAGGCGTCGTTGAGGGTGCGCCCGCGCATATAGGCCAATGGCGCGATCTCGATGACGTTTCTCTCCAGCAGCTTGGCGACCTTCTCCACGCCCAGCATCTCGTACAGGGCGTCGTACAACGGGCGCAGATAGGGGTCGACCTTCTGGGTGAGGTCGCCGGGCAGGAAACCCAGCTTCTCGCCGGCTTCCACTGCCGGGCGCACCAGGATCAGCCGCTGCACGCGTGATTCATTGAGCGCATCCACCGCCATTGCCACCGCCAGGAAGGTCTTGCCGGTACCGGCCGGACCAATGCCGAAGCTGATGTCATGGGTGGCGATCTGGTGCAGGTAGCTGGCCTGGTTGAGGCCACGGCCGCGCACGGTGCCGCGCTTGACCTTGATCGCCACTTCCTGCGCTTCATAGGCCTGCTCGGTTACATGATCCACGTTGGCGCGGTTCAAGCGCAGGTGGATGGCGTGGCTGTCGAACAGGGCTTCGGCCGCTTCTACATACAGAGCCTTGAGCAGTTTCTCTGCTTCCAGCGCGGTTTTACCCGCGCCGCTGACGCGGAAAACATGGCCGCGGTTGGCGATCTCCACGCCCAGTTTGAGTTCTACCTGGCGCAGGTGTTCGTCGAACGGGCCAGCCAGATTGGCCAGTCGCTCGTTGTCAGCCGGGTCGAGAGTGAAATCGCGATGCGTGGTGGTGGTCATTTTTACTGGCAGTTGCTGGCCGGCGAAGCCGTGCCCTGGACCGGAGAAGGGTACCCCCGTGGCCGGCGGACCACCAGCGTGGTGCCGCCGTCAGGGTTCTCCACAGCCGATGTGGATGTGGCGTGGGCCAAGCTGTGGATATCCCTGCCCAGCCCTTGCGGCATAAGCCTCTTGGCGGGTTGGTTAAAAAACCGCCACATTTGACGGTTTGCGGCTAACGAGTTGTCCACAATTTGTGTGGATCGATCCGGGATGAACATGTGGATAACCGTCCGCAGCCCAGCAACGGCGGGCTCTGAGTCGGTGTGGCGAATAAATGACCGCGGCCGCCGGGCGACAGCGAAGCGAGCCGGGAGGCTCAGGCAAGAGCGGGCGGCGATGGCTTTCCAAAGCCAAAACGGGCAGCGAAGGCTTCCCCCTCTCCCGCATGCGGAAGAGGGGCAGCTTGCGAACGCCTGCTTCGCTTCGCATCGAACGACCTTGCGCCAGCGCAAGGCACGAGGCGCGGAGCGGGGCAGGGGTGAAGGCGCTCCTGCTTCGGACTGGTGAACCAAGCCCCAAACCCTCGCCGCCCAGCTTCCGTAAGAAGCGCGCCCCCAACTCAGTCCGGCGTAACCACCCGGCCGCGCAGCGAGTTGCTGAATGCCTCGGTGATCAGCACATCGACGAACTGGCCGATCAGGCGTGGGCTGGCCGCGAAGTTCACCGAGCGCATGTTCTCGGTCTTGCCGGTCAGCTCGTTCGGATCCTTGCGCGAGGGGCCTTCAACCAGCACGCTCTGCACGCTGCCGACCATGGCCTTGGAGATGCCGGCGGCGTGCTCATTGATATGCGCCTGCAGCCGCGACAGGCGGGCGTGCTTCTCCGCTTCGCTGGTGGTGTCTTCCAGGTCGGCGGCGGGGGTGCCGGGGCGGCGCGAGTAGATGAAGGAGAAGCTCTGGTCGAAGCCCACGTCCTCGATCAGCTTCATGGTCTTGTCGAAGTCGGCGTCGGTCTCGCCGGGGAAGCCGACGATGAAGTCCGAGCTGATCGAGATGTCCGGGCGCACCGCACGCAGCTTGCGGATCTTGGACTTGAACTCCAGCGCGGTGTAGCCGCGCTTCATCGCACTGAGCACGCGGTCGCTGCCGGCCTGTACCGGCAGGTGCAGGTAGTTGGCCAGTTTCGGCACGTCGCGGTAGGCGTCCACCAGCGAATCGCTGAATTCCAGCGGGTGCGAGGTGGTGAAACGGATGCGGCCAATGCCGTCGATTTCGGCAAGGGTGCGGATCAGCAGGCCGAGATCGGCAATCTCACCATCGCCGTAGGGGCCGCGGTATGCATTGACGTTCTGGCCCAGCAGGTTGATTTCACGTACGCCTTGGGCGGCAAGCTGCGCGCATTCGACCAGCACGTCCTCGAACGGGCGGCTGACCTCGGTACCGCGGGTATAAGGCACCACGCAGAACGAGCAGTACTTGGAGCAGCCCTCCATGATCGAGACGAAGGCCGACGGGCCCTCGGCGCGCGGCTCGGGCATGCGGTCGAACTTCTCGATCTCCGGGAAACTGATGTCCACCTGCGGCTTGTTCTGCTCGCGGCGGGCGCGGATCAGCTCCGGCAGGCGGTGCAGGGTCTGCGGGCCGAACACCAGGTCCACGTAGGGCGCGCGCTTGACGATGGCTTCGCCTTCCTGCGAGGCCACGCAGCCGCCGACGCCGATGATGACGTCGCGGCCATTGGCCTTGAGCGCCTTCCAGCGGCCGAGCTGGCTGAACACTTTCTCCTGCGCCTTCTCACGGATGGAGCAGGTGTTGACCAGCACCACGTCGGCTTCTTCGGGGTTGTCGGTCAGCTCCAGCCCCTCGGCAGCGGCGAGCACGTCGGCCATCTTGGTCGAGTCGTACTCGTTCATCTGGCAGCCGTGGGTCTTTATGTAGAGCTTGCCGCGCGCGCCGCCGGCAACCGTCGGCTTGACGCCGGGCAGGGGAATCAATTCAGGAGTGGTCATTTCAGTAGTCACGGCAAAACCGGCCGTGATCGGCAAAGGGGCAGCTGGCGTCCCGGGCATGGCGCTTATTCCAGACGGGTGGGCGGGCACGCAGCCACTGGGGCTGCATTCGTAGCCGGCTATTGTATCGGCCTGCCGGCCCCAGTACGAAGGCTGCTGCGTCAAATACTTGGCAAGCCCCGGCGAAGCTGGGAGACTCCCCGCCCATGAAGGGGATTTTGGGGATCACCGTCGTTCTTGCTGCTGCATTGGTCGCGTTGCCGGCCAGTGCCGGCACGCTGTACAAGTGTATTGGCAGCGACGGGGTGCCCAATTACGTCAGCAAGCGCGTCAGTGGCGCCAGCTGCAGCGTGGTCAGCAACTACCGGCCCTCGCGTGAGGCGCCGCGCTATGTGCCGCCCGCGCCGGTGGCGGCCCCGGTGGCTGCTGCGCCGGCGGCGCCGGTCGCAACGCCAGCAATGCCTGCCGGCCAGCCGGGCGAAGCCGGCGCCAGCACGGCGGTGGCGGCGCGCACTGCGCCAACCGTGCTGACAGCCGCGCCCGCACCCACGCCGGCGCCCACCGGGCGCGCGCAGCGCGTGGTCAGTGGGCAGGTCTACTCCTATATGAAGGACGGGGTGCGCCACTACACCAGCAGCCGGCCGGCCCAGGTGGCCAATATCGGTGCGGTGCGCACCATCCAGTACAGCTATATCGAGCGCTGCTTCGCCTGTGGTGTGCAGTCGCGGGTCAACTTCGGTTCGGTGCGGCTCAACACGCAGGCCTACAGCACCGAGATTGCCGCGGCCGCGCGCGAGTTCGGTGTCGAAGAGGCAGTGGTGCGGGCCATCATCCATGCCGAGTCGGCGTTCAATCCCACCGCGCTCAGCCGCGCCGGTGCCCAAGGTCTGATGCAGTTGATGCCGCCCACGGCGCGTCGTTTCGGGGTGTCCGATTCCTTTGATGCGGGCCAGAACATCCGCGGTGGTGTGCAATACCTGTCGTGGCTGCTGCGCCGCTTCAACGGCAACCTGACCCTGGCGGCCGCTGGCTACAACGCGGGCGAGGGTGCGGTGGACCGTCATGGCGGCGTACCTCCCTACAAGGAGACCCAGTACTACGTGCAGCGCGTTGCGCAGTTGGCCGACCGCTACCGTGGCGAACAGGCCACGCGCCAATAAGGTCCACCTCCGTTTCTGTTGCAACAGGCCGTGACAAATTTCGCGGACTGGTGTTTGATCGCGTTGTATGAGCGTTAAGCGTTCCGCTACACTCCGGAACGATTCGATTCAGAGCGGAATGGCCCCCACCAGACCGCTGGCAGCCTCTCGCTACCTAATCAATATCGGAGTGCCGGATGGCAAACGATGGGGTAAATGATCCAGTCAACACCGGACGTCGGCGGTTTTTGACAGCGACCACCGCTGTGGTCGGGGCAGTTGGTGTTGGTTTCGCCGCAGTTCCTTTCATCAAGTCGTGGAATCCCAGCGCCCGTGCCAAATTGGCCGGTGCCCCGGTGACTGCCGACATCAGTGCCCTGCAGGAAGGCCAACGGCTGATCCTGGAGTGGCGCGGCCAGCCTATCTGGATCGTCAAACGGTCCAAGGCCATCCTGCAGGCATTGCCTACCCTGGATGCACGGCTCAAGGATCCGGAGTCCGGCAACAAGGACCAGCAGCCGGATTACGTGCTCAAGGGCAATCCCGAGTTCCGCTCGATCAAGCCGGACATCTCGGTGCTGGTCGGGCTGTGTACCCACCTGGGCTGTTCGCCGGAAATGGTTGCCGAAATCCGCCCTGAGCCCTACGACGCGCAGTGGAAGGGTGGCTATTTCTGCCCCTGCCACAAGTCGCGTTTCGACATGTCCGGGCGCGTGTTCCAGGATGTGCCGGCGCCGATCAATCTGCTGGTGCCACCGCACCACTATGTGGATGACAACACCCTTGTCATTGGCGTTGATCCGCAGGGAGCAGCCTGATCATGGCCGACAATATTCTTAGCCGCACCGTCAGCGGCGTGAGCAACTGGGTCAATGAGCGCGCGCCGGGCCTGGTGCCGGTGTACCGCAAGCATGTCAGCGAGTATTACGCGCCGAAGAACTTCAACTTCTGGTACTACTTCGGCTCGCTGGCGATGGTGATCCTGGTCAACCAGATCGTCACCGGCATTTTCCTGACGATGCACTTCAAGCCCAGCGCGGCCGAGGCGTTCGCCTCGGTCGAGTACATCATGCGCGACGTGGAGTGGGGCTGGCTGATCCGCTACATGCACAGCACCGGTGCCTCGCTGTTCTTCATCGTGGTCTACCTGCACATGTTCCGTGGCTTGATGTACGGCAGCTACAAGAAGCCGCGCGAGCTGGTGTGGATCCTGGGCATGCTGATCTACCTGGTACTGATGGCGGAAGCCTTCATGGGCTATGTGCTGCCCTGGGGCCAGATGTCGTTCTGGGGCGCCAAGGTGATCATCTCGCTGTTCGGCGCCATTCCGGTGATCGGCAACGGGTTGACCGAGTGGATCATGGGCGATTACCTGCCCGGCGATGCCACGCTCAACCGCTTCTTCGCGCTGCATGTGATTGCCATGCCGCTGGTGCTGCTGTTGCTGGTGGTGCTGCACCTGGGTGCGCTGCACGAGGTGGGCTCCAACAATCCGGACGGCGTGGAAATCAAGAAGGGGCCGAAGGGCAACCGCTGGTCGCCGACTGCGCCGACCGATGGCATCCCGTTCCACCCGTATTACACGGTCAAGGATCTGTTCGGGGTCTGCTTCCTGCTTACGTTGGCAGCTTTCATCATCTTCTTTGCGCCGGTATTTGGCGGCCTGTTCCTTGAACATGACAATTTCACCGAGGCCAATCGGCTGGTGACGCCTGAGCACATCAAACCGGTCTGGTACTACACCCCGTATTACGCGATGTTGCGGGTGATCCCGAACAAGCTCGGTGGCGTGATGGTGATGTTCTCGGCCATCGCCATCCTGTTCCTGGTGCCATGGCTGGACAAGGCCACGGTCAAGTCGGTCCGTTACCGCGGCCCGATCTCCAAGCTGATGCTCGGTATCCTGGTGGTGTGCTTCGTGTGGCTGGGCGTGATTGGTTCCGGTCCGGGCACGGCGATCTGGGAGACCTGGGTGGGTCGCGTGCTGACCTTCCTGTACTTCGCCTTCTTCATCACCATGCCGCTTTGGACGAAGATCGACAGCACCAAGCAGGTACCGGACCGGGTGACGACGCATGACTGACAAGTGGATTGTGCGGTTGGCGATGGCTGCCGCGATGCTGTTCTGTGTGCCGGCGTTTGCCTCCGGTGGCGGCAAGTTGATGCAGGCCGGCAATGACCTGGGCGATCGGGCTTCATTGCAGCGCGGTGCGCAGGCCTATATGAGCTACTGCTCAGGCTGCCACTCGCTCAAGTACCTGCGCTACTCGCGCATGGGGGACGACCTGGGGCTCACCGAGCAGCAGGTGATGGACAACCTCAACTTCACCGGGGCCGCCTATGGCGAGCAGATCCAGGTGGCGATGCCGCACGATGAGGCGACCAAATGGTTCGGCAAGATGCCGCCGGACCTGAGCCTGATCTCGCGGGTACGTGGCAGCGACTGGGTCTACAGCTATCTCAAGTCGTTCTACGTGGATGAGTCGCGGCCGCTGGGCTGGAACAACAGCGTGTTCCCGAATGCATCCATGCCCAACCCGCTGTGGGAGCTGCAGGGCATGCAGCATGCAATCCATGGCAAGCCCGAGCAGGAAGGGCTGGAGCCGCCGGTAGTCGGCCTCAAGCTGGCCCAGCCGGGCAAGGTCGATGCGCGCAGCTATGACCAGACTGTGCGTGATATCACCAATTTTCTGGAATATGCCGGCGAACCTGCTGCCCTGAAGCGGCAGAGCCTGGGGGTCTGGGTGGTGTTGTTCCTGGCCCTGCTGACCTTCTTGGCCTATCTGGTGAAGACCGAATACTGGAAAGACGTACATTGAGCCTGGTGTAAGCCTTGGGTGTGCATGGGGGGCCTTGGCAATTGTGTCCAGGGCTTGGCACACTCGGGTAACCGTGGTCACCGTCGGCAATGGGCTGGCGGGGCCTTAAGGTTGGCGGAATCCGACCGATGGAGAGCCTTTGATGGCGGCGAGTGTGCGTATGCGTAATACCCTGACTTTGTTCTCTGCCAACGATGATGCCCTGTGCCATCGTGTGCGGTTGGTGCTGGCGGCCAAGGGCGTGACTTACGATCTGGTGCCGGTCGATGCGCAGAATCCACCGGAAGACCTGATCGACCTGAACCCGTACCACTCCGTGCCGACCCTGGTTGAGCGCGAACTGGTGCTGTACGCGGCCTCGGTGGTCAGCGAGTACCTGGACGAACGCTACCCGCACCCGCCGTTGATGCCGGTCGACCCGCTGTCACGGGCGCGGCTGCGCTTGGCGATGCTGCGTATCGAGCATGATTGGGTGCCGCAGGTGCAGGCTATTCAGATGGGCAACAAGACCCAGTCCGAGGCCGGGCGCAAGCGCTTGAAGGAGCTGGTGGCGCAATCCGTGCCGCTGTTCAAGGCGTCGAAATTCTTCCTCAATCCGGAAATGAGCCTGGCTGATTGCGCGATGGCGCCGATCATCTGGCGTCTGGAGTCATTGGGGGTTGCGCTGCCCAAGGACGGCAAGGCGATCGAGGATTATGGCAACCGCATTTTCCGCCACCCGGGTTTCATCCGCAGCCTGACCGATCAGGAAAAGAAGCTGCGTGACCTGCCAGGTTGAGCCAATACCTGGCTGTATCTGAACTTATCGATCGCCGCCTTCGGGCGGCGATCGCGCTTCAATGCCGCGTACACTTATGGCATGACTGAAGAAACTTTCCGGATGAGCAGCCACCGGCCGTACTTGCTACGCGCGTTGGTGGAGTGGATAAACGATAACGGCATGACGCCGCACGTGATGGTTGATGCCGGCGTGCCGGGCGTGCAGGTGCCGAGCAGTGCGGTCAAGGAAGATCGCGTCGTGCTCAATATTGCCGAGCGCGCCGTGGTTGGCCTGCATATCGACAATGATGCGGTGAGTTTCACTGCGCGTTTTTCCGGAACCAGTTTCCCGGTATATGTACCGATTTCCGCGGTGCTGGCGGTTTATGCGCGCGAGACCGGGCAGGGCATGGCGCTGCCCGACGATATCGCCGGTACCGACACCACGCCGGATGACGACGATACGCCGCCCACCGATCCGCCCGAGCGGCCACAGCCCGCTGCCAAGCGCCCGTTCCTGCGGGTAGTCAAATAATTCCACCGCCGCCGCAAGGCGGCGGTTTTGTTTTGTGCTGGCTGTGCCAATTGCTTTTGTGGGAGCGGCGTAAGCCGCGAAGCTGGTGACCCGCCAGATTGCATGCATTCGGTAGTTTCGAGGATGTCGGCTTCGCGGCTGACGCCGCTCCTACAGGGCGCATGCAGTCTTCAGGTTTGCTGGTAAGGCTTCTGCCGAGCATGGCTCGGCACTACCGAAGCGGTCCGCGCTGAGCGGAGAGTTGGCTTTGTAGGAGCGGCGTAAGCCGCGAAGCCGGTGCCTCGCCAGATTGCATGCATTCGGTAGTTTTGAGGATATCGGCTTCGTGGCTGACGCCGCTCCTACAGGACGCGTGCAGTCTTCCGGTGTGCCGGTAAGGCTTCTGCCGAGCATGGCTCGGCACTACGGTGGGTGTGTTGGTAAGGCCTCTGCCGAGCATGGCTCGGCACTACAGGGCTTAGATGTCTTCGGCTTCTTCGGTGCTTTTGCGCAGGCGGCCGATCTGGGCGGCGGCGGGGCCGCTGAACGAGATCAGTTCGCGGCCGCGCAGCACCATGCGCCCGGTATGCCGGTCCTGGCCGTCGTAGGAATAGTCGAAACGAAAGCTGCGCTCGAAGCCCAGCCAGCCATTGGGCAGGCGGCACAGGCGCAGGCCGGTGCTGTGCACGCTCTGGTCCAGCCATTGCACATCGGCGGCGCGGCAGGCATTGCGGCCCAGTTCGGTGGCGCGGTCGGCAGCGGCGCGGGAGCGGTCCCAGAACGCGAAACCAATCGCGCCGACAATCATCAGGATAAGAAGGGTAGGCATGCCCTCACTTTAGGCGATCCGCTCGCCCCTGCGCAGCCCCCGTCTCCGTGATTCGCGCCTTCGCGTCAGCCAACCTCAGTGGGTGACCGGAGCGGGAATGGGCTCATCCGGAGGCGGCGTCAATGGCGCGGTCGCGTTGAAGGCCGGTCAGGCGATCCGCTCTTCCCTGCGCAGCCCCCGTCTCCGTGATTCACGCCTTCGCGTCAGCCAAGCTCAGTGGGTGACCGGCGTGGGGATGGGCTCGTCCGGAGGCGGTGGCAATGGCGCGGTCGAGTTGAAGGCCGGTGCCGGGTTGGTAGCGGTCAGCTTCAGCAGTGCGGCCCAGTCCTGTCGGTTGAGGTTGCACTCTTCTTCATGGCCCGGGGAGCAATTCTGTTCGATGGGGGAGGCGCTTGCCGAGCCGGCATTGGCCTTGGTCAGCTCGATCAGCCCGGTGCGGTCGAGCATGAGCTTGCGCATCACCACCGAATTGGCAACGTTGCCGCCGATCAGATAGAGCGTGCGGTCACCGCCCATATTGGCGCTGACCACGATTTCGCAATGCGATTTCCAGTTGCCGGCACGGCCGCTGCCCAATGCCTGGATCAGCCCGCTGTAGTTCAAGGTGCTGCTGCGGTCGCGCAGGAAGCACAGCATGTCGCCGGGGGCGGGTTTTTCGCTGCCCGGGTCGGCCAGCCGGTACGGCATGCCATTGCTGCCACCTTGGTAGGCGGCGCGGATGTAGTCGATATGGCGCGGCGAGCGGGCAAAGCCGGGCACGGCGGCGCGGGTCATTACCCAGGAGATGAAGGCCGCGGACCACGGGTTGTCGATCAGAAACGCGCGGCAATCACTGTCGGTGTAACGATTGCCGGCCGGTTGCGCGCAGCTGCTGGCGCCGGCGATGGCGCCCATCGGGCCCAGCGTGGCGCTTTCGCGCCAATAGGCGGCGACCCGCTGCCAGGCGATCAGGCCGTTGTCGGCCAGGTGCTCGTTCTCGGCTTCGGTAACGCCAAGGCTGGCAATGCGGCCATCACGGTCGATGAAGGGGCGATACCACAGCCGGTGCTCGCCGCATGCGGCCGTGACAACGGCCTTCGCCACTTCGCTGACGCCATACCTGGGTGGGATATCGCAGGCTTCCGCTGCCATCGCAGGCAGGGCGGGGAGCAACAAGGTCATGCCGCACAGCAGGTATCGGTAGGCCACAGCAGGCTCCGCGAAAGAGGTTGGGAAAGTGTCGCAGCCGGGCCTGCATGCGCGCCGTGAGTCAGCCCGGTGGCGGGCCCAGCTTCAGCGACAGGTCGACGGCCTGCACGTGCTTGGTCAGCCCGCCGATGGAAATGCAGTCCACGCCGTCTTCGGCAATGGCGCGCAGGCTGGTCAGGTCGACGCTGCCGGAGACCTCCAGTGGAATCCGCCCGGCGGTGATGTGCACGGCGTCGCGGCGCATGGCCGGGCTGAAGTCGTCGATCAGGATGCGCTCGCAGCCCGCGGCCAGGGCTTCCTGCAGCTGCTGCAGGTCCTCCACCTCGACCACCAATGGCAGATTCGGCTGCTGCGCACGTGCGGCGTGCACGGCGGCAGTCAACGAGCCGGCGGCGCGGATGTGGTTTTCCTTCAGCATCACCGTATCGAACAGGCCGATACGGTGGTTGTCGCCGCCGCCGCAGCGCACCGCGTATTTCTGCGCCAGGCGCAGGCCGGGCAGGGTTTTGCGGGTGTCCAGGATGCGTGCCTTGGTGCCTGCCACGGCCGCGACATGGCGCGCGGTGGTGGTGGCGGTGCCGGACAGGGTCTGCAGGAAGTTGAGCGAGGTGCGTTCGGCGCTGACCAGGCTGCGGCTGCGCCCCTGCAGGGTCGCCAATACGGTGCCGGCGCTGACGTGATCGCCTTCCAGCACCCGCCAGGCGATCTGCACCTGCGGGTCGAGCGCACGGTGGGTGGCATCAAACCAGGGGCGGCCAGCGATCACCGAGTCCTGCTTGCACAGCAGGTAGGCGATGTCGGCGGTATCGGGCAACAGCGCGGCAGTGACGTCGCCGCTGCCGATATCTTCGGCCAAGGCACGGGCGACATCGGCGTCAATCTGTTCCTGCGGCGGGGCCAGGGGCGGGTGCGGCAGCATTATTTGGCCGGAAAGTCGGTGATCTGAGCGGTAGCGATGGCTTCATCGGCGAGTAGCACCGGAATGCCGTCATCGACGCGGAATACCTGTTTGCGGTCGCCGGTGATCAGCGCTTCGCGCAGCGGCTGGGCCTGGGTGCTGCCATCGGCGCGGGTGACGGTGCCGGCGCCAATGGCGCGGTTGAGGGCTTCCAGGCCGGCGCTTTCCAGCAGGAACAACGGCTGGCGGGTGTCGGGGGAGACAAGCAGGTCGAGTAGTTTGCGATCCATCGGGTCGTGGTCTTGCGGGGAAGACGGCTAGAATACGTCTTTGCAGCAGGTGACGGCCAATGACCCCAAACCACCCCGCGCCGCTAGTCGGCATCGTGATGGGTTCCCGCTCAGACTGGGAAACCATGCAGCACGCCGCTCAAAAGCTTGATGCTTTGGGTGTTCCCTACGAAGTGAAGGTAGTGTCGGCGCATCGCACGCCGGATGTGCTGTTCAGCTATGCCGAACAGGCGGGCCCGCGCGGCCTGCGCGCCATCATTGGCGGTGCTGGTGGCGCGGCGCATCTGCCGGGCATGCTGGCGGCCAAGACCGCTGTGCCGGTGCTCGGTGTGCCGGTGCAGTCCAAGGCGCTCAATGGCATGGATTCGCTGCTGTCGATCGTGCAGATGCCGGCCGGGATTCCGGTGGCGACCTTTGCCATCGGCAATGCCGGCGCGTCCAATGCGGCGCTGTTCGCCGCCGCCATGCTGGCTGCCGAACAACCGCAGATCGGCGCCGCGCTGGAGGCCTTCCGCGCCCGCCAGACCGAAGATGTGATGGCTGCGGACGATCCGCGCCAATGATCACGGTCGGCATTCTCGGTGGCGGGCAGCTGGCCCGCATGATGGTGCTGGCAGGGGCTCCGCTGGGCCTGCGTTTCGTGGTGTTCGATCCTGCCGCCGATGCCTGTGCCGGTCAGGTGGCGCCGCTGCAGGTAGGCAGTTTCGACGATACCGACGCCTTGGCCGCATTTGCCGCCAAGGTCGACGTGGTCACCTTTGATTTCGAGAACGTGCCTGCGGCCAGCGCGCATTGGCTGGCCGAACGCAAGCCGGTGTTTCCAAATCCGGCCGCGCTGGCGGTGGCGCAGGATCGCTTGAGCGAAAAGACCCTGTTCCAGGAATTGGGTATCGACCTGCCGGCGTTTGCCGATATCCGCAGCCACGACGAACTGGCGGCCAAGGTGGCCGAGTTCGGCATGCCCTGCATCCTCAAGACGCGGCGGCTGGGCTACGACGGCAAGGGCCAGTTCCGCATCCGCACTGCTGCCGACATCGACGCGGCATGGCAGGCGCTGGGTGCGCAGGTCGAGAAGACCGGGCTGATACTCGAAGGTTTCGTGGCGTTTGATCGGGAAGTCAGCGTGGTGGCCGTTCGTGGCCGCGATGGTGAATTCCGTGCCTGGCCGCTGACCACCAACTGGCATGTGGACGGCGTGCTGTCCGCCAGCCTGGCACCGGCCGTGCTGTCGGCCGAGCAGCAGGCCACGGCCATTGCATACGCGCAGCGGGTTGCCGAGCGGCTGGACTACGTTGGCGTGTTTGCGCTGGAGCTGTTCTGTCGCGGCGAGGCGCTGTTGGCCAACGAAATGGCGCCACGCGTGCACAACTCGGGCCACTGGACCAGCGATGGTGCGGAAACCTCGCAGTTCGAAAACCATCTGCGTGCGGTGCTGGGCCTGCCCTTGGGTGATACCCGCGTGCTGGGCCATGCCTGCATGCTCAACTGGCTGGGTCAGATGCCCGACAGCAAGCCGGTGCTGGCCGAATCGGCCGGTCATTGGCACGACTACGGCAAGCAGGCGCGCGAAGGCCGCAAGGTGGGCCACGCCAATCTGCGCGACGACTCGGCGCTCGCGTTGGCGGCGGCACTGCAGCGCGTAGGTGAGGCGTTGGGGCGGCAGGCACAGGTCGCGCCGGTGGTGGACACGCTGCGCGGCGGCGTGACGCAGAACTAAGCATTGCCGGCGTATGGTTCTCCAGTCCTCACTGGAGAACCTGCCATGCTCGATTGGAATGATTATCGTCGTGAGTTGAAGGGCCGCATCAGCGAGCTCGGCAAACTGTCGCCGGACACGCTCAAGGGCTACCTGACACTCAGCGGCGCCGGTGCCCAGACCAACCATCTGGACGCAAAGACCCGCGAGCTGATCGCGCTGGCGGTGGCGGTGACCACGCGCTGCGATGGCTGCATCACCACCCACGTCGACGCGGCATTGAAGCAGGGCGCCAGCCGCGAGGAGATCGCCGAGGCGCTGGGCGTCGCGGTGGCTCTCAACGCCGGCGCAGCGATGGTGTATTCGGCGCGTGTGCTGGATGCGGTGGCTGCGCACGATTGAGCCCGGCGCGGGTTCGCTTCACGTCGGTTCGAATATGCGCCAGCCCTATGCTGGCGCACATCCGTCATGGCGGCCAGCAAGCTTCGGGTCCTTTGATCCCGCCGGTGCGCGGATCAGGGTTCAATTGCGGGCTGCGGCGCGCACCATCCATTCGCCGCAGACCGGGGGGCGCAGCAAGCGTGCTCAGCGCAGCTGTGCCGCCACGAAATCCCAGTTCACCAGCTTCCAGAAGGCCTGCAGAAAGTGCGCGCGCTCGTTCTGGTAGTCGCTGTAATAGGCGTGTTCCCAGACATCGCAGACCAGCAAGGGGGTGCTGCTGCCGGTCAGTGGGGTGTTTGCATTGCGCGTGCTGACGATGGCCAGCTTGCCGTCCGGGTGCTGTACCAGCCAGGTCCAGCCCGAACCGAACACCGCCAGCGCGGCGCGGTTGAACTCCTCGCGCAACTTCTGCACGTCCCCGAACTGGCCGTTGATGCGCTCGGCCAGCAGGCCGTGCGGATCGCCGCCGGCGCGTGGATGCAGACATTGCCAGAAAAAGTCGTGGTTCCAGGCCTGTGCGGCGGCCTGGAACAGGCTGCCTTGGCTGTTGCGGACGATTTCCTCCAGCGGCAGCGCATCCAGCTCGGTACCGGCAATGCGCGCATTGACCGTGTCCACGTAGCCGCGATGGTGCCTGCCGTGATGCAGGTCCAGCGTTTCGGCCGAGATGTGCGGCTGGAGGGCGGTGCGGGAGTAGGGTAGGTCAGGCAGTTGGACGGGCATTGGAGATTCTTTTCGGGGCAGGGCGCCGGGAGTCGGCCGGCTCGGCTTACAATGGTCAACCACGGGAAAGTCTATCCGACCAGGACGGGCCGTTCTTTCGCAGTAGGGAGAATTCGAATGCCGGTGATGGAACAAATCCAGGCTGAGGTGGAGCAACACCCCCTCGTCTTGTTCATGAAAGGTACGCCGCAATACCCGATGTGCGGCTTTTCCAGCCGCGCGGTGCAGGCGCTGTTGGCCGCTGGTGCGATCAATCTGCGCACCGTCAATCTGCTGGAGTTCCCTGAGGTGCGGGCCAACCTGCCGCGCTATTCGAATCTGGCCACTTTTCCGCAGTTTTTCATGCATGGCGAGCTGATCGGCGGCTGCGACATTCTTCTGGAGCTGCTGGAGTCCGGCGAGCTCAAACGTATCGTTGCCGAGGCCGGGCAAGCGTGAGTGCCCAGCCTCGTGTGGGCGAGGGCGCCGATCTTGCCGGTCGGGTCATTCTGGTGGCAGGTGCCGCCGGCGGCCTGGGGGCTGCCGCAACCCGGGCGTGCGCGCAGGCCGGGGCTACCGTGGTGATGCTGGGGCGCAAGGTCGCCAAGCTCAATCGCGTCTATGACAGCGCCGCCCAGCTTGGTCCGGAGCCGCTGCTGTATCCGCTGGACCTGGAAGGGGCCAGCCCAGACGACTACGCAGCACTGGCTGAGCGGCTGGAGTCCGAGGTGGGGCGCTTGGACGGCGTGCTGCATTGCGCAGCCGATTTCGCTGGTTTGACCCCGTTTGCCTCCGGTGACCCGGCAGCCTTTGCCCGCGCCATCCACGTCAATCTGACCGCCCGCGCCTGGCTGACCCAGGCCTGTTTGCCACTGCTGCGGCAGCGTGATGACGCTGCGGTGGTGTTTGCACTGGATGATATCCAACGGGTCGGCCAAGCCTATTGGGGCGGTTATGGCGTGGCCCAATACGGGTTGCGCGGGCTGATCGAAAGCCTGCACCACGAGCTGCGCAATGGCCCGGTGCGGGTCTGCGGCCTGCAGCCCGGGCCGATGCGGACCGGCTTGCGGGCGCGTGCCTTCACCCATGAGGAAGATGCGGCGCCGGTGGATCCTGCCAATTACGCCGACGCAGCCGTGCAGCTGCTCGCCGCCGATGGCGTGGCCTGGCGTGGAAAGGTGCGGGACCTGGGCGGGTGACGATCCTTTCAGCGGCCCTGCTGCTGTTTCTGATCCTGGACCCGCTGGGCAATATCCCGGTGTTCCTGAGTCTGCTCAAGCCCTTGACGCCCAAGCGTCAGCGGGTGGTGCTGGTGCGCGAGCTGTTGATCGCGCTGGCGGTGTTGATGGCTTTCTTATGGGGCGGCAAGTACGCGCTGGAGCTGATGCACCTGCGGCAGGAGTCGGTGGCCATCGCCGGTGGCATCGTGCTGTTCCTGATCGGCATCCGCATGATTTTCCCGCGCCCTGAAGGCCTGATGGGCGCGGTGCCGGACGGTGAGCCCTTCATCGTGCCGATGGCCATACCGTTGGTGGCCGGCCCTTCGGGCATGGCGGCGGTGATGCTGATGGGCAGCAATGAGCCAGAGCGACTTGGCGATTGGAGCCTGGCCTTGCTGTTGGCCTGGGGCGGGACGGCGGCAATCCTGATGTCGGCAACCCTGCTTTACAAGCTGCTCGGGGCCCGCGCGCTGATCGCGCTGGAGCGCCTGATGGGAATGCTGCTGGTCGCAATTTCGGTGCAGATGCTGCTCGATGGTTTGGCGACGTATCTGGCCTCAATCAGGTAAGTGATTGATTGGCCGTGGGTGGCCCTGCCGCAGTGCAGCATGGCTGTCTTATGGCAGTCATAAACAGTCATTACCGTGTTAACCTTATCTTAACCGTTGCGGCTGAAACCGCCTCGGAAGGGACCCCCAAGATTCAAGACGATCAGGCGCTCGGTTGACCCCGGGGCTGATGGATCGCGCTTTTTCTCAATCGCCAACTCGTTTCGAGGCTACCCACCCATGAATCACCCGCGTATCAAGATGTCCAAGCTTGCACTTGGTCTTGTCGTCGCACTTGCGGCTGCTCCGGCTTTCGCCCAGAACACCTCCGCCGGTGTCGGTGGCCAGGTAACCAACAACGGCGGCCAGCCAGTTGTTGGTGCTGAAGTCACCATCACCCACGTCGAGTCGGGCACGGTCAGCCGTGCTACCACCGATGCTTCGGGTCGTTACAACGCACGCGGTCTGCGCGTGGGTGGCCCGTACACCGTCACCATCATCAAGTCCGGTGAAGGCACCAAGACCGAAGAAGGCGTGTACCTGAGCCTGAGCCAGACCAACACGGTCAATGGCACCTTGGGCGGCGACCTTGCAGCCACCAACCTGGAAGCCGTGCAGGTCATGGCTATCGGCGGTGGTTCGGACGTGTTCAGTGCGAACAAGATGGGTGCCGGTACCTCGGTGTCGCAGCAGCAGATTGAAGCGCTGCCGTCGATCAACCGCAACATCCAGGATTACGTGCGTCTTGATCCGCGCATCAGTCAGAGCGACAAGTCGCGTGGCGAGCTGACCGTCGGTGGTCAGAACCCGCGTTTCAATGCCATCCGCATCGACGGCATCAACACCAGCGACACCTTCGGTCTGGAGTCCAATGGCTTCCCGACCATGCGTCAGCCGGTTTCGATGGATGCCATTGAAGCCATCAACATCGACGTGTCCAACTATGACACCACCATCACCGGCGCCACCGGTGCAGTGGTCGATGCAGTAACCAAGTCGGGCACCAACGAATTCCACGGTTCGGTCTACGGCACCTACCGCGACAAGGACATGGTGGGTGACCACCCGGTCACCGATGCCAAGTTCAACGGCTTCGAAGACGAGAAGACCTGGGGCGCCACCTTCGGCGGCCCGATCATCAAGGACAAGCTGTTCTTCTTCGCCAACTACGAGAAGTACGAGCGTAGCCGCGCAGCCCAGTCCTACGGCCCGCGTGGTTCCAACGCCACCAACGTGGTCGACATCGATCCGGCGTTCATTGCTGAGGCCCAGCAGATTGCCAAGGACGTCTACGGCGTCGATATCGGCACCCTGGACGCTCCTGCTGAAACCAAGCAGGAAGTGGAAGAGTACGCAGTCAAGCTGGACTGGAACATCAACGACGACCACCGCGTCTCGGCACGTTTCTCCAAGCTGGAACAGGTTGATCCGAACCTGGTCGGCAGCAGCCGCTCCACCTCCTACGGTGGTCATGGCATTTCCGCCGCCGGTCCGGCGCTGGGCCTGAGCAGCCGTTGGTACGACATCAACAAGGAAGTGAAGACCAACGTCATCCAGCTGTTCAGTGACTGGAACGAGAACTTCTCCACCGAGTTCAAGGTCGGCCGCCGTACCTATGAATCGTTGAGCAACGTCTATTCCAAGCTGCCGCAGATCATCATCGGTAGTGGCCCGGGCAACTCCGCAGTTGCTCCGCCGTACCTCAATGCCGGTGCCGACGAATTCCGTCATGGCAACGACATCAGCACCAAGACCACCAATGCTTACGGCGCAGCCAACTGGTACCTCGGTGATCACACCCTGAAGTTCGGTTTCGATTGGGAATCCAACGACATCTACAACCTGTACGCGCAGAACATCTGGGGCACCTACGGCTTCGCCAACCTGGATGATTTCCGCAACGGCCACTACTGGGTGTATGACCTGAATGCGCCGGTGCCGGGCAAGGGCATGGATTCGGTGGCGATGCAGTACAAGCACCGCAATACCGGCCTGTTCGTGCAGGACACCTGGGCTGTCAATTACAACCTCAACCTGATGTTCGGCCTGCGCGTCGATATTCCGGATCTGGATGACGTGCCGGTGCACAACCTGCTGGTGCAGGAAATCTACGGTTACGACAACCGACAGACCCTGGACAAGGCGCTGGTACAGCCGCGCTTCGGCTTCAACTACACCTTCGACTACGACCGCCCGACGCAGCTGCGTGGTGGCCTGGGTCTGTTCCAGGGTGCGGCAGCCAACGTGTGGGTGGGTAACTCCTACCAGAACAGCGGCTTTGGTCTGATCGGCTACAACCAGCGCATCACCGCCAACCTGACCCAGGCGCAGCGCGAAGCGATCTGGGCCAACCTGCCGGTCTCGCTGGATGTGAACAACCCGACCGTGCCGTCGCCGGCATCGGGCTACACCATGATGGTCAACCTCATGGAAAAGGACATCGCACAGCCGTCGGTATGGAAGGCGAACCTGGCGTTCGATCACGAACTGCCGTGGTATGGCGTGGTCGGCTCGGTTGAGTTGCTGTACACCAAGGTCAAGGACGCCATCGCATTCGAGCGCCTGGATCTGGGCAACGTCAATGCTGTGCGCGGTCAGGACGGCCGTGACATGTATTGGGTGAACCCGTATGCGCCCAGCAACAGCACTGTTCGTGCAGGCAGCAACACCGGCGTCGCCGGTATCGCTGACACCATCCCGGGCTACGAAAACGTAACCGGCTGGCACAACGATGGTGTGATTCTGTTGAAGAACACCGACAAGGGCCGCAGCTACCAGTTCACCGCCAGCCTGAGCAAGCCGCTGACGGACGTTTGGGGCTGGTCGCTGGGTTACACCTACACCGACGCTACCGAAGTCAGCCCGCTGACCTCCTCGCGCGCTATCTCCAACTGGAACAACGTCGCCGGTATCAACCCGAACGACGTGGTCGCTTCGACCTCCAACTACGAGATCAAGAACCGCTTCACCGGCAGCCTGCAGTTCCGCAAGGCGTTCTTCGGTGACAACTACACGACCTTCTCGATGTTCTATGAAGGCCGTTCGGGCCTGCCGTACAGCTGGCGCTTCCTCAACGATGCCAACGGCGACGGTTACAGCAATGACCTGTTCTACGTGCCGGCAGGCCGTGGTGACGTCAAGTTCACCGGCGGCGCGGCAATGGAAGAAGCGTTCTTTGCCTGGTTGAATGGTCAGGAAGGTCTTGCCGGTTATGGCGGCCAGTCCGCACCGCGCAACAGCCAGCGCAACGCATGGGTCAACACCTTCGACGTGCGTATCAGCCAGGAACTGCCGACCTTCTTCAAGGGTCACAAGGCTGAGATCTGGTTGGACATCATGAACGTTGGCAATCTGCTGAATAAGGATTGGGGGCAGGTCAGCTACGCCTCGCCGTTCAGCGATCGCGGTGCCGCTTCCTTTGCGGGTATCGACCAGGCTACCGGCAAGTACATCTACAACTTCGACGAAAGCAAGGTCACCAAGGTCAACCTGACCGATTGGGAATCGCGCTGGTCGATGCAGATCGGCTTCCGCTACAAGTTCTGATCGTTTGACTGATCAGATGTGAATCGAAAACGGCCGGGGCAACCCGGCCGTTTTCTTTTTAATGGGGGGAGCGCTAAAGTCGATCGCCAAAGAGGAAGGAGCAGTTGTGGAAATGACCAAGAATGAAGGGGCAGCGAGGGCGCTGCCGGTGCAGGACGCACGTATTTATCCGCGTGGTGGTCTGGATGTGTTGTCGCGGGCAGAAGTGGCGCGGTTGCGCGACGCTTCCGGTGGCGGCATGCATGAACTGCTGCGCCGCTGTGCGCTGGCGGTGCTGACCAGTGGTAGCGCCTCGGATGACCCGCGCGCTGCGCGCGACCTGTATCCGGATTTCGATGTGCAGGTGACCCAGCAGGATCGTGGCGTCCGCATCGATCTGAGCAATGCGCCGGCGATGGCGTTCGTTGATGGCGAGATCATCCGTGGTATCGCCGAGCTGCTGTTCTCGGTGGTGCGCGATCTGGCCTACATGGCCATCGAGCTGGGGCCGGAATATGCCTCGGACCTGGAGACCTCGGACGGCATCACCAATGCGGTGTTCGGCGTGCTGCGCAATGCGCGCATTCTTGCGCCCAGCGATCCGAATCTGGTGGTTTGCTGGGGTGGGCACTCGATCTCGCGTGACGAATACCTGTACACCAAGCAGGTCGGCTATGAGCTGGGCCTGCGCAGCCTGGACATCTGCACCGGCTGCGGCCCGGGCGCGATGAAGGGCCCGATGAAGGGCGCCACCATTGCCCACGCCAAGCAGCGCAAGACCAATACCCGTTACATCGGCATCACCGAGCCGGGCATCATTGCCGCAGAGTCGCCGAACCCGATCGTCAACCACCTGGTGATCATGCCGGACATCGAGAAGCGCCTCGAAGCCTTCGTCCGTCTTGGCCACGGCATCATCGTGTTCCCGGGTGGCGTTGGCACCGCCGAGGAGATCCTGTACCTGCTCGGCATCCTGCTGCGCGAGGAGAACAAGGACCTGCCGTTCCCGTTGATCCTCAGCGGCCCGGCTATCGCTGCACCATACTTCCAGCAGATCGACCGCTTCATCCGGTTGACCCTGGGCGACAAGGCGGCGGAACGCTACGAGATCATTGTCGGCGACCCGGTTGCCGTGGCCCGCAAGATGTCACAGGGCATCAAGCGGGTGCGCGAGTTCCGCCTGGCCCACCGCGATTCGTTCTTCTACAACTGGCAGGTGGACATTCCGCTGGCCTACCAGCAGCCCTTCGTGCCCACCCATGAGGCGATGGCGGGCCTGGACCTGCACAAGGGGCGCCCCGCGCCGGACCTGGCCGCCGACCTGCGACGGGCGTTCTCCGGCATCGTTGCCGGTAACGTCAAGGAAGAGAGCATGGCGCGGATCGAGGAATTCGGCCCGTTCAAGATCCATGGCGACAGCGAGATGATGCAGGCGCTGGATGAACTGCTGCGCGCCTTCGTCGAGCAGCGCCGGATGAAGATCTCCGGTGAGTACCATCCTTGTTATCAGGTGGTTGCCTGATCAGTGTCGGGGTAGCTTGACTGTTGTCAGGTGTGTGTCGGCGGCGGTAGTGGTGCTCACTACTGCCTTGCCGCCGAAGTGCGCATCCAGGCGGCTCCGGGTTGATCTCAAGCCGAGTTGGTGTCCGGTAGTTGCCTCACGCGTGCCGGCTTGGAAAGGGTTGCTGATTTGAATGGTCACCCAGTCGGGATCTACGTCCACGCTGACGACCAGTGTGCCGCCATGGAGGCTGGGTTCGATGCCGTGGCGGATCGCATTCTCCATCAGCGGCTGCAGCGACAGGCTGGGGACCAACAGGGCGGGTAGGCTGTCCGGAACCCGCCAATCCAGGGTCAGACGTTCGCCAAAACGGGTTGCCTCTATATCCAGGTACTGGTGCGAAAGCTCCAGCTCCTGGGGCAGTGGCACCGTGCCGCTTCGCGACAGTGCCGCCCGGAACAGGTCGGCCAGATCGACCAGTAGCCGCTCGCTGGCAGATGGATTCTGGCGAACCAGTGCCACGGCGGAATTGAGTGCGTTGAACAGGAAGTGGGGATCGACCCGTGCGCGCAGTGCGTCCAGCTCCGCCTGTTTGGCCTGCAGGGCAAGCAAGCGATTGCGCCAGTGGCTCTGGAAGGCAGCTACCCCGAGTAGCCCGAAAATCAGGCTCAGCGCCACCATGTGGAACAGGAGCTGTCGCCAGCCTTCGGCGGGGGCAGGAACGGCACCGTCCAGCAACAGCCATAGCAGCAGGTAGGTGGTGCTGGTGCTGAGCAGTAGCGCGCCAAGAGCGGCTGTGGCGATCGTGGTGGGGCGATGTTTCTGTAACGGCTTCCGGAAAAGATAGAGCAGGCCCAGGCAGAGCAGGGTGGTCCACTGGATCGCCAGCGAGTTGAGCCCGAACAGTATCAGGCGGTCGCCGTCTACCCCTGGCGACAAGCTCATGGCCATGGCCAGCGCTTCGCCGATCATGATGATCCAGACGAGCGTATACGGCCGCCAGAGCACTTCAAGCGGCTCTGGTGCGTCCGCTGGCAGGTGGGGGGGGCTGGCAGTGTGGCCGTTCGTGGTGGTGGTAATACCGCTCATCCGGTTTGGGGTGACGCTCGCAATTGGACGCCGTTATCTTAACCATGGCCATTGCGCCGGGGGATGACGTAGATGCGTTTCGAAATACTAAAAGCGGGGTTGCGCTCAGCCGGGCGAGCCGAACGGGGCTTCACGCTGGTCGAACTGATGGTGACGGTGGTCGTGTTGGCGGTCCTTATCGCTATCGGCATGCCGGCCATGAACGGGCTGATCAACTCCAATCGCCTCACCACGCAGTCCAATGAGCTGGTCGGGGCGATTCAAATGGCGCGCAGCGAAGCGATCAAGCGCAACGCCCCGGTGTCCATGTGCGGCTCGCTTGACGGCCTTACCTGCGCAGCTGCGGGTAACTGGACGCAATGGCTGGTGGTGCTGGATTCGGACGATTCGGTGCTGCAGGCCGGGGAGGTCCGGCCGCCAGCTGTGGTCAATTCTGCCACCCCGCGTATCACGTTCAATTCCGATGGTTTGGCGCGGACTGCTGCAGGGTTGTTGTTTGCGGGCAATGTGGCGGTTTGCCTGCCAGTGACCCGTCCAGAACAGAACCTGCGCCGCGTGGCGGTCGTGTCGGGTTCCAGGACTTCCATTACGTCAGCGAACAATGGCGGGGCATGCCCATGAACACTTTCCGGACTTGCCGCCGCGAACCACTGCGTCGCCAGAAAATTGCCGGCGTCAGCCTGTTGGAAGTACTTATTTCAGTGCTGATCATGGGTATCGGCATGCTTGGTATTGCGGCCATGCAAGCGACTGCGTTGCGCAACAGCCAGAGTTCCGTTGAACGCAGCCAGGCGGTGATCCAGAGCTATACGATCATCGATGCGATGCGAGCCAACCGCGAATTGGCGCTGGGTGGCAGCTATAACACGGGGGGCTGGATGTGCAGCGCTCCCACCGGCAGCTCGTTGAGCGCAACAGACAGCGCATCCTGGTTGGCCTCGCTGCGTGCAGCATTGGGCAGTGCAGTCGATGATGCCGCTGTCTGCGGTCAGGTGAGCTGCACCACGAGCACGGGGATCTGTGTGGTGGGCGTGCGTTGGGACGACAGCCGTGCCGGCGCCAGCAATGGGAGCCAGCAAGGCTCCGACGAGTATTCGGTTGAAACGAGGGTGCGGCTATGAATGGGGGCCGGCGTATGGGGTCGCGCCGCGGCATTATCGGTCTGAGTCTGATCGAGTTGATGATCGCGTTGCTGTTGGGCACATTGGTGATTGGTGCGGCGATTGGCATTTTTCTGGCCAATCGGCAGACCTATAGGACCACCGATAGCCTGGGGCGGATTCAGGAGAACGTGCGTACGGCTTTCGAGCTGATGGCCCGGGATATGCGTGAGGCTGCGGGTAATCCTTGCTCCAATTCGGTGCCCCTGGTGAACGTGGTCAACAGCGCCGGCACGCGTTGGTGGACCCGTTTGGATACCTGGGGCAATGCGGCGCGCGGTTACGGTGGTACCGAGGCGTTTGCTGATTCGGCATTTGGTTCGGGCGCGGCGGAGCGGATCTCCGGCACCGACGCCATCGAGCTGATTTCAACCGACAGCAATGTCTCGACGTTGGAGAGTCATGATCCGGCTGCAGCAACGATGTTGCTCAACAAGGCCAACCATGGGTTTGTTGCCGGCGATCTGGCCTTGGTGTGCAACCCCAGACAGGCCAGTATTTTCCAGGTAAGCAGTGTTGTCGGCAGCAGCATCGGTCACGGCACGGGGGGTAGTCCTGGTAACTGTACGGCGGCGCTCGGGATGCCGCTCAACTGTGGAGGCGGGGCGACGTTCAAGTACCCGCAGCCCAGCTCGGTGGTTGCGCGGCTCAGCGCCACGCGTTGGTTCATTGCCAACAACCCCAATGGCCGGCCGTCCTTGTATCAGACCCGTCTGACCAGTGCCGGGCCGGTCTCACAGGAGGTGGTTGAAGGTGTCAGCAGCATGACCTTCACCTATTTGCTGGATGGTGCCGGGTCCTACGTCGATGCGGCAGCCGTGGGCAGCAGCTGGCCTCAGCTCAAGGCTGTGCGTGTTTCCATGACCTTCATTGGAGAGCCGAATACGGGGGTGGGTGGCGTGCCTTTGGCTCGTACCCTGACCCAGGTTGTCAGCATCCGGAATCGAAATCCATGAAGGCTTTCAATGGAAACAACGCAATGAGGGCGCAGCAGCGGGGCATCTCCTTGCTGATCGTGCTGGTGCTGCTATTGATCATGACGTTGCTGGGTCTGGCGATCCTCCGCAATACCATGATGGAGGAGCGCATGACGGCCAATATGTATGAGCGCAGCCTTGCATTCCAGGCCGCCGAATCCGCGCTCCGTCAGGGTGAGCTGATTGCCGCGGGGGCGCCAGCGGCACCCTCGTCGGGTTGCAACAATGTTGGCGTCTGCGCAAAGCCGGATGCAGTCGTTGCAGATCGCTGGGCGGATTCCAGCTTCACTGGTTGGGTGGAAGCTACCGCTATTCCGGATGCCAGTCCGGCGCCCCCGCCGTCGGCGTACTTCGTCGAGTACATGGGGGAGGCACCAACTTGGCCGGGCTGCGACCGTCAGGTGCCAATGCCTGCCCTGTGTATGGCTCCCAGTTTCCGGGTCACCGCGCGTAGTACGGACGATGCGCGGGCCACGGTGATTGTCCAGTCCAATTTCCTGGTTCGTTGAGGATTGACATGAAAACTCATATTCAAACCAAGCGTAGCCAGTGCGCGGACAGGTTGTCCAAACTTGCTCCTGGAGCTCTGGCATTCGCAGTGACATTGTTGGCGCTTCCGGTGAATGCTGGAATTAAGCTGCCGAATGACCCGCTGACCACCGAAACGCGGGTTGCGCCCAACGTGCTTTTCATTCTCGATGATTCGGGGTCGATGGCATTCGATGCAATGCCAGCGAATACAATTTCGGGTGTCACTGGCCAGGCGTACACCGTAAATACGCTTTACTACGATCCCTCCCGTACTTACCTGGCTTGGCAAAATGCCGATGGCGGGTTGATGACCGGCGGTACCACATACGGCGCTGTGTACGGGGATTTCAACCTCGTCGGTAATGCCACGATCGATCTTGCTGATAGCAGTAGCTGCCGCAGTTACAACCGGAATACCGACTCCACGAGTGGTACAACGGATAAGGGCACCAAGGTGTGCGGTGGTATCCAGACCTTTTATGTGCCTAAAGACAAGACACAGACAGACTCCGGCTATCTGACCAATCAGGCGAATTACTACCGTTATCAGATTCACACCGATGGTCGAGTGGTGCGTAGTCAGTATGCAACGCGGGTAGTTGGCACGGCCAATCGCGGTTGTGGTAACAAGAACAACGAGTGGGGTAGTTGCGAGTATCTGACCCCTACGACGCTCCGCGATGAAGCGGCGGAACGAGTCAACTACGCAACGTGGTTCTCCTATCATCGCACTCGCATGAAGGCGGCAAAAGCCGGTGCCGGCGTTGCGTTCAGCAAGCTTGGTCAAAATGTGCGGGTTGGCTACCGGACGATTTGGGGCCGTAACGGCTCCTCTACCGACAAGAACTGGCCAACCCAGACCGCACCGATTCCAGTCAACTATAACAACGGGATTTTCGCAGATCCCAAAGGTAGTGCCGGCGACAACAACAATCGCAGTCGTTGGTATGCCCGTCTGTACGGCACTATTGGCTACGACGGCACGCCATTGCATGGCGCGCTTGATAATGCTGGTCGGTACTTTTCCAGTGATGCCAGTGGCGGTGCCTATGGTCCTGAAGCGGCGAAAGACCAGTATTCATGCCGGCAGAATTTCACCATTCTGACAACCGATGGTTATTGGAACAATGTCAGCGGTGCGCCTGGCGAGCAGGACAATGAAGATGGCAAGGAGATCACTGGACCCGGTGATCGTTCCTATAAATATGTGAAAGGCGCTCCGTATGCCAGCTCCGCTTCCAATACGCTCGCTGACGTCGCCATGCGCTACTGGAAGAATGATCTTCGCACCGACCTGACCAATGATGTGCCCACCAATGGGTCGGATCCGGGGTTTTGGCAGCATATGGTCACCTTCGGTATCGCCATTGGTTTGGCAGGCAATACCGGCTACAAGAGTGTGTCGGAGGTTCCTGCGAATTTCAGCGCTTGGCCAGATCCGACCGACAAGGAAGACGGGGATCGCATTGACGATCTGCTGCATGCGGCGGTCAATGGGCGCGGGCAATTTGTTTCCGCTGGCGATCCGGACGCGTTTGCGCGCGGCCTTTCCAATGCACTTGCTGCCATTACTGAGCGCGTTGGCTCGTTCTCGAACGTGAGTGCGAACTCTACCTCGCTGGATACCGGTGCGAAGGTGTTTCAGGCCAGTTACATCTCGGGTGTCTGGACCGGCCAGGTTGCGGCGTATGGGGTGAGCAAACAGGTGGTGTCCTCGGACCCCACCTGGCGCGCCTCTGAAGGTGTTCCTGCGACCAATCGTAAGGTGTTCAGTAGTACTGGCAGTGCGGGCGCGGTGTTCCCCGCCGGTGCAACCGGCACTCAGTTGGCGGCATTGGCCCGTACCGGAGTGAATGACTATCCGGTTACCGCGGCGAACAACGCGGCTTACATCGCAGGGGCCCGAGATCTGGAGCAGCGCTTGGGTGGCACCCTGCGCAACCGCAACCACCTGTTCGGCGACGTCGTCAATTCATCTCCGGCCTATGTAAAGGAAACAGATACGATTTACGTCGGTGCAAACGATGGCATGCTTCACGCGATCAATGCCGCTGATGGCGCCGAGCTGTTTACGTTCATTCCCAGTGGTATCGATTGGACAAACCTTGGGTTGCTCAGTCGTCCGGACTACGCGCATCGGTTTTTTGTTGATGGGCCGATGGTGGTGTCAACGCGCGCACAGACCCCAGATCAGAATGTGCTTGTTGGCGCGCTGGGGAAGGGTGGTAAGGGCTTGTTTGCACTGGATGTGACCAATCCGGCAACATTCAGCGCGCGTAGCTATAAGTGGGAAACCAGTGCCAGCAATGCAAATATCGGCTTGGTACAGTCGCGTCCTATTATTGCCAAGCTCAACGATGGCTCGACTGCGGTCATCGTGGCCAATGGCATAAACAGTACGAATGGTCACGCGGTATTGATGATCTATGACCTGCAAACGGGTAGCCTGATCAAGCAGATCGACACCGGGGTTGGCTCGGCGGTCGATGCTGATGCCAATTCCAACGGTCTATTTGCCCCTACCGGTTGGGACGCGGATGGTAATGGCACCGTCGACTACGTGTATGGCGGCGACATGCTGGGTAATGTCTGGAAGTTCGACATCTCGGCGGCGGCTGCATCGAGCTGGGCTGTGTCCGGCGGGGCTCCGCTTTTTCAAGCGGTTGATTCTGCGGGTGTGGCTCAACCGATTACTTCAGGCCTCAGCGTTTCAATGCACCCGACTACCTATCAGACATGGGTGACGTTCGGTACGGGTCGGCTTATGACAGTGGGTGACATGAGCAACAAGGCGGTGCAGACGCTGTATGGCTTCGTTGACGATGGTTCGGCCAAGGCGCGGCGTGGGCAGAATGCCAACTTGACCGGTCGCAGTGTGGTTGCCAATGGAACGTATGGTGGCTACCTGGTCCGCTCGTTTGAAGCTAAGACAGCGCTGCCGGCAGGCTCCAAGGGCTGGTATGTGGATCTGTTGAACCCGACTGCAGATGGCGCCAAAGCTATTGGCGAGCGTGTCGTCAGTGACTCGCAGGTTGTTGGGGACGTGTTGATCGTTTCCAGTGTCATTCCGACGTCCGAGGCTTGCCAGCCTGACGGTAAGGGTTATCTGAACGCCCTTGATGCCTATACCGGGACCAGTACTGGGCCTTCCTTGTTCGATCTCAACGGTGATGGTAGTTACACCGATGAAGTCCTGACCAGCGGCGACACCAAGCTGCCTATCGGCTCGGTTGATCTGGGTGTCGGTATGCCGACCCTCGCGGACGTGCTGCGTGGCATCGCGGTGCTGGGTGGTTCCAGTGGCGGTCGAGCCAAGGTCAATGTGCGTGAGACGCGCAATGTGGGTCGCGTGTCCTGGCGTGAAATCATTAACAATTGATGGGGGCGGGGATGAAGCAGTTGAGGTGTCGGCAGCGTGGCTTCACGCTGGTTGAAATAATGATTGTCGTGGTGATCATCGCTGTACTGTCGGCGATCGCTTACCCGAGCTACCAAAACCACGTTGTCAAGACGCGGCGTGCGGCAGCTTCGGCCTGTTTGCTGGAGTCGGCGCAGATGGCCGAGCGCTATTTCACGACCAACCTCACCTATGTGGGGGCGGCAGTGAGCCAGTGCGGTAATGGTTTGGATAATTTCTACACCATCGGTTTTGACGGCGATCCAGCCGCACGTTCTTACACGCTGCAGGCTGTTCCGAAAGGCTTGCAGGAGACCAAGGATGTCAAGTGTGGGACGCTCAAGGTGACGTCGCAGGGCGTAAAGAGTGTTACTGGCTCGGATAGTGGTGCGCCGACCAAGTGTTTTTGATCGGCCGAAGGGGAGTTGCGGTGCAGCTCCCCTTCGCTATGTTTCATGCAAAAAAAAACCTGCCGATGGCAGGTTTTTTTTTGGCGCCCGAAGTTGGACTCGAACCAACGACCCCCTGATTAACAGTCAAGTGCTCTAACCGGCTGAGCTATTCGGGCGGGGAGGCGCATTATAGGTAGATGAGCGGCGGTTCGCAACACCTTCCGTTCGAGTGCGCTGTCAGTGGCAGCTTGTACGCACTGGAGCGGCTTCGCTACGGACGCGTCCGCCATTGCTGACCACGATTTTGCTCAGCATGACGCCCGATGTGCAGATTCGAAAGCTTGTGTTCGCGCCGCTGCTGCGGCCATCGGGAAGATAGCGCAAGCGCGTCCGGCCTTTGTTGCTGTAAATGTGAACCCGGGTGTTGGCAGATAGTTGCGCCGTCATCAGGATTCGCGTTGAGGTTGTGGTTGTTGGGTTTAGCGCCGAATCCATTACCAGCCAGCCAAAGCTCCAGTTGTTGTCCGCGCGGCAGCTGTTGCCGTCCGAGGATGGGCAGAGTATGGCAATGCGGCGCTGGGTCACGGCGTGGTTGCGCGCGAAAGCGATATGGGTAATCAACAGGTTCGCGGAGCTGATGGCGCCTTGTCTTTCGCTCAGTTTTCGCATGTAGGGCAGGGCAATGGCGCCAAGAATCAGTCCGATTGCCATCACCATGGTGGCTTCCAGCAGCGTAAGGCCGCGCATGGCATGAGGGGTGGCTGTCCTGGGCTGGTTCATGTTCGGCCTGTGGCTGCGCGGATGGCGCAGGATGATCATCCTGTGGCAGTGCTTGCTTCGCCTTCGGCATGGGCTGCTCTGAGAGGTCAGGCTAGTGCGTGATCAGGGCTCCGTGACGGCGGGGCTATACTTGGCTGTCCGTATAGGCGCCATCGATATGTCAGACAGCTTCCAGCTCGTATCGCCGTATTCGCCCTCCGGCGACCAGCCGGCTGCCATCGAAAAGCTGGTGGCCAACTTTGAAGCGGGCATCGCCAAGCAGACCCTGCTGGGCGTTACCGGCTCCGGCAAGACCTACACCATCGCCAATGTGGTGCAGCAGGTGCAGCGGCCGACGCTGGTGATGGCGCCGAACAAGACCCTGGCCGCGCAGCTGTACGGCGAGTTCAAGGCGTTCTTCCCGAACAACGCGGTGGAGTACTTCGTCAGCTACTACGATTACTACCAGCCCGAAGCTTATGTGCCGTCCTCGGATACCTTCATCGAGAAGGACAGTTCGATCAACGAGCACATCGAGCAGATGCGGCTGGCGGCGACCAAGACCCTGCTGTCGCGGCCGGATGCCATCGTGGTGGCGACGGTGTCGGCGATCTACGGCCTGGGCGCGCCGGAAGACTATCTGTCGCTGCGGCTGATCCTGTCCAAGGGCGAGCGCATCGATCAGCGTGACCTGATCAAGCACCTGACCCAGCTGCAGTACACCCGCAACGAGTACGAGTTGCAGCGCGGTACCTTCCGCGTGCGCGGCGAGGTGATCGATGTGTTCCCGGCCGAGCTGGACAGCGAGGCGCTGCGCATCGAGTTGTTCGATGGCGATATCGAACAGCTCAGCATGTTCGACCCGCTCACCGGTGAAAGCCTGCGCAAGATGCAGCGCTACACCATTTACCCGAAGACCCATTACGCCACCACGCGCGAGCGGGTGCTGGCGGCGGTGGAGACCATCAAGGCCGAGTTGAAGGAGCGGCTGGAGCAGCTGTACGCGCAGAACAAGCTGGTCGAAGCGCAGCGCCTGGCGCAGCGCACCCAGTTCGATCTGGAAATGATGGCCGAGGTCGGCTACTGCAACGGCATCGAAAACTACTCGCGGCATCTCACTGGCAAGGCGCCGGGCGAGCCGCCGCCGACTCTGTTCGACTACCTGCCGCCGGATGCGCTGCTGGTCATCGATGAGTCGCACGTGACCATTCCGCAGATCGGCGCCATGTACAAGGGTGACCGTTCGCGCAAGGAAACGCTGGTCGAATTCGGCTTCCGTCTGCCATCCGCGCTGGATAACCGCCCGCTGCGTTTCGAAGAGTGGGAAGCGCGCTCACCGCGTGCCATCTATGTGTCGGCCACGCCCGGCCCGTATGAACTGCGCGAGTCGGGCAATGACATCACCGAGCTGGTGGTCCGCCCGACCGGCCTGATCGATCCGCAGGTGGAGATCCGCCCGGTCGGCACCCAGGTTGATGACCTGATGTCGCAGGCCAATGAGCGCATCAAGATGGGCGACCGGGTGCTGGTCACCACGCTGACCAAGCGCATGGCCGAAAACCTCACCGAATACCTTAGTGAGCACGGCATCCGCGTGCGCTATCTGCACTCGGACATCGACACGGTGGAGCGCGTGGAAATCATCCGCGATCTACGCCTGGGCAAGTTCGATGTGCTGGTCGGCATCAATCTGCTGCGCGAAGGTCTGGATATGCCGGAGGTGTCGCTGGTGGCAATCCTGGATGCGGACAAGGAGGGCTTCCTGCGCTCCACCGGTTCGCTGATCCAGACCATCGGCCGCGCTGCTCGTAACGTGCGCGGCAAAGCCATCCTGTATGCCGACAAGATGACCCGTTCGATGCAGGCGGCCATCGACGAAACCGACCGTCGCCGGCAGAAGCAGGTTGAATACAACGAGGCGCACGGCATCGTGCCGCAGTCAGTGGTGCGGCCCATCGTCGACATCCTCGAAGGTGCGCATGAGGAGAGCTCGCCCAAGTCCAGCGCCAAGGGCAAGGGGCGGCGCGTGGCTGAGCCCGAGAGCGATTACCTGCCGCTGGAGCCGGCCAAGCTGGCTGCGCGCCTCAAGGAGCTGGAGCAGCGGATGTACCAGCATGCGCGTGACCTGGAATTCGAGGACGCCGCGCGCGTGCGTGACCAGATCCATCGCCTGAAGGAGGCGAATCTGGGCTGAAGTCGGCCGGTGTGAAGTTTTTCCAGAAAACGGTTGTTCTTCGTGAAGAGCGGGGTTAAGATACGCGCCCTCGCAGCGAAGATTTGTTGCTGAGAAGGGCGGTTAGCTCAGCGGTAGAGCACTACCTTGACATGGTAGGGGTCACAGGTTCGAACCCTGTACCGCCCACCACTTCCTCGGGAAGTGGCCACCAAAGCCCGGCGCAGGCCGGGTTTTGTGTTTCCAGGTGATGTTGCGCGTTGCGGTGTGGGTGGGTTTGGCCCTCGCAGCGTGGATAGTTTCAAAACGGGCGGTTAGCTCAGCGGTAGAGCACTACCTTGACATGGTAGGGGTCACAGGTTCGAACCCTGTACCGCCCACCACTTCGGTTTCCTGCGGATCGAGGTGAAAAGTACAAAAGCCGGCACATGTGCCGGCTTTTTTTGTGCCCATTGATTTGTCATGTGTTGCTGTCGCGGAGGCTCATCGTGAACTCCCGTTGTGAAGGGAAGTGCTGGAGCATCATCGGTAAGGGCGTTCCGGTTGGGGCGCCTCATGGCTTGGCTGGCCGGTCGTTGAGTCAGCGGGCCTGACAAGTAGTGATGCCATTGGCGGAAGCGCAGCCAATACGGAAGCTGGGGCCGATTGGACCGGTGATCGGAATGCCCCTTCTTTGCGCCTCGATCAAGAAGTTCTGTAGATCGGTTGCGGGTGGGCCATTGAACTCGTATTCACGGTATCCACCCTTTGCGAAATCATCGTTGCTCCTCGGGATGGAGTTGTTGTGCGCGTCCTTGGCGCTGTTTGAGTCCTCTTCCCAGCGTTTGGTCTTGACGTTGTAGAAGATTTCCATCGAGCTTCCGTCGCCGAAGCCCAGTTCGACCGTCACCTGGGCGCCATCTGATTTCAGCCATGTGTACGGGTTGAGTACCCGCAGCACGCTGTTACCGCCGGCGATCAGGGCCGGCCACCGGTAGTCCATGTCGTCCAGCAGGTTGTTCATTTTTGCTGAGTTGTTGATTGCTTCCCAGGCGCTTTCGGGAAATTCTGCTTGGGCTGCAGGCGTAGCGCTGCGCGCGGAACTGCTGGCCTGGATGATCGCCAGATCGGCTATGTCTACGTGTACTCGTAATGAGTTGCCATTGGCTTGATATACCGCGATCAGATCGGCGAAGTAGTCGTCCAGGGCTGCTGGTGGTGTTGATTCGTGGAGTTCGAGGTTGCCGGTAATTACGTAAGTCTTGAGGTCGGCGGTGGAAAGGCTGAAGACTGCGACAGCGCCAAAGTCGATTTCGGATCTCGCGGCGGCTTGCATTTGTTGAGAGGAGCAGCTTTCACATTGTGCTGCGGGCCATTCTTGGGCATCGGCGCTTTGCAGGAAGCCTAGTGTGAGGAGCCCTGTCGCGAACAGTTTGTGATGCATGGCGATTTTCCCGTTAGATGATCCATATCAGTCGGACAAGGCAGAGGCTTGTCAGGGTAGTCATCCAGATGACGGCTCGTGGCTTGGAGGTCCGGGAAACAAATACGGCTGCCAGCGCGCAGATTGTTGCTGAGCCAGCTGCGGTGATTGCCAGGTTGCCGCGCGTTGTCGTGGTTGCGCCCAAGGCGCCGAGTGTGACGAGGGTTAGTGCCAGTAAGCTTCGGGTCGGATTGTGGGAGATGGGCCGCATTGCGGGGCGTTCCTTGCAATAAGTCGTCCTGGTTTATTGATGCTAATGAGTATCAATTACAATAACGTGACGACGGGCTGCTCGTTGAAAGGGCAGGTGAGGCGAAGTGTCGGAAGTCGTTTGGCGATCAGCGTTGTGGCTGTTCGTCATGTGATTGGCATTTATCGATAGGCCGCGGTTGCATGCTTGCGGCGATTTCAGGCAGTTTTGTCGTGATTGGTTTAATATCGTCCCAGTAACCTCTTCGGCAGCCAAGGTGGCCCGCGCAAAGCGTCGGCCGAGCGTGTGACATGAGCACTACCATCGCCCATTGCTGAACCCCGCCACCGCCCTGATGCCAGGCGCCGTCGTGGCGCTTTTTTATTGCCCTGATTCCCATGAACTCCCTTGAAACCGCGCCTGTTGGCGTTGTTTCCAGCCCGCCCGGCGGGCCGTGACCTTTGGTGACCCCATGATCAACATCACTCTCCCAGACGGCAGCGTCCGTCAGTTCGAAAACCCGGTCAGCGTCATGGACGTTGCCCAGTCCATCGGTGCGGGTCTGGCCAAGGCCACCATTGCCGGCGCCGTTGATGGCGTGCAGGTCGATGCCAGCGACGTGATCGACCACGACGCTTCGCTGCGCATCATCACCGCCAAGGACGAGGAGGGTGTGGAGATCATCCGCCACTCCTGCGCCCACCTGGTTGGCCACGCGGTGAAGCAGCTGTACCCGGAGGCCAAGATGGTGATCGGCCCGGTCATCGCCGAAGGTTTCTACTACGACATCTACAACGAGCGCCCGTTCACGCCGGAAGACCTGGCGGCGATCGAGAAGCGCATGGGCGAGCTGATCGCGCAGGACTATGACGTCGTCAAGAAGGTCACGCCGCGTGCGGAAGTGATTGAAATCTTCAAGGCGCGTGGCGAGGAGTACAAGCTGCGCCTGATCGAGGACATGTCCGACGACATCACCGCGATGGGTATGTACTACCACCAGGAATACGTGGACATGTGCCGTGGTCCGCACGTGCCGAACACGCGCTTTCTGAAGTCCTTCAAGCTGACGCGCATCTCTGGTGCGTATTGGCGCGGCGATGCCAAGAACGAGCAGCTGCAGCGCATCTACGGCACCGCATGGGCCGACAAGAAGCAGCTTGAGGCCTATATCAAGCGCATCGAAGAAGCTGAAATGCGCGACCACCGCCGCATCGGCAAGCAGCAGGATCTGTTCCACCTGCAGGAAGAAGCGCCGGGCCTGGTGTTCTGGCATCCGAAGGGCTGGTCGATCTGGCAGGTTGTCGAGCAGTACATGCGCAATGTCTACCGCGAAAGTGGTTACGGCGAAGTGCGCTGCCCGCAGATCCTGGACGTGAGTCTGTGGAAGAAGTCCGGTCACTGGGATAACTACCAGGACAACATGTTCTTCACCGAATCGGAGAAGCGCACCTATGCGCTGAAGCCGATGAACTGCCCGGGTCACGTGCAGTTGTTCAACCAGGGCCTGCACAGCTACCGCGACCTGCCGATCCGTTACGGCGAGTTCGGTGCCTGCCACCGCAACGAACCGTCCGGTGCGCTGCACGGCATCCTGCGTGTGCGCGGTTTCACCCAGGACGATGGCCACATCTTCTGCACCGAAAGCCAAGTCGAAGCCGAAGTGACGGCGTTCCACCAGCAGGCGCTGGCGGTGTACAAGGCATTCGGCTTCGAAGAGATCCAGATCAAGATCGCGCTGCGTCCGGAATCGCGTCTGGGCGACGACGAAACCTGGGACAAGGCTGAAGGCGCACTGCGCACCGCATTGTCCAGCTGCGGCGTCGAGTGGCAGGAGCTGCCGGGCGAAGGCGCGTTCTATGGCCCGAAGATCGAGTACCACCTGAAGGACGCCATCGGCCGTACCTGGCAGCTGGGCACCATGCAGGTCGACTTCATGATGCCGGGCCGCCTCGGAGCTGAATACGTCGATGAGAACAGCCAGAAGCGCCATCCGGTGATGCTGCACCGGGCAATCGTGGGCTCGATGGAGCGTTTTCTGGGCATTTTGATCGAGCAGCACGCCGGCTCGTTCCCGACCTGGCTGGCGCCGGTGCAGGTGATGGTGGCCAATATCACTGACGCCCAGGCCGATTACGTCAACGAAGTTCGCAAAAGCCTTGCAAATCAAGGCTTCCGGGTTGACGCCGATTTGCGCAACGAAAAGATCGGCTATAAGATTCGCGAGCATACGCTGCAGCGGGTGCCGTATCTGCTGGTCGTGGGTGACCGCGAGAAGGAGAACGGGGCGGTGGCGGTACGCACGCGAGCCGGTGAAGACCTTGGCTCGATGTCGGTTCAGGCCTTCGTCGAGCGGCTGCAGGCAGAATTGAAACACTGAAGTAAGTAGGGCCCCGGCCCCGGCGGACACTCCGCAGGGCCGGTACTAATCCACTTGGAGATTGCAATATCAGTATCCCTGACAACAAACAGAACCGTCGTAACCAGGAAATCCGCGTTCCGCGCGTGCGCGTGATCGGTAGTGATGGTGAAATGATCGGCGTGCTCACGCGCGACGAGGCGCTGTCGATGGCCGAAGACGAAGGTCTGGACCTGGTCGAGATTCAGCCGCAGGCTGATCCGCCGGTGTGCAAGATCATGGACTTCGGCAAGTTCAAGTTCGAAGCGCAGAAGAAGGCCAACGAGGCCAAGAAGAAGACCAAGCAGGTCGAGATCAAGGAAGTGAAGTTCCGTCCGGTTACGGATGAGGGCGACTACCAGATCAAGCTGCGCAAGATGCGCGGTTTCCTCGAAGAGGGCGACAAGATCAAGGTCAACATCCGCTTCCGTGGCCGCGAAATGAGCCATCAGGAACTGGGTCGCGAAATGGCCAACCGGATCGAAGCCGATCTGGGTGAGGACATCGTGATCGAGTCCCGTCCGCGCCTGGAAGGCCGGCAGATGGTCATGATGATCGCGCCGAAGAAGAAATAAGCCGCCGGCCTGCGGGCCGCTGCTTTGCTGAGCGGGGAGGGGCCTTGGCTACCTCCCTGTTTGCATGCCTGTTCAGCTGATTTGAGCGCCAGCCCACTTGCTGTTTGCAAGCGACTGACGCGCAAGGCATAATGGGCGGCCCGGTTCGCCGGGTTTGTTGTTTGCTTCACCCAGGACCTGCCTGCCTCCAGTGGGAGTGTGGGCTTTAAACAGACAAGGGCAGGGACGGAAAGTGTGGGTAAAACCACCGCCCAGTCAGTGAAAAGAGACCATCAAGGACATAGCAATGCCCAAGATCAAGACCAACCGGGCGGCGGCCAAGCGTTTCCGCAAGACCGCCTCCGGCAAGTACAAGTGCGGTCACGCCAACCGTAGCCACATCCTCACGAAGAAAGCGACCAAGCGGAAGCGTAACCTGCGTCAGACGAATCACGTCCGCGCAGAAGACGCAGGCCGTCTGGACCGTATGCTTCCCTACCTCTGAGGACTGAACCATGGCACGAGTAAAGCGTGGTGTGCAGGCGCGCCGCCGCCACAAGAAAGTATTGGATCTCGCAAAGGGCTATTACAACGCCCGTCGCAAGGTCTTCCGCGTTGCCAAGCAGGCAGTCATCAAGGCACAGCAGTACGCCTACATTGGCCGTAAGCAGAAGAAGCGCAATTTCCGTTCGCTGTGGATCACCCGCATCAATGCGGCTGCCCGCATCAACGGCCTGAGCTACAGCCGTTTCATGAACGGCCTGCTGAAGGCCGGTATCACCCTTGACCGTAAGGTTCTGGCTGATATCGCCGTGCACGACGCAGCCGGTTTTGCCGCTCTGGCAGAAAAGGCCAAGGGCGCACTGGCGGCATAAGTTCTTCCTGCAGCGGTTGTAGCGTTCACGCGCAACGGCTGTGGTGAGACAATGCATGGGGAAGGGCGCAAGTCCTTCCCCATTCTTTTTTGTGTTGGTTGCCGCTGCCGATGGTTGCGCGGCGATCAGGCACTGGTGGCGACGGGGGTCGGCCCGGCGCATACCGCGTAGGCATGCCGGCCAGAGGTTTCGTCGATCCCATGAGTGACATCCAATCCTTGACCGCGCAGGCGCTGGCCGATGTGGCCGCGGCGCAGAGCCCTGACGTACTGGAAAGCCTGCGTGTTTCCCTGTTGGGCAAGAGTGGCAGCATCACCGCCCAGCTCAAGCAGCTCGGTGGCTTGCCGGCCGACGAGCGCAAGGCAGCAGGCGAGGCGATCAATATCGCGCGCGATGCGGTGTCCTCGGCCCTGGGTGAGCGCAAGGCGCTGCTGGAAAACGCTGCGCTGGACGCGCGTCTGGCTGCTGAAAACATCGATGTCACCCTGCCGGGCCGCCATGGCGAACGCGGTGGCCTGCATCCGGTCACGCGCACCCTGGAGCGCATCACCGAAATCTTCGGTCGCCTCGGTTACGAGCTGTCCGAAGGCCCGGAAATCGAAGACGACTGGCACAATTTCGAAGCACTGAATTTCCCGCCGCATCACCCGGCGCGTGCCATGCACGACACCTTCTACTTCGGCGACGGCCGCCTGCTGCGCACGCATACCTCCGGTGTGCAGGTGCGCTACATGGGCGACCACAAGCCGCCGCTGCGCATGATCGCCGCCGGCAAGGTGTACCGCAGTGACAGTGACCAGACCCACTCGCCGATGTTCCATCAGGTTGAAGGCCTGCTGGTGGACGAACACTCCAACTTCGCCGACCTCAAGGGCACCTTGTCCGAGTTCGTGCGCGCCTTCTTCGAGCGCGATTTTGAAATGCGTTTCCGCCCGAGCTACTTCCCGTTCGTGGAGCCGGGTGCGGAAGTGGACATCGCCTGGCAGCAGCCCGATGGCAGCACCCGCTGGCTGGAAGTGCTGGGCTGCGGCATGGTCCACCCGAACGTGCTGAAGTCGGTTGGTATCGACCCGGAGCGCTACACCGGCTTCGCCTTCGGCCTGGGTGTGGAGCGTTTCGCGATGCTGCGCTACGGCGTCAACGACCTGCGTGCCTTCTTCGAAAACGACGTCCGCTTCCTCAAGCAGTTCGCCTAACCGCAACTGTAGTGCCGGGCCATGCTCGGCAGCTTTTAAACGTTGACCAACCCCAGGCGCAAAGCGCCGGGTATCAACAAAAAACCGCAACGGGAGGCGCGCCTCCCATCAAGGTAAAGACATGAAATTCTCTGAAAGCTGGCTGCGCAGCCACGTACCGACCAGCGCATCGCGCGACGAACTCAGCGCTGTGCTGACCGCGATCGGCCTGGAAGTCGAAGAAGTCACCGCACTGGGCGCAGGCCTGGACAACGTGGTGGTGGCGCGCATCGTTGAAGCGACCCGCCATCCGGAAGCCGACCGTCTGCAGATCTGCAGCGTCGACGCCGGTCAGGCTGAGCTGCTGCAGATCGTGTGCGGCGCGCCGAACGCGCGTCCGGGCCTGGTTGCACCGCTGGCCATGATCGGCGCACAGATCGGCGAGCTGAAGATCAAGCCGGCCAAGCTGCGCGGCGTGGAATCCAACGGCATGCTGTGCTCGGCCAAGGAGCTTGGCCTGGACAACGACGCCTCCGGCCTGCTGGAACTGCCGGACAACGCACCGGTCGGTACCACGCTGGTCGAATACCTCGGCCTGCCGGACGCCAGCATCGAGATCAAGCTGACCCCGAACCGCGCTGATTGCTTCAGCGTGCGTGGCATCGCTTTCGACGTGGCAGCCGCCACCCGCAGCGAAGTGAAACCGTTCGCCGCCGAAGCCGTGCCGGCGCAGGCGACGCGCGAGCTCGCCATCCAGCTCGACGCCGGTGCAGAAGCGCCGCGTTACCTGGGCCGCGTGATCGAAGGTGTCAATGCCGCCGCAAGCACCCCGCTGTGGATGGCCGAGCGCCTGCGCCGCAGTGGCGTGCGTCCGGTGTCGCTACTGGTCGACATCACCCAGTACGTGATGCTGGAACTTGGCCAGCCGATGCACGCCTACGACCTGGATGCGCTGAAGGGGCAGATTGCCGTGCGCCGCTCGCGCGCCGGTGAAACCCTCAAGCTGCTCGACGGCCGCGATGCCGCGCTGGACGACAGCTTCCTGGTGGTCACCGATGCCGACCGTCCGGTTGGCCTTGCCGGCCTGATGGGTGGGTTCGACACCCGCGTCACCGATGCCACCCGCAATGTGTTCCTGGAGGCGGCGCACTTCGCCCCGGCCGCGATCATGGGCCGTGGCCGCAAGCTCGGCCTGCACACCGACGCCGGCCACCGCTTCGAGCGCGGTGTCGACCCGCAGCTGCCGCGTATCGCCATCGAATACGCCACCCAGTTGGTGCTGGACCTGGCCGGCGGCACGCCGGCGCCGGTTACCGAAGCCGTGCGCGAAGCCGATCTGCCGGTCGCCGCGAAGATCCAGCTGCGCCGCGCCCGTATCGTGCGCGTGCTCGGCATCCAGATTGAAGACGCCGAAGTCGAGCGCATCCTGCGTGCGCTTGGCATGCAGGTCGAGGCTGTCGCCGATGGCTGGAACGTGACCGGCCCGAGCCGTCGCTTCGACATCGCCATCGAAGAAGACCTGATCGAAGAACTGGCCCGTATCCACGGCTACGAGTCGATCCCGACCACCTTGCCGGGCGGCGCTGCACGCATCGCCATGCCCAGCGAAACCCGTCTGGATGACCTCAGCGTGCGCCGCCAGCTGGTGGCCCGCGAAATGCTGGAAACCATCAATTTCGCCTTCGTCGATGCCGAACTGCTGAAGCAGTGGCAGCAGAATGAAGGCCTGGTCGCGCTGGCCAATCCGCTGTCGGCCGAGCTGGCGGTGATGCGCCCGCTGCTGCTGCCGGGGCTGGTCGCCACATTGGGCCGCAACGTGGCCCGCCAGGCTGGCCGCGTGCGCCTGTTCGAGATCGGTCGCGTGTTTGAAGCGCAGGCCGGCGAGGGCAAGCCCGTGCCCAAGGAAACCGTGCGTATCGCTGCGGCTGTGTGCGGCGATGCCGCCGCCCTGCAGTGGGGCGAGAAGGCGCGCAAGGTCGATTTCCATGACCTGAAGGGCGACCTGGAGTCGCTGGCTGCCGCTTCCGGCGCCGTGCTGGAATTCCGCGCCTCGCAGCGCCCGTATGCGCACCCGGCACGTTCGGCCGATATCTGGCGCGACGGCCAGTGCATCGGCTGGATCGGCCAGCTGCATCCGCGCCTGGCCAAGGCCATGGAGGTGGACGTGGAGGTCTACGGCTTCGAGCTGGACCTGGCGCCGCTGGCCGCGCGCGCACTGCCGCGCTCCAGCGAACTGTCGCGTTTCCCGGTGGTACGCCGTGACCTGGCGGTGGTGGTAGCTGAATCGGTCAGCTGGGCCGAACTGTCGGCCACCATCCGGGGTGCAGCTGGCGAGCTGCTGCGCGAAGTCGCACTGTTCGACCGTTATATCGGCCAGGGTGTCGAGCCAGGCTTCAAGAGTTTGGCTATGGGCTTGATTTTGCAGGACAAGTCGCGCACATTGACGGACCGTGACGTGGAAGCCGTAGTCACCGATGTGGTGGCGGCGATTGATCACGGGCACGGCGCAAAGATCCGTGGCTGAGGCGGGATACAGGGAGCAGGCATGGCATTGACCAAGGCGGAGATGGCAGATCGTTTGTTCGACGAAGTTGGTCTGAACAAGCGCGAGGCCAAGGAGTTTGTCGACGCGTTTTTCGATGTGTTGCGCGATGCATTGGAGCAGGGACGTCAAGTGAAGCTGTCGGGCTTCGGCAATTTCGATCTGCGGCGCAAGAACCAGCGCCCGGGTCGCAACCCAAAGACCGGCGAGGAAATTCCGATTTCCGCCCGTACGGTAGTCACCTTCCGTCCGGGCCAGAAGCTCAAGGAGCGGGTGGAGGCATATGCTGGATCCGGGCAGTAACCGCGAACTTCCGCCGATTCCGGCCAAGCGCTACTTCACCATTGGTGAAGTCAGCGAGCTGTGCGATGTAAAGCCGCACGTGCTGCGCTACTGGGAAACCGAGTTCCCCAGCCTTGAGCCGGCCAAGCGCCGTGGCAACCGCCGCTACTATCAGCGCCACGATGTGCTGATGGTCCGGCAGATCCGCGGCCTGCTGTACGAACAGGGCTACACCATTGGTGGCGCCCGCCTGCGACTGGAAGGCGAGGGCGCCCGCGAAGAGTCGGCGCTGAGCAACCAGATCATCAAGCAGGTGCGCATGGAGCTGGAAGAAGTACTGCAACTGCTCCGACGCTGAGTTTTTTTGTGTGAAAGCCGGTATAATCACCGGCTCGCCGCAAGGCGAAAGCAGTAACGATCGGGGCGTAGCGCAGCCTGGTAGCGCATCTGCCTGGGGGGCAGAGGGTCGTCGGTTCAAATCCGGCCGTCCCGACCAACTACTGCAACACGAACAAGGGCTTGCGCTTCATTGCGCAGGCCCTTTTTCGTTGTGGTCAGCACGTGTGCGCTATCGCGGCGTTGCAATGGCGGTGAACAGAGCATGCATAAGGCCTCATGGTCCCTCGCTGCATTACAGCCGCCAATGAGCGCCAGAACCTGCAACTGGCGCCCAAGACAGTGCCGTCATTCTTCCAGGATGGCGTTGATGAGCTGCTTGTTGCGCTTGAACTCCTTCACTGCGGCGCGCATGGCGGCTTCGAGCGTCAGGACGCTTACCAGCTCACCTTCGATGTCGATTTCTTCGATATCCGCGTCGGATTCGGCGCGCTGCAGATTGATCCGGATTTCCCGTGCGCGCTTGCTGATCAGCAACGCCCGAATGTCTTCCAGCAGTTGAGTGTCCATATTGCCCTCCATGCGGGCTGTTTGTTTGGAAACAACAGCCTACCGCAAAGGAGGTTGGCCCTTGCCGGGCTTGCATGGAATGCGCGCGTGTTCGCTGGACGCATGCCGCCGAGCGGCCTTCCCCAAGTTGGGTGAAGAGCAAGGCTCTCGTAGGAGCAGCGTAAGCCGCGAAGCTCGTAGTGAGTCAGATTGCAGGGATGACCGACGTTTCATTACTGCCAGCTTCGCGGCTTACGCCGCTCCTACAACGCTTGGAGCGTGAGCAGTCGTAGTGCCGAGCCATGCTCGGCAGAGGCCTTCCCGACAGTCCATCAGGTTTTGTGGGAGCGGCGTGAGCCGCGAAGCTCGTAGCCGGCCAGATTGCAGGGATGACCGACGTTTCATTACTGCCAGCTTCGCGGCTTACGCCGCGCCTACAACGCTTGGAGCGTGAGCAATCGTAGTGCCGAGCCATGCTCGGCAGAGGCATTCCCGATAGTCCATCAGGTTTTGTGGAAGCGGCGTAATCCGCGAGGCACGTAGCCGGCCAGATTGCAGGGATGACCGACGTTTCATTACTGCCAGCTTCGCGGCTTACGCCGCTCCTACAGACGGGTATTGGGCTGGCGCATTCTCAGCATCACCGACGCAAAAACAGCCACAGCCCATTCCTATCCTCAGGGCTTGCCCAGGTAGCCTTCCAGGACTTGCCTGGCAAGCGTCAGGTTGGTGGCGATGCTGGGGCCGAGCAGCGCTCGTGTGGCGGGGCCATTGGTGAGGCTCAAGCCGCGAATGTCGAGAGACTGCCTAATGCGTTTACCGACGAATCTCTCCAACACCGCAGATGCAGGCAGTGAGGCGCGGATAGCGCGCATCTCGGTGATCGCGTCTCGCCAGGCTTTCTCATCCGGAGTGGCGGAAGCGAAGACGGCGATGAGCCTATCCAGGGTGGTCATCATGTCGTGAAGCAGCTCGTCTTGTGGCATATCTCTCTCCTGATTCGAAGCGCGAACCTTGCTGGCTGGCAGATCGGCGCGCAAAATCCAGTGATGTCGTGGTGGTGGAGCTGCCGCTGGCTGTGTTGCTGCCGCATGCAGGCTGTTGGTGAGTGGCAATTTGGGAGCGAAACACCCATGGCCGCCTCCCGGTGATTGGGGCCTGCGTGTGCAACACTTCCCCGCAATGCTTCCAATGCACTCGATCTGATGCCTTGGTCGTGTGCCGCGAGGGCACTACAATCCTTGGCTAGTCTGCGCCTGAAAACAGTGACGGGCCATGGCCCTGGAGTCCACCCATGAAATTCCTTGCTCATTGTATTGCGGTCCTGCCCTTGGTTGTTGTGCTGGCAGCCTGTGCTCCGAAGAATGACGCGAAGACCGAGGCCGGCCCACGACGCGTTGGCATTGCCAATCCCGCCTCCGAGCACTGTGTGAAGAAGGGCGGCAAGCTTGAGATCAAAAAGAACAGCGAGGGCGGTGAATACGGCATCTGCCATCTTGCTGACGGCACGCAGATCGACGAGTGGGAACTGTTCCGTCGTGATAATGCGGCCAGCTCCAACTAGAACCCGATGGGTCGCCTGGGCTGGATGAACCAGCTGGCGTCTGGGCCTATCGTTTTCCGTGTAGATGGACCACGACCAATCCAGGCGCGTGGTTCATTGCGTTGCAGAAAGCGGCTTCAGCGGTCCCACTCAGTCGACTGTTGATGTCGAGAACCAACTTCGGGTACGCGTCGTCAGTCAGCTGCTGCACCTGATGATCGAAACAGGGAGGGCTCTAGCTCTGCTCGGTCACGCGCAGTTTCGACACATCGAAACCCTGCAGTTCTGCTTTTTTGCTGAGTTCTTTAAGCAGACCCTCGGAAATCTTTTTGTCCCGGCTCAAGATCCACAGATATTCCTTGTTGGGCGTGCCCACAACCGCCCATCGGTAGCCTGGATCAAGTGCGATGACCCAGTAGTCGGCCCATACGAAAGGCAGGAACGACAGGAATGAGGGCGCAAAGCGCACCTTGAGTTCGGCCGGGCCATTGCCTGAAGGCTTGGCGATGCCTTCTGCCTGCAACGTGTCGCCGTCGGTTTTTTCGCAGCGGTTGATGACCTCGATCCTGCCCTCGGGAAGCAGGCGATAGTTGGCCGTTGTATTGCGCGCGCAGTTGCGCTGGAAGTACATCGGGAAGTTCGCCTGCTCATACCAGGTGCCGGCATAGCGTTGCAGGTCGATGTTGTCGACGGACTTCACTTCGGCGCCGTGGGCGGATGATGCCGCAATTAGGAGTGCCGCAAGGGCGATGGTTTTATTGATCATTTCGAGTCCATGTCATTGGTCGCAAGGCAGGATGCGCCAACTGCTGCTGGCGGCGCGTGACGGATGAGCAGTCAGGGGAGGGGAGCCCCATGCGAGGCAACAGCCGCCCGATGCCAGTTGCCCGTGCGATGGAGGCAGGTTTGAGTGAGATGGATAGTGGCGGCTGCCGACGATTTTGATCGACAAGGTCGGGTTTTGTCAGCGCGGCAATCATGCAGTACCATGCGCGCAACTCGTACTGCCGCGGCTGCTGAACCCGGTACTTACGAGAGATGATCATGGACATGGATAGAACCCGTGGCTGGAGACGCTTCCAGTCGCGTAATCACGCGGGCGACCGCATTGCGCAACCACTGAAGTTCAAACCCGAAAAAAACTGGAAGCTGTTGTACACCCGTAGTGCGAAATGTACGCGGGCCAGACAGTTGGGCTTTGAGTATCCGGTGCGGACTGTGCGGCAATTGCTTTTGGATGAGCCATGACACGCCTGTTGTTCGTTTGCAGTCGCAATCAGCTACGCAGCCCGACTGCCGAAGTGATGTGGAGCAAACGAACCGGGTTTGAAGCCCGCTCCGCAGGCACCAGTCCACATGCGCGCAGAACCATCAGCCCGGCGGATATCCGCTGGGCTGATGTCGTCTTGGTAATGGAAGCCAAGCATCGTGACCGCCTGCGGGCGACGTTCGCACGCCTGCTTGAGTACAAGCCTGTTCACTGCCTGGATATTCCTGACGACTACCGCTTCATGGAATCTGCGTTGGTGGTGCTGCTTGATGTGCGCGTAACTGCATGCTTGGCCTCGGAGTGCGGGCGCTAGCTGGCCGCGCTACGCTTTTTCCTAGGTTTGAAGCATCGCTCTTCGAGCACGGTGTAGTACCGAGCCATGCTCGGCATGAATTGCTTGGGAAATGCTTCTGCCGAGCATGGCTCGGCACTACAGTGGTTTGTTGTTTGGGCCGGCGATGGTCTGGCGTACTTTTTCTGGCAGAACGATGTTCTAACGCATGGACGCAGGGAAATGGCTAATGTCGCCAGCCAGGTCGCCTCAAGGAAGACATCATGTCGGTCGTGCACAGCTTGCGTGGTTGGTGTCTGCTGGCGTGTCTGCTTGCTGGAGGGGTACCGGCCCAAGCCTTGGTTGAAGCCGGTGCCGATGCGGAGGCGGCGCCAATCCGCGATCTTGAGGCCGTCGTCGTCCACGGTGCACAGCCCGGGCCGGGTTTGTGGCGGGTGAGCAAGGACGGGCATGTGCTGTGGATCCTGGGCACGGTGTCGCCGTTGCCCAACCAGATCGAATGGCGGGCCGATGAGGTCAGTTCGGTGATCGCGCGCTCGGGCCAGGTGTTGCTGCCGCCGGGCGTGATGTTCGATGCGGACCTTGGGTTCTTCGGCAAGGTGGCATTGCTGCCATCGGTTTGGAAAGTCATGCGCAACGAGGACGGCGCAGAGTTGAGCGATGTGCTTGCACCTGCAGTTTATGCGCGCTGGCTTGCTGTCAAACAACGCTATCTACCGCGCGACGGTGGCATTGAACGCAAGCGTCCGATGTTTGCGGCCGTTGAGTTGCAGTCGGCGGCGACCAAATCGATAGGACTGGGCCAGAAGCCGGTTGTCTGGCCGGTGGTGGATGCGGCGGCAAAGGCGGCAGGTATCACCCCGACCCGCACGACGTTGAAAATAATGATTGACGATCCCAAGGCGGCCGTCCGCGAATTCCGTGAAGGCGGCATGGACGATGCGGCGTGTCTTGAGCGGACCGTGGCTTTGGTCGAGTACGATCTGCCAACCTTGGTGGAGCGGGCAAATGCGTGGGCGGTGGGTGATATCGAGGCATTGCGGCGCTCACCGTATGAAGATGCCGGCAGCGCCTGCATGCAGGCGGTGACCGAATCCGGCTTTGTGCGCAACCGTGGCTACGGTGATCTGAGGGCGCGCGTGCGGCAGCATTGGCTGTCGATTGCGGAAGCCGCGTTGCAGCGCAATGAAGAAACGTTTGCGATGCTGCCGGTGGATCGACTGCTGGAAGCCGATGGCTATCTGGCGCAGCTGCAGGCGCGTGGTTACGAGGTTGAGTCGCCGTAGGCGGCAGGGCCTGCGCTGCTGTGGGAGCGGCGTAAGCCGCGAAGCTGAGATAGCTCGAGCAATCGGTTTTTCTATTACCAGATAGTGTTTTTGCTTCGCGGCTTACGCCGCTCCCACAAAGAAAAATCCGATGCCACAGGTGTGGCATCGGATCAGGGGTGACTCAAGGTGATGAGTGAAGAGCTTTCGCCTGCTCAGCTCGCTGCGCTCAATGGCGCTGCGCTGTCCTGCAGCTTCGGCCAACGCTTGAGGATCGCCGCGCGGATGCCGGCTGCATCGATACCGGCCTCTGCCAGCAGGTCTTCGCGGCTGGCATGGTGCTGGTAGCTGTCTGGCAGGCCGAGGTGCAGCATCGGCATCACCACCGCTTCGGCGTTGAGCAGTTCGGAGACGCCCGAACCGGCGCCGCCCGCGACCACGTTGTCTTCAACGGTGACGAAGCCGTCATGCGTGCGTGCCAGTTCCAGCAGCATCGCCTTGTCCAGCGGCTTGATGAAACGCATGTTGACCACGCTCAGGCCCAGTTCGCGGCCAACCTGTTCGGCTGCCGGCAGGGCCGCGCCGAAGGCGAGGATGGCGATGCGGCTACCTTGTACGCGCAGCTGCGCCTTGCCGATCTCCAGCGTGGACAGGTCGGTCCCTACGGCAGCGCCGGGGCCGGTACCGCGCGGGTAGCGCACTGCGGCCGGGCCCTTGTACTGCAGGCCGGTGCTGAGCATCTGCCGGCACTCGGCTTCATCGCCGGGAGCCATGACCACCATGTTCGGCACGCAGCGCAGGTAGCTCAGATCGAGGTTGCCGGCGTGGGTGGCGCCGTCCGGGCCGACAACGCCGGCGCGGTCGATGGCAAACAGCACGTCCAGATCCTGGGTGGCAACGTCATGCACCAGCTGGTCGTAGGCGCGCTGCAGGAAGGTGGAATAGATGGCGACCACGGGCTTGGCGCCCTGCGTGGCCATACCGGCAGCCAGCGTCACCGCATGCTGTTCGGCGATGGCGACGTCGAAGTAACGCTCCGGGTATTCCTTGCTGAAACGCACCAGGCCTGAGCCTTCGCGCATGGCGGGGGTGATCGCCAGCAGCTGCGGATCGGCTGCGGCGGCATCACAGAGCCAGTCGCCGAAGATGTCGGTATAGGTCGGCTTCTTGGGTGCGCCCTTTTCCGGCAAGCCTTTGCTGGGGTCGAACGGGCCGACGGCGTGGTAGCCGATCTGGTCGTCCTCGGCCGGCTCGTAGCCTTTGCCCTTGGTGGTCATGATGTGCAGCAGGTGCGGGCCCTTGGCATCTTTCAGGTGCTTGAGGGTGGAAACCAGCAGCGGCAGATCATGGCCGTCGATCGGGCCGGTGTAATGGAAGCCCATCTGCTCGAAGGCGGTGGACGGCACGAACATGCCCTTCCACTGTTCTTCCCAGCGCTTCACGAAGCGGGCAGGGGGGCTGTGGCGCTTGTCGCCGAGGATCTTCTTGCCGCTCTCGCGCAGGGCGTTGAGGGTGCGGCTGGCGGTCGCGCGGCCCAGCATCTTGGTCAGTCCACCGACGGCTTCGGAGATGGACATGTTGTTGTCGTTGAGGATGACCAGCACGTTCGGCTCGTCGTCCATGCCGCCGGCGTGGGCCAGCGCTTCAAACGCCATGCCTGCGGTCATCGCACCATCGCCGATCACTGCGATCACCTTGCGGTCATCGCCCTGGTTCTGGCGCGCGATGGCCATGCCCAGCGCAGCGGAGATCGAGGTCGAGGAGTGGCCGACGCCAAACGTATCGAACTGGCTTTCCTCGCGCTTCGGGAACGGCGCCACGCCGTCCTTCTGCTTGACGGTGTGGATGCTGTCGCGGCGGCCAGTGAGGATCTTGTGCGGGTAGGTCTGGTGGCCCACGTCCCACACCAGCTGATCGACCGGCGTGTCATACAGGTAGTGCAACGCGACCGTAAGCTCGATCACGCCCAGGCCGGCAGCGAAGTGACCGCCGCTCTTGCCCACCGATTCGATCAGGTAGGCGCGCAACTCGCCGGCGATGGCCCCCAGTTCGCTCTCGTCGAACATACGCAGGTCATCGGGGGTTTTGATGCGCGACAGGCGCGGGTAGCTGGCAGAGTCGATCATGGTCTTCGCGTTTCACTCGAACCGGTATTTTCCCCGTCCGGAGAGGGTGGGGCAAGCAAAGCACACCTTCGATGAGTGCCGGATGAGGTGGTTTGGCGCCAAGCTGAAGGCCCTGTTCAGTCTGGATGGCGTTTGCGCGTGAATACGCAGCGGTTGTGGGCTGGGCTCAAAGCCCACGCAGCAGGGCTTTGCGCGGCAGCTGCGACTTCAGGAAAGCCATCTGGTCGGCCAGGATGTTGCGGTTGGACAGGATCAGGTGTTCGATCCAGCTGGGCCGGTATGGCACCGCCAGCAACGGCATGTTGGCCTGTTGCGGGGTGCGGTTGCTCTTGCGCGAGTTGCAGTGGAAGCAGGCGCTGACCACGTTCTCCCAGGTGTCCTTGCCGCCCTTGGAGACCGGCAGGACATGATCGCGGGTCAGCTGTGGACGGCTGAAGTGCTGGCCGCAGTACAGGCACAACTGCGCGTCGCGGGCGAACAGCGCCGTGTTGGTCAGATTGGGCGTGGGATCGATCGCGCGCGAACGGGCATGGCCGCGTGAGGCGATGATCGGGTGCAGGTCCATGCCGCTGCGCAGGCCGGTCAGCCGCGAGATTGCGCCGTGTACGTGCAGGCAGGGGTCGCCCATGGTCCAGGCGACGGCATCGCGTGCATACAGGCAGGCAGCGTCCTGCCAGTTGATCCAGTCCAGTACGCGGCCATGCGCATCCAGCGACAGCAGTCGCACGGAGCCAAGGCGGTGCAGGGGAAGTGACGGCGAAAACCCGGCTGTCGGAGCGGAAAGTTCGGCTCCGGTATCGATCAGACTACGCGGTGTAGTGTCTGTCTCCATCGGGTTAACAGCTTATACACGATGCGTGACACTTTGTGTAAAGGCGGGCGAGGCCGGTGGTTTTGTGGGAGCGGCGTGAGCCGCGAAGCTGATGGTGTTTCAGTCGCCTGAGGCTTACCCCTCCCCAACCCTCCCCTCCGCCTTCGGCGCAAGGGAGGGGGCGAAGCAGAAGCTGCCCTCACCCCAACCCCTCTCCCGCATGCGGGAGAGGGGCTTTCAGATTGCAGGTTTGTTTGATGGCTCCCTTCTCCCGCTTGCGGGAGGAGGGCTTTCAGATTGCAGGCTTGTTTGATAGCTCCCTTCTCCCGCTTGCGGGACTGCAGCCCCTTCTTGGGAGAAGGGGCCCGAAGGGGCGGATGAGGGGAGCTTTGCGCTGCTTTTGCTGCCGGATCAATCGCCGAAGCGGACCGACTCCATCGCCATCAGCGAGTCGGCACCGGCGGCGATGCCGGCGGCGTGGCTCAGGGTGCGCGGCAGGATGCGGGCGTAATAGAAACGCGCGGTCTCCAGCTTGGCCTGCTTGAACGCTTCCGGGTGGCTGGATGCCTGTGCCGCAACCACCGAACGCGCCCACCAGTAGGCGACGGCGACATAGCCGCTGTAGAACAGGTAATCCCAGCTGGCTGCGCCCAGTTCTTCCGGGTTGGCAGCGGCGCGCTGTAGCACGTCGATGGTCAGCTTGCCCCATTCCTTGGCCTTGCCGCCCAGCGCCGGCAGGAACTCGGCCACGGCCGGGTTGCTGGCGTTGGCGGCGATGAACTGCTCGATCTCGGCCAGGAACAGCTTCAAGCCGGCGCCTTGCGAGGCTGCGGTCTTGCGGCCGATCAGGTCCAGCGCCTGGATGCCGGTGGTGCCTTCGTACAGCGTGGTGATGCGCGCGTCGCGTGCGTACTGCTCCATGCCGTGCTCGGCGATGTAGCCGTGGCCGCCGAATACCTGCTGGCCGTTGTAGGTGGCTTCAATGCTCCACTCGGTCAGGCAGGCCTTGACGATCGGGGTGAGGAAACTGACCAGGGTGTCGGCGTCGGCGCGTGCCTGTGCATCGGCGCTGCGGTTGGCGGCGTCCAGCTGGGTGTAGGCATGCGCGGCGAGCAGGCGGCCACCTTCGGTCAAGGCCTTGGTGGTGAGCAGCATGCGGCGCACATCGGGCTGGGCGATGATGGGGTCGGCCGGCTTGTCTGGCTGCACGGCGCCCTTGGGCGCGCGCGACTGCAGGCGCTCGCGGGCATACGCCAAAGCACCTTGATAGGCGCGCTCGGACTGGGCCAAGCCCTGCACGCCAACGCCGAGGCGGGCGGAGTTCATCATCACGAACATCGCCTGCAGGCCCTTGTGCGGCTGGCCGACGAGGTAGCCCTGGGCACCGTCGAAGTTCATCACGCAGGTGGACGAACCGTGGATGCCCATCTTGTGTTCCAGCGCACCGCAATGCAGTTCGTTGCGTTCGCCCTGCTTGCCGTCGCGGTCAACCTTGTACTTGGGGGTGACGAACAGCGAGATGCCCTTCGGGCCGGCCGGTGCGTCGGGCAGTTTGGCCAGTACCAGATGCACGATGTTGTCGCTGAGGTCGTGCTCGCCGGCGGTGATGAAGATCTTGGTGCCGGTGATCGAATAGCTGCCGTCGGCATTGGGCTCGGCGCGGGTCTTGAGCAGGCCCAGATCGGTGCCGGCATGCGGCTCGGTCAGGCACATGGTGCCGGTCCAGTTGCCGGCAACCAGCGGCTTGAGGAAGGCTTCCTTCTGCCAGTCTTCACCGTAGTGCTTGAGCGCTTCAACCGCGCCGTGCGACAGCATCGGGAACAGGCTCCAGGCCAGGTTGGCCGAGGACACCATTTCGCTCAAGGCCATGCCCATGGTTTCCGGCATGCCCTGGCCGCCGAAATCCGGTGACGCGGTCAGGCCGGTCCAGCCGCCTTCCACGAACTGCGCATAGGCTTCCTTGAAGCCCGGTGCGGTGGTCACTTCATTGGTGGCCTTGTCCAGCTTGCAGCCGGTCTGGTCGCCCACCGCGTTGAGCGGGGCCAGCACGCTGCCGCTGAAACGGCCGGCTTCTTCCAGCACTGCGTCGATGAGATCGGCGCTGGCGTCTTCGAAACCCATGGCTGCAAACAGGGACTCGGCCTTGAGTACATCGTGCAGGGCGAAGCGGAGATCGGTAACGGGGGCTTTGTAGTTGCTCATCAGACGGTTCTCGAACGATGCGGAAACGGGTGGGGGATCAGCGCAGCACGCCGGGCAGGCCGGGGGCCTGGTTGAGGCTGTTGCGCGACTTGATGTCGAAACTGCGTTGCTTCTTTTCTTCAGGGGTGGCGCTGACGCTGCCTTCCAGCTCGTAGAACAGCGAGCGGCCGCCGGCCAGTGCATCGGCCACGATGATGCGGGCCGAGGAGGAGGGCTGCAGGCGCACCTTGATGACGTCGGCCGACTCCGGGCCAATTGACAGCGCCGGGTTCGCGCTGAGCGTGCCAGCGGCTTCGTCGCCAACCTTCACCGCCAACGACACGCTGTCAAAGCGCATCGGCATGGAGCTGTAGTTGCGCAGCCGCAGTTCCACCTCCCAGTTGCCGTCATTGCCAACGCTCAACTGCTGGATGCTGGCGGCCGGTTCGGAAACGCGCTTGACCGGGCCATTGCCGCAGGCCGTGAGTACAAGGGCTAGCACCGCCATCAAGGCGTACTGGGGGCGAAAGCGCATGGGGCGTGGTCCTCGGTTCCTGAGCTTATCCACGGAGAATACTACGGCGTATGGCAGCTTGCTCGGTACAGGTATGCCAGATCGGCGGCCATGGCCATGGGATGGGGGAACCGGCGCGCAGATCCGTCGATTCAGGCAGGGGCAGGGGGTGCCGTCATTCGCGGCATTTTTTGGATTTATCCATGCGTTCATTCACGCGGCCGCCGCTTGCAGGCGCTATGGCGGCGGTCTGGCAGTTGTGGCGCTGTTCCGCCGGGGTTCGGGCGCTGGCCGCAGTTCAATCTTCGAACTGGCGGCACTGCGCGGCAAGCGCGCGGGTCCACTGCTGACGACGCGCTCGTCGGTGGGAGAGCAGCGGCGCAGTGTCCGGGCCAATGTTGGGCGGGTGCCGACGACCTTGCCGCCAGCTACCGCAGCGGAACGCGATGTTGCAGCACTGTCGCCGCAAGCCGAAGGACTGAGACGCACTGTCGCGTGATTGCAACCTCGGTTCGACGCGGGCTTCACCGCAGTATCGGCAATGTGATTGCGGAGCGATGTTGCTGGGTAGCCCATTGCTCCAGGGCGGCGGCCCGATCCCCTCCATCGGGTCACCGCTCGATTGCTGCGATGCATGCCGTGCAGCACTGCGCGGGCCATGGCGTCGTCAGCGCCAACTGGGCATCATGCCGAGGTACTCCTTGCGGACGCCTCGGCACCATGAGATTGCCCTTCAAACTTCTCGCCCTGATCGTTTGTGTTGTGGCCGCCGCCGCGGCAAGCGGTTGCGCGCAGCGCACTGCCGTCACCGAGCTCGCATCACCGTTGACGTCGATTGTGCCGATTCCACAGTCGATGCAGCCGGCAGCGGGTGAATTGCGCTTTTCCTCGATCAAGGTGGAAGCAGCGGCTGGCACGCCCCATGCCACACAGGCGCTGACGGAGCTGCTGGCGAGACTTGGCCTGAACGGATCAGGCGGAACATCGGTAACCATCCACCTGCAGCTGGTTGATGAGCCGGCATTGGGCGAGGAAGGCTATCGGCTGGTGATCGACGATGCCATCCGGCTCAGTGCGCGCACCGATGCAGGGTTGTTGCATGGCGCGCAGAGTCTGCGCCAGCTGCTGCCGACACAAAGCCAGGCCGAGTACAGGCTGGCGCAGCTGGCCATCCGTGATGTGCCCGCCTACCGCTGGCGCGGCGTCTCGCTGGATGTGGCGCGCAGCTTTCTGCCGGTGGAGTATCTGGAAAAACATATCGACCGCATGGCGCTGTTCAAGTTGAACCGCCTGCACCTGCATCTGACCGACGACCAAGGCTGGCGCATCGAGATCAAGCGCTACCCGAAGCTGGTGGAAATCGGCGGCCGCAGCGCGGTGGAAGGCGGACGTGCCGGTTACTACACACAGGATCAACTCAAACATCTGGTGGCCTATGCGCAAGCGCGCGGCGTCACCATCGTGCCGGAGATCGATATGCCGGGGCACGTGCAGGCGGCGCTGGCCTCCTACAACGAACTGGCCTGCTCGGATGTAAAGAACCTTTCCCCATATTCCGGGGTGGAGGTTGGCTTCAGTGTGTTCTGCCTGGAGAAGCCCGAGATCGTTTATCCCTTCGTCCGCAATGTGTTGGAAGAAGTGGTGGCGATCTTCCCGTCCCAGGAGATCCACATCGGCGGCGATGAGATCAAGGATCCGCTGTACGCCGATTTTGTCGCGCGCACTGCGGCGATGATGGATGAGATGGGGCGTACTCCCATCGTATGGGAAGAAGGCTCCGTGGCTGACATGAAGCCCAGCGCGATACTGCAGCTGTGGAATGACGGCTACGCCATCGATGCTGCGGTTGCCAAGGGTCATCCACTGATCCTGTCGCCTTGCTCCTATCTGTATATCGACCATGGCAATTATGCGGGCCAGCCCGGTGCTGATTGGTGCCGCGCGGAAGGCGTGCCGCTGAAGCGTCTTTACAGCTTCGACCCGGCGCCATTCAAGACGGCGGTTGGTATCGAGGCGGCGCTTTGGACTGAGTTCGTGCACACCGATGCGTCGGCGGATGAGCATCTATGGCCGCGCCTGGCTGCCGTAGCGGAGCTTGGCTGGAGCCCGGCGGGGCAGCGCAGCTATGCCGGTTTCGTACAACGCATGGGCGCTTTGCGTCCGCAGCTGGATGCGCTGGGCGTGCAGTACCACCCCGAGCCGGATCTGGGATGGGCGAAGCCCGAGTAATGCGGGCGAGGTGTGGCTATAGGAGCGCTTACCCGGGCTACGGTGCTTCTCGGCTTGAAGCCCCTCTCCCTTCGCGGGAGAGGGGTTGGGGAGAGGTACGCAGGTGAGGCCCCTGCCGAGCATGGCTCGGCACTACAGGTTGAGCCGAGGCTGCGCAGGTAAGGCCCTGCCGAGCATGGCTCGGCACTACAGGTTTAGCTGAGGGCTACGGTGCTTGTCGGCTTGAAGCCCTTCTCACTAGTAATCGAAACGCACGCGCAGGCCTACGGTGCGCGGGTCGTTCCAGTAGGCGCGGATGAAGCCGCCGGCATCGTCGGCCCAGTTCTTGGTCATCTTGTCGGTGGCGTTGAGCACGTACAGCTCGGCGCGCCAGAACGAGGGTGACTGCAGGCTCAGGCTGGCATCAACGGTGGCATAGGCCTTCTGGCCATCGGAGATGTGCGGGTTGTCGATGTTGCGCAGGGTGAAGTACATCTTGTCCTGCCACTTCACGTTCAACCACGGCACCAGCTCGTAACCATTGCCGAACTTGAAGGTGTGGGAGACGTTGACGCCGGCGGTGAACTTCGGCGTCATCGGCAGGTGGTTGCCGGTGATGTCGTAGATCTGGCGGCCGGCCAGGGTGGGATCCGGGCCGGTATACGGATCAGGGCAGGGCACGGCGCCGAATTCTTCGCGTACACCGCAGTTCCACTCATCGCTGAAGGTCGGGTAGTCCTTGATCTTGCTGTTGATGTACGAGAAGAAGCCGCCGATACGCGTGTTGGGAGTGGGCAGGTAGTCCACTTCCACTTCCAGGCCGGGGATGTTCACCGTGCCGACGTTCACCGTCTGCCACTTCTTGATCACATCGCAGGTCGGGTCCCAGTCCGGGCATGGTTCGTTGACGTGCACCTTGGCCGCATAGAAATCGCCGGTGACCTGCATGTCCTTGTAGCGACTGTAGAACGCAGTAACCGCCAGGCTCAGGCGCTTGTCCAGCAGCAGCCCCTTGTAGCCGATCTCCAGGTTGGTGATGGTTTCCGGCCTGTAGGGGAAGAAGGAATACTGCGGGCCTGCCGGGCCATCGAGGCAGTCCTTGCCGCCGCAGATATCGTCCTTGTCACCGAAGCCGCCGGCCTTGTAGCCGGTGGACAAGGAGGTGAACAGGATTTCGTCCTCGGACAGGTCCTTGGTCAGGCCCAGGCGCCAGGTGACCTTGCTCCATGACTCGGAGTGGGCGTTTTCGGCCGGCGGCCCCCACAGCTTGTAGGCATCAATGCCACCGAACGGACCCATCTGCTCGGTCAGGTCGCGGCCATTGTGCGGGCGGAAGCCAGGCTCGCCCGGCGTACCCGGGTTGTACAAGTCGTTGTAATACGCCGCCGAGGTGGCATCCCAACCGCCATACACCTGGCCGCCGCGATCAGTCTTGGAGTCGCGGCTGTAGCGCGCGCCCAGCGTGGCCGTCCAGGTTGGCGCGAAGTGCCAATCGGCCTGCGAGAAGATCGCCTTGGCATCTATCTGGCGATCGGGCTGGTGATAGAACTGGCTGATCGGAAAACCGTAGGGTGCGTTGACCAGCATTTCCTGCGCGTAGTTGATCGCGTTCTTCTCGCGCATCCAGAACAAACCGGAAACCAGGTTCAAGCGCTCGCCCTGATGCTTGAACTGCAGCTCGTGGACGAATGATTTGTATTGCGAGTCCAAAGTAATCGAGGTGTTGTCACGCACCGGCCAGACGCCCCAGTCGCCCTCTGCAGGTACCGGCAGAGTGGCGGTTACCTGCGAGGGGATCTCGTGATAGCCGCCATCATCGTCGGACATCTGGGAGCGTTTCTGGTTGGCGAAGGCCACGCTGTACTCGATGCTGTTGCTGTCGCTGAGGAACCAGTTGAGGTTGGACCGCACGGTGTCGATCGACATGTCGGTGCGGCCGGGCACGTTGATCTTCACGTCCCACTTGCCGCCTTCGCAGGCGAAGCGGGTGCCGGCAGCCTGGTCGCAGTCCTTTATCCCGACCTGGCCGGCACCGGAGTTCTGGAACTTCTCATAGGACAGCAGCCATTCGACATCGTCGGTGATGGCGAAGCGTGCGGCGATGCGCGCTGCCCACTCGTCGCGGTTGTAGTAGTAGTCCTTGCGCGAGACCTTGCGGTTGCGGCGCTGGTCCACATCAGGGATGCCGTCGGCGATGAAGCCGCGCTCGGGGATGTTCACATCGGTGAAATCCTGCTGCTGGTCGATCCAGCCATCGCGCTCAACCTTGGTGGCTGCAACACGCAGTGCGAAGCGTTCGCTGACCGCGAAGTTCTGGATCAGATTGAGCTGGCGCAGGTTGTAGCTGCCGAGCTCAAGCTCGGTGCTGCCGAAGGTGGAATCGAAGCGCGGCTTGGCCGGAATGATGTTGATGCTGCCGCCGGTGGAGTTGCGCCCGAACAAGGTGCCCTGCGGGCCGCGCAGTACTTCCACCTGGTCCACGTCGAACATCAGCGCCAGCGCGCCCTGCGGTCGCGGCGAGTACAGGCCGGCCACATGCAGGCCAACGGCAGGGTCGCCGATCTCGGTGAAGTTGTTGGCGCCGATGCCGCGGATGCTGACCTGCACGCCGGAGTCCGGGCCATTGGCAATCTGCAGGTTGGGCATGCTGCCGGACAGACCACGCACGTCGCGGATGCCTTCGCGGGTCAGTGCTTCCTGGGTGACGGCAGTGACGGTGACCGGCGTTTTCAGCAGATCGGATTCAACCCGGGTGGCGGACACACGCACCGTTTCCAGCGTGGTTTGGGCGTTACCGGTGCTGGGCTTCTGCTCTTCGTCCGTGTTGGTGGACTGCGCCAGCGCCGGCGCAGCCGCACAGCTGATCAATACCGCTGCCACCGCGGCGGCGATGCCGGTCGGTCGAACAGCGCTGGGATGCTTTCTCATTGTTGGCTCCTGGTTGTGCGGCGACTTGGGCCGGCAGGCCCGCGCGGTGGCTGTTGCGGTTGCCCGATCAGGGCGAGGCGGGGGTGTTCTTCCCGGAATACACAGTCTGGTTGCGCACCAGCGGCCTGGCCCAGGCGCTGACGCTGAGGATGTAGAGCAAGGGGATGAAGACCAGCGACATGCCTGCGCGCAGGCCCAGGTGGTCACCGACCACACCGATCAACAACGGCACGATGGCGCCACCGAGGATGCCGCTGCACAGGATTCCCGAGAACGCACCGTGGTGTTGGGTGACCGAGTTCAGGCCCAGCGAAAAGATCACCGAGAACATCACCGACAAGAAAAAGCCCGCAGCAGGAAAGGCCAACAGAGAGATGGCTGCCGGGCCGAAAAGGGCGAGTGCAAGGCAGGCAATGGCCAGCGTGGAGAAGATGGCCAATACCAGTTTGGAATCCAGCAGTTTCAGCAGCCCCAGCCCGGTCAGACAGCCCAGCGACATCAGGCCCCAGAAGCGGCTGACGGCGATGGCGCCTTGTTCGGTGGCCGACAGGCCGTGGTAGCTGTGCAGGAACTGCGACATCCAATTGGCGATGGATTGCTCGGTGCCGACATAGGCAACGATGGCCAGGAAGAACAGGCGCACATCGCGGCGACGCAGCAGGCTACGGTATACCGCGCGGCTGCCTGCGCGCTCATCGTCTTTGAGTTGCACGGAGGGCAGTGGCAATTTGTAGTTGAGCAGGGCCAGCAGCACAAAAGCCGCTGCGAAGTACCAATAGAAGGCCAGCCAGGCCAGCGGCTGCCCCTGCACGTCCGGGCGCTGCATGTACAGCCGGAATCCCAAGGGGCTGAGGAAGGACGCCAGGCCGAACACCAGCTGCGCCATCACCGAATAGAACGCGAAATGCTGCTCGCCGGCAGCGGTGCGCATCAACGGATTTATCACCACCTGCAGCAGTGCCATACCCAGGCCGATGACGAACAGGCCAGCAACGACCGAGACATAGCCGGGCATTACGGCGATGGCCATGGCACCGATGAAATTCAATGCGAAGGCGGTAAAGAGAGTGAAACGGGTGCCGCGGACCTCGATCAGCATGCCGCCGGGTATCGAGATCAAACCGTAGGCGAGAAAGAACGAGAACGGCATGAAGCCGGCCATGGTCAGGCTCAGCTTGAAATCCTGGATGGCGATCGGCATCAGCGGCCCGATCAGATTGGTGATGAAGGAGATGGCGAACCAGATCAGGAGGATGTAGCTGATGATCAACGGCCGGTGCGTCATGGTCGTGGCTCCGGGGTCAGGGATACGACTGCAGGCAATGGGAGAGCTCGCCCGCCGCGATGCTCTTGCGAGGGAAGCGCGGCAGGATTGCTGCAGCGGTGCGGCAACCCGCAGCCAGTGCGTCGAGCAGGTTGGCGTGGTTCAAGGATGCCGCCAGGTAACCGGTGTTGAAGCTGTCGCCGGCGCCGACGGTGTCGAAGATGTCGGCGGCCGCCACACCGGTGTAGTGGGTGCTATGGCCGTTGACCTGGCCCAGTGCGCCGGCAGCGCCCAGCTTGACGATCAGGTGGGCGCCGGGCTTGAGCAGGCGGGCTACCTGTTGCACTGCCGGCTCCAGTTGCTGGTGGCCGGCGATGCTCATCGTTTCAAGTTCGTTGAGCAGCAGATGGTCGCAATGCGCCAGCCAGCCTTCGACTTCCTCAAGTACCTGCGGGGTCCAGCCCTCGGGCGGCCAGCCGGTATCCAGCGCAACCTGATAGCCACGGGCCGACGCCTCGACCAGCAGTTCGCAGAACTGCGCGCGCAGGTTGGGCAGCAGGAAGGGCGCGGTGAACAAGGCGATGCTGCCCGCCGCTGCCTGCGGCAGGTGTGCAAGAACAAAGGCCGGGGTCAGGTGCTGCAGATGCCCGCAACTGGTGAAGAAGGTGCGCTCGCCATCGGCGTGCAACAGCCCCACCGACATGGTGGTGTCGCTGGCGCAGCTCTGCAGTTCGACATCGATGCCGGCCAGCTGCAGCAGCAGCCACTGGGCGAGGTCGTCGTCGCCGATTGCACCAATCAGGCGTGGGCTCAGCCCGAGATGGCGGGCGGCCAGTGCCGAATTCGCCGCTGAGCCACCGGCGCGCAGCTCACTGCGGGGCAGCAGCTGCTCGGTACCGATCTCGGGCCAACGGCTCAGCGTGCCCAGGACCAAGTCCACGCTGACGTCGCCGATGATGCTGAACTTGGGCTGATCGTTGCTCATGGGGCGACTATAGTCACCCCAATTTGAGCCTGTCAATAAAAATATCCAGTGGAAGTTTAATTAAATTCGGCGGCCGCCAGCTCCCGCGCGGTGGCCGAGCAGCTCGGCGGCCTGGGCCTCGCCCTGATCGTCCCGCTGGACCCCTTCCAGACGCGGCGACAGCAGTTCATGGATGGGCAGGACCGCCGCGCCAAGCAGCGAACAATCCTCCTCGCGCAGCGAGATCATGATGCGCGGCAGTTCGGGCTGCGGGCGGCCACGGACCGAGCGATGCAGCGGCTGGGCAAGTTCGACCAGGCGCTGCACCAGCTTTTGCGGGGCCGAGCCACCAATGACGATGGTCTGTGGATCGAGCAGGTTCTCGATCATGCAGATGGCATCGCGCAGGCGCTGGGCTGCCTGCAGGCACCATTGCTGCAGTGCTTGGTCGTTGGGGTCGTCCAGGCGGCTGAGCAGGTCCGATGTGCGTATCTGCCCGTCATCCATGCCCAGCGCCTCGGCCAGCGAGTGCAGCGAGAGGTAACGTTCCAGGCAGCCCTGGTTGCCGCAGTAGCAGGGCGTGCCACCGGGAACGACCGGCACATGGCCGATCTCGGTGGCGTTGCCGTCGGCGCCGCGGTAGGTGTTGCGGCCGACAATCAGCGAGCCGCCCAGGCCCACGCTCAGGTGCAGGTAGAAGAAGTTGTCCAGGTGCCGGGCCACGCCGTACAGGGTTTCACCGAGCGCGCCGGCGACGCTGTCCACGCTGTGGAACAGCGGCAGGCCGGTGGCTTCCTGCAATTGGTCGAGGATGGACAAATCCTTCCAGCCTTCCAGCGCGGTGGGGCCGACAAAGCTCAGCTCGGTATCGCCGAGCGGGCCGGGCAGGGCCACGCCTATGCCCCACAGCCGGGCGCTGGCCTGGCGGCGCAGGCTGGCGACCAGTTCCAGCAGGCCGGCGAGCAACTGCGCGCGATCGCAGCCCTGCAGGCGCACTTCGCAACGGGCATCGATCTGCCCCACCAGATTGACCAGTGCGCCGGAGGCGCGGCCAGGCTCAAGGCTGATGCCGATGGATTGACCGGCGTCCGGGTTGATCTCGAAGGCAATGGGCGGCTGACCGCGGGTTTTCAGGTCCTTCTGCCGGCGCGAGACGATCAGGCCGATGGACTCCAGCTCATTGGTGATGTTGGCCACCGTCTGCGGGCTGAGCGAAACCTTTTCCTGGATGTCCTTGCGTGACGCTGCGCCGTGCTGGCGGATGAAATCCAGGACAAGGCGACGGTTATAGGGGGCGCTGGACTGCTGGGTGGCGCCACGGCCGATATTCATAGGCATTGAAACCGATTGAACGTGGGGATAGGGGAGGTGGAACAGGTGCCTGTATTATTCATACATCCACGTGAAGTATTTATTGACGCGGAATGACCGGATGGCTAAGTTTCGTTTCCTAGTCTATCCGGAACCGTGCAGATGCCTCCTTTGTCGCATTCCCGCAAGACCAGCGTCCAGCTTTGCGCCGCAATGGCCCTGGCCCTGTCCAGTTTGCTGCCGGTGGCAGCCGCCGCCCCGGCCGAGGAGCCCGCCAAGACCACCGTATCGGTGAGCCTGCCGGCCGAGCCCTTGCTGGTGCAGATCAACCAGGTGGCACTGGAGCGGCGCGGGCCCAAGCTGGCGGTCGTCGAGTCTGTGGGTGCGGCTAGCGCTGGCACCTATACGCTGCTGCGCGATGGTCAGCCGCTGCGCAGCGGTGATCTGCAGCCGCTGCCGGGTTTTTCCGAATGGGGCGCTGGCAAACAGTACTTCCGCATTGATTTCAGCGATGCCGAGCAGGCCGGCCAGTACCAGCTGGACGTGCAGGTGGGGCAGCAGCATGTGCGCTCGGCGCCGGTGACGGTAGCTGACAACGCGGTGTTCGCCACGACAGGCGCACAGCTGCTTGGCTACTTCCAGCGCAGCCGCCATACCGATGCCGCCGACCGCGACCTGCGCATCTTCCAGACCTCGCGCAAGGTGGATGTCTGGGGTGGTTGGCAGGACGCCGGTGGCGACAAGGGCAAATACCTGTCCCATCTGGGTTATGCCAATCACTTCAATCCGCAGCAGGCATCGATGGCGGCGTGGGTGCTGGCCTACGGGGCACATGCGCGTGCAGGCCTGTTTGCCGCACACGGGCTGCAGAAGCAGGTGGAGGACGAGGCGTTCTGGGGCGCGGACTACCTGCACCGCATTCTCGATGCGGACGGCTATTTCTATACGACGGTGTTCGACCAGTGGGGCACGCCAGGTGTCGAACGCATGGTCACCGGTTATGAGGGCGCGGCCGGAACCTACACCACGCTCTATCGTTCCGCATTCCGCGCCGGCGGTGGCATGGCCATCGCCGCCTTGGCGCGGGCATCGATGCTGGTCAAGGCATCCGGACGGCAGGGGGAGTTCAGTGCCGCGCAATACCTGGCAGATGCCGAGCGCGCCTATGCACACCTGCAGCAGTTCAATCCGCAGTACTGCGCCGACGGCAAGGAAAACATCATCGATGACTACACTGCGTTGATGGCGCTGGTGGAACTGCACAATGCCACGGGCCATTCGCGCTACCTGCAGGATGCGCGCAAACGCGCCGCCAGCTTGTTGGCGCGCCAGCAGGCCGATGGTGGCTTCATCAGTGATGGTGGCAGCCGCCCCTACTACCATGCAGCCGAAGCCGGCCTGCCGGTGATCAGCCTGTCCGCGTATGTGGATATCGAGACGCAGCCTGCGGAACGTGAGCGGGCGCTGGCGGCAATCGGCTCGGCACTTGCGCACGAACTGGCGATCACCGGTTCGGTTGCCAATCCATATGGCTACGCCCGGCAGCGCTTCCAGTTGGCCCAGGATGGCAAGGCGGCAGGGGAGGTGCTGGAAGGCTTCTTCATACCGCACCGCAATGAAACCGGCTATTGGTGGCAGGGCGAGAGCGCCCGCCTGGCATCGTTGGGCGCCGCGATGGTGATAGGCGGCCGCAAGCTGGCGGCCGAAGGCAAGGCGGGCTACGGCTTGTCAGCGGCGCGTGCAGGCTACGCACAGGATCAGATCGACTGGACGCTGGGACGCAACCCCTACGGCATCTCGATGCTCTACGGTTTTGGCCAGAAGAACCCGCCGACCGTGCTGGAGAGCGCAGGCGAAATGTTCGTCGGCGGCATCTCTAACGGCATCACCGGCGCGCCCGGTAGCGATGTTGGCGCTGGCATCAGCTTCGCCCCCGGACCCGACTCGGAGCAGTGGCGCTGGGTAGAGCAGTGGATTCCGCACACCACCTGGATGTTGTTTGCGGCTATGACGATGAGTGAGGGTTGAGGGTGTTGCTGTCAGTGCGGGGATGTCTTTCAACGGCATTGCCGCGCTAGGTGAAACGGTGCAGCTGATGCATGATCGCGAGGGCGGCGGCCCGATTCCTCCATCGGGTCGTCGCTTTTTTTTGGCTGGGCAGGGTGATTGCGTGACGCGGCAGCCGCTCGCCAGTGGCTGTCCTCCTACGGATCTCAATGTCAGCAGTCATTGAGTATGCGAGCGTTGCGATTCGGTAATGGCAAGGCAGGTTTACCGATGAATTGTCATGAGCAGAAAAGCGCGATTGCATCATCTGGAGCGTGTTGCCAGTCGCCCCAGGAGGCGCTGTGCCGAATGGCACTGTCAGCTGAAATGGTGGCCTGTTCACTATGAGGCGTCCGTTGTCCTGAAGCATTTTCCTCGCGATCTTCCGCGTTGCGAATGGCTGGACGAGGACCTCGTTTTGATCACCTCCTCATGTCCAGGATCAGCTATGACTTCCTTCATGCGACGCAGCGCGATTGGCTCCCCTCGGCGTTCGACTCATCCGCGGCGCTTCGTGTTTGCAATGCTGTTTGCGCTTGGGCTTCCGCTGAGCGCCAGTGCGCTGGCTGAAAGTAAGTTGGATCCCATCCTCGCTGCGGCGATGGAAGGGACGCAGACGCCCGCAATGGCAATGCTGGTCATCCGTGACGGCCAGATAAAGCAGCAATCTGCGCGCGGTGTGCGGCGCAACGACGGCGCCGTCGCGGTGCAGTTGGACGACGTATGGCTGATGGGCTCCACGGGTAAACCCATGACCAGTGCGCTGATTGCGCGCTTGGTGGAGCAGGGCGTGCTGGACTGGAACGCGCCGCTGTCGCGCGTGCTTCCTGACCTGTTGAAAATCGACCCCGCTTATCGCAACGTGACCTTGGTGCAGTTGTTGTCGCATCGCGCTGGGCTGCCGGAGAACCTGGCTGATGTTGCCGCCCTGGATGCGTACTTCACCGATACCCGGGCGCTGCCGGTACAGCGTGAAGCCTACATCCGCGCTGCGTTGCAGGAAGCGCCAGTCAATGTTCCGGGCACTGAGTTTGCTTACAGCAACAGCGGCTTCCTGATCGCAGCGGTTATTGCCGAGCGCGCTACCGGTATCTCGTTTGAAAATCTGATGCAGCGCGAGGTATTCGAACCCTTGGGGATGGACGGTGCAGGTTTCGGCCCTACGCCCTCCGGTCAGCCGCAAGGACATCGCGCCGGCAAGCCGGTCACCACGGCGCCGCGTAAGTCGGACGATGGCGTGCCGGCCATGTATACGCCGGCCGGCAACATGCATATGCGCTTGCAGGATATGGCCAAGTTCGTCATCGACCAGATGGAGGGCAGTCGCGGCAAAGGTAAGCTGTTGAGTGAGGCGTCCTATCGCTTGATGCAGACCCCGCAGAGTGGAAGTCCCTCGGCGATGGACTGGGGTGTGCAGCCATCGATCGCCGGGCGTAAAGGGCCGGCGCTGACCCATGGCGGCTCTGATGGCAATTGGCTTGCCTGGGTGGCCTTGTTCCCGGAAACCGGCAACGGCCTGATCGCTATAGCCAATGCAGCCGAAGACATGGGTGCGGACAAGGCAACGATGGGCGCGATGGGTGCGGTGTTCCCGGAGTTGGCGCCAGCCGCTGCGGCCGCGACACCAGCAAAGTAGGTCGCTTGTACCTGGGGGCGTGTGGTCCGAGTAGCTCGCGCGCAGCCCAGTGGCATATGCGGTGCTGTTGATGAAGGTGCGACGGCGCGTGGCAATTCGCGACCGACGCCGTCTCGGCTGGATAACGGAAGCCAGCCGGAAAGGGCGCTGGCGATCCAGTGGCGAAGGTGCTGATGTCGCGCTATGCTCGGTTCACCGTGGGGCGGTAGCTCAGCTGGGAGAGCGTCGCGTTCGCAATGCGAAGGTCGGGAGTTCGATCCTCCTCCGCTCCACCAAGTCTTCAAACAAAGAGCCGCGTCGGATGATGCGGCTCTTTGCGTTTGTGCGCTGGTTGCGGGTGGTTTGATCAAATTTTCGCCAGGTGTTGCTGCCGCTCTCTGGCGCGCAACCTCGGCCGCACAAGGCATTTCAAGGAATTTTCAGTGGATGTGAAAATTTTTGTGAAATTGGCTTGCCGAAATCGAAATAGCTCCGTAATATACGCCTCCTCGACGGCATCAACGCCGACGAAAACAAAACAAAGTGGCCGAGTAGCTCAGTTGGTAGAGCAGGGGATTGAAAATCCCCGTGTCGGCGGTTCGATTCCGTCCTCGGCCACCAAAATTTCAAGGGTTCGCAGAAATGCGAGCCCTTTTTTGTTGTCTGTTTGCACCGGATCTGCACCGGCTGCGATTGTGGTGGTGCTTTGGGTTTGCGGTTGTGGGAGCGGCGTAAGCCGCGAAGCTGGGATTGGTGAGGTTGCTTTGCGAGCTTGCGATCTTATGGATCTTTTGTTTCGCGGCTCACGCCGCTCCCACAAAGCCGGATCGGTGCGTTCTTTGGTGTTTTTTTGCCGAGCATGGCTCGGCACTACATTGCGAACGGCAGTCGTCGTAACACCGGCGGCAGCAGTTTTTACCGCAGGCCGGTGAGGGCTGTTGATTGGTGCTTTGTGTTTGCGGTTCAGGTGCGGCGTTGGCCGCGGAGCTGGGATTGGCTAGGTTGCTTTGCGAGCTTGCGATCTCATGGATCGTTTGTTTCGCAGCTTACGCCGCTCCTACAAAACCAGGTCGGTGCGTTCTTTGGTGGTTTTTTGCCGAGCATGGCTCGGCACTACATTTGATGCGGGCCCCGAACTGGTCGGAGCCCGCTGTTGCTCAGGTGTTGGGCAGCAGTGGCCGCAGCACCGGTTCCAGCTGTTCCTGACGCCAGCCGGCCAGTGCGGTTGGCCAGTTGCCGCTTTCCAGCAGGGCCTCCAGGTGCTTGCGCGAGGCCAGCAGGCCCTCGGGCAGTTCCAGCTCGGCGCTGCGCTTGCTCACTGCGTCCTGCAGGCGCTTGATGGTGTTCTTGTTGCCATCGGTGGCCTGCAGCGCCATTGGTGCATCCGCTTCGTCGGCAAGCGGGGTGTTCAGTGCTTCCCACAGCGACTGCGCAAGCTTGCGCGGGGCCTTGGGGAAGCGGCCGAACAGCTTGAGCATGCTGTCGTAGTCCGCGGGCGGGTTGCGTGCCAGCAGGTTGGCCAGCTCGTTGTCCAGAATCCAGCTGCGCGGCTTGTCGCTGCTGCGTGCCTGTTGGTCACGCCAACGCAGCAGGCGCAGCAGGCGCAGCTGTGCGTCGCGCTCCAGTACCTGCGAGGAGCGCATCGACAGGTGCGGCCAAAGCTCGCCTTCGTCGCCTTCAACGCTGGCCAGCAGGCGCTCGCCGTCGTCCTGCAGCCATTGCAGGCGGTTTGCCGCCTGCAGCTTGGCACTGATGGTGTCGTGCAGGGCGAACAGGTATTCCACGTCGTCGGCGGCGTATTCCAGCTGTGCCTCGCTGAGCGGGCGCTTGAGCCAGTCGGAACGGGTCTCGCCCTTGGGCAGGGTGACGCCGGTGATCTCGGCCACCAGCTTCTGGTAGCCCATGCCGCCGCCGATGCCGGCCAGCGCGGCACCGATCTGGGTGTCGAACAGCGGCCGCGGCAGGGCGTCGCAGGCGCACTTGAAGGCCACCAGATCTTCGCTGGCGCTGTGCATGATCTTGGTGATCGAGGTGTCGGTCAGCCAGGGTTTCAGTGCTTCGCACATGCCGGGTATCAGCGGGTCGATCAGCAGGATTTCGTCGCCGACCGCCATCTGCACCAGGGCCAGCTGCGGCCAATAGGTGCGTTCGCGGATGAATTCGGTGTCCAGCCCGATGCGGGTCGGGCGCTGGCGGTAGCGTTCTTCCAACTCCGCCGGGTGTTTGATCCAGTAAGCCACGTAGGGTTCCGTCAACTGCAGGGTTTGCTCAGGCAGGCGAGAATAGCCTAACGTCGGGCCGCTCCCGGAGAAGTGTGCAAGGTCATGGAGGCGTTTTTGGGTAAAACCGGCCAATTGTTGGGTCTGGCGGCGCTGTTTGGGGTGCTGGCCGGGTGTAGCGGCAGTGCGCCTTCGGCCGCGCCAAATGCGGAGCCTGCAAAGAATCCAACGCTGGTTCAGCGGCTGGAAGCGCGCGCCGAGGCCCGTGCTGAAGCCAAGGCCGAAGCGGCGGCCGCTGCCAAGGCGAAGGCCGCAACGCCCGATCCTGCGCCGCAGGTGGAAAGCATCGCCCTGCCGGTCTGGAATGCGCCGGAAGTGAGCCTGCAACCCGACGAGCTGGCCGAGGCGCGCAAGGCCGCTGACAAGGCCTTGGCCGAGGACAGGCTGTACCGCGATGCCGAGGATGCGATTCCGCTGTACCTGGCGATCCTGGCCCTGCAGCCGCAGGACCAGGCCGCGCAGCGCGGGCTGGACAAGGCCCGGCAGCGCCTGCGTGCGCAGGCCACGGCCTTGATGGCCCAACCCGAAAACCAGCGCCAGGCGCTGGCCCAGGCGGCCGAAATCGCCGGCGTGGCGGTGGCCCTGGCGCCGGAAGGCAAGGCCGAGCAGGCCTTGCAGCAGCGCATCGCGGTGGCGCGGCGGCTGCTGGCGTTGAATCGGGCTGGCGAGCAGGCCCTGCGCCAGCACCAGTTTGGCGAGGACGGCGGCGGGGCGCAGGCGGCATTCCGCGAAGTGCTGGCTACCGACCCGCTCAACAGCCGGGCGAGACAGGGTCTGGCGGCAGTGGAAAGTGGTTTGATCCGCCGCGCCGAGTACTCCGCCGCGGTGGACTCGGATTTCGATGCTGCCGCGCGCTGGCTGGACAAGGCCACCACCATCCGTGGCGAGGCGGTGACCCTGAAGGACGCGCGGGCGCGCATCGAGAACATCCGCATCGCCCAGCTGGATGCCCTGCGTGAAGGCGGTCTGCGCGATCTGGTGTCCTCGAAGGGGCTGAAGGACGCCCAGCTGAAGCTGTCCCAGGCCGAACGCATTGCGTTGCCCGGTGACCGCACCGTGGCCCTGCTGCGTGAACGCATCGCGCTGGTCACCCATTACGGCAGCTTCCGTCCGGGCCAGGTGTTCAGCGATGCGCTGGCCGATGGCAGCCGCGGGCCCCAGATGGTGGTGGTGCCGTATGGCAGCTTCCAGATGGGCGCGACCGAGGGCGAGATCGGCAGCAGCGACGCCGAGCGGCCGCAGCATCAGGTGCGCTTCGAGCGCGGTTTTGCGATGTCGATCACCGAAGTGACCGTGGCCGACTTCCGTCGCTTCGTCGAAGCGGCCAAGGCGCGCCCGCGCGCTACCCGGCGCGGCCATTCCATTGTCTATGACGAGCGCAGCGGCAATTTCATCCGCCGCAGCGGGGTGGATTGGCAGTCCGATTACAACGGCGCCAAGGCCGCGCCCAACAGCCCGGTGATGCATGTCAGCGTGCGTGATGCCGAGGCATACGCTACCTGGTTGTCCGAGCAGACCGGGCGCTATTACCGGTTGCCCAGTGAGTCGGAGTTTGAATATGCGCTGCGTGCGGGCAGCCAGGGACGCTATCCGTGGGGGCGCTCGATGACGCCGCCGGAGAACAGTGGCAACTTCACCGGCAGCCTGGATGTGTCACCCAGCGGCCGCCATTGGAACAATGCTTTCATCGGCTACGGTGACGGTTTCTGGGGGACGGCGCCGGTGGCGATGTTCCGCGCCAATGCCTGGGGGCTGCACGATGTCAGCGGCAATGTCAGCGAGTGGGTAGCCGACTGCTGGCACGCCAGCTACCGGCGTGCGCCGGCCGATGGTGCGGCCTGGTACAACCCGGGCTGCCGGCAGCGGGTGATCCGCGGCGGCAACTGGGCCAATGCGCCGGAGCAGACCCGCGCGGCATGGCGGCAGTCACAGGACTCGGACGTCACCTCCGCGCGCATCGGTTTCCGCCTGGTGCGCGGAATTTGACCTTGCCGCGGCGTACGCTAGCGTTACCATCGGCCACGGCCAGCCCGGCCCAGACGGAATCCAACCATGCGACAAGATCCTTTCGGTAACCAAGGCAACGGCGGCCAACGGCGGCGTGGTGGCGGCCTGTTCGGCAATATCCGTTGGGTGATCCTGCTGGGCTTCGCGGTGTACGGCGGTTGCTATTACTTCGGCAATCGTTCGGTGGACCCGTATACCGGCGAGAAAGTGCTGATCGACAGCTCGCTCAATGCCAGTGAAGAGAAGGCGATGGGCCTGCAGGCCTACCAGGAGATCCTGGCGCAGGAGCGTCCGGTCGACCCGAATTCGCAGATCGCCCGCCAGGTACGTGAGATCGCCAGCCGCCTGATTGCCAAGGTGGATGTGGTGGAGACCTCGTTGGCGCAGGAGCATGGCCTGCAGCCACAGCATTTCGCCAAGGATTTCGAGTGGGACGTGAACGTCCTGCAGTCCGATGAAGCCAATGCCTTCTGCCTGCCGGGCGGCAAGATGGCGGTCTATACCGGCTTGATTCCGGTCGCGCAGAACGCCGATGCGCTGGCGGTGGTGATGGGTCACGAAATCGCCCACGCGCTGCTTCGCCACGGCGCCCAGCGCATGGCCCAGCAGAAGCTGACCCAGATCGGGCAGATGGCCGGCGCTGCCAGTGGCATGGACGTGCAGCAGCAACAGATGATGATGTCGGCCATGGGTTATGGCTATCTGCTGCCGTATGCGCGTTCGCATGAAACCCAGGCCGATGAAGTGGGGCTGATGCTCGCCGCAGCAGCCTGTTTCAACCCGGAAGAAGCGGTGCCGCTGTGGCAGCGCATGAGCCAGGCCAGTGGTGGCCAGGCACCGCCGGAGTTCTCCTCCACCCATCCCAATCCCGGTACCCGCATCCAGAACCTGCAGGCGCTGATGCCCAAGGCAATGGAGTACCGGCAGCGCTATTGCACGGCAGGGGCGGCGGCTCGCTAGCAAGCGCGTTGACGCATTGCACAAGCACGTAACGAACGCCGGTGGATGCTCGCCGGCGTTCTCTTTTTTGTCAGAGGTTGCAGATGCGACGTGCTGCGCTATTGGCGCTGGGGGTGTTGCTGATCATGGTGGTGGTCAGCTGCGTCTGGCCTCTGCATGCCGGTCACATGGATGCCGACCGCTATGGCCGCGTGCAGCTGCTTGAGCCGGCATCAGCTCCGCGCGGGCTGGTTATTTATTTCGCCGACCCGCTGTTGCCGCGAGCGCAGCGGCAGCAGTTTGCCAAACAGTTGGCGCAGGCCGGTGCATGGGTGGCCGTGGTGGATGCGGCGCGCTACCGGCAGCAACTGCGCAAGGGCAATGGCAGTTGCCGGGCAATGGCCGATGATGCGGCCCTGCTCACCCAGAAGCTGCTCAAGCGCGAGCGTGCGGACCAGTTTTTCCTGCCGGTCTTGCTGGGCCAGGGCAACAGCGCCGGGCTGGTCCGCGACAGCGCCGCTGGCGCCGCGCCGGGGGAGTTTGCAGCGGCGCTGGTGACCACGGACGATGCATCGGCCGGCACCCGTGCCTGCAAGGGCGCTACCGCAGCCGTGCAGGTCAGGCAGATGGCAGAACCGGCGTTACTTGATGCCTTGCCAGCCGTGCTCGATGCCGCGCCGGCGCAAGGCCTTGCCATGCTGCCCTTGGTGGAGATGCCGGTGGCCGGCAGCAAGCGGCTGGTGGTGCTGATATCCGGCGATGGCGGCTGGCGTGACCTGGACAAGGGACTGGCACATGAACTCAACCAACGTGGTATTTCCGTGGTCGGCTGGAACAGCCTGCGCTACTTCTGGAAAGAGCGGACGGCGGCGCAGCTGGGTGGCGACCTGGACAGCGTCGTGCGCAGCTATCGGCAGCGTTGGCAGGCCGATGACGTGGCGTTGGTTGGCTATTCCTTCGGCGCCGATGTATTGCCGTTTGCCTATCCGCTGCTGAGCGAACCGCAACGTCGTTCGGTGCGTTTGGTGTCGCTGCTTGGGCTTGCCCACGGTGCAGCATTTGAAGTGCGGGTGGGCGGCTGGCTGGGGTGGTTCCGTGCGCAGGAGGTACCGGTGCAGCCGGCCTTGGCGGGCCTGCAGCCGGTCGCACAGCAATGCATCTACGGAGTGGACGAGAAGGACAGCCTGTGCCGGGACCTGCAGGGCGATGCGCGCATGCAGGTGGTTGAACGCCCCGGCGGACATCACTTCGACCGCGACCCAGCCAAGCTGGCGCAGATCATCGTCGAACGCTGGGATGCGCTGCCGGCTCAGCCCTGAGTGGGGTCGCCGTTGGCCGGTGTGCCGTCAACGTGTTCCACCCGCAGCTGCAGCTCACCTTCGGACAGGCGCGCGCGCAGCTGTTCGCCGGGCTTGACCTGCGCGGCGGAGCGCACCAGCGCCCCGTCTTCCACCCGGGTCAGGATGGAATAGCCGCGCGCCACCGTCGCCAACGGGCTTACCGCTTCCAGCGAACGGGCAATGCCGCGCAGGCGCAGGGCATCGCCCTGCAGCTGACGGGTCATGGCCGCGTGCGCGCGCGGTGCCAGCGTCGCCAGTTTCTCAGCCAAGGCACTCAAACGCCGCTGTGGCTGGTTGCCACGCAGCCCGGTGGCGGCGTGGGCCAGGCGCGCAGTGCGGCGTTCCAGCTGTTGCCGCCATTGTGATTGCAGGCGCGCGAAGGCGGCCTGCTGGCGATGTTCGAGCAGGCTCAGGCGCGCCTGCGGGCTGTGCGCCTGCAGGCGCAGCGCGGCGCGGTCGGCACGTTGCATGGCCTGGCCCAGTGCATGCACCTGCAGTTGATTCAGGCGTTGCGCCAGCCGGCGTACGCGCAGGGCCAGGTCACGCTGGTCGGGTACCAGCAGTTCGGCGGCCACCGACGGCGTTGGTGCGCGCAGATCGGCGGCGAAGTCGGTCAGGCTGAAATCGGTCTCGTGGCCCACCGCCGACACCACCGGCGTCTTGCTGGCGGCAACCGCGCGCGCCAGCTGTTCGTCGTTGAAGGCCCACAGGTCTTCCAGCGAACCGCCGCCACGGGTCAGCAGGATCACATCGTAGCGGCCACTGGCATCGGCCTGACGCAGCAGGGAGGTGATCTGCGGTGCAGCGGTGGCGCCCTGTACCAGCGAAGGCAGCAGCTCCACTTCCAGCATCGGGAAACGCCGCTCCAGCACGCTCAGTACATCGCGCACGGCCGCGCCGCTGGGCGAGGTGATCACCGCCAGCCGCTGCACGTGTGCGGGCATTGGCCGCTTGCGTGCAGGGTCGAACAGCCCCTCCGCTTCGAGCCGCGCCTTGAGCTCGTCGTACGCGCGACGCAACGCGCCTTCGCCGGCTTCTTCCATATGATCAAGGATCAGCTGGTAATCGCCGCGTGCCTCGTACAGGGTCAGCCGGCCACGCACCAGCACGCGCATGCCTTCGCGCGGAATGAATTTCAGCCATTGGCTCTTGGGCTTGAACATCGCCGCGCGGACCTGCGCGCGCGCATCCTTCAGGGTGAAATACAGATGCCCGGAAGCGGGGCGGCTGACGCCGCCGAGCTCACCTTCCACCCACACCAGCGGAAACGCGCTTTCCAGCAGATCGCGCGCCAGGGTGTTGAGCTGGTTGGGGGTGAGGATGTCGTTGCTGGAGGCCATTATTGAACTGCTTTTGCCATTGGGGCGCCCGCCAAGCTTGAAGACGCTGGCGGACTGTCGGTCACTATCTTACGGGAGCGCCGCAGGGAGTCGAATAAATCGAGGCGGGGTGCCGCGACTGGTCGGATCCGGTGATGGATGGTTGTTGCCGAACAGCGGTGCTCGGTTGTGAACGCACACCCCGCCGCACTGAATTCGGTTGATGGGGCTCGGCACGCGGGTTGCGCCACGCATGTGGTTCGCAATCGTGCGTGTTGACCGTGCCGTGAAGGCGTTGCAGCTACGGTTTGGACGCGTCGCCGGCATGCCGCTGCAGGGCCCATTGCACATGCTCGCGGACCACATCCGAGGGATGCGCTTGACGCGTTAGCAATGCCTGCTGCACGGCAGGCGAGGGTGCTGCATTGCCCAGCGCCACGGCGATATTGCGCAACCAGCGCTCGTGGCCGCTGCGGCGGATCGGGCTGCCTTCGGTGCGGCGCAGGAACTCGTCCTCTTCCCAGGCGAACAGTTCGGGCAGGGTGGCGGTATCCAGGTTGTTGCGGGCGCGGAAATCCGGCTCGTCGGTGCGTTGGGCGAACTTGTTCCACGGGCAGACCAGCTGGCAGTCGTCGCAACCGTAGATGCGGTTGCCCATCAGCGGGCGCATGTCCAACGGGATGGCGCCTTCGTGCTCGATGGTCAGGTAGGAGATGCAGCGGCGTGCATCCAGCCGGTGCGGGGCGATGATGGCGGCGGTGGGGCAGACATCGATGCAGCGCGTGCAGCTACCGCAATGTGCGGTGGCAGGCACATCCACCGGCAATGGCAGGTCGACATAGATCTCGCCTAGGAAGAACCACGAGCCGCCGTTGCGATCGATCAGACAGGTGTGTTTGCCGATCCAACCCAGTCCGGCGTTACGCGCCAATGCACGTTCCAGTACCGGCGCCGAGTCGACGAAAACGCGGTAACCAAACGGGCCGATTTCGCTGCCGATACGCTCGGCCAGCTTCTGCAACCGGTTGCGCATCAACTTGTGGTAATCGCGGCCCAGCGCATAACGCGCCACATAAGCACGCTCGCTGTCATTCAAGGTCGCCCAGGCTTCGGTATCGTCCTTGTGGCCGTAATCCAGACCGACCGAAATCACCCGCAGCGTGCCCGGCAGCAGTTCCTGTGGGCGTGCCCGCAAGGTGCCGTGGCGGGCCATCCATTCCATCGTCCCGTACAGGCCTTTGCCCAGCCAGTCGGCCAGGTGCGCTTCATCCTCGCCCAGCTCGATGCCGCTGACCCCACAGCGCTGGAAGCCTGCCTCGCGGGCAAGCTGGCGGATGCGCAGCGACAACTGCGCCGGATTTGCGGCGGTAACGGCTTCAGACATGGCGCAAGTATAGAATTGCCAGCATGTCAGAGCCCGTCGAACTGTTCGATATCGCCGCTGCCCGCCAGATTGATGGGCAAGCGACCGCCGCCCTGGGCGGCGACGCGTATGTACTGATGCAGCGTGCCGGCCACGCCGCGTGGCAGACCGCGCTGCAGTATTGGCCACAGGCGCGACGCATCGTGGTGGTCTGCGGGCCGGGCAACAACGGCGGCGATGGCTATGTTCTTGCCCGTCATGCCCGCCAATCCGGGCGCGAGGTAAGCGTGCTGCACCTGCCCGATGCCTCGCCGCGCACGCCCTTGGCGCAGCGCGCCTGCACCGATTACCTGGCCGTTGGCGGCCACGTCGAGATCACGCCCGGTTGCCTGCAGCAGGCCGATCTGATTGTCGATGCTCTGTATGGCATCGGTTTCAGCCGCGCGCCGCAGGCCGAAGACGCGGCGCTGATCGAGGCGATAAACGCGGCCGCAGCACCGGTGTTTGCCTTGGATGTGCCCAGCGGCGTTGATGCCCTCACGGGCAACGTGCCCGGTGCGGCCGTACGTGCGCAGCGCGTCTTGCAGTTCATCGTGGCCCACCAGGGCCTGCATACGGGGGCGGCGCTTGAACATGCCGCACAGCGGCTGCTGGCCACGCTGGACGTGCCGCCGGTGGCATTGGACGGAGTGAAGGCCAGCGCGCTGCGCTGGGCCGGGCCGCAATTGACGGCACGGCTGCCGCCGCGTCGGCTCAATACCCATAAGGGTGAATCCGGACACGTGCTGTGTGTGGGCGGCAACCACGGCAGCGGCGGTGCAGTGATGCTCAGTGCCGAGGCCGCGCTGCGCAGTGGCGCCGGCTTGTGCAGCGTGGCGACCCGCGCGCTGCACGTGGCACCGCTGTTGGCGCGTTGCCCCGAGGCGATGGTGCAGGCGGTGGATAGTTCCGAGGACTTCGCGCCGCTGCTGGCGCGTGCCGGCGTCATTGCGCTGGGGCCGGGTCTGGGCCAGGACGACTGGGCGCAGGCGCTGTGGTCGGTGGCGCTGGCCAGTGGCAAGCCGCTGGTGCTTGATGCCGATGGCCTGAACCTGCTCGCGGCCGCTCCTAGGCCGCTGCCGCAGGCCATTCTCACCCCGCATCCGGGCGAGGCCGCGCGCCTGCTCGATACCGATACCGCCAGCATCCAGCGCGATCGTTTTGCCGCCGCCCATGCTTTGGCAGCGCGCTATGCGGCGGTTGTCGTGCTGAAGGGAGCGGGCAGCGTGATCGCCGCGCCGGGGCAGCTGCCGCGAGTGCTTGCCGCCGGCAACCCCGGCATGGCGGTCGGCGGCATGGGCGACCTGCTGACCGGCGCCATCGCGGCGCTGCGCGCGCAGGGCCTGTCGCCATTCGATGCCGCCAGTACCGGTGCCCTGCTGCACAGCCTCGCCGGTGATGCCGCAGCGGCCGAAGGTGAGCGCGGGCTGTTGCCGCGCGATCTATTGCCGCACCTGCGCGTCCTTGCCAATCCATAATGTGCCCATGATCGAATTGTCATTGCCCCAAGCCGAGAGCACCGACCTGCTGGGTCAGGCCTTGGCCCAGACCCGGCCCGCGCAGGCGGTGGTTCACCTGCAAGGGGATCTTGGTGCCGGGAAATCCACCCTGGCCCGCGCCCTGTTGCGCGCGCTAGGCGTACAGGGGCCCATCCGCAGCCCTACCTACACCTTGATCGAACGCTATCCGCTGGAAGGCGGCGAAGCCTGGCATCTGGATCTGTACCGGATCGGCAATGCCGGCGAGCTGGATTTCCTTGGCCTGGACGACGCCAGCGCCGACCTGTGGTTGATCGAATGGCCCGAACGCGGGGCGGGCGGCCTGCCGCCGCTGGACCTGCTGGTGGCCTTGGAAATCGATGGCCATGGCCGCCGCGCGCAGCTGCAGGCACATAGTCCGGTCGGCGAAGCCTGGCTGCAGCGGCTGCGCAAAACGCCCCACTTGCAGGGGCTTCCTGCCCTGTGACTACAGGAAGTTACGGCAGGTTGCGGATTATTAAGGGAAAACATGTTGCAATTAGCGAATTCCGGTGATTGAATCCGCTCATGACTACGGGAAACCGCCTGTTCGCTTTGTCTGTCGCCGTCGCCGGCCTGTGCCTGGCCAGCGCTTCCGCGTGGGCCGGTGAGATCCGTGGGCTCGGGCTGAGCGCCGGCGCCACCGGCACCCGCGCCGAGATCCAGCTGGCCGGTGGTGGCAGCTACAAGACCATCAGCCTGGCCGGTCCCAACCGCCTGGTGATCGATTTCCCCGACTCCACTTCCGTGCGCGGCCTGAAACTGCCTGCACCGGTAGGTGTGGTGACCGCAGTGCGCACCGGTAATCCGGTCGCGGGCACGTTCCGGGTCGTGTTCGACCTTGCCGAGTCCGTGGCTGCGTTCAAGCCGCAGATGCAGGGGCAGGGCGCCGAATCCAAGCTGCTGATCGAGTGGCCGGGTGAAACCGCGCCGCGTGCCGGCGCGCCGGCAGCTGTTGCTGCTGCTCCGGCTGCAAGCGCACCGGCCGTGGCTGCGCCAGCGTTGAACCCTGCGCCGGCCACCCCGGTAGTGAATCCCGAGCAGGCGCGCGCCGAGGCCGCCCGCGCTACCGCAGCGCTGACTGCGGCAGTGCGCCAGCAGGCCACTACGCCGCCGCCGGCACCGGCCCAGGCTGCGCCCAGCCCCGCGCCGGCCGTTGCCAGCGCTCCTGCAGCAGCCAGCCCGTCCGCGGCGTCGCCGGCAGCCATTCTCAATGGGCAGGGCACGCCAGTCCGCACCACGATTGCCACCGGTGTGCCGACCCCGATCACGCCGAATCCGGCAACCGCTGCGGCGGCTGCTCCGGTTGCCGCTGCGCAGACGCCTGCGCCGCGTCCGGTAATGCCAAGTGACGCGTCACGAATTCGGATGGCGCCGGGCATGCGCAATCTGGTGGTTGCCATCGATCCGGGCCACGGCGGCCAGGATCCGGGAGCCGTCGGGCCTACCGGCAAGCGTGAGAAGGACGTAACCCTGGCCGTTGCGCGTGAGCTGGCCCGCCAGGTCAATGCCACGCCGGGCCTGCGCGCGTACCTGACCCGCGACACCGACGTATTCATCCCGCTGCCGATGCGAGCCCAGCGTGCGCGTGCTGCCAAGGCTGACATCTTCATCTCGATTCATGCCGATGCCGCGGAGAACCGTTCGGCGACCGGTTCTTCGGTCTATGTACTGTCGACCAAGGGCGCCTCCTCGCAGCGTGCGCGCTGGCTGGCGGACAAGGAAAACTCGGCCGATCTGATCGGCGGTGTCAGCCTGACCCGCACCGAGGGCACCTTGGCCAATGTGTTGCTGGACCTGGCACAGAGCGGCTATATGAAGGCCTCCGAAGACGCGGCCGGGCACGTGCTGGGCGGGCTCAAGCGTATCGGCAACAATCACAAGCCGAACCTGGAGCGCGCCAACTTCGCCGTGCTGCGTACCTCGGACATGCCGGCGATGCTGGTCGAAACCGCGTTCATCTCCAACCCGGATGAAGAGCGCCGCCTGATCGATCCGGCCTATCAGCGCCGTATCGCCGGTGCCGTGCTCGATGGCGTGCATACCTTCTTCAGCCGCCAGCCGCCGCCGGGCACCTTGTTTGCCGCCCGCGCCCAGGCCGAAATGGATGCTGCAGCCGGCACCGTTGCGGGTGGCAGCAAGTAAGGCAGCATTTGCTGGAAGCCCGCTTCTGACGCGGCGTGAAGCTATGAGACACATGAAAACCGATGCCAGCAATGCTGGCGTCGGTTTTTCTTTTTGTAGGAGCGGCGGAAGCCGCGAAGCCCCAGCCGCGTAACGCCGCATCGGCTTCGCGGCTCCCGCCGCTCCTACAAAGGCCCGCCCCGGGGCGGGGGCTGCAAGACCTTCATCAGCCAGCATCGATATCGGTGTTGAGGCCGCGCTCGGCTATCATCGTGTGTATGCATGATGTCAGCCTGATCCCCCTCAAATCCTCGTTCATCTACCTCGGCAAGGCCCTGCAGTTGCCTGGCGGTGCGGCATGAATGCGATCCGCCCCCTGCCGGAAATCCTGATCAACCAGATCGCCGCCGGCGAAGTGGTTGAACGGCCCGCTTCGGTGGTCAAGGAGCTGGTCGAGAACGCTCTCGACGCCGGTGCCACGCGCGTGGATATCGATCTGGAAGAAGGCGGTGTCCGCCTTATCCGCATCCGCGACAACGGTGGCGGTATCGCCGCCGAGCAGTTGCCGTTGGCGGTGTCGCGGCATGCCACCAGCAAGATCGCCAGCCTGGATGATCTGGAATCGGTAGCCACGCTCGGTTTCCGTGGTGAGGCGCTGCCATCGATTGCCTCGGTCAGCCGCTTCACCCTGGCGTCGCGTCGCGCTGAGGACGAGCACGGCTCCGCACTGCAGATCGAAGGCGGCAAGCTCGGCGAGGTGGCACCGCGTGCGCATGCGCCGGGTACCACGGTGGAAGTACGCGAGTTGTTCTACAACGTGCCGGCACGGCGCAAGTTCCTGCGCGCCGAGCGTACCGAGCTGGGGCACATCGAGGAATGGCTGCGCTCGCTGGCGCTGGCGCGTCCTGATGTCGAACTGCGGGTTTCGCACAACGGCAAGCCATCGCGGCGCTACAAGCCGGGTGATTTGTATTCGGACGCGCGCCTTGGCGAAACCCTGGGCGAGGACTTCGCGCGCCAGGCCTTGCGCGTGGATCACAGCGCGGCCGGGCTGCGCCTGCACGGCTGGATTGCGCAGCCGCAGTATTCGCGGGCCAGTGCCGACCAGCAGTATCTCTACGTCAACGGCCGCTCGGTACGCGATCGCAGCGTCAGCCATGCGGTGAAGATGGCGTACGGCGATGTGCTGTACCACGGCCGCCAGCCGGCCTATGTGCTGTTCCTGGAGCTGGACCCGACCCGGGTCGACGTCAACGTGCATCCGGCCAAGCACGAAGTGCGTTTCCGCGATTCGCGGCTGATCCACGATTTTGTCTATCGCACGCTCAAGGACGCCCTGGCCGAAACCCGTGCCGGCATGGAGCCGACTGCGGGTCAGGCGCATCCGGCCGATCCGCAGACACAGGCCGCACCAAGTTATGCCGGTGCAGGCGGCTATCTGTTGTCGCGTCCAGGCGGTAGTGCGGGCGGCGGCGGTGGCAATGGCAATTGGCAGGCGCGGCAATCGCCGCTGGGCCTGCAGGTCGCTGACGCACCATCCGCGTATGCCGCGCTGTATTCACCGGTCGAGGGTGGCGCTGAGGTTTCGCGCCAGGCCGATAGCGGCCCGTCGTTGCCGCCTACCTCCAATGATGCCGGCGTGCCGCCGCTGGGCTATGCCATCGCACAGCTGCATGGCATCTACATCCTGGCCGAGAACGCTGAAGGCCTGATCGTGGTGGACATGCATGCCGCCCATGAGCGCATCGGCTACGAACGCCTGAAGAACGCACATGACGGCATCGGTCTGCACGCGCAGCCGCTGCTGGTGCCGATGACCCTGGCAGTGGGCGAACGCGATGCCGATACCGCCGAGCGCGAGGCCGCCACTCTGGCGGCACTGGGCTTCGAGGTAACCCGTTCCGGCCCCGGTTCGCTGCATGTGCGCAGCATTCCGGCCTTGCTCGCCAATGCCGAGCCGGAAGGCTTGCTGCGTGATGTGCTCGGCGATCTGCGTGAGCACGGCCAAAGCCGGCGCATCGCCACCGCGCGTGACGAACTGCTATCCACCATGGCCTGCCACGGCGCGGTGCGCGCCAATCGGCGCCTGACCCTCCCTGAAATGAATGCCTTGCTGCGCGATATGGAAATCACCGAGCGCTCCGGGCAATGCAACCACGGCCGCCCCACCTGGGCGCGCTTTTCCTTGGCTGAAATTGATCGCTGGTTCCTGCGGGGGCGTTGATGAAATACCTATTGGGGGGCGCGGCGCTGATCGCCGCGATGCTGCTGGGCGGCTGCGGGGATGATGCGAACAAGGCCCAGCCAGCGGCACAGGTCGATCCGACCTTCGAGCGGGACAACGGTCTGTGGCGCGAACAGCGGCTGACCGAACTGCTGGCGCCCGATGGCTGGACCAGCCTGGTCGGGCTGCATTGGCTGGATCTGAAGGCGCATTACATTGGCAGCGGCAGTACCAGCGGCATTCGCCTGGCGGCGGGGCCGCCACGGATGGGGCTGGTCACGCGCGAGGGCAAGGCATGGTTCTTCGCACCGGAACCGGGTGTGTCGGTGAAGGTCGACGGGCAGGTGGTGAAGGGCCGCATTCCGCTGCACAGCGACCACGCCGAGACACCGACGGTGATTCACTTCGACGACGACAAGGGCAGCCTGAGCCTGATCGAACGCGGCCCGCGTTTCGGGCTGCGGGTGAAGCATGCCGATGCACCGGCGCGCGCGCAGTTCAGCCATCTGGATTATTGGCCGGCCGACCCGAGCTGGCGCATCACCGCGCGCTTCGTGCCGAACGACGTCAACAAGACCTTGCCCATCGTTGATATCACCGGGCTGACCACTGAACTGGCCAATGCCGGCGCCATCGAGTTCGAACGCGATGGACGCACCTGGCGGCTTGAAGCATTGGGTGATGCCGGGCGTCCGCTGCAGGTGATCTTCGCCGACCGTACCAGCGGCCGCGGCAGTTATGCAGCGGGCCGCTACATCGATCTGGACGTGCCCAACAGCAAGAGTGAAGTGGTGATCGATTTCAATCGCGCCTACAACCCGCCGTGTGCATTCACCCCGTTTGCCACCTGTCCCTTGCCGCCGCCGGAGAATCGTCTGGACATGGCAGTGGAGGCCGGTGAAAAAGCCTACGCCAAGCCAAAGCAGGAGCCGGCCGCATGAGTTGGATCAAACGTTTGGGGTTGTTGCTGGCCACCGGCCTGTTGATCGCAACGCCGCTGCTGGCCGCCGCGGCAACGCCAAAGGCGGGCAAGCAACCGCCGGTGCCGCTGTTGTGGAAGGTCACCGGTGCGCAGGGCAGCGAGCTGTATCTGCTGGGTTCGTTCCACCTGCTCAAGCCCGATGATTACCCGCTGTCCAGCGACGTGGACCGCGCATTCACCGGTGCGCAGCGGCTGCTGTTCGAGCTGTCGCCGGAGGAGATGAACTCGCCGGAGCTGGCCACGCAGATGATGCAGGCCGCCTTGCGCCGCGATGGTCGCCAGCTCAAGGACGATCTGGATCCGGCGACCTGGCGGCAACTTGAAGCCTGGGGTGCGGCCAACAACATGCCGGTTGATCGGCTGGCCGGTCTCGAACCCTGGTTCGTGGGGCTGACCGTCAGCATCGCGCAGATGACGCGGCAGGGCCTGGATCCGAAGTCGGGCCTGGACCGGCATCTGATGGAGCGCGCGGCGCAGGCCAACAAGCCCACCGCCGGCCTTGAAAGCGCCGCCTCGCAGATCAGCATGCTCGACAGCATGAGCAACGACGAGCAGCGCCAGCTGCTGCGCGAGGCGCTGGAGCAGGTGGAGAAGGGCGACGAGCAGAGCCGTCAGCTGCACGATGCCTGGCGCCGTGGCGATGACGTGATGCTGTGGCGGGACATGGCCGCGCAGATGAAGCGTGAATATCCGGGCCTGTATCAGCGCATCAACGTCGAGCGCAATGACGCCTGGCTGCCGAGCTTGAAGCAGTGGCTGCAGCCGGGCCGGGGCAACACCCTGGTGGTGGTCGGTGCGCTGCATCTGCTGGGCAGCGATGGCGTGGTGGAAAAGCTGCGCGCGCAGGGCTACAAGGTCGAGCGGATCTGCAGCGCCTGCAAGCGTTGAGTGCTTTTGGTTTTGCAGCTTTTGTAGGAGCGGCGTTAGCCGCGAAGCAGACGATGCCGGATAGTCGATTAGCGTGGCGGCGTAAGCCCCGCCCACAAAAAAAGGAGCAAAAAAGCCAGCCCCCC
>NZ_JBDJMY010000008.1:0-130554 GCF_039674165.1 Stenotrophomonas terrae
GGCCTTTGCTTCGGCCTTTGCTTCGGCCTTTGCTTCGGCCTTTGCTTCGGCCTTTGCTTCGGCCTTTGCTTCGGCCTTTGCTTCGGCCTTTGCTTCGGCCTTTGCTTCGGCCTTTGCTTCGGCTGTCCCCTCTCCCGCATGCGGGAGAGGGGTAGGGGTGAGGGGAGCTTTTGCTTCTGCGGTTAATGCCCGCTACAGCAGCTGCATCAGCCTAACAATCAGCCTTCCGCAGCAACCCCCTGCTCCACCGGCGGCAAGCCGCGTGCACGCCGCGTCAACCGCGCGGTACCGGTGCGCAGATCATCCAGCAGTGCGTAGATGGTCGGCAGGAACAGCAGGCTGACCACCGTCGAGAACGCCAGACCACCAGCAATTGCGCGTGCCATCGGGTAGTACGGCGGCATGCCATCGGCCGTGGTCGTGTTCAAGGCAATCGGCACCATCGCCAGGATCGCCGTACCCATCGTCATCATGATCGGGCGCAGACGCTCGCGGCTGCCTTCGATCAACGCCTCCGTGCGCGATACCCCGCGCCGCCGCAGGTTGTTGATGTGCTCGATCATCACGATGCCGTTGTTCACCACCACGCCCATCAGCACCAGGATGCCGATCACCGCCATGATGTTCATCTCGGTACCGGTCAGCCAGAACAGCCAGTACACGCCATAGATCGAGAACAACACGCAGGACATGATCGCCGCCGGGAACAACAACGACTCAAACACCGCGGCCATGATCACCACCATCAGGATCAATGCGATGAAGATCGCACTCACCATCTGATCCATGCCGTCGAAGTTGATGTTGAAACCGGCACCGTTGAACGTATAGCCATAGCCCGGCGGGAACTGCACGCGGTCCAGGGTCTCTTCGACGGATTTGCGTGCCTGGTCCATCGGCACGTCCTTGGCCAGGCCGGCCTCGATGCGCAGCATGGTCTGCCGGTTCAGGCGTTGGATGGAGTTGGCCGCCGGATTGACGTTGACATCGACCATCGCCAGCAGCGGGATCTCCTTGCCATTGGAGCTGCGCACCATGAACGAGGACAAATCCTCGATGCTGTAGTTCTCCGAGCCCGAGAAGCGCACGTTGACCGGAATCTCGACGTCATCTCGGTGGAAGTCACGCAGCGACGAACCACGCAGTGCCATGCCCACGAACTGCGCCACCTGCTGGGCACTGAAGCCATAGGACGCAGCACGCTCACGGTTGACCCGCACCGCAAGCTCGGCATTGGCATCGCCTACGTCCACGCGTACATCGCGCAGCTTGGGGTTGCGCGCCAGGATCGGCACGACGTCGTCTGCGAGCTCGCGCAGGGTCTGGCTTGAATCACCGACCAGGCTGAAACGCAGCCCTCCCCCTTCACTGCCCATGCCACCGGGCCAACCAATACCGATCTTGGCGCGCGCCGACTGCGGCAGCCCCTTGCGCACTTCCTCCTCAATCTTCTTGCTCTGCTCGCGGTCGTCTACGCTCAGGTACAGGCGCGTCTGTGCCCAACCCTGCTCGGCGAAGCGGCTGTAGACGCGTTTGATCTTGAACTGCTCGCGGTTGGCGTTGACGAAGGCCTCGACACGCTGCACTTCCTTGCCCATCTCTTCCTTGGAATAGGAACCCTTCCACTGGTAGAAGATGTTGATCTCATCCGGATCGTTGTCATCACCACCGCCGGTGGTATGGGTCATCGGCCACACGCTGAGCACCGACACCAACACGATGCCTGCCACGCTCCAGCCACGATTCTGCAAGGTCCAGCGCAATACCCGCGCATAGCGCGCCTGCAGGCGGCTGATGAAAGGCGACTTCAATGCCGGCGGGGTTTTCATCCGCGCCGACAGCATCGGAATCAAGCTCACTGCCACCAGCCACGAGGCCAGCAACGAGAACGAAATGGTCAGCGCCAGCTGGGTCAGGTAGATGGTGATGATGTTCTTCTCGCCGAACATCATCGGCAGGAACACCACGCAGTGGCACAAGGTACCGGCCGACAAAGCGATCGCCACATGGCGGGTACCGATGATGGATGCCATCTCCGGTTTGCCAGGGTATTTCTCGCGCTCCTGGTAGATGCTTTCCACCACCACCACGGCGTTGTCGACCAGCATGCCTACCGCCAGCAGCAAACCCATCATCGAGATGATGTTCAGGCTGATGCCGGTGAAGTACATGAAGCCCAAGGTCATGATGAAGCAGATCGGGATTGCCATCGACACCATCAGCGTTGATGGCCAATGGCGCAGGAAGGCGTACAGCACGATCACCGACAACAACAGACCAATCGCGCCGGCCTCGGCCAGGGCCAGCAGCGAACTGGTGACTGCCTTGCCGGAATCCCATGCAATTTCAATGTCGACACCGCGCAGGGCCGGATCCTCGCCCAGCAACGCGACTTCCTTGGTCACAGCGCGCGACAGGTCCACCAGGTTCGCCGAGCGCTCCTTGTAGATGTCCACGCCCACGCTGGGTTTGCCTTCCATGCGCCGCACATAGCTCATGCGCTGCGGCTGCAGGCTGACCTCGGCAATATCGGACAGGCGGGTGCCGCGGTTGTTGACCGGCAGGTCACGCAGCTCCTGCACCTCCAGCAGCTCGCCCTTGGGCTGCACACGCAGGCGCCGCCCATCCTCGGTGATCTGCCCGGCTGACACGGCGAAGTTGGCCGCCTGCAGCTTCTGCACAAGATCATTCAGCGCAACCCCGTGCGCGCTGATGCGATCCTTGTCCAGGGCAATCAGCACTTCCTGCTTGGCTACGCCCTCCACTTCCACCCGGGCCACACCCGGCAGCCGTTCCAGCCGCTGCTTGATGGCGCGCTCGATCATGTCAGCGCGCGCGGTGAGGTCCTCGGCACTGTTCAAGCGCAGGCTGATCGCTTCCTGGTCGCTGGTGCTCCAGCGCTGCACGTAATAGCGGCGGAAGTCGTCCGGCAATTCATCGCGCACCGCATCGATGCGCTCACGCGCTTCGGATGCGGCCATCGCGATGTCACGGTTCCAATCGCTGAATTCGACCTGGATCTGGCCGCCCTCGGCGTTGGCGCGCGAGTTCATCGTCTTGATGCCGGGCATCGTCGCGATGGCTTCTTCCACCGGTCGCAACAGGTTGCGTTCCACTTCTTCCGGAGTGGAGCCCGGGTATGGCAGGGCGATGAAGAAGAACGGGATCGAGGCTTCCGGTTCCGACTCCAGCGGTAGTTTGAACGCGGCAATCAGGCCGATCACCACCATCGACACGAACAGCATGATGGTGGTGACGGGGCGGCGGATGGAGAGTTCGGTGATATTCATCCGATCAGTCCTTGATGCCGCCGATGGGGTCCTGCTCATGGCTCAGCACCTGCTCGGCCTGGGCCATCGCCTGGCGCGCACGACGGCCACGCTCGGCGTAGTACTCATCCGGCTTGCGGTCCAGCAGGTCGTATACCACCGGGATCACCAGCAGGGTCAGCATGGTCGAGACCAGCAGGCCACCGATCACGGTGATCGCCATCGGCGAGCGCACCTCGGCACCTTCGCCGAAGGCCAGGGCCAGCGGCAGGAAGCCGAACACCGCGCACAAGGTGGTCATCATGATTGGACGCAGACGCGAACGCGCGCCCTCCACCAACGCCTCACGCTTGGGCACACCTTCCTCGCGCAGCTGGTTGACCTTGTCGATCAGGATGATGGCGTTCTTCACCACCAGGCCGACCAAGAGAATCAAACCGATGAACACCACCACCGATACCGGCGATCGTGCCAGCAGCAGGGCCGCCACTGCGCCAACCAACGCCAGCGGGATGGTGAACAGGATGACGAAGGGATGCAGCAGCGATTCGAACTGCGATGCCATCACCAGGTAGACCAGGAACACCGCCAGCGCAAAGGCGAACAGCAGCGAGCGGATAGATTCACCCAGCTCCTGGCCCTGGCCACCGATATGCATGCCCACGTCGGTGCCCAACGGGTTCTTGGCAACCATGTCCTGCACTTCGGTGATGGCCTTGCCCAGGTCGATGTCGCGCAGGTTGGCCGAAACAATCGCCACACGGCGCTGATCGGCGCGGTGGATTTCGCTCGGGCCGGTGGTGGCGATGACATCGGCCACCGAAGCCAGCTCGATCGCCTTGGCACCGGTCGGGTTGACGATCAGGCGGCGGATATCGTCCACCGAAGAACGCTCCGATTCCTGCACCCGCACCAGCACGTCAATCTTGCGATCACGGAAGCTGTAGCGGGTGGCCACATTACCCTTGACCTTGTTGACCACCGCATCGGCGATCTGCCGCGTGGTCAGGCCCAGCGCCGCAGCGCGGTCCTGGTCGAACACCACCTGGATTTCCGGGAAGCCCTGCTCCACCGTCGACTTGACGTCGGCATAGTGCGGACTTTCGCGCAGCATGCCGGCCAGGCGATTGCCGGCCACGCGGATGTCGTCGAGGTTGTTGCCCTCGATTTCAATTTCCAGCGGCGGCGACAGCGCGAACAGTTCCGGGCGGGCGAAGTCCACCTGCGCCGACGGCCAGGCCTTCATGGTCTCGCGCAGCTTCTCGGTCAGTTCCGGCTCGCGCTTGGTGTCGCTCATCACCACCGACAGCTTGCCGATGTTCTCACCGCTCTCGGTCGGGCTGGCATCCAGCCGCGTACCGGTACCGGACACGCCGTACAGCAGGCGCACGCCTTCTTCATCTGCGTGCTTGCGCTGCACTTCGCGCACCAGCGCATCGGTCTGCGCCAGCGGCGTACCCGGCGGCAACTTGGCGGTCATTTCAAAGCGGTCCTGGGCCAGCTGCGGCAGCAGGTCCACACCCAGCAACGGCAGCGCCGCCAAGGTCAGGCCAAAGGCCAGGGTCGCGAAACCCAGAATTGGCCACGGGCGCTTCAATGCTGCCGGCAGCGCGCGCAGATAGCCGGCTTCCGCGCGGCCATACGGTGCCATCGCCAGGTCGCTGGCCTTGCGCATCACCGGGCCAACCACCGCAGCTATGCCACGGAAGATCCGCACCACGCTCCAGGCCAGGAAATAGAAGCCGTAGCGGAACATCGCGCCAATGCCACGGCCTGCGTAGGCCGCCGGCTTCTTCCAACGGCTCTGCGGACGCCACGGCTCGCGCGGGTCTTCTGCCGGGAACTCCAACGGCGGGCGTCCTTTCAAGGCGCTCAGCATCGGGATCAAGGTCATCGACACCACCAACGACACGGCGATGGCGATCGACACCGTCAGTGCCTGGTCACGGAACAGCTGGCCGGCGATGCCTTCGACGAACACCAGCGGCAGGAACACCGCGATGGTCGTCAGCGTGGAGGCAACCACCGCCATGAACACTTCGCGGGTGCCCTTGATCGCCGCTTCCAGAATGCCCATGCCGCGCTCACGCGCTTTGGCGATGGACTCCAGCACCACGATCGAGTCATCCACCACCAGGCCGGTGGCCAAAGCCAGGCCGCCCAGCGACATCACGTTCAAGCTCAAGCCGAGCTGGCCCATGAAGAAGAACGTGGCGATGATCGAGATCGGCAGCGACAGCGAGATCACGAAGGTGCTCCAGCCATCGCGCAGGAACAGGAAGATGATCAGCACCGACAGCAGGCCGCCGATCACCGCATCGATCTTGACGTCCTTGATGGCGTGGCGGATGAAGACCGACTGGTCTTCCACCATCGTCATCTCGATGTCCTTGGGCATTTCCTTGCGGATCGTTTCGAGCTTGGCTTCCAGCGCATCGGCGGTGGAAACGGTATTGGCATCGCCTTCCTTGTAGACGGCGAGCTCGACCGCTTCATGGCCGCCAGCACGGATCACCGCCTCGCGTTCCTTGTAGCCCTGGCGGACCTCGGCCACGTCTTTCAGGCGCACGCTGGGCGCGCTGCTGCTGCCATCGCTGCGCATTGCCGCGATCACGTTCGGATCGCTGCTGCCAAGGATGGCCGACATCAGCTGACGGTTTTCACCGGCCGAGCTGGCAGTACTGGAGCCGCTGACCGTGGTCAGCAGCATCTCGCGCATCTGTTCAACGGTGGCGAACTGGTTGACGGTACGTACCAGGTAACGCTGCGAACCTTCTTCCAGACGACCGCCGGACAGATTCACGTTCTCCTGCTGCAGACGCTGGATCACCGTGTCCAGCGACAGACCGAGCGCGGCCAGCTTGCGCTGGTCGATATCGACCTGGATTTCATCTTCCAGGCCACCGCCGACCTTGACCGCAGCCACGCCGGTAACCGGCTCAAGCTTGCGCTTGAGGTCTTCGTCCGCATAACGGCGCAGCTCCATCAGGCGCCGTACCGCGTCGGCCTCGTTGCCGGCCTCCTGCTTGGACGACAGCGCCAGCCGCATGATCGGCTGGGTCGACGGATTGAAGCGCAGCAGCACCGGCGGCTTGGCCTCCAGCGGCAACTGCAGCGTCTCCATCTTGTCGCGCACGTCCAGCCCGGCCTGCTGCATGTCCGTGCCCCAGGCGAACTCCAGCACCACGTCGCTCTGGCCGGTACGGGAAATCGATTTCAGCTTGCGCAGGCCCTTGACGATGCCCAGCGCTTCTTCGGCCGGTTGCGAAATCAGGGTTTCCACCTCGGCCGGCGCCGCACCTTCGTAATCGGTACGCACGGTCAGGGTGGGATAACTCAGGTCCGGCAGCAGTTCGACCTTCAAGCTCGACAGCGAGATCAGGCCGAACAACACCAGGGTCAGCGTCATCATCGCGATGGTGACGCGGCGGCGGGTGGCGAATTCGATCAGGTCGAAGCCACCGCCGGAAGCCGACGGTCCGTGGTCACTCATTGTTTGGACGCCTGTGCAGCTGCCGGCGCCTTGGCTGCCACCGTCTTGTCCTTGTCCTTGCCAATCACCTGCACGGCACTGCCTTCGCGCAGTGCAGCCTTGCCGGCGATGACCACTTCATCGCCCTGCTGCAGGCCATTGCGCACTTCGATCCAACCGGCATCGTCGTAACCCAGTGCCAGCTCGGTGCGCATCGCCTTGCCATCGCGGACCACGTATACCGCCGGCTTGCCGCCGTCTTCCAACAGTGCGGTACGCGGCACCACCAGCGCATCGGCGCGCTGGTCGTAGTTGATGCTCAGGCGGCCGAACATGCCGGCCTGCAGTGCGTCTTCGCCGGTAAAGGTGGTCACCACGCGGAAGGTGCCGGTGCCGTTGTCCACCACCGGGGCAACACGGTCCACGGTGCCGGTGAAGGGTTTGCCCGGCAATGCATCGACCTGCAGCGACACCGCCTGGCCCGGCTTGAGCTTGGCGATTTCGCGCTCGGGCACATTGAGCGTGGCCTCGAGCTGGCCGCTGTCGACGATGCGGATGATCGGCGAGTTGATCTGCACGAAGTTGCCCGGCTTGATGTCACGCGAAGCGATCACACCGGAGATCGGGGCGACCACCGTGGTGTAGGACAACTCCAGCGTCGCCATCCGGTACATCGCCCGCGCGTTTTCCAGGTCGTAGCGCAGCTGATCCACATCGGCAGCGCTGACCAGCTGCTGCTGCACCAGCTTCTCGGCACGGTGGTAGCTATTTTCCAGCTTGCGCATCTGCGCCTCGCTCTGCGCGACGCTCAACCGCGCGCGGTCCGGGTCCAGGCGCACCAGCGGCTGCCCGGCGCGTACCATCTGGCCTTCCTCGACCAGCACGGCCAGCGCCACACCCGAGGTCTTGGCGACCACCTGCGACTCGGCACGGGGTTCCAATGCGGCAGTGCCTGCGTAACTGGCGGCGATACCTCGGCGCTCGGCCTTGGCCACTTCCACCGGCACCGCGTCGCTGGCCTTCTGCTCATCCGGGGTCTTTGCCTTGGCCTCCTCGCCTCCGGCCTTGCAGCCTCCCAGCAACAACGAGGTGGTGATCAGAAGTGCAGCAGCGCAGCTTCCGGTGCGGGCGTGCAGAGTGAAAAGTCGCGACATCGTCTTGTCCCTGGGGATGCGTAGGCAGGTGTTGTAGCAAAGTATTGCACCACCCCACGCCCACACCATGCCCCGAAAGTCATGGGTACCACCTGTTTGACCTCGGTTATCGCATTGCAGCATCCAGTTGCCTGTTCCGAACGGGTAAATACGCGGGCTATACTCGGCGCGTTCCGTATCCCACGGCGGAACCCCAGACCCGCTCACCGGATAAGGAAACCATGCGCCCGCAGCCGCTCGCCGCTTGTTTCGCTCTGGCTTTTGCCCTGACCTTCGGGGCCGCCCAAGCTGATCCGCAGTCTGCTACACCCGCCGTCGCCCCCGCCCCTGCCCCCGTTGCCGCACCGGCAACCCCCAGCAGCGGCAATGCCACTACCGGTCGGACCCTGGCATATACCTGCCAGGGCTGCCACGGCATCACCGGCTACAAGAACGCCTACCCCAGCTACCGCGTGCCGAAGATCGGCGGGCAGTCGGCCCAGTACCTGACCCAGGCGCTGACCGAGTACCGCGAAGGCAAGCGCAAGCATCCAACGATGCAGGCGCAATCGATGAGTTTCAGCCCGCAGGACATCGCTGATCTCTCCGCCTATCTGTCCACCCTCAAATAAGCGCCGACCATGACGAAAGCCACGCACGCACTGCGTTTGTCCATCGCCCTGGTCGCCGCCATGGGTCTGGCTGCCTGTACACAGTCGGAGGTGGAGTCCAGCGACAAGTCTGCGGCCGACCCGGGCCACGCCAGCGGTGAACACGGATCCAGCTCGTCCGCCGGCCTGCCGGCGGGTCGTGTTGCTGCCGGCGAGCAGTTGGCCGCTGCCAAGGGCAAAGCGACCGGGCAAAGCTGCATCGACTGCCACGGCGCCGACGGCAACAACCCGATCGACCCGACCTATCCCAAGCTCGGCGGCCAATACGGCGACTACCTTGCCCACGCGCTGCAGGCCTACCGCGCCAGCACCCGCGACCACATGCTGATGACCCCGCAGGCGCAGAGCCTCAGCGACCAGGACATCGCAGACCTGGCCGCCTACTTCGGTTCGCGTCCCAGCCAGTTGCGCGACCTGCACGGCGTCGACTGACCGCAACTGTTGCAGCAGCACACTTGAACCAACAAAGCCGCCCTTGGGCGGCTTTGTTTTGATTGATCAGCTACCACGCGATGCGTCAGCCCTATTTGTAGGAGCGGCGTTAGCCGCGAAGCTGATATTGCCGAAACTCAAGCATATGTGGCATCTGATCCGGCATGTGCTTCGCGGCTTACGCCGCTCCTACAAAAGGCAACGCAACAACCGCGCACTGCAGACCCATCAACGGCTGCCGTTGTCTTCCTGCAGCTCTTTCTTGAACGGGATATCCGGCGGCGGCCGCGCCTCTGCCGGCTGCTCCTGCATGTTCGGGTTGGTCAGGCCGCAGCCGCCGCCGAATTGCAGCATCGACACCACGCAGGAAATCTTGCTGCTTGAGCCGGGGATGGGAATCTCCACGCTCTTGATGCCCTTGCGCACCCATTCGGCCAGCAACGATTCGTTGGGCGCCCAGTATTTGTCGAACGAGGTCGGCGTGTAGTCATACGGCGGCCGCTTGAGCCAGGTGCCGGACTCGGCGATGCGCTCCTTGCTCCAGGTATCGGCATCACCGCCGGGCGCACCGCGCTTGGCGGCGTCCTGCGCCTGACCTTCGTTGCCGCCCAGCCGTACGCTGCCATCGGCGTTGAACAGGCCGGTTCCCTTGTCAGCCTGCCCACCCGCACTGCCGGCCACCTGCCGCTGTGATGCGCCCCAATCATCACCACGCGTCGGCGCTGCCCAGCCGCCACTGCGATCCTGCGGTTTGGGGCCGGCGCCGGCGCTGGTTCCAGGACGCGGATTGGGAGTAGCGGCTGCAGCCCGCCCTGTACTGGCCGATGGACTGGCTGCGGCAGTTGCAGATGCGCTGCCCTGCGCCTTGTTCGCAGGTGCCTGTGCACTGGCCGCCGCAGCCGCGTTTGCCGATGCCGCCGGCTTGTCCACCACGCCCGGCACCGCACGCTCACGCACCGCCATGGCCGGTGTCTTCACCTGCACCTCGGTGCTACGGCTGGGCAACGCCGCCATCGCTACCGACTCCTGTGCTGCGGTTTCGATCTGGCGTTCGCGAACAGCCAGCTGCGGCGTGCGCAGTTGCACCTGCGCCTCACGTACACGCGGCTGCGCAAGCGCGGCCGGCTGCTGCTCGGCAGTTTCGACCTGACGCTCGCGCACCTGCACCTGGGGTTGGCGCAGTTGCACGGCAACCTCGGCAGCGGGACGCGCCGCCTGTGTCGGCTGCGGACGATCAACCGCCGTTTCAATCGTACGCTCACGCACCTGGGTTTCTCTGCCACGCAGTGTCGGCGCCACCACCGCTACCGGCGGCACCACGAAATCGGTGGTCGGCCGGTTGGTCTCGGTCACCTGCAAGGGCTGCTCGACCGGCGGTGCGGGTTGTGGGCTCGGTGACTCCACCGGCGTTGGCGCGGCGGCAACATCGGCGGAGGCGGCAGGCGCTGCCTGCTGTTCAACAGGCTGTTCAGCCGGGGCGGCCTGCGCCGCTGCTGCGGACGACGCCGCTGCCGACTGCGCTGCGGCGGCAGCCTGCGCCGCGACTGCAGCGGCGGCCGCAGAGCCGGCAGCGGGTGATCCACCGCCTTCGTCCTGCGCGGTACCGTCGCCAAGGAACTCGACCTGCACGCGCTCGCCTTCTTCGGCGTTCTGCTCAGGCACATTGCTGCGCACCAGCGCGACCCACAGCAACAGCAGTGCGAACAGCACATGCAGGGCAGCGCTGAAGAAACCGGCGAACCAACGCAGGCCACGCTGATCGCGCGGCGGCGGCTCGCCACCGTTCCAGAACAGCGACACGATGATCCACCACAGCGGCCGCGCGGCTGCAGGCGCGCTACGTGGACGCGGCGGGCGCGCTGCAATTGCTTCGCCCACATCGCCATCGACAAATGCCGACAAGCCTTTGGACATGCGCGTGCGCAGCCAGTTGCTCCAGCTGTACGGCATGCCGGTGCGGCGGTCGTGCAGGATGCTGGTCTGCCGGCGTGAGGCCAGCAGATTGATCAGCTCGGTAACCGATGTCACCGGCATGCGTGGTGGCGGCTCAGCCCGCGCCGTCGCGCGGAATATAGGGCGCCTGACCGGTTTCGTGGTCGGTGGCGTCACGCACGGCGGTAATGCCCGGCACCCGGCCCATCAAGGTTTTTTCGATCCCCTGCTTCAAGGTCACATCGGCCATGCCACAGCCATGGCAGCCACCGCCGAAACGCAGCAATACCACGCCATCAGCCGACACTTCCTGCACCGCGACACGGCCACCGTGCGAAGCCAGCTGCGGATTGATTTCGTTTTCAATCACCCAACGCACACGCTCGACGATGGACGCTGCGTCACCGGGCGCTTCGCCCTTGATCTTGGGTGCCTTGATGGTCAGCTGCTGGGTACCGGCAGCCTGGGTGACATAGTCGATCTCGGCACCGTCCAGCCACGCCACACTGGTAGCGGCCACATACAAGGTGAAGCCATCGCAATCCACGGCCCATTCGTCGCCCAGCAGCTCGGAGGGGTCGGCAAATTCAAGGCGCGCATCGGCGCTCGGGGTTCCCGGGTCCATCGCGCTCAGGCGCACGCCCATACCGGGCACGGCCTCGCGTTCGATCAACTTGCGGAAATGACGTTGGGCGGTATCTGAGATCTGGATCATGCGGGTATTCTAGCCGTGTCTTGGTCGCCACCGATGGGACAGTGATTCCAACGGCGGCACGGTTCAGTCACCTGTTTGATGGAGGTTTGCATGGCCCCTGATCTGATTCCCCTGCAACAAGCGCGTTGCAGCCCACGCCGGGGCAGCGAATACCGCCTCAGCCAAGCGCGGCTGGCCGAGTTGCTGCCGCAGATTCCAGGCTGGGAGCTGGCCGAAAATGGGCAGGCGCTCACGCGTACATTCCGCTTTGACAACTACCACGGCACCATGGCGTTCGTGAACGCGCTGGCCTGGATCGCCCATCGCGAAGACCACCACCCTGACCTGGGCGTGCACTACGACCGTGCCGTCGTGCGCTTTTCCACCCATGATGTGGGCGGCCTGAGCGAAAACGACTTCATCTGTGCCGCCAAGGCATCCGCACTAACGGAGCAATGACATGAAACTGCCTCTGCTGTTGGCCGCACTGGGCACCACCGCCGTGTTGAGCGCCTGCAACGGCGCCGATCAGCCGGACGCGCCGGTCATCGCCCCCACCGAAGTGGCCGCCGTGCAGACCCCGCCGCCGGACTACCCGGCCGAACTGGCCTGCACCGGCGTCGGCGGCAAGAGCGTGCTGCGCGTGGTGGTTGGCCCGCAGGGCACGCCCACCGATGTCTCGCTGGTGACCAGCAGCGGCAACAGCCAGCTGGACGATTCCGCCGCACGTCGCGTGCGCGAATGGAAGTTCAACCCGGCTACCCGCAACGGCCAGCCGGTGCCCACCACCATCCAGGTGCCGGTCAGCTTCAACCCGCCCGACCCCAAACCAAATGAATGTTTTGCCATTGAAGAGCGCGCACGCCGAGGCGGCTGAGCCGGCATCGGCCCCCGCGCATGCACGCTTTTTCCAGTGACAACCTCTGGCTGGCGTTCACCCTGACCTTCGCTGCCGGCCTGGCCACGGCCGTCGGCAGCCTGCTGGTGTTGTTCTCCAAACGCCCGAACCCGCGCCTGCTGGCGTTCGGGCTGGCCTTTGCCGGCGGCGCGATGGTCTACGTCTCGCTGTCGGAGATCCTGAACAAGTCGATCAGCTCCTTCGCCCAGGCCTATGGCGACCGCCTCGGCTATACCTACGGCACCCTGTGGTTCCTGGGCGGCGTGCTGCTGGTGGTGGTGATCGACCATCTGGTGCCCAACCCGCACGACAGCCTGGACAAACAGGACCCGGCCTTCCACGACCACAGCCACACCCAGATCCGCCGGGTCGGCCTGCTCAGCGCCATTGCCATCACCGCGCATAATTTCCCGGAGGGCCTGGCGACCTTCTTTGCCACCCTGGAAAGCCCCTCGGTCGGTCTGCCGCTGGCGTTTGCCATCGCCATCCACAACATCCCCGAAGGCATCGCCATCGCGGTGCCGGTGTATCTGGCCACAGGGCGAAAATCCTATGCCTTCGGCGCCAGCCTGCTGTCCGGCTTGGCCGAGCCGGTCGGCGCCGCCATCGGCTACTTCCTGCTGGCGGACGCCCTGTCCCCGGCCACCTTCGGCGCGGTGTTCGGCCTGATCGCCGGCATCATGGTGTTCCTGGCCCTGGACGAACTATTGCCAGCGGCCAAGCGCTACGCCCAAGGCCATGAGACCGTTTACGGGCTGGTGATCGGCATGGCCAGCATTGCGGTGAGCCTGGTGCTGTTCAAGTGGTAGAGACTCTGGAATCAGATTTTTTTGTGGGAGCGGCGTCAGCCGCGAAGCAGCCACATCATCAGATGACTTAGGTCTTTGGATCTTCGGGCAAGGCCGGCTTCGCGGCTCACGCCGCTCCCACAAAGACACCGAGGTCCGGCAATGGGGAACCGTCAGGCTGACGATCCCCCAATCCCGGCTTCAAATCCTCAAAGCTTGTTCATCGCATCCACCAGATCCGGTGGCAGCGGTGCATTCAATACATAAGGTGTCTTGCCACCATCCAGCGCGAACTCCAGCGAGGCCGCGTGCAGGAACAGGCGTTTCAGCCCGATCTGCTCACGAAAGCGCTTGTTGACTGCAGGATCGCCGTACTTGTCGTCACCGGCCACCGGATGACCGATATGCTGGGCATGCACGCGGATCTGATGGGTGCGGCCGGTTTCGATCCGGACTTCGCAGTAGGACTGGCCGCCGCGGCGCTCCAGCACTTTGAAATGACTCAGCGACGGCTTGCCTATCGCATTCACCTGCACATGGCGCTCGCCGCCCTGACGCAGGCCAACATGCAGCGGTGCGTCCACACTCATCACGCCGTCGGGCATGCGCCCGGCCAGCAGGGTCAGGTAACGCTTCTGGATGCCGCCGTGATCTTCACGCAGCAAGGCCTGCAGCTCGACCAGCGCCGAACGCTTCTTGGCGAGGATCAGCAGACCGGAGGTGTCCCGGTCCAGCCGATGTACCAGCTCCAGGTTCATGTTCGGCCGCAGCGCGCGCATGGTTTCAATCGCACCGTGGCTGATACCGCTGCCGCCATGGCTGGCGACGCCGGTCGGCTTGTTGATCACCAACAGCTTGGCGTCCTCGAAGACGATGGCCTCTTCCATACGCTGCAGGAAACTGCTAGGCGGCGGCGCCTTGTCTCCGATCTCATTGAGATTGACTGGCGGAATACGGATCTCTTCACCACCGTCCAGCTTGCGGTCGGCCTTGGCACGGCCGCCATTCACACGGACCTGGCCACTGCGGACCAACTTGTACACCAGGCTGCGTGGCGCGCCCTTGAGCTGGCCCAACAAAAAGTTGTCCAGCCGTTGTCCTGCCCGGTCTTCGGGCACTTTGATCATGCGTACGCTGCTCTTGGCGGCAGGCGCTGCTTGGGGCTTGTCGGAATCAGTCATCGGCCTATTTATTCTGCTACACTCGGGGGGCGATATAAGGGATTGATTTCGTTGGAAGTTGGTCAGGGCCAGAAGCCCCGCTCCCTACGAATCCGGCACAGTGCGCGGCCACCGCCCCCGGGGCGGCCATGTTAGCGGCTCGTCGGCGTCCCCGGCCATCGCCGGATGCTCAAAAAGCATCTGAGCTGGACGAAACCCATGTCCCGCGCGACGCCATCGGCCCCGGCCGCGGGCGGCCGCCGGCCCTGAAACACCTAAAACAAGAAAGAAGCGCTCCCGCGGCCTGCCGTGGTGTCGTAGCGCTGGAAACCCAAGCCGCCCTGCCCGCGCCTGCGCGAATGGGCGGCGAACCGTGTCCAGAGGCGAAACCCCATGGCGTTCCGCGCGGTAGCAGCGCGCGAGGAACGCACAATGAAGCGAATGCTGATCAATGCCACGCAGGCTGAAGAACTGCGCGTGGCCATCGTCGACGGGCAAAACCTGTACGACATCGACATCGAACAGCCGTCGAAGGAACAGAAGAAGTCCAACATCTACAAGGGCCGCATCACCCGCCTGGAGCCGTCGCTCGAGGCCGCCTTTGTCGAGTACGGCGGTGAACGCCATGGCTTTTTGCCGCTGAAGGAAATCTCCCGCGATTACTTCCAGGCGGGCGTGGACCACAACAAGGCCACCATCAAGGAACTCCTGCGCGAAGGCCAGGAAATCGTCGTGCAGGTCGATAAGGAAGAACGTGGCAACAAGGGCGCCGCCCTGACCACCTTCATCTCCCTGGCCGGCCGCTACATGGTGCTGATGCCCAATTCCCCCTCTGCTGGCGGCGTCTCGCGTCGCATCGAGGGCGAAGACCGGGCCGCACTGAAAGAAGCCCTGGACAAGCTCAACATCCCCGACGACATGGGCGTGATCATCCGCACCGCCGGCGTTGGCCGCGATGCCGAAGAGCTGCAATGGGATCTGGACTACCTGCTGCAGGTCTGGCGTTCGATCGCCGAAGCCGCACTGACCAAGCCGGCCCCGTTCCTGATCTACCAGGAATCGCGCCTGATCGTGCGTGCCCTGCGTGACTACCTGCGTGCCGACGTTGGCGAGATCCTGGTCGACACCGAAGAGCTGTACGAGACCGCACGCGACTTCATGCAGCAGGTGATGCCGCAGACCCTGCGCAAGCTCAAGCATTACAAAGACGACATCCCGCTGTTCAACCGCTTCCAGATCGAATCGCAGATCGAGGCGATCTACGAGCGCAACGTGCGCCTGCCGTCCGGCGGCTCGATCGTGGTTGACCAGACCGAAGCGCTGACCGCGGTCGACGTCAACTCGGCCCGTTCCACCAAGGGCAGCGACATCGAAGACACCGCGTTCCAGACCAACCTGGAGGCCGCCGAAGAAGTGGCCCGCCAGCTGCGCCTGCGCGATCTGGGCGGCCTGGTGGTCATCGATTTCATCGACATGTCCTCCAGCAAGCATCAGCGCGAAGTCGAAAACCGCCTGCAGAACGCGCTGAAGTACGACCGTGCGCGCGTCCAGCTGGGCCGCATCTCGCGCTTTGGCCTGATGGAAATGAGCCGCCAGCGCCTGCGTCCGAGCCTGGGTGAATCCAGCCAGATCGTCTGCCCGCGTTGTGACGGCCAAGGCCGCATGCGCAGCATCGAGTCGCTGTCGCTGTCCATCATCCGCGTTGCCGAAGAGCATGCGATGAAGGAGAACACCGGACAGGTGCTGGTACAGGCCCCGGTCGAGATCGCCAACTACCTGCTCAATGAAAAGCGCAGCGCGCTGCGTGAAATCGAGCAGCGCCACGACGCCCCCATCGTCATCGTTGCCGATGAGCAGCTGCACACCCCGCATTACGAAGTCACGCGCCTGCGCGACAACGAACTGGGTGAAGAGTCGAGCAAGCCCAGCTACCAGCGCGGCACCCCGCGCAAGCTGCCGGTGCATGCCCTGACCAAGGCACAGCTGAACATTCCGCCGGCACCGGCCGTAACCCACGTCAAGCACAGCCAGCCGGCACCGGTACGTGAGATCGCCGAAACCGAGCCGGCAGCGGCCCCGGTTGCTGCCCCCGTCGCCCCCGCCGCAGGCGGCGTGATGGGTTGGCTCAAGCGCGTGTTCGGTGGCGAATCGGCAACTGCCGCAACGCCTGCCCAGCCGCAGCGCCAGGACAACGGCCGCAACGACCGCAACCAGCGCCGTGACGGTCGCAACGGCCAGCAGGCACGTGGCGGCAAGGGCAATGGCAACAATGCCAACGGCAACCGTCGCGACGAGCAGCGCCGCGACGATCGCCGTCAGGGCGGCGACAAGCCGCAGCAGCAGACGCAGCAGAACCCGGTTCAGCAGCAGCCCAAGCAGCGCAATGAACCGCGTGGCGAGCAGGCCCCGCAGCAGCCAAAGCCGCCGCGCAACAACGAGCAACAGCAACAGCAGCAGCAACCCAAGCAGCCGCGGCCGCCGAAGCAGCCAAAGCAGCAGCAGGACACTGACAAGCAGGCACAGCAGCCAAACGTGCAGGCTGAGAAGCCCGCACGCCAGCAGCAGCCCTCACAGGACGCTGCCCGCGTCGCCGCGCCGGTAGCTGCTGCAGCTGCCCTTGTTGCCAACGAAGCCGCTGTCAGCACGGAAGCAGTGGTCAAGGAAAACACCCTGGCCGCCGAAATCGCCAAGCCGGTGATTGCCGCTGAAGAACAGCCGGCAATGGCTGTCGCCGACGAGAACGAAGCCACTGTCGCTGGCGAAGAAGGTGCTGGCGAAGCCGGTGGCCGTCGTCGTCGCGGTCGTCGCGGCGGTCGTCGCCGTCGTCGTGGCAATGGTGAAGGCACCGCAGGTGGCGAAAACCTGGGTGACGAGGACGGTATCGACGGCATCGATGATGCCGATGGTGAGGTTGCCGAAGCGCCGAGCAAGGCCACCAGCAGCCAGCCGGAGTTCGAGTTCGACGACGAACCCGCAACCGTGGCCGCTCCGGCAGCCGCCTCCGCTCCGGCTGCGCAGGCAAAGCCTGCAGCCCCCGTCGCAGAGACCAAGCCGGTTGCAGCTGCACCGGTACAGGTCGCCGCTGCGGTTGTCGCAAGCACCCCGGCAGTTGTCGCCGAAGCGCCTGCGCAGGTGCCCGCTCCGATCGCCGAGCCAGCTGTGGTCAAGGCTGAGCAGGCAGCAGCGCCGGTCGCCGAAGCCGTTGTCAGCTCACCGGCAGCCCCGGCTGTTGTCGCCGCTGAAGTGGTTGCTGTCGAACAGGTAGCTGCCGCCACTGCACCAGCAGTGGTTGCCGCGCCGGTGATTGCCGCACCGATCGTCGCTGCACCGGTCGAGTTGATTGCGCCTGTCACAGCAGTGACCGAAGCGATCAGCACGCCGGCTCCGATCGCCACGCCGCGCACCGAAGCCGCCGCTCCGGCAGCACCGCAGAATGGGCAGCTGTTCGCCCAGACCGCTGTGACTGAAGAGAGCACTGAGAAGGCTGCTGCCGAAGCTGTTGTACCGGCACCCGTCGCTGCACCGGCCGCACCCGCTGAGAGCGAGGCGAGCGTAGTAGCGGTAGAAGCAGAGGCAGAGGCAGAGAAGAAGCAGGACGATCAGCCGCACAACGTCTGATCAGTACTTCCCTGTGTGACTACAGAAAGCGGCCTTCGGGCCGCTTTCTGCTTTTCTGTGGGAGCAGGGAAAGCTGCGACGCTGATGGTGCTTGAATCTTGCTGTCGCTGGCGTCTGCTATGTATCTGCTTTGGGTTGATGGCGTGCCTACAGCTGACAATCTAACTGCTTCGCGGCTTACGCCGCTCCTACAGCTGACAATTCGTCTGCCTTGGGGTTGATGGCTCGCCTGCATCTGACAATTCGTCTGCCTTGGGTTTATGCTTCGCCTGCATCTGACAGTTCGCCTGCTTCGCGGCTTACGCCGCTCCTACACCTGGTATCCGTCTGCTTTGCGGATTGTGGTGCTCCTGCGTTGGCGCTGAGCCAATAAAAAGAGCGCAACGTTGCCGTTGCGCTCTTTTGATGCGCTGCTCAACCGCAGCAGCTGCTTGACCCGATATCCTCATCCTGCGCAGCGCCGCAGTTGCAGCCCGCTGCGGACGATTCAGATCGCGCGGGTCGGGTCGCCCACACCATACTGACTGGCCAGCCGGGCCAGCGCGATGTTGTCCTGCACGCCCAGTTTCTGGAACAGCCTTGCCTTGTGCGTATTGACCGTCTTGGCACTGAGGCTCAAGCGGCGTGCGATCTCTTCCTGACGATGCCCCTGGATCAGCAGCAGCGCTACTTCCAGCTCACGCGGCGAAAGCAGGTCAAACGGCGAGGCCCCGCCCTCAAGATTGGACAGCGCAAGATTCTGCGCAATGCTGGTGGCCAGATAACGCTTGCCGATGGCCACATCGTGGATGGCACGGATCAGCTCTTTCGAATCGCCGCCCTTGCCCACATAGCCGGAGGCGCCAGCCTCGAGCAGGCGCTTGGGCATGGGCCCGTCTTCCAGCACGGAAACAATGATGACCCGGGTACCGTGATCACCCTTGACGATGCGCTCGGTGATTTCCAGCCCGCTCAGGCCGGGAAGGTGCAGATCGCAGAGGACGACGTCCGGTTTCAGCCGCCGGATCTGCGGCAGCGCGATGTCGCCGCTATCCGCTTCGCCGATGACTTCAATCCCGGTTTGCCCCGAAAGAATCATCCGAATGCCCGTGCGTACTAGCGCGTGGTCATCGATAAGAAAAACACTGATGGTCATGAAGGATTCCTCGCGGCGAGGTGACAGTTGAAGCCTTGGGCGCGGCAAAATCCGAGCATGCGAGGCGACGGCCCTCCCCGTCCCCTCATGGCAAGGCCATGCGTATTATCAAGCAGAAGTGGCCCAACTGGGCTCTATCGGACACCCACTCGCAGGAAATGTGTCTGTAGTTTTAAGCATCAGGATGATGCGGTTTATGCGCCTGCGGCTGGCGAGTTCACTATGCCGTCCCAACCCATACTGTATCCATCAGGTCAATTCGTCCAATGACTTAGGACTTCTCTTACCTTTTGGACAATCCCCCTTGCAACGCGCTTTATGGCGCAGGCAGCGACCAGCGGCGGCGGAACATCAGCATGTAAACGCCTGTTACCCAGATCGTTGCAGCACACCAGCCGCCCAGGATATCCGAGGGGTAATGCACCCCCAGGTAAACCCGCGACAGCCCTACCGAAACGACAAAAGCGCTGACCAAGGCCACCACCGGCCAACGCCAACGTGTGCGCCAGGTCAAAAAAACCAGGGTCAGCGCCAGCGTCATCGAGCCCATGGCATGGCCGCTGGGAAAGCTGAAGGTGCTTTCCGGCGCAATCGACTCCCACAGGCTGGGGCGTTCGCGCTGGAAAATCTGCTTGCTGCCCAGGTTCAACAAGGCCGAGCCAATGAATGCCGTCGCCGCGAATGCGGCCTTGCGCCAACGCCGGCGCAGCAGCACTACCGCCACGATCAGGACATCCAGCGGGATGACGCCCCACTGGTAACCGAGCTTGGACATCAGCACGAAGAATGCGTTCAGGCCAGGCGACGTCATTGCATGCATGCGCAACAGCAATGCCGCATCGAAGTGGAACGCCTCGGCCTCGTGGATTTCGTCAGCCAAGGCCACGAAACCCGCCAGTGGCAGCAGCACGCCGATGAACAGCACCACCAGCCGCCACGCATTGTGGGCGAGCCAACGGCGCAGACCGGCTGCTTCGCTCCGGGAATCAACCGGAGCTTCGTGCATACCGGGTCTCGACGTAGTCATCGATGAGCGCGACAAACTCGTGCGCGATGTTTTCGCCACGCAGGGTCACCTTCTTTTCACCATCAACAAAGACCGGCGCGGCCGGCGTCTCGCCGGTACCCGGCAATGAAATGCCGATATTGGCGTGGCGCGATTCACCCGGGCCGTTGACGATGCAGCCCATCACCGCCAGGGTCATGTTTTCCGCACCGGGGTGGCTGATACGCCACACCGGCATCTTTTCGCGCACATGGTTCTGCACCACCTTGGCCAGCTCCTGGAAGAACTCGGAGGTGGTGCGGCCACAGCCCGGGCATGCCGTGACCATCGGTGTAAAAGCGCGCTGGCCGGTGGTCTGCAGCAGCTCCTGGGCGACGATGACTTCCTGCGTACGCGACTGGCCCGGCTCGGGCGTCAGCGAAATGCGGATGGTGTCGCCGATGCCTTCCTGCAACAGCACTGCCAAGGCCGCCGACGAGGCGACGATTCCCTTGCTGCCGATACCGGCTTCGGTCAGGCCCAGGTGCAGGGCGAAGTCCGAGCGCTGCGCCAGGTCGCGGTATACGGCGATCAGTTCCTGCACGCCGCTGACCTTGGCCGACAGCACGATTCGATCACGCGGCAGGCCCAGCTCAACGGCCGTCTGCGCCGAATCCAGCGCCGAGCGGATCAGGGCTTCGCGCAATACCCGGCCCGCATCCCACGGCTGTGCGCGCTGGCTGTTCTCATCCATCAATCTGGCCGCCAGCGCCTGATCCAACGAGCCCCAGTTGGCGCCAATACGCACCGGCTTGTCGTACTTGATGGCGAACTCGATCAACTGCGCGAACTGGGTGTCTTTCTTCTTGCCGAAGCCGACATTGCCCGGATTGATGCGGTACTTGGCCAGCGCCTCGGCGCAGGCCGGTTCGCCGGTCAGCAACTGATGGCCGTTGTAATGGAAGTCGCCGATCAGCGGCACCTCGATGCCCATCATCGCCAGCTTCTCGACGATGCGCGGGATGGCTGCGGCCGATTCGGGGTTGTTGACGGTAAGCCGCACCATCTCCGAACCTGCGCGCCACAGTTCGGCCACCTGCTTGACGCTGGCAGCCACATCGGCGGTATCGGTATTGGTCATCGACTGCACGACCACGGGATTTCCTCCGCCCACCTTGACGCCGCCGATGGCGACGGACTGGGTGATGCGGCGGGGCCACGCGGTAGCGTCGGTGGGCGGTGTTGGGCGGGTCACGGCGTCATGCATGCCCCATTTTAGCGCGCCAACCGCCCCAAGGCATGAACCTTGGATTGCGTTGTAGCCACCTCGACAGCATACGATTGCGCCATGGAAACCCGAGACACCTCTTTTCTGCGCACGCTATGCAGCCTGCGCTGGCTGGCCACCGCCGGCCAGGCCGCCACCATCCTGGTCGCCACCTGGTTGCTGGGCCTGGACCTGCCGCAGGAACCCTTGTGGGCCGGCGTAGCGGTCTTGGCCCTGTTCAACCTCTACGTGCAGCTGCGCGTCCACGACAGCGACCCGGCGCCGGTTACCGCCTTCGGCCACATCCTGGTCGATGTCACCGTGCTGACCTGGATGGTGGGCTGGAGCGGCGGCATCGCCAATCCGTTCGGCTCGCTGTTCCTGATCCTGATCGCGTTGGCCGCGCTGGCCTTGCCGTTGCGCTGGACCCATGCGGTCGCGGCGGCCTGCGTGGGCGGCTACGCGTTGAGCGCGGTATTCGGGCTGCCGCTCAAGGGTGGCTATTTCGACACGATGAGCCTGCACCTGTGGGGCGCGGCGGCCAACTTCCTGTTGTCCAGCGTGGTGGTGCTGGTGTTTTCGACGCGCCTCGCTGCGGCCTTGCGAGAGCGCGAGAACCAGCTGGCGATGCTGCGCGAGCGCTTCGTCCGCAACGAAGGCATTGTCGCCCTGGCCACGCATGCGGCCTCCGTCGCCCACGAGCTCAATACCCCGCTGGCGACCATGACCCTGCTCACTGACGACATCGTCGAGCAAGGGGCCGCCACCCCGGAAATGCGTGACGATCTGGAAACGCTGCGCGAGCTGCTGGTCCAGTGCCGCGAAAAGGTGCTCGCACTGGCAGCACCGGCCGAAGGCGCCGGCAGCCGTGCACCGGTGTCCATCGCCAGCGTGCTCGAACAATGGCGGCTGGTGCGCCCGACCATCCAATTGCGGCGCAACCCGGATGCCCCGCTGCAACTCAAGCTGGACCCCGGTATTGGTCATCTGCTGCAGGTGCTGCTGAACAACGCCGCCGATGCCGGTGAGCACGCCGGCCGCGCGCAGATCGACCTGGACCTGCGCATCCACGAAGGCCAGCTGTACGGCGAAGTGCGTGATTACGGGCCGGGTTTCAACGCCAATGATGCGGCGCTGCCAGGCACCTTGTTCAACAGCGGCAAAAGCAACGGCATGGGTGTCGGCCTGGCCCTGTCGCATGCCACCATTGAGCGTCTGCATGGCGAATTATGGATGCGTCCGGCCGAAGGCCAGGGAGCACGTGTCGGCTTTCGCCTGCCGTTGAACAACATCGAGGTAAGTCCATGAATGCTCCCGCCACCCACGGCCTGCTGGTCGACGACGATCCGCTCTACCTGCGCACCCTGCAGCGCACGCTGGCCCGCCGTGGCATCGAAGCGATCACCGCCACCGATACCATCAGCGCCTTGCAGCAGGCCACGCAGAAGCCGCCGGCATTCGCACTCATCGACCTGAAGCTTGGCAGCGAATCCGGCCTGAGCCTGATCCAGCCGCTGCGCGAACTGCGCCAGGACATGCGCATCCTGCTGGTCACCGGCTATGCCTCCATTGCGACGGCGGTGGAAGCGATCAAGCTGGGTGCCGATGACTACCTGCCGAAGCCGGCGACCGTGCAGATGATCCTGCGCGCCCTGGGCGAAGACGACGACGCGGGCGAAGAGTCCGACGATGTTGAACCCCCGGATGCAATGACTCCGATCAGCCGCCTGCAATGGGAGCACATCCAGCAGGCATTGCATGAGACCGGCGGCAATGTATCGGCAGCGGCACGCCTGCTCGGCATGCACCGGCGCTCACTGCAGCGCAAGCTGATCAAACGCCCCAGCCCCGAACGCGACCCGAACAGGTAACCCCGCTTTCTGTAGTGCCGAGCCATGCTCGGCAAGGGGCCTTCACCGGCAATGCGAAGGGCTTACCCCTCCCCAACCCTCCCCTTGCCTTCGGCAAAGGGAGGGGGCACGAAAAAGCCGCGCATTTCTGCGCGGCTTTTCTTCCAAACGACAATCAGCTATCAGCGCAAACGCGCCAACAACTCCCGGGTCATCGGGTCGGCAATCTCCACCGCCTCGCCCTGCAACGCCGGCAGCAACTGGCTGGCCAGCTGCTTGCCCAGCTCGACGCCGAACTGATCGAAGGCGTTGATGTCCCAGATCAGCGACTGCACGTAGACCGCGTGTTCGTACATCGCAATCAAGGCACCAAGCGACTGCGGGGTCAGCGCGTCCAGCAGGATCATCGTGCTGGGGCGGCCACCCGGATACTGGCGGTGCGGATCCTCGCTGTGCTGGCCGTTGGCCAAGGCCTCGGTCTGCGCCAGCAGGTTGGCCAGCAAGGCCTGGTGATTGATTTCGTAAGGATCATCATTGCGCACGCAGCCGATGAAGTCGGCCGGCACGATGCTGGTGCCCTGGTGCAGCGCCTGGAAGAAGCTGTGCTGCACGTCCGTGCCCGCGCCGCCCCACCACACCGACACCGTGTCACCGTCCACCGGGCTGCCGTCGCATTTGACCCGCTTGCCCAGGCTCTCCATCACCAGCTGCTGCAGGTACGCCGGCAACAAGGCCATGCGCTGGTCATAGGTCATCACCGCATGCGTGGCATAACCCAGCACGTTACGGTTCCAGATGTCGGTCAGTGCGTGCAGCACCGGCAGATTTTCCGCCAACGGTGCGCTGGCCGCATGCGCGTCCATCTGCGCGGCACCTTCCAGCAATTGACCGAAGCGCTCAAAGCCAATTGCCAAGGCAATCGGGAAGCCTACCGCCGACCACAGCGAGTAACGGCCACCCACCCAATCCCACATCGGCAGCACGCGCTCGGCGGCGATGTCGAAGGCCTTGGCGGCGCGCTCGGGGTTGGCACTGACTGCGTACAGGCGCTCACTGCCGCCCAGCCAATCGCAGAGGATGCGGCCGTTGAGCAGGGTTTCCTGGGTACCGAAGGTCTTGGAGATCAGAATGCCGGCGGTGGTCGCCGGGTCCAACGTCGCCAAGGTGCGCTGCATGGCCGCGCCGTCGACATTGGAAACGAAATGCACGCGGAAACGCGCACCCGCTGCCGGGCGCAGGGCGTCAGCGACCAGGCGCGGACCCAGATCCGAGCCACCAATGCCGACACTGACGATATCGGTGACATTGCTGGCTTCCAGCGCCTTGATCAAGCCGCCCATCTGCGCCTGCACCGCCACCGCTTCTGCACGTGCAGCTACTGCAACCGGCGCATCACTGGCATCGCCGCGCAGCGCGCTGTGCAGCACCGAGCGATCTTCGGTGAGATTGATTTTCTGGCCAGCGAACAGGTGCTGGAAACCGCCGGCGACATCGCGCGCGGCGGCCAGTTCCAGCAAGGCATCCAGGGCCGCGCGGTCGTATTTCTGCCGCGCGAAGTTCACGTACAACGGACCGACTTTCAGCGCCATGCGCTGCACCCGGTCAGGCTCTGCGGCCATCAGCGAGGGAATGCCTGTGCCCTGCAAACGCTGGGCGTGGGCGTGCAAAACGTCGAATCCGTTGTTGGTGATCATGCGGCCTGTGTGGGGATGCTGTCGTTGGTGTGGGAAATGCGGTTGTCGCCGTCAACGTAGACAAGCTTGGGCTTGAAGCTGTTGGCTTCTTCTTCGCTCATGCTGGCGAAGGCGGCGATGATGATGATGTCGCCCACCTGCACGTGGCGCGCAGCGCCGCCGTTGAGCGAGATGACGCCGCTGCCGGCTTCCGCCCGCAGTGCGTAGGTGGTGAAACGGGCACCGTTGGTCACGTCCCAGATGTGCACCTGTTCAAACTCGCGGATGCCGGTCGCCTGCAACAGGTTGTCGTCGATCGCGATGGAGCCTTCGTAGTTCAGCTCCGAATGGGTGACGGTGGCGCGGTGAATCTTGGTCTTGAGCAGGGAAAGTTGCATGACAATGCCGAAACTGCGTGAGAAAGAGCGCAGTCTAGCACCGCTGCGAGGCCCTGCCCGCACTGCAACATGACCTATCCGGCAGCTGTTCCGCACAGACAACAATGGCGCCACAGGGGCGCCATTGAAGGTCACGCGAACAGTCGTTGACGGACAGGAAAAGTCCGCCCGCTGCCCTGTTCAGAACTCGATATTGTCGATCAGGCGGGTGTTGCCCAGCTTGGCCGCCACCAGTGCCACGCGGGCACCCTCATGGCTGCTGCCCGGCTCGCTCAGGTCGGGCATGCGCACCACCGCGTAATCCACCAGGTAGCCCGCAGCCTGCAGCCGTGCAGCCGCCTCCTGCTCCACCGCCACCCGCTCGGCGCCGCCCAGGTAGGCATCGCGCGCGGCCAGCAGCACCTTGCGGATCACCGTGGCCTGCGGCCGTACATCGGCGGTCAGGTACTGGTTGCGCGAGCTCATCGCCAGGCCGTCGGTTTCGCGCACGATTTCCCCGCCCAGGATCTGGATCGGGAACGCCAGGTCGGCAACCATCTGCTGGATCACCGCCAGCTGCTGGTAATCCTTGCGCCCAAATGCCGCCACATCCGGCTGCACCTGGTTGAACAGGCGGCTGACCACCGTGCAGACACCGTCAAAGTGCCCCGGGCGATGTGCCCCTTCCAGCAGCGAACTGACGCCTGGCACATGCACATTGGCAGCCAGCTCCACGCCGAACGGGTACATCGACTCGACTGTGGGCAGCCAGAGTACGTCGCAACCGGCCTGCTCCAGGCCACTGGTATCGGCCTCGGGCGTGCGCGGGTAGCGGGTGAAGTCCTCGTTCGGGCCGAACTGGGTCGGATTGACGAAAACACTGGAAACCACCTTGTCGGCGTGCTCACGCGCCAACTTCACCAGCGAATAATGGCCGGCGTGCAGGTTGCCCATGGTCGGCACCAACGCCACCCGCAGGCCATCGCGCTTCCAGCCGCTGACAACCTCGCGCAGCCGGGAAAGTTCGGTAACGGTTTCGATCATGATGCGTAAGCGTGCTCTGCGTCGGGGAAGATGCCAGCGCGCACGGCGTCGGCATAGGCACGGACCGCACCGGCCACCGAGCCGCCTTCGGCAAGGAAATCCTTGACGAACTTGGGACGTCGGTGACCGCTGTCCAGACCGAGGAAGTCATGCAGCACCAGCACCTGCCCGTCGCAATCGGGGCCGGCACCAATACCGATGGTGGGAATGGCAACGCCAGCGGTGACGCGCCCGGCAATCGGGGTCGGCACACACTCCAGCACCAGCAGGCTGGCGCCGGCCTCGGCCACGGCCTTGGCATCGTCAAGCAACTGCTTGCCGGCATCGCCACGGCCCTGCACGCGGTAGCCGCCCAGGCGAAGCACCGACTGCGGGGTCAGGCCCAGGTGCGAACAGACCGGGATTTCGCGCTCCACCAGGTGGCGGATGATGTCCAGCTTGAAGCCGGCACCTTCAATCTTGACCATCTCCGCGCCGGCCTGCAGCAGCTTGAGCGAGGCGTCCAGCGCGCGCTCGGCGGTGGCATCGGCACCAAACGGCAGGTCCGATACCAGCAGCGCGCGTTCCAGCACGCCGGCGACCGCGCGGGTGTGATAGACCACGTCATCGACGCTGACCGGCAGCGTCGAATCGTGCCCCTGCACCACCATGCCCAGCGAATCACCGACCAGGATCAGGTCCACGCCATTGGCGTCGAAGGCGCGGGCGAAGCCGGCATCGTAGGCGGTCAACATCACCAGCTTCTGGCCGTTGCGCTTGGCCTCGGCCAGGGCGGGTACGGTCCAGGGCTTGCTATCTGCGTGTGTGCTCATGTGGTCATAACGGTGGCTTATGAGCCGCCCATTATCCCCCTATCGGGTCGATACCGCTGGTATTGATACCAACCAATACGTCCCGCACTGTTCCATGGCCCGGAATAAGGGCCTGCGGCGCCACATCGGCCAAAGGCAGCAAAGCGAAGCCGCGCTGGTGCAGGAAGGGATGCGGCACCTGCAGCTGCGGCAGGTCGATCACCTGCTCGGCATATAAGAGCAAGTCCAGATCCAGCAACCGCGGGCCCCAGTGCTGGCCCGGCTCGCGTACCCGCCCGAACTGCTGCTCGATCGCCAGCAGCTGCTCCAGCAGCTGCGGCGCAGGCAGTTCGGTCTGCAGCGCCACGGCCGCATTGACGAAATCCGGCTGCGCCTCATTGCCCCAGGCAGGGCTGCGGTACAAGCGCGAGCTGGCCAGCAACTTCGTGCCAGGCAAGCCCGCCAGCGTCTGGATCGCCGCACGCAGGGTGGCGGGCGCGTCGCCGAGGTTGGCGCCCAAGCCGATACAGGCTACGACCATCCCTGCTTACTCGCCCGCAGTTGCGCTGCCGCCAGGACGACGACGGCGGCGGCGGCGACGCGGCGCGCTCTCTTCGACCTCACCGTCGGTATGCACCGAGTCCAGTTCGACACCCAGCTCGTGGCCAGCCTGCGCCTGTGCCTCGCGCCAGAACTCGATGTCTTCCTGGTGCTCGCTGGATGCAGCCTGGCGCAGCGCCAGGAAGTCGAACGCAGCGCGGAAGCGCGGGTGGCTCAAGGTACGCATCACGCGCTTGCGCTGACGCGAGCTGAAACGTGACTGCAGCAGCCAGATCTCCTGCATCGGCAGCGAGAAGCGGCGCGGCAGGGCAATGGTGCTGAGCTGGTGCAGGGTGACCCGGTCGGCGGCACGGCGCTGTGCCTCTTCCGGCGCCAGGCCCTGCTTCTGCAGGCCGATCAGCGCACGGCAGAAGGCCGGCCACAGCAGCAGCGCGAACAGGAAGGCCGGTGACACCGGCTCCTCGTTGGCGACGCGTTCGTCGGTATTGCGCAGGCCATCGATCAGAATGCGGCGCAGGGCACCGGTACGGTTGCTCTTCAGCGCCGCGGCGCTTTCCGGGAACAGCACCGCCAGCAGGCCGTAGCGCTCCAACCCTTCAAAGCTGGCCACGCCGTGGCCGGACAGGAACAGCTTCAGCACTTCCTCGAACAGGCGGGCCGGTGCGGCTTCACTGAGCAGGTTGGCCAGGCGCGGGATCGGCTCGGCGGTGGTCGCCTCGATCTCGAAGTTGAGCTTGGCCGCCAGCCGCACCGCGCGCAGCATGCGCACCGGATCTTCGCGATAGCGCTGCTCCGGGTCGCCGATCAGCTTCATCCGGCGGGCCATCACGTCTTCAAAGCCGCCGGTGTAGTCACGCACCGAGAAATCCTCGATCGCGTAATACAGTGCGTTGCAGGTGAAGTCGCGGCGGACTGCATCGTCTTCGATGCTGCCGTAGACATTGTCACGGACCAGCATGCCGTTCTCGACCTCGCGGTCGCCGCTGCCGTCATCGCTGTTGGCGCGGAACGTCGCCACCTCGATGATCTCGCGGCCGAACACCACATGCGCAAGGCGGAAGCGGCGGCCGATCAGGCGGCAATTGCGGAACAGCTGTTTGACCTGCTCCGGCGTTGCATCGGTGGCAACGTCGAAATCCTTGGGGCGTCCACCTACTAGTAGGTCGCGCACAGCGCCACCAACGAGATAGGCGCCGAAGCCGGATTCGCGCAGACGGTAGAGCACCCTCAGCGCATTGGGGCTGATGTCCCGGCGCGAGATGGTGTGCTGGTCGCGCGGGATCACGCGGACGGTGAACGGCGTTGTAACTATGGAATTGATGTTGGCGCTTCCAGTTGGGTTTACGGGATTGCCGAGCGGCAACCAGATGCATATACTAGCGCGCTCGCCAGACGCGAACAAAACGCTCCCTTCGTCTAGTGGTTAGGACGTGGCCCTCTCAAGGCTAAAACAGGGGTTCGAGTCCCCTAGGGAGCACCAACTCCGTCTGCGAAACCAAAAAGCCCCGCTCTGCGGGGTTTTTTGCTTTGTACACCCCGCCAGTGCCCCAAGGCCCTGGCTCCGGCACACCTCTTTGCGCCAGCAAGCACGGCCAATGAGAATGCCCACGCCCACCCCCTGCATCCTGATCTAGAATTACGGGGATCAAAGCCGGACCCTGCCATGCCTTTTGTCGTTACCGAAAACTGCATCAAGTGCAAACACACCGATTGCGTCGAAGTCTGCCCCGTGGATTGCTTCCACGAAGGCCCCAACTTCCTTGTGATCGACCCTGACGAATGCATTGATTGCACCCTGTGCGAGCCCGAATGCCCGGTCAACGCCATCTTCCCCGAGGACGATGTGCCGGCCGGCCAGGAAGGCTTTGTCGCGCTCAATGCCGAGCTGGCCAAGGCCTGGCCGGTGTTGACCGTACGTAAAGACCCGCCGGCCGACGCCGCCGAGTGGGACGGCAAGCCAGACAAACTCAAGCTGCTGGAACGCTGAGCGTCGCTACCGCCAGCCGATGAAGCCAGCCAAATAAAAAGGGCGCCAGCTTACGCGGCGCCCTTTTTTTCATCTCAAAACCGCTGCCATCAACCGGCCAGCTTGGCCTTCAATGCCGCGATCAGCTTGGTTGCGGCCGCATCGGTGGCCGGCATGCCGCGCGGATCCACCGCCGACACATAGGCACCGGCATCAACGGCAACCACGCGCACCAGGAAGTTGCTGCCTTCGTAGGCAACATCATAGGAACCCAGCAGCTGCGCGCGGCTGGCGATGGTCAGGCCGTCAACGCCGGCAAGTGCCTCACCGACCTTGCCGAACACCTCGTCACGGCTGCCGCTGACGGTGAAGCCGCTCTGCGACGAGGCGACGGTGGCTGCCGAAGCAGCGGCCGGCTTGGCGGCCGAGGCCAATGCCGGGATCGGCGCCGAGCCAGCGGTGCTGGGCAGGTTCAGATCCGGCGGCACTTCCAGCGGGCGCGCTTCCGGGGCCAGGGCGTAGTCGCCGCGGGCACCGCGCTTGAAGAAGCAGCCGGAAGTTGCCACGGCGGTGACAACGCCCAGCAGCACCAGCGAGAACACGCGAACGGTAGAGGTTTGACGCATGGGTGAATCTCCAGAGTTCAGAGGCCGCTGAATCAGCGGCTGGATAGTTCTTCCAACGCGTCCACGTCAGCAGCCAGATGATCGGCATGTGCGTGGTGCGGCGCAGAAAGCGGAAGCAGCGGCAAGCGCAGCCCATGGCCAATACCAAGCCGCTGCAGCAGCGCCTTGACCGGAATGGGGTTGGACTCGACACCGCAAAAATCGTGGTACGGCTGCAGGCGGGCATCCCAGGCTTCGGCCGCTTCATGCTGACCGGCGCGGGCCAGGTCGCACATCGTCCGGTAAGCCCCCGGCAGCACATTGGAGCCGACCGAAATCAGGCCATCGGCGCCGGACAACATGGAACGGGCGGCGGAGCCGTCGTCACCACTGAGAATGGTGAAGCTGCTGCTGCGCAGTTCCAGCAGGGCTTTCAGCCGGGTGGTATCGCCCACCGCCTCCTTGATGCCGACGATGTTCGGGTGCGTGGCCAGCGCGGCCACGGTCTCCGGCAGCAGGTCGCAGCCGGTGCGCCCGGGCACGTTGTACAGCACCACCGGCAAGCCGCCCTGCTCGGCCACCGCCAGATAATGCTGGCGCAGGCCCTCCTGGGTTGGGCGTACATAAGGCGGGGTGACCACCAGCGCATGGGTGGCGCCATTGGCGGCCGCCCGTTTGGTCAGGGCGATGGTCCGGGCGGTGCCGGACAGGCCGGTACCGGCCAGCACCGGCACTTTGCCGGCAAAGGCGGCAACGGCGCTGCGCAGCAGGCCGTCGTATTCATCGTCGGACAGGGTGGAGGCTTCGCCGGTGGAGCCTGCCACGACTACACCCTGGACGCCGCCCTTGAGCTGCTGGGCCAGCAGGCGCTGCCAGCCCTCAGGATCGAGTGCGCCGTCGGCCTTGAAAGGCGTCGCCAGCGCGGTGATGAGACCAGATATGGACAAAGGGTCAGTCGCTCTTCGTGGGGGTAAACAAGCCCGCCGGTCGGCGGGTTCGTGACCGAAGGCATGTTACTTGCCGGTCGAAAGCACGGGCAAGTATGCTGGACGCCAACGAACAGCCCTTCAACGGTGTTGTTCAGACTCTCTAGCTCCCGGAACCACCTTGACCGACACCACGCCGCGGCCGCTGCCGACCGAAAACCACCTCCTGATCAACGCCTATACGACGCATCCGGAGTCCCCTCTGCTGTCCGTCACCCGTCGAATCGCCGACAGCGGCTGCAACCTGGTCGATGCCCGTCTTGCCACCGTGGGCCGCGATGTCTCGGTCACCACCCTGGCCACCGGCTCGTGGGACGCGGTAGCCAAGCTCGAGGCCATGCTGACCCGGCTTGAGCGCGAGGAAAACCTGAAGCTGGTGTGGTACCGCACCGCCGCCAAACAGGCCCAGTCCAACCTGCTCCCCTACATTGTCGAGGTCGTTGCCGCCGACAAGCCGGGCATCCTGTTCCAGCTGGCCGACTTCTTCGACCGCCAGGGCATCACCATCGAGAACCTGCAGAGCACGCGTTACCAGGCCATGCAGACGGGCGCGGAGATGTTCTCAGCGCAGATCACCATTGGTGTTCCCTCAAACATGCATATCGCCGCCCTGCGCGACGATTTCCTCGAATTCTGCGACCACCTCAACCTGGACGCGATCATGGACCCGATGAAGTTCTAATGTTTCGCGCGCCCGTCACAGGCGCGCGGCGTTTCATGTAACTGCAATCGAACTACCCCAGGCTCCGGAAAGGATCTGATGAACATCGGCGATACCCTGGACCGAACCACCCTCGAGCTGCCGCTGGCCCTGTCCGGCGGCACCACCACCCGCCTCGGCGAGCTGGCAGGCCAATGGCTGGTGCTGTACTTCTACCCGAAGGACAGCACCCCCGGCTGCACCACCGAAGGCCTGGACTTCAATGCCCTGCTGCCGAAGTTCAAGCGCGCCGGGGCACAGGTGTTCGGCATCTCCCGCGACTCGCTGAAGTCGCACGACAACTTCTGCGCCAAGCAGGGTTTCAAGTTCCCACTGATCAGCGACGCCGATGAGGTGCTGTGCAACGCTTTCGACGTGATCAAGATGAAGAACATGTACGGCAAGCAGGTACGTGGCATCGAACGCAGCACCTTTTTGATCTCTCCTGACAGCAAGCTCGTGCAGGAATGGCGCAAGGTCAAAGTCGCCGGCCATGCCGATGCGGTGCTGGAAGCACTGAAGGCCGCTCAAACCAAGTGACCCACATCCCGTTCCAACCCATGTCATCGCCCTGCCCTGCAGGTGCGATGGCGTGACCCTGTCCCGCCACCAGGAATCGACGATGACCCGAGGCAAGCGCATCTACGTACTGGATACCAACGTGCTGATGCACGACCCGACCGCGCTGTTCAAATTCGAGGAACATGATGTCTACCTGCCCATGCAGGTGATCGAGGAGCTGGACAACGGCAAGAAGGGCACCACCGAAGCGAGCCGCAACGCCCGCCAGGTGAGCCGCTTCCTCAACGAGCTGATCGAAGCGTCCGGCATCGGCAGCGTGCAGAACGGCGTGCCGCTGGCACGACCCAAGGGCCTGCAGCTGCGTGGCGCGCAGAGCGCCGGCAACCTGTACTTCCAGACCAGCCACTTCGAGGCCGGCAAGAGCTTTGGCAAGGTGATCCCGGACAATGCCATCCTCGGCGCGATCCTGGCATTGAAGGAACAGCACCCGGAAACCCCGGTGGTGTTCATCTCCAAGGACATCAACCTGCGGATCAAGGCCGCAATCGCCGGCATCGACTCGGAGGATTACGAGAACGACCGCGCGCTGGACGATTTCAGCCTGCTCTACACCGGCGCCACCGTGCTGCCGGAAGATTTCTGGAAGAAGCACAGCGAAGGCCTGCGCAGTTGGAGCGACAAGGGCCGCACCAGCTACGAAATCATGGCCGCAGACGATGAGGATTGGCATCCCAACCAGTTCGCTTACCTGCACGGCGACGACGAAGTCGAGCTGAAGGTCAGCAAGGTCGAGGGCGATGGCCGCGTTACCTTGTCGGTGGTCAATGACTTCCGCCACGGCTCGCATTCGGTCTGGGGCATCACCGCACGCAACCGCGAGCAGAACTTCGCACTCAACGCGCTGATGGACCCGGAGATCGATTTCGTTACCCTGCTCGGCACCGCCGGCACCGGCAAAACGCTACTGGCACTGGCCGCCGGCCTGGCGCAGACGATGGATACACAGCGCTACCGCGAGATCATCATGACCCGCGCCACGGTCAGCGTCGGCGAGGACATCGGCTTCCTGCCCGGCACCGAAGAGGAAAAGATGACGCCGTGGATGGGCGCGCTCACCGACAACCTGGAAGTGCTGACCCACAACCAGGACGGCGGCGCCTGGGGCCGTGCGGCCACCAACGATCTGCTGGCCAGCCGCATCAAGATCCGCTCGATGAACTTCATGCGCGGGCGCACCTTCCTGTCGCGTTATCTGATTCTGGACGAGGCACAGAACCTCACCCCCAAGCAGATGAAGACCCTGATCACCCGCGCCGGCCCCGGCACCAAGATCGTCTGTCTGGGCAATGTCGAGCAGATCGACACCCCCTACCTCACCGAAACCACGTCCGGCCTCACCTATGCGGTGGACCGTTTCAAGAATTGGCCGCACAGTGCACACATCACACTGCGTCGGGGCGAACGTTCGCGCCTGGCCGATTACGCTTCGGAGGTTCTGTGAAACAGCTGCATACCCTGTCCCTGTTGGCCGCAGCCACACTGGCCGTAGCCGCCTGCACGCCGTCGAACACGCGCCCTGGCAGCGTGCCGACGGCGGTAAAGACGGGACAGTCCTGGGTGGTCACCCGCCCCGTGGTCGCCGCGCAGGTGCTGGACACCTGCTCGCGCGACAGCCCCGCCAAGCACGCCGGTGAAGTCACAGGCTACTGGGCGCCCAGCCGTGCCGATATCGATGCACTGGAAAGCCGCCTTGCGCAGCTGCAACCCGTCATTGCCGAGCCGGCTTTGTCCGGCCGGCAGTACGTGGGCTTCGAGTCCGGTGGCAAGCGGCTGATCTACATCAACGCCTTCACCCTGCCCGACCACAGCGAAATCGACCCGGGCCGCGAAGCAATCCGGGCCTGCGATGGCGGCGCGCAGTTCTGGGGCGCCGTCTACGACCCGCAAGCCGGCACCTTCAGCAGCATCGAACGCAACGGCGCCAAGTCGTCGCCCTGACCCGGCGGCGCGATGAAGGTCCGCCTGCCCACCTGGGTCTGGATCGGTGCGATTGCGCTGTCCTGCGTGGCTGGCATGGTCAACGCGGTCGGTTTTCTGGGGTTTGAGCATCAAGCGGTCAGCCATGTCACCGGCAGCACCAGCCAGCTCGGCATTGCCTTGGCGCATGCCGACTGGCGCTCGGTCGGTCACCTCTGGGGCCTGCTGATCGCCTTTGCGCTGGGCGCGATGCTCAGCGGCTTGATCATCCAGGACAGCACCCTCCAGCTTGGCCGCCGCTATGGCGTTGCGCTGGCACTGGAATCGGCGCTGTTGCTGCTGGCCATTCCCCTGTTCAAACAGCAACAGGTCTGGGGCGCACTGGCCGCGGCGATGGCCTGCGGACTGCAGAACGCGCTGGCCACCACTTTCAGCGGCGCGGTCGTGCGCACCACCCACCTGAGCGGCATGTTCACCGATCTTGGCATCGGCCTGGGTCATCTGCTGCGCGGCCTGCCCGTACCGATGCACCGGCTGACCCTGAGCGGCCTGATCATCAGCGGCTTTCTGGCCGGCGGTGTACTCGGCGCATGGCTGTTCGCGCGCTGGCAGTACGACGCCCTGCTGGTACCGGCCATGCTGACCGGATTGAGCGGCCTGGGTTATGTGCTGTACCGGCAATGGGCCGTGCGCCGGCAGGGATGAAGCAGGCCCTCGGCAAACACTGCACAATCGGCCAATGAGTCCTTCCACCCCCGTTTCCGCCCTGACCATTGCCGGCTCCGATTCCGGCGGCGGCGCAGGCATTCAAGCCGACCTCAAAGCCTTTGCCGCGCACCGCGTGCATGGCCTGTCCGCAATCACCGCACTCACCGCACAGCACACCCGTGGCGTCACCGCCGTGCATGTGCCGCCGCTGGATTTCCTGCGCGCGCAGATCGATGCGTGTTTCGATGACTTCGATATCCACGCCGTCAAGCTCGGCATGCTGGCCAATGCCGAGGTGATCCATCTGGTCGCCGACGCATTGGAACAACGGCGCCCGCCGCAGATCGTGATCGACCCGGTGATGGTCGCCACCAGCGGCGCCAAGCTGCTCGAAGACAGCGCGCTGCGCGCGATGCGCGAGCGGCTGCTGCCGCTGGCAACCCTGCTGACCCCGAATACGCCGGAAGCAGAGCTGCTGCTCGGGCGCAGCATCAGCAACGCCGACGACGCTGAAGATGCCGCCGCCGCGCTGCTCGACATGGGCGCCGGCGCGGTCCTGCTCAAAGGCGGCCATCTACTGGAAGGCAGCCGGGTCATCGACCGCTATTTCGATGGCGTCAGCCGCGAGGAATTCAGCCATGTTCGGCTGCCGGTGGATGCACACGGCACCGGCTGCACCCTGGCTTCCGCCATCGCCGCGCAGCTGTGCTGCGGGCTGTCGCTGGCCAACGCCTGCGAAGCGGCGATCGACTACGTCGCCCGTGGCCTGCAGGGCGGCTACCACCCGGGCCGCAGCGATGTGATGGTACTGGATCACTTCGGCGCGGCGCGCCCGGCATGAACCTCGGCGCCGAGACAACCCCACAAGCAAGCGCGCTGCGCGTCAGCAGCGCCGATGGCCACAGCTTCGAACTATTAGCCTACCTCCCCACCAAGCCGCGCGCCTGCCTGCTATGGCTGCCGGCATTGGGGGTTGCGGCCCGCCACTACCAGGCCTTCGCCCAAGCGCTGGCAGAACACGGCATTGCGGTATTCCTGCACGAATGGCGCGGCAACGGCAGCAGCAGCCTGCGTCCTGACCGCAGCCACGACTGGGGCTACAAAGAGCTGCTGCAACTCGACCTGCCCGCAGCCGAAGCCGCCGTACACAGCGCACTGCCAGGGCTCCCGTTCCGGCTGGGTGGCCACAGCCTCGGCGGCCAGCTCAGCTGCTGTTATGCGGGCCTGCGCGAGACCGAACTGGACGCGCTATGGCTGGTCGCCAGCGGCACGCCATGGTGGCGGAGCTTCCCGCCACCGCGTGGCTGGTTGCTGCCCTTGGCGTATCGCTTCCTGCCTTGGCTGGCACAACGCAACGGCACCCTGCCCGGACGCCGCGTCGGCTTCGGCGGTACCGAAGCACGCGGCCTGATACGCGACTGGGCACGCGTTGGCTTGAGCAATCACTACGCTGCGCAGAACCTGCCCATCGATCTGGAAGCCGGCATGCGCCGCATCAGCGCACCGACGCGCGCAGTGGTGATGGACCACGATTGGTTGGCACCGGTCAGTTCAATGCAGCAACTGTTGGCAAAGCTTCCCGCCTCTGCGCACAGCCTGAAACTACTGTCATCGGCCGAGCTGGGCGTGGTCGCTGACCACTTTCATTGGATGAAATCGCCACAGAACGTGGCCTACGCACTGATTCATCCCGAAGATTAAGAAATTTTCACAAAAGCGTTGACGCAAACGGCTCAAATCCGCATAATCTCGCTCCTGGCAACGACGCGCTCGTAGCTCAGTTGGATAGAGTACCTGGCTACGAACCAGGTGGTCGGGAGTTCGAATCTCTCCGAGCGCACCATGTCAGAACGCAGATATAATCTGCACCGCTTCAAACTACAACAGCAATGTTGAGCGCTCGTAGCTCAGTTGGATAGAGTACCTGGCTACGAACCAGGTGGTCGGGAGTTCGAATCTCTCCGAGCGCACCAATACCAAAAACAGCAGGCATTGCCTGCTGTTTTTTTATGTGCGTTTTGCGGATGGATTATCACGCCGGACAAAACAGCACTGAAGCAAGCACCAGAGCCCCGCAATAACCAACGTCGAGTGTAGCGCCGAGCCGTGCTCGGCAGAGGCCTCCCCAGCAATGCCCGAAGGCATCGCCAGCGCGCCACGACCCCGCGAAGCAGCAGCCCGCAAGCACCACTCCACCCAAGCAGCACCAACACCGCAGCGACAGCACGAGCAGAGCGAAGCCGCACGGACTGGATCCACACGCATGCCTGCAACCTGAGCGTCCACCAGCTTCGCGGTTTACACCGCTCCCACAAAAGCATGCGGGCGCGCCAGCGCCTCGGCGCAGCATGCAATTCTGTAGTGCCGAGCCATGCTCGGCAGAGGCCTTGCAAGCGTCGCCACAGCGCACCGGCGGCCACCAGCACCCGAGCGCCCCACCCCATAGAGGGCCCGCATAAACAGCGACACCGGCCTTATTGAATTCACCAAGGCCCTGCAATCTGATCGCCCGCCAGCTTCGCGGCTTACACCGCTCCCGCAAAAGCACGCGGGCACACAGGCACCCCAGCGCAGCACACAGCTCTGTAGTGCCGAGCCATGCTCGGCAGAGCCTACAAGCGTCGCCACAGCGCATCGCCACTCACAGCTACACCCAGACGACACCGATCCCGCAGCGGGCCGCATATGCCGCGACACTGGCCCTATTGAATCCAAGACCCAGCAATCCGATCGCCCGCGAGCTTCGCGGCTCACGCCGCTCCTACAAAAACGCAGACAGGCGCGCCGGCACATCGAAACAGAAACTCATCAACAGCAGCCGCTACTACAAAACCAACAGACACAAAAAAGCCCCTTGAAAGGGGCTTTTTTGAAACTGGCGGAGTGAGAGGGATTCGAACCCTCGATAGAGCTTTTAACCCTATACTCCCTTAGCAGGGGAGCCCCTTCAGCCACTCGGGCATCACTCCGTTTCTTTTGCCCCGCCGCGTGTATTCCGAAGCGGGGCGCGAAGAATAACGTTAAACGAGGTGAAAGGTAAACCCTTATTCGGAAGTTTCTTCACTTCCGGGGGTCGCGGGCTCATCGCCACGCTGGATACGCTGGAAAATCTCCTCACGATGCACCGCCACATCCTTCGGAGCGGTGATACCGATACGTACCTGGTTGCCCTTGACGCCGAGCACGGTCACGCTGACCGAGTCGCCGATCATCAAGGTTTCGCCTACACGGCGAGTCAGGATCAACATTTTGCAAATCTCCATGGAACCGGCAGGGTTTCCCGCCGGCATTGGCGCGCTTCTAGCTATGCGCCCCACGACAAAGGGAAAAGACTCCCAATGTTAACGTCAGGGCGCAAACACCTACAAGGTGCTTGGCTTGTCACATTCAGGCCAGATGTGGCTTGACCCATGCCAGGACGCCCTCAAGGGCCGCCACCAGCTTGGGACCATCCTCACCACCGCCCTGGGCCATGTCCGGGCGACCGCCGCCCTTGCCGCCGATCTGGGCCGCCACGTGCGCCAGCAACTCGCCCGCCTTGACCTTGCCCGCAGCTGCGCCGTTGACACCGGCAACCAGCGCCGCCTTGCCATCCTGCACGCCCGCCAGCACGATCACCGCGTCACCCAGCTGCTGCTTCAAGCGATCCACCGCATCGCGCAGGGCCTTGGCATCAAAGCCTTCCAGACGCACTGCCAGCACCTTGACCCCGGCCACATCCACCGCCGAGCCACCCAGGTCAGCGGTAGCGCCGGAGGCGACCTTGGCCTTGAGGGCCTCCAGCTCGCGCTCCAGCTTCTTCTGCCGTTCGGCCAGCTGGCGGATCTTGTCGACCACATCACCGGCACTGCCGCCGAGCAGCTGCGCTGCCTCATGCAGGCGCGCTTCCTCGTCGGCCACGTAATCCAGCGCACCCTGCCCGGTCACGGCCTCGATACGACGCACGCCCGAGGACACACCGCCTTCGGAAGTGATCTTGAACAGGCCGATATCGCCGGTGCGCGACACGTGGGTACCGCCGCACAGCTCGGTGGAGTACTCGCCCATCTTCAGCACGCGGACGTTTTCGCCGTACTTCTCGCCGAACAATGCCATGGCGCCGAAATCCAGCGCTTCCTGCATGCCCATGTTGTGCACTTCGGCGGCGTTGTTGGCGCGCACCTGCTCGTTGACCTTGCGCTCGATGACCGCCAGTTCCTCGGCGCTGATCGGCTGGAAATGCGAGAAATCGAAGCGCAGGCGATCCGGCGCCACCAGCGAGCCCTTCTGCTGCACATGCGTGCCCAGCACTTCGCGCAGGGCGGCATGCAGCAGATGGGTAGCCGAGTGATTGAGGATGGTGGCGCTGCGACGCGATGCATCCACCGCACCAGCCAGCACGTCACCGAGCTTCAGCGCGCCCTGCTCCAGCGTGCCGACATGGCCGTGGAACTGCCCAGCGAACTTCTGCGTGTCGCTGACCGCCAGCTTCACACCGGAAGCCGACAACACGCCGGTATCACCGACCTGGCCACCGGATTCGGCATAGAACGGGGTCTGCGCGGTGAACACGATGACCTCATCGCCAGCCTGTACGGCGTCCACCGGGCGGCCATCCTTGATCAGCGCGACGACCTTCAGGCCATCAGCCTGCAGCGCGTCGTAGCCGAGGAACGCGGTCGGCGACAGCGTGGCGACCAGTTCGGCCGGCAAGCTCACACCACCACCGAACTTGCCGGCGGCACGCGCGGTTTCGCGCTGGTGTTCCATCGAGGCATCAAAGCCGGCCATGTCCACCGTCATGCCGCGCTCGCGCGCGATATCGGCGGTCAGGTCAACCGGGAAGCCGTAGGTGTCGTACAGACGGAAAGCATCCACACCGGGGATGACACCATCGCTGACCTTGGCCGCGACGTCGTCGAAGATCTTCATGCCCGAATCGAGGGTTTCAGCGAAACGCTCTTCTTCTGCCAGCAAAGCACGCACCACCGTGTCGGCCTGTGCGGGCAATTCCGGGTAGGCCTCGCCCATCTGCTCGATCAGGGTCGACACCAGCTTGTTGAAGAACGGCTGACGCACGCCCAGCATCCAGCCATGACGCAGAGCGCGGCGGATGATGCGGCGCAGGACGTAGCCGCGGCCTTCATTGGACGGCAGCACGCCGTCGACGATCAGGAATGAGCAGGCGCGGATGTGATCGGCGATCACCCGCAGCGACTTGTTTTCCAGGTCAGCCATGCCGGTCAGCTCGGAAGCCTTGCGGATCAGCGCCTGGAACAGGTCGATCTCATAGTTGGTATGCACGTGCTGCAGGATCGCCGCCAGGCGCTCCAAGCCCATGCCGGTATCCACGCACGGCGCCGGCAGCGGCTGCAGCGAGCCATCGGGCTGGCGATCGAACTGCATGAACACCAGGTTCCAGATCTCGATGAAGCGGTCACCGTCCTCGTCCGGCGAGCCCGGCGGGCCACCGGCGATGTGGTCGCCATGGTCGAAGAAGATCTCGGTGCAGGGACCACAGGGGCCGGTATCGGCCATCTGCCAGAAATTATCCGAAGCGAACGGCGCCCCCTTGTTGTCGCCGATGCGCACGATGCGATCTTCCGGGATGCCAACCATGTCGCGCCACAGCGCATAGGCCTCGTCATCGGTCTGGTAGACGGTGACCAGCAGGCGCTCGGCCGGCAGCTTCCAGACCTGGGTCAGCAGCTCCCAGGCCCAGGCAATGGCGTCCTTCTTGAAGTAATCACCGAAGGACCAGTTGCCCAGCATCTCGAAGAAGGTGTGATGGCGGGCGGTATAGCCGACCTGGTCCAGGTCGTTGTGCTTGCCACCGGCGCGCAGGCAGCGCTGGACGTCGGCAGCGCGCACGTAGCTGCGCTTTTCCGCGCCCAGGAACACGTCCTTGAACTGGACCATGCCCGAGTTGGTGAACAGCAGGGTCGGGTCATTGCCCGGAACCAAAGGTGCCGACGGCACGATGGTGTGGCCTTTGCCCTTGAAGAATTCGAGGAAATCAGCGCGGATCTGGGAGGTAGTAAATTTGGCAGGTGTATTCATGGGGACTGGCGATAAGCTGGCAAACGGGTCCCAGCAGCCTGTGCAGGCGCGGGAATTCGGGACAACCGAAACCCTGAAAGGGTATCAGGCCCAGCCCGCGCAGTCCTCATCAGTCCTCTGGATCATAACGACTGGCCTGGCGGATACAGTTGCCATCAAAACCACGCCGGGCCAATAGATCCGCGGCTTTGCGCCGCTGCGCCAGATCTTCCGGGCCACTGGCACCAAAACGGCGGCAAACCAACTCGCGTGCGTTTTCAGCCCAATCGCCTTCAAAGGAGGCCATGGCGGCCTCGATCTGCTCGCTGCCCAAGCCATGGGTGCCAAGCTCCGCGCGGATATGCAGCGGCCCGTAGCCGCTGCCAGCACGGTTGCGCACCACGGATTGGGCGAAACGCGTGTCGTCCTGCCAGCCTTCTTCGGCCAAGCGCGCGACCGCCGCATCGACCGCATCGGGATCAACACCTCGCGATTTCAACTTGCGGCCAAGCTCCTTGCGCGAATGCTCGCGCCTGACCAGCAGCCCCAACGCGCGCTGCAACGGCGTCTGCTGACGGCCACGCTTGGTTTTGCCCGCAGGCTGGTCATCCATCTCGGTCATAACACCTACTACGCCCAATCCCGGCAACGCCCAACCCCGTCCCATCCCTGGAGCGGGGCCTTCATGGACAAAATGCCGCAGGAGCGGACGACGTCACTGACGATGCGCCGCCCGCTCCCGCGGGAAAATCACTCCTCGCCGTCCTCTGCGTCGCCTTCTTCGCGCGCCGCTTCGGTGGGCTGGAACTTCTCACGCAGCTCGGCTTCCAGGCGGACCGCAACCTGCGGGTTGTCGCGCAGGTAACCGCGGGCATTGTCCTTGCCCTGGCCAATGCGCTCCTCACCGTAGCTGTACCAAGCGCCAGCCTTTTCAACCAACTTGGCTTCCACGCCCATGTCGATCAGCTCGCCCTCACGGGAAATGCCTTCGCCGTAGAGGATTTCGGTGATGACCTGCTTGAACGGCGGTGCCAGCTTGTTCTTGACCACCTTGATCTTGGTCTGGTTGCCGATGATCTCGTCACCCTTCTTGATCGCGCCGATACGGCGGATATCCAGGCGCACCGAGGCATAGAACTTCAATGCATTGCCGCCGGTGGTCACTTCCGGGCTCTGGCCCGGCATCATCACGCCGATCTTCATGCGCAGCTGGTTGATGAAGATGACCAGCGTATTGGAACGCTTGATGTTGCCGGTCAGCTTGCGCAGCGCCTGGCTCATCAGACGTGCCTGCAGGCCCGGCAGCTGGTCGCCCATTTCACCTTCGATTTCAGCACGCGGGGTCAGCGCGGCGACCGAGTCGACCACCACGATATCGACCGAGCTGGAACGCACCAGCATGTCGGCGATTTCCAGCGCCTGTTCACCCGTATCGGGCTGCGACAGCAGCAGGTCGTCAACATTGACGCCCAGCTTGGCGGCGTAGATCGGGTCCAGGGCGTGCTCGGCGTCGATGAAGGCGGCAGTGCCGCCCAGCTTCTGGCATTCGGCAATCGCCTGCAGGGTGAGAGTGGTCTTGCCCGAGGATTCCGGCCCGTAGATTTCGACCACGCGGCCCTTCGGCAGGCCGCCGATGCCCAGTGCGATATCGAGCATCAACGAGCCCGTAGGAATGACCTCGACGGGTTCGACAACACGGTCGCCCATGCGCATCACCGAGCCTTTGCCGAACTGCTTTTCGATCTGACTCAGTGCAGCGGTAAGCGCGCGCTTCTTGTTCTCGTCCATCGCGTTCGTCCTCGGGGTTGTTTTCGTTGATTTCGTCATGGGGTCCACTGTAGGGGAGTCGTATCGCACAGGCTGAGACTGCTGCCGAGACGACAAAATTATTGGGCTGACAAGGATACCGACAGCAGCCCAAACACCCGCCCCACGTAAGAGAAACAGACAGTTACGGCTGCGGAATGCGCGGATTTCGAATCCGCGGGCTCCAAATCAGCAGAATTCAGCGGTTGGGCCGCAGCAGGCCGCAATACAGCCCCTCGATGGAGAAATCCTGGTCGGGCAGGACTTCGATCGGTGCGTAGTCGGGGTTGCGGGGCAGCAGGCGGATGCGGTCCTTGGCGATCTTCAGCAGCTTGACGGTGATTTCATCGTCGATACGCGCCACCACGATCTGCCCGGAGAGCGCGTCACGGGTGCGGTGCACGCCGATCAGATCGCCGTTGAAAATGCCCTCGTCGATCATCGAATCACCCTGCACCTTGAGCAGGTAATCCGGTGCCGGCGAGAAAAACACCTTGTCCAGCACCACATAGTCGTCCGAGCCGATGTCCGCCCCGATCGGCAGGCCCGCAGCGACCCGCCCGAGGATGGGCAGGCGCAGCACGTCATCGTTGGCGGCCGGTGCGGGACTCTGCGGGGCTGCATCGCCCTCGCCTTCCTGGCGTACCAGCCGGATGCCACGGGCGCGGCCGGGGACGCGCTCGATGGCGCCTGCCGCTTCCAGGGCGTCCAGATGATATTGGGCCGAACGTACGCCCTTGAAACCAAAGGCGCGGGCGATCTCGGTCTGTGATGGCGGCATGCCCTCGGCCTCGATGCGCTCGGCGATCAAGTCAAGGATGGCCTGCTGGGTGTCGGTCAGGTTCATGGTTAGTAGTATTACTACTAACAAAAAGAACTGCAAGCCCCTTCGTCGTAAATCAGGAATGCCGCCCGCTGCGCCAGATCGAGAACAGGATCCACACCCCGCAGATGCCGGCACCGACAAAGCCAAGCAAGCCCAGGGCCAGGAACCAGCGGCTGGAGAGCCCGCCAACGCTGTGCATCACGATCGAGGAACCAATGATCAGCGCTGCAGTAATCACCCCAACCACCAAGCGGTTGGCGGCGCGGTTGACCTGGTCGCCAAAGCCCTGCAACGCGGTGGTTTCCACCCTCAGCTTGAGCTGCCCGCGGCGCGCGGCCTGCACCAGCCGACGCAGGTCGCGCGGCAGTTCGCCGGCGAAATCCAGCATCCCCAGCAGGCTGCGGCGGCCACGCTTGAGCAGTGCCTTGGGAGCGTAGCGCTGCATCACCACCCGCTCCAGGAACGGACGCGCGGCACTGGCCATGTCGAAATCTGGATCCAGCTGCCGGCCCATGCCCTCCAGGGTAAGGAAGGCCTTGATCATCAGCGCCAGGTCGGCCGGCAAGGTCAGGCTGTAACTGCGCAGCAGCTGGGTGATGTCGCCCAGCATCAGGCCGATGCGCAGATCCTTCAGTGGCACGCCGCGGTACTGATCGACGAACTGGCTGATGTCCTGCTGCAGCCGGGCCTCGTCAACCTCCACACCGCCGGCCCAGTCCAGCAGCACATCGGCCACCGCCTGCGGCTCCTGCTCGACCAGCCCGTGCAACAGCTGTGCAACCTGGAAGCGGCGCGCTTCGGACAGTGCGCCAACCATGCCGAAGTCGATCACGCCTATGCGGCCATCGTGCATGTAGAAGATGTTGCCCGGATGCGGATCGGCATGGAAATAGCCGTCTTCAAGCACCATTTTCAACACGATATCGGCACCGCGGCGGGCCAATGCAGCGCGGTCCAGACCTGCGGCATCGAGGGCGTCGAGTTTGCGGCCCGGGATGCCGTCCACGAAGTCCTGCACGTTGAGGCTTTCGCAGGTCCACTGCCAATGCACGCTGGGAATAAGAATGTCGTTGCGGCCCTCGAAGTTGCGCGCGATGCGTTCGGCGTTGCGGCATTCAGCGGCAAAGTCCATTTCGCTGCGCAGCGAGACGGTGAACTGCTGCACCACTTCGGCCGGGCGATAGCGGCGCAGGTCCGGCAGGCGTGCTTCGACGATCTCCGACAGCCGCGCCAACAGGCGCAGATCCGCCTCGACCACATCACGGATGCCGGGACGACGGATCTTCAGTACCACTTCGCGCCCGTCGTGGAGCCGCGCGCGATGCGCCTGCGCCAGCGAGGCAGCGGCCATCGGGGTTTCATCGAGGAAGGCGAATACCTGCGACGGCGGCGCACCCAGATCGGCCTCCAGTTGCTCGCGGATCGCGGCATACGGTAATGGCGGCACTGCGTTCTGCAGTTCGGACAACTCGGCGATCCATTCCGGCGGCAACAGATCCACGCGGGTGGCCAGCACCTGGCCGAGCTTGACGAAGGTAGGCCCCAGTTCCTGCATTGCGCTGCGCACACGTACCGGCGCGGTCATCCGCAGCATCTGTTGGCTGTCGTTCCAACGCACCAGGCGACCGGCGCGTTCGAGCACCGAAGCAAGCCCGGTGCGGCGCACTACGTCGCCAAAGCCATAACGGATCAGGACGCCGGCAATTTCCTGCAGCCGGCCCAGATCACGGACGGTGCCCAGTGTTTCCCACATCAATGCTTACCCCGCTTGGTGGCAGGGCCAGCATGTCACAGTTGCTCGGCAATGCCGTGCAATGCCGCACCCACGGTTTGCCTGCGTACGGCATCGCGGTCGCCGTCGAACTGGAACAACTGCGCGCGGGCATAGCCGCCGCGTCGCTTCCAGCCTATCCAGACGCTGCCCACCGGTTTGTCCGGGCTGCCGCCTCCGGGGCCGGCAATACCGGTAACCGCCACCGCAATGCCGGCACCGGAATTGATCAAGGCGCCAGCCACCATTTCCAGAACGGTTTCGCGGCTCACTGCGCCGTACTGCTCCAGCGTCTGCGCCCGCACACCGAGCAGGCGCTGCTTGGCCTCGTAGCTATAGACCACCATGCCGCAATCGAAGAATGCCGAGGAACCGGCTATGTCGGTCATGCTCTTGGCGATCCAGCCGCCACTGCAGCTTTCCGCGGTCACCAGTTGCAGCGAGGCTTGCTGCAGGCGCTCGCCAAGCGCGGCAGCCTGGGCATTGAGATCGGCATCGGTTGGATTGGACATCGCGGTAGCAGGGGTTGGTGGGTAACCCTGCCGTTTTACCGCAGATCAGGCCTGCGTGTCAGGGCACAGCTGTTGGGCTGTCCTGCGCGTGTGCCGGCATTGCGTACGGGCGGGGTTCGCCGTGTAGCTGATGAAGTTGGCCATACGTCGTTTTGCGGGCTGGCGGTGTGCTGTCTTCGCGGCTTACGCCGCTCCTACAAAAAAGAGCTGCGCGCTGGCAATGTCGTTCCAGGTTCACGTAGCTGGGGGAACTGTGGGAGCGGCGTAAGCCGCGAAGCTGAGGGTGTGGGGATCGCAAGCAGTTTTGCCGCCTGACACTTTGCGAGCTTCGCGGCTTATGCCGCTCCCACAAACAAGCGGTTGATGCGGCCGCATTTTTTGCGAGTACTGCCAGAGCTGGAACAAGACAGCCGGCCAATGGCCGGCTGTCTTTCCCCTCATCAGCTCAACCGGCAAGTTGCCGATCTCACCACTCGGGCAGCTTTTCCGGCAACAGCGGTTTGATCACCGCGCCTTCTTCGCTGGCAGCCAGCTTCTCGGCCTCGGCGATCGGAATGTCCACTTCGATCAGCCAGCCGTCTTCGTCAGCCTGTTCACTGCGGATGACTTCCAACTGGTGCAGGCGTGCGCGCAGGCGGCCCGCACTGGGCGGCAAACGCACGCTGCCGGTGACATGCTGCAGGCCCAGGCGTTTGCCGAGCACGGACTGCAGCAATTCCAGCCCACGGCCGTCGCGCGCGGAAACCCACACCCGCTCTCGCCGTGATTCATCCGGTACGCCGTCTTGTGCATCGTGGCGCACTTCGGCACCTTCGATACGATCGATCTTGTTGAACACCAGCAGCTGCGGCAAGTCGCCCGCACCTACGGCTTCCAGAACCTCATCGACCTGGGCGATGCGCTCTTCACGCAGCGGATCGGCGGCATCGACAAGATGCAGCAGGAAATCCGCTTCGCGCGCTTCGGACAGCGTCGAGCGGAATGCCGCCACCAGATCATGCGGCAGGTTGCGCACGAAGCCGACGGTATCGGCCAGCATCGCATTGCCGCCCGGCAAGCTGATCCGCCGCACGGTCGGGTCCAGTGTGGCGAACAACTGGTCGGCGGCGTAGGCCTCGGCACCGGTCAAGGCATTGAACAACGTGGACTTGCCGGCATTGGTGTAGCCGACCAACGCGATACGCGGCATTTCGCTGCGGACCCGCGCACGGCGCATCTGGGTGCGCTGTACCTCCACCTTTTCCAGGCGTTTCTGCAACTGCTCGACCCGCTTCTGCAGCAGGCGGCGGTCGGTTTCCAGCTGGGTTTCACCCGGGCCACGCAAACCGATGGAACCACCGCGCTGACGCTCAAGATGGGTCCAGCCGCGCACCAGCCGGGTGGCCATATGCCGCAGCTGGGCCAGCTCGACCTGCAGCTTGCCCTCGTGGCTGTGCGCCCGCTGGGCGAAGATATCCAGGATCAGACCGGTGCGATCGATCACGCGCCGCTCCAGGTAGCGCTCAAGGTTGCGCTCCTGCACCGGGCTGAGTTGATGATTGACCAGCACCAGATCGGCACCGGTGGCATCGGCCGCAGCTTTTACCTCTTCCAGCTTGCCGCTGCCAATCAGGGTGGAAGGATTGGGCCGGTCCATGCGCGCGCTTATCGTCGCGGCGATGGTTGCCCCGGCCGAACGTGCCAGATCGGTGAATTCTTCCAGCACATCTTCTTCCAGCCGGCCAACATGCGGCTGGATCAACAGCGCATGTTCGCCCTTTTTAGAGCGATCAAACATGCGCCGCCACCTGCTTATTCGTTGTCGTTGTCAATTTCGTCATCAGCTGCTTGGCTTCCATCACCCGATTGCACGTAACCACCACCCGGCCCCACGCGCACATTGCGCGCCGGCACCACCGTGGAAATAGCGTGCTTGTAGACCATCTGGCTGACGGTGTTACGCAGCAGCACCACAAACTGATCGAACGATTCGATCGTGCCCTGCAACTTGATGCCATTCACCAGGTAGACCGAAACCGGCACGCGCTCACGGCGCAACGCATTCAGAAACGGATCCTGCAAAGACTGCCCCTTGGACATCGTCTACTCCTCGTTATTGTTTTTATGAACCGGACTGATGGCGGCGTCCCCTGCCCGCCCGGAACCCTGATGGTACACCGGCAGGCGCTCGCTCAGCCTTCCAGAAAGCGGGAAACCGCGTTCCGCACACCAGACATGTCCCGAACCGGGTCAAACCAGCGCGCATCCAGCTCGCCGCGCAGCCAGGTGATCTGCCGTTTGGCCAACTGGCGGGTGGCAAACACGCCCTTGTCGCGGAATTCAGCGGCACTGCCCTGGCCGTCCAGGAACTGCCAGGCCTGCCGGTAACCGACCGCGCGTACCGCCGGCAGGTCCAGTGGAGCGGCTACAGCCGCCATCTGCGGCAATGCCCGCAGGGCCCGCACCTCGTCCAGGAAGCCGCGCTCCAGCATCAGGTCGAAGCGGCGCTCGATACGCTGGTGCAGCACCGCGCGCTCGGCCGGGGCCAGCACCAGTTTCAGCACCCGCGCCGGCAGCCGCGCGATGCCCGGCAATGCCTGCCAATAGCTGATCGGCTTGCCGGTCAGGCGGTACACCTCCAGCGCCCGCTGGATGCGCTGCGGGTCGGTGGCATGGATGCGCGCGGCAGCCACCGGGTCCAGCTGCGCCAACTGGGCATGCAGGGCCGGCCAACCGCAGATCTCGGCCTCGGCGGCAATCGCTGCGCGCGTGGCCGGGTCCGCCTCCGGCATTGGCGACAGGCCCTGCAGCAAGGCACGGAAATACAGGCCGGTACCGCCGGCCAGTATCGGCAATTTGCCGCGCGCGACAATGTCACGCACTGCCGCCGTTGCATCGGCAGAAAACTCGGCAGCCGAATACGTCTGCCAGGGGTCACGCAGGTCCAGCAGATGGTGGGGAATGCCATCCTGCTCGGCGGCATCCGGCTTGGCCGCACCTATCTCCAGGCCACGGTAGACCAGTGCCGAATCGACGCTGACGATCTCACCGTCATAAGCCTTGGCCAAGGCAATGGCCGCCGCGGTCTTGCCCGAAGCGGTAGGCCCCATCAGGGCGATGGCCAATGGCCGCTGATCGGCGCCCATCACTCCTCGTCCGGCCAGCGCGGCATGGCAGGTCTGTCGGCGCGCGGCGCCGGTACCGCAGCCACGGCCGCCAGCACCTTGAGCGCATCCACGGTTGCAGCCACGTCATGCACACGCACCATCATCGCGCCGTTCTGCACCGCCAGCAGATGTGCCGCCAGCGAGCCGGCTACGCGTTCGGCAGCCAGCGCACGGCCGGTGACATCGCCGATGCAGCGCTTGCGCGAAAAGCCCGCCAGCAGCGGCGCGCCCAGGCTGTTCAAACGCGCCTGCGCCGCCAGCAAGGCGAAATTCTGCGCGGTGTCCTTGTTGAAGCCATAGCCCGGGTCGAGCAGCAGCCGCTTGCGCCCGATGCCTGCCATTTCGGCGGCAAAGATGCGCTCGGCGAGGAAGCGCTGCACATCCCCGGCGATATCGACATAGCTGTTTGCAACACCGGCGTCGTAAGGCCCGCCAACCGCGTGCATCAACACTACCGCCGCGTTGGAGGCCGCAACCACCTCCAGTGCACCGGGCTGCTGCAGGGCCTGCACGTCGTTGATCATGTGCGCACCGGCAGCGAGCGCAGCGCGCATCACCTCGGGCTTGAAGGTGTCCACGCTCAACGGCACCGGCACCCGCGCAGCCAGGGCTTCGATCACCGGCACAACCCGATCGATTTCCTCCTGCACCGACACCGGGCTTGCGCCGGGACGGGTGGATTCCCCGCCGATGTCGAGCAGGTCGGCCCCCTGCTCCACCAGCGCCAACGCATGCGCAACGGCTGTCGCGGTATCGGCATGCTGGCCGCCATCGGAAAACGAATCCGGGGTGACATTGACGATGCCCATTACCTGCGGCCGATCCAGCCGAAGCGTCAGGCCGCCGCATTCCAGGGTGGGGACAACATCAAACATGGGCGCTCCTGCGGACTGCAATTACACCTGGCCCAAGCCGCCACAAGCGGGGCTCAAACGGCGTTGTATCAGGGATCGTGGGCCGCCCGACGGGCAGCGGCGAGGCAAATGGCGGCCAGCGTGTCACGGCTTGTTGCGGGCGCGGATGCGGCTGCCGATCAGGCTCAGGATCACCCCCAGCACCACGCCGATGAAGATGCCGGCCAGGAAATTATCGGTCTTCACCCCGAAGCCGACGCCGGCAACGGTGGCGATGATCATTTCCGGCACATTGGCCGAGGGTGCCTTGGGCGGCGGCGGGGAAGCATTCATGGGACTGGGCCTGGAAAAACCAACATGCCGCTATTCTCGCCCAGCACGCTGGCTGGCGCATAAAAAAACGGGCCGGAAAACCGGCCCGTTTTTCATCGACTCAAGACGACTGCCTCAGTGCTGGCCGGCAGGATCGGTGATCGGCGCCACCGGCTGCGGGGCGTCGCCACCCTTGCCATCGTCGGCGCTGTCATTGTTACCGCCCTTGTCCACCCAACCGGCCGGCGGCGAAGGCTTGCGACCTTCCATGATCGCCTTGACCTGCTCGGCGTCGATGGTTTCCCAATCCAGCAGCGCGGCCGTCATTGCTTCTACGATATGGCGCTTCTCGTCCAGGATCCTGTAGGCAACGTTGTACTGCTCGTCCAGGATGCGACGGATCTCCGCGTCCACCTTCTGCTGGGTGGCCTCGGAAATGGTCTTGCTGTGCATGCCATAGCCGCCTTCTTCATCGGCGTAGACCATGATGCCCAACACATCGGACATGCCGTACTTGGTGACCATGGCACGGGCCAGCTTGGTCGCGCGCTCGAAGTCGTTGGAGGCACCGGTCGACATCTCGCCGACGAAGATCTCCTCGGCGATGCGGCCACCGAACAGGATCGCCAGCTCTTCCAGCATGCGCTCCTTGTACTTGCTGATGTGGTCATGCTCCGGCAGCTGCCAGGTCAGACCCAGGGCCCAACCGCGCGGCATGATGGTGACCTTGTGCACCGGATCGGCCTTGGGCAGCGACATGGCGACAACAGCGTGGCCGGACTCGTGATAAGCGGTATTGCGACGCTCTTCCTCACGCATGACCATGCTGCGGCGCTCAGGACCCATGTAGATCTTGTCCTTGGCGTCCTCGAAGTCCTTCATGTCGACTTCCTGCTTGTTGCGACGAGCCGCAAACAGGGCGCCTTCATTGATCAGGTTGGCCAGATCGGCACCGGAGAAACCCGGGGTACCGCGTGCCAGCACTTCCGGACGCACGTCATCGGCGGCCGGCACCTTGCGCAGGTGCACGCGCAGGATCTGCTCGCGGCCCTTGATGTCCGGCAAGCCGACCATCACCTGGCGGTCGAAACGGCCCGGACGCAGCAGCGCCTTGTCCAGCACGTCGGGACGGTTGGTGGCGGCGATCACGATCACGCCCTCACCGCCCTCGAAGCCGTCCATCTCGACCAGCATCTGGTTCAGGGTCTGCTCGCGCTCATCGTGGCCACCGCCGGTGCCCGAGCCGCGATGACGGCCCACGGCATCGATTTCATCGATGAAGATGATGCACGGCGCATGCTTCTTGGCCTGCTCGAACATGTCGCGCACGCGGCTGGCACCGACGCCGACGAACATCTCGACGAAGTCCGAACCGGAGATCGCGAAGAACGGTACCTTGGCCTCGCCGGCAATGGCGCGCGCCAGCAAGGTTTTACCGGTACCCGGCGGACCGACCATCAACACGCCGCGCGGAATCTTGCCGCCCAGCTTGGTGAACCTGGAAGGGTCACGCAGGAACTCGACCAGCTCGCCGACTTCTTCCTTGGCCTCGTCGCAACCGGCGACGTCGGCAAAGGTGACCTTGATCTGGTCTTCGCCCTGTAGCTTGGCGCGGGATTTACCGAAGGACATCGCGCCCTTGGCACCACCGCCACCGCCCTGCATCTGCCGCATCATGAAGATCCAGAAACCGATCAGCAGCAATACCGGCAGAAACTGCAGCACGATGCCCCAGAAACTCGGGCCAGCCGGTTCCTGGCGCACCACCTCAACATTCTTAGATAGCAACTGATCCAGCAACTTCGGATCAGCTGGGGTGTAAAGCATGCCGTCGGAACCATCAGCACGTTTGAAACGCAGATGGTTGGTGGTCAGCGTGGTCTTGTCGGTGTACTCGACCGACTTGATCCGGCCTGCATCCACTTCCTGCAGGAACTGCGCGTAATTGCGGGCATCGCCAGTAGCCGCTGCGCCGCTGCGCGGGGCAAAGCTCTGGAACACCACCATCAGCACGACGGCGACAACCACCCACAACAGGAGGTTCTTGGTCAGGTCGTTCATCCTCATCGGCTCCGGTGTCCCTCTAGATACTAAATACTGAAAAGTCGTATGGCTGAGCTTACTTTATCTGGGTGCGCTTGCTCAGCCCGAGGGCATAAACCTCGGATGAACGCTTGCGTGAAGCGTCCGGCTTGCGAATGGCGACTTTGTCGTAACGACGGCGCATTTCACGCACGTAGTCATCAAAGCCGACGCCCTGGAACAACTTGATCAGGAACGCCCCACCCGGCTTGAGATGGTTGTCGGCAAAATCCATCGCCAACTCCGCCAGGTGCATCATCCGCGGCTGGTCAACCGCATCCATACCACTCTTATTGGGGGCCATATCCGACAGCACAAGGTCTACCGGTACATTGCCGAGCATGGCTTCAAACTGCGATAGAACGTCTTGTTCCCTGAAGTCACCGTGAAGGAACTCCACGCCAGCCAGTGGCGGCATTTCCAGGATATCCAGCGCCAATACCCGGCCGGTATCACCCATCTGCCTGCGCACCTGCTGTGACCAGCCACCCGGGGCGGCGCCCAGATCGACCACCACCATATGCGGCTTCAGCAGCCGGTCACGCTCCAGCAGCTCCTCCAGTTTGTAGGCCGCGCGCGAGCGCATGCCCTCCTTCTGGGCCTTTTTCACAAAAGGATCGGAGAAGTGTTCTTTCAGCCAGCGCTGGCTACTTTTGCTACGGGAAGGCATTGGCAATGGGGCTCACAGGGGTGGTCATGATACCCTGAACCCCCTTGATTACCTGTAGTCCTGCATGTCTATCGTCCTGACCTCGGCCCAGAACCGATTCCTGCGCGGCATTGCGCATGACCTGAAAGCACTGCTGCAAATCGGTGGCAAAGGGGTCACCCCGGCCTTTTTGGCCGAGCTGGACGAGGTGCTGGAGCGCCACGAGCTGGTCAAGGTCAAGGTGGCTGCAGAAGATCGTGAAGCGCGCGACGCCCTGATCGACGAAATGGTCCAGGCCAGCGCTTCGGCCCTGGTGCAGCGCATCGGCCACGTCGCCGTGCTCTACCGCCCGGCCAAGGAAAAGCGCCAGATCGTTCTGCCGCGCGGCTGATCGCCGAGGAGTACCCATGCAGTTCAGTCGCGAGCTTCCTGATTACATCTATTCCCTGCGTTCAGCCGATGGCCGCCACGCGCAGGTGAACGAGCGCGCGCTGAGCCGCAGCTTCATCCTTTCGCCGAACAACTTGATCGAAGACTGGCCCGTTGCGTCGGTCGCCGAGTTGAGCGCCGAACACCTGGCACCAGCACTGGATCAGAATCCGGCGCTGGTGATCCTGGGTACGGGTGAAAAGCAGATTTTCCCGCCCGCCGCGATCATGGCAGCCTGCCTGACCCGCGGCATCGGCATCGAGGTGATGAACAACGCCTCGGCTGCGCGCACGTACAACGTGCTGGCCGGCGAAAACCGCCGCGTGGTGATGGCCATCATTCTGGAAAGCGGCCAGTAGAGCGCAGCCATGCTGCGCTGTGGCATTACCGTGCCTGGCTTTTGTGGGAGCGGCATAAGCCGCGAAGCCCATGCTCCGCCAGGTCGCAGGCAAACCAGAAAGTAAATGCTGATCCGTAGTGCCGAGCCATGCTCGGCAGGGGCCTTGCTCGCAAGGCGTCGGACAGATCACCGGCTTTGCGGCTTATGCCTTTCCTGCAAGTATGCGGGTTTGCTGGGAAAGCCCTTGCCGAGCATGGCTCGGCACTACTGGTGCGGGTTGGCTGGGAAAGCCTTGCGGAGCATGGCTCGGCACTACCGGTGCAGGTTGGCTGGGAAAGCCCTTGCCGAGCATGGCTCGGCACTACCGGTGCGGGTTTGCTGGGAAAGCCCCTGCCGAGCATGGCTCGGCGCTACCGGTGCGGGTTGGCTGGGAAGGCCTCTGCCGAGCATGGCTCGGCACTACCGGTGCGGGTTGGCTGGGAAGGCCTTTGGCGAGCGTGGCTCGGCACTACCTGCCGAGCGTTGGCCGGCGCAACCAGCTATTTTTTCGGCAGATAGATCAACGGATCGACCGGCTTGCCGTTGTAACGGATCTCGAAATGCAGCATGTCGCGTGAAGTGCCGGTGCGGCCCATCTCGGCGATCTGGTCGCCAGCCTTCACGCTCTGCCCTTCGTTGACCAGGCGCTTGCGGTTGTGACCGTAGGCCGACAGCCATTGGTCGTTGTGCTTGATGATGATCAGCTCACCGTAGCCAACCAGCCCCGCGCCGGAATACACCACCACACCCGGGCCGGCGGCTCGCACGGCCTGGCCGCTGCTGCCTGCGATATCCACGCCCTGCTTGGTGGCTTCACCGGCCACGAAACGGCCCACCAGCGCGCCCTCGGCCGGCCAGCGCCAGACGATACCGCTGTTGACCGGGGTAGCCGTCGCTGGCGGTGGCGTTGCCGGCCGGGTCGGGGTCGTCGTAGAGCCGCCTGTCGCTGGCCGACTGGCCGTGGCACCGCCCGGATACAGCCGCAGCGCCTGCCCCGGATAGATCGTGTAGGGCTCGGACAGGCCATTCCACGCGGCAAGATCACGCGGGGTGATGTTGTTGATCCGGGCGATACCAAACAGGGTATCGCCACGACGGACAACCGCAGTCTGGCCAGGTTTGGCCACCGAGGTTCGCGGCGTGGTCGAGGTGGACGAACCGGAGCTGCCGCCCGAAGGTTTGACTACCGTGGCGGTGCCGCAGGCGGCCAATGAGACCACCGCCAACACAGCCAGTGCCCTGCCCAATCCCTTGCCCAACATCAATGCATTCATGCGAATTTAGCCCTCCAGACCAACCACGCCACCAGGCCCACCACCAATGCGGTGGCGATCCAGCCCAACGGCTCAATCCAGCGTCGTAACCGTTCGGCCGCCTTTGCGCCGCCGAAGCGGATCACCGCCGCCAACAAATAAACCCGCTTGCCACGCCCGACCAGCATGCTCAGCACATATTGCGGGAGCGGCACGCCGACGATACCCGAGGCCCATGTGAAGACCTTCATCGGAATGGGCATGAAACCGCCCAACACCAGGAAGGTGAACACCGCCCACGGCGACTCCGCCATCTTTGCCTGCAGGGTAGCGATGCCGCCTTCAATCGCCGGCAACATGCCCATGGCTTCGAATACCGGCTTCAAGACCTCGAAGGCGTAATGACCCAGCGCATAGCCCACCATCGCGCCGGCCATGGAACCGGCCAGGCTCAGCGTTGCAAAGCGCCAGCCCTTGCGCGGCTGCGCCACGCACATCGGCATCAACATCACCTCCGGCATCACCGGGAAGATGATGGCCTCGATGAAACTGAGCACGGTCAAATAGGTTGGCGCGCGCTCGTTGGCGGCCCAGACCATGGCACGGTCGTATAACGGCCCGAAAATCTTCATTCAGTGAGTAGTCCTGTCTCAGTCAAGCATGCCGGGCAACAGCGGCACGAAGCTCACCGGTGCCAGCTCTTCCTGGGCAATGGTGCCATCAGCGAGCCGGGTCAGTTGCAACAGCACCTGTCCGCCGGGCCCGCCAACAGGCGCAACCAGCCGGCCGCCCACGGCCAGCTGTTCGATCAAGGCATCGACCAGGGCCGGCGCTGCTGCGGTCACCACGATGGCGTCATAGGGGCCATGTTCGGGCCAGCCAACACGGCCGTCGTCATGCTTGGTACGGATGTTCATGCCCAGGTGGCGGAAGCGCTTGCGCGCCTGCCGCAGCAGGTCGCCGATGCGCTCGACCGTGAACACCTCCAGCCCCAGCGCAGCCAGAATGGCCGCCTGGTAACCCGAGCCGGTGCCCACTTCCAGCACCTTCTTCGGTGCGACCGCGAGCACTACCTCGGTCATCCGTGCCACGACCCAGGGCTGGGAGATGGTCTGGCCATGGCCAATCGGCAAGGCGGTGTCTTCATAGGCACGCGACGCCAGCGCCTCATCGATGAACAGATGCCGTGGCACCACACGCACGGCATTGAGCGTGGTCTCGTCGGCGATGCCCACTTCGCGCAGGCGGTCCACCAGGCGGTCACGTACCCGTTGCGAGGTCATGCCGATACCTACGGCCTCCGGCTGCAGGCGCATCCGCGCCGTCATTCCGGCTGCCCCAGGGTGTCGGTCAGCCCGCCTACCCAGCTGGCGACCTTTTCCAGTGCCGAGTAGCGGGTCAGGTCCACCTGGATCGGGGTGATCGAAATATGGCCGGTACGCACGGCGTGGAAATCGGTGCCGGGGCCGGCGTCCTGCTCGCTGCCAGCCGGGCCGATCCAGTACACGGTATTGCCGCGCGGATCGGTGGCCGGAATGCAGGCTTCGGCGCGGTGACGGTTGCCCAGCCGGGTAACCTCGAAACCGCGGATTTCTTCCCACGGCAGGTCGGGCACATTGACGTTGAGAATGGTGTCGGCGGGCAGCGGATCGGCGATCAGCCGGGACACGATCTCTACCGCGGCGCGGGCAGCGGTGCGGAAATTCCTTGCTTCGTGCTTGTGCGTGACCAGCGACACCGCCACCGATGGCAGGCCGAGGTGGCGCCCTTCCATCGCTGCCGACACCGTGCCCGAATAGATCACATCGTCGCCCAGGTTGGCGGCGTTGTTGATCCCGGAGACAACAATATCGGGCTCGTATTCGAGCATGCCGGTCAGCGCCAGATGCACGCAGTCGGTGGGTGTGCCCGCTACCGAACAGGTGTAGTGATCTATGCGGCGCAGACGTACCGGCTGATCCAGCGTGAGTGAGTTGGAGGCACCGGAACGGTCACGGTCCGGCGCCACCACGGTGACTTCATGTCCGGCGTTGCGAAGCTCCTCGGCCAACATCTTGATGCCCGGGGCGTCCACACCATCGTCATTTGATACAAGTACGCGCATTAAAGGCCTGGGTTACTGGATCAACACGCGGCGCTCCCACTCAGCGCCGCAATCGCCGGAACCCCCGGTTAGTACATCACCGGGACGGACCGACCTGAGCGGCCATGATACCGGAATGCACCATGCCACTTTCCACCCCCACAGGGCTTGCCTGCGACTGCGCGCACGTTACGCTGTGCAAATGTCGTACCCAGATGATGAAGATGACGCCGCACTGTTCCGCTCGGCCATTGGCGAAGTGACGCCAATGCGCCCGGTGGAGCCGCCGGCTGCGGTCAAACCACGCCCCAAGCCGCGCGCGCGCATGGCAGAACAGGATGAATCCGAGGCTTTGGGCGAATTTGCCCGCCTGTTACGTTCCAGCAAGCCACTGGAAGCCGGCGACACCGCCAGCTACCGGCGCGACAACCTGCCACCGCAGATGTTTCAACGGCTCAAGCGCGGCCAGTATTCGGTGCAGGACGAACTGGACCTGCATGGCGCCACCGTCGTGCAGGCGGAAAACCTGCTGCGCCAGTTCCTGCTGGAAGCGCGCGCGCATGAACATGGCTGCGTGCGCATCATCCATGGCAAGGGGCTGCAGTCCGATGGCGGCGCACCGGTGCTGAAGAACCTGGTCGACCGCATGCTGCGCCAGCGCAACGATGTGCTGGCCTTTCATTCGGCGCCGCCCACCCAGGGCGGCACCGGCGCGGTACTGGTGCTGTTGACCAATCGCTGAGCCGCCCGCGCGGCCAGCCATTACCGTTCACTTGAACCAGGGCAACCTTCCCGTCGCCGTAGCCCGGGTAAGCGCACCCGGGGCTGTCCGCGCGACATGTTGAAGTAACACTGGCTGCCAGCTTCCTTCCCGGGTGCGCTTGCGCTTACCCGGGCTACGGTTTGGTCAGACGCTTATTCGGCGGCGTCTTCTGCGCTGGGCACTTCGGTTTCAGTCGGCGCAACGCCCGCAATTTCATTGCGGCTTGCATCAGTCACTTCGCCCAGTTCGTGCAGCACTGCGGTGGCATAGCAACCCGGCGGCAATGCGAACGACACTTCCAGCACGTCGTCTGCCAGCCACTGGTGCTGCATCAGCGACGGTTTCAACCGCAGCGAGCGGCGCTCCTGCTTGAGCCCGGCCTGTTCCAGCCCGGCACGCAGCGCCAACGCCTGCTCATCGGCCAACGCTTCATCTTCCACCGCACGCGCGGCATCGGTAGCACGCAGCTCACCAACGCCCCACAACGGCGCGCTGGGATGAATGTCGAAACGACCCAGCCGCTCGGCCAGCACCTCGTTCATTGGCTCGGGGCCGAATACCGAACGACTGCCATCCAGCATCCACACCTCGCCTTCCAACGCGGTGTCCCAGTTGCCCTGCTCCACGCGCGCGGCAAGCACCCGGTTGAACAAAGCCGAGCGCGCGGCGGACAGCAGCATCGAGCGCTGATCCTTGCGCACCCGACGGCCCGCAAACATCTGCAATACAGCCGGCACATTGCCACCGTCACGGCCAAAGCGCTGCTCGCCAAACCAGTTCGGCAGGCCGCGTGCAGCGACGATCTGCAGACGCTCTTCGATTGCCGCCTTGTCGCCCTGCACATTGCGCAGCACCAGCTTGAAACGGTTACCCGCCAATGCCCCGCGCTGCAGCTTGCGGTTGTGCCAGGTCGAGGCCAGCACGTGCAGCTCATCCGACTCCAGCAGCGCCAGGTCCGGCGCGACGCGCTTGGGCAGGTGCACGCTGAAACGCTGCGTGGTCACCGCATGCCGATCTTTCTGCCCGGCATAGCTGACGCCCATTTCCGGCACGCCAGCCCACTGCGCCAACTGCTTGGCAATGGCCACGGTATTGGCACCGCGCTTGCGGATGTCCAGCAGCAGGTGTTCACCCTCGCCGGTCGCTTCGAAAGCCGGAATTTCATCCACCTGGAAATCTTCCGGCACGCTGCGCATTGCCGCCGTCAGCACCGGCTCGCCAAAGGCCAAAGGCAGCGCGTTCATGCGGCCACCAACAAGGCCACGGCCTGCGCGGCTATGCCTTCTTCGCGGCCGGTGAAGCCCAGTTTCTCACTGGTGGTGGCCTTGACGCTGACCCGATCCAGCTCGATCTCCAACAGCTGCGCCACCGTCTGGCGCATCGCCAGCGCGTGCGGGCCGACCTTGGGCCGCTCACAGATCACGGTGATATCGACATTGCCGACCTGCCAGCCACGTTCGCGCAGCAATTCATTGCAGTGGGTGACAAAGCGGCTGCTGTCCGCGCCTTTCCAGCGATCATCGGAGGGCGGGAAATGCACGCCGATATCGCCCAGCGCCAGCGCGCCGAGCATGGCATCGCACAACGCATGCAAAGCCACATCGCCATCGCTATGGGCAAGCACGCCGCGGCTGTGCGGCACGCGCACGCCAGCCAACATGATGTGGTCGCCCTCACCGAAGGCGTGCACGTCATAGCCCTGGCCGATACGGATGGGAGGGAAGGAAACAGAAGAGTTCATGGCAATACTTCTTGGCAGAGCCGACGCCAACGCGCCGGCAAGGGATCAGCTGCCGCGCCGCGACAGCTCGAATTCAAAACGGGCCAGATCGGCCGGGGTGGTGACCTTGAAATTGCTTTCGGCGCCTTCGATCAGCAACGGGCGCACGCCCTGCCGCTCCATCGCCATCGCTTCGTCGGTGACATCAACACCGGCCGCAGCGGCCTCTTGCAAAGCGCGGGTGAGCTGATGGCGGCGGAACAACTGCGGGGTCAGTGCGCGCCACAGGCGTTCACGCGGCTCGGTGCGGTCAATGCCGCCATCATCGCCGGCACGCTTGAGCGTATCGCGCACAGGTGCGGCAAGAATGCCGCCGACCGGGTCCGCACGCCCCACTTCCAGCAGACGGCTCAGATCGGTGGCAGCCAGATTTGGCCGCGCCGCATCGTGGACCAGCACGAAGTCATCGGCACGCACGCTGTCCGGCAGCGCCTGCAAACCCGCCAATACCGACGCCGCGCGGGTGGCGCCACCCACGCTGGTCAGCACCGGCTTGTCGGCAAACGAGGTCCAGCCCGGCCAATCGGCATCGTTCTCGGCAATGGCCACCATCACCCCGGCGACGCCGGGATGGGCAAGCAGCGATTGCAGCGCATGTGCGAGCAGCGGCTCGCCGTCGGCCAACAGATATTGCTTGGGCACCGGGCCGCCGAAACGCGCACCACGCCCGGCCGCAGGCACTACGGCCCAGGTCTGCACGATCACGGCACGTTCTCCGGCGGCGATTGTTGATTGCCCTGCCCGGCCGGCGTCGATGTTGCCGGCGCCGGCGCGGCGGGAGCCGCAACCGGAGCGTTTTCGACGACACGATAGAACTTCTCACCGGGCTTGATCATGCCCAGTTCGCTGCGCGCACGCTCTTCGATGGCAGCTTCGCCATCCTTGAGGTCCTGGACTTCGGCGGCCAGGGAATCATTGCGCTGCTGCAGACCGTCGTTGTCACGCTTCTGGTTGGCCACCTGCGCCTCGAGCATCATCACTTCGCCCGAGTTGCCCTGGCCAAACCAGAAGCGGTACTGCAGCAACGCCAGCAGTACCGCCAGCACCAGCAGCAGCCAGCGCCAATTACGCATGACGATCAGCGCTTGAGCGAGACAAACGCGTCACGACCGGCGTAGCGCGCGCCGCTACCGAGGGCTTCCTCGATGCGCAGCAGCTGGTTGTACTTGGCCACGCGATCGCTGCGGCACAGCGAGCCGGTCTTGATCTGGGTGGCGGTGGTGGCCACGGCGATGTCGGCGATGGTGGTGTCTTCGGTTTCGCCCGAACGGTGCGAGACCACGGCCGCATAACCGGCCTTGTCGGCCATGGCGATGGCTTCCAGGGTCTCGGTCAGGGTGCCGATCTGGTTGACCTTGATCAGGATGGCGTTGGCGGTGCCCGACTCGATGCCTTCGGCAAAGATCTTCGGGTTGGTGACGAACAGATCGTCGCCCACCAGCTGTACCTTGTTGCCGATGCGCTGGGTCAGCAGCTTCCAACCGGCCCAGTCGTTCTCGGCCAGGCCGTCTTCGATGCTGATGATCGGGTACTGCGCGGCCCAGTCGGCCAGGAAGTCGACGAACTGGTCGGAGGTCAGGCGCTTGTTCTCGCCTACCAGGTTGTACTTGCCGTTCTCGTAGAACTCGCTGGAAGCCACGTCCAGACCCAGCAGGACATCTTCGCCAGCGTTGTAGCCGGCCTTGCCGATGGCTTCCAAGATGGTGTCCAGGGCTTCGACGTTGCTGCGGAAGTCCGGCGCGAAGCCGCCTTCATCGCCCACCGCGGTGCTCAGGCCGTGGCTCTTCAGCACCGACTTCAGCGCGTGGAAGATTTCGGTGCCGGCGCGCAGCGACTCGCTGAACGAGCTGAAGCCGACCGGCAGGACCATGAATTCCTGGAAATCGACGTTGTTATCGGCATGCGCGCCGCCGTTGATGATGTTCATCATCGGCACCGGCAGCGACGGGGTGGCACCGGTCTTGGCGGCCAGGTACTGCCACAGCGCCTGCTTCTTGGAAGCGGCGACCGCGTGGGCAGCGGCCATGGAAACACCGAGCAGCGCATTGGCGCCCAGGCGACCCTTGTTCTCGGTACCGTCCAGATCGATCAGGCGGCGGTCCAGGCCCTGCTGGTCTTCGGCATTGAAGCCGGCCAGCGCGGTGGCGATGGCACCGTTGACGTTGTTTACGGCGTTGCGCACGCCCTTGCCCAGGTAACGGGTCTTGTCGCCATCGCGCAGTTCCACAGCCTCCTTGGTACCGGTCGAAGCACCGGACGGCACGGCGGCGCGGCCGAACGAGCCGTCAGTCAGGGTGACTTCGGCTTCCAGCGTGGGGTTGCCACGGCTGTCGAGGATTTCACGGGCGTGGATCTTGGCGATGTTGGTCATGTCTGGGGGCTAGGCTCGTTTGGGTGAGTCTGTTATCGACGGGAAACACAAAAACCAGCCGGGAGTTTAAACGAAGCGCAGGCTGGCGCGGCCGTTGCTTTCGCCTGAAAGCGGCGTGGGCCACTGAAACGGACAAGGCCCGCACGGGGCGGGCCTTGTTTGGGGGCGCCTTGCCCTTCCCCCTGCGGGAGAAAGTGCCCGAAGGGCGGATGAGGGTAAGGAGAGCGAAGCTCGCTTCCATTCATGCGCTACGGGTAAGGCCCCTTGCCGAGCATGGCTCGGCACTACAGTTCATTGCCCTGGGAAAGCCCTTGCCGAGCATGGCTCGGCACTACAGTTCATTTCCTTGGGAAAGCCCTTGCCGAGCATGGCTCGGCACTACCTTTTCAGGCACGGGCTTCCTGCAGCAGCTTGCCGCCGGCCTTCTTCTCGCGTGCGGCGCGGATGAAGCCGATGAACAGCGGGTGGCCGCCACGCGGGGTCGACAGGAACTCCGGGTGCGCCTGGCAGGCCAGGAACCAGGGGTGCTGGTCACGCGGCAGTTCAACCACTTCCACCAGGGTGTCATCCATCGACTTGCCGGCAATCACCAGACCCGCATCTTCCAGCTGGGTGCGGTAGCGGTTGTTGAACTCGTAACGGTGGCGGTGACGCTCGGACACCACGTCCTTGCCATATAGCTCGCGGGCAAGGGTGCCCGGCTTCAGGCGCTGCTCCTGCAGGCCCAGGCGCATGGTGCCGCCCAGGTCGGACTTCTCGTCACGCTTCTCGACCTCACCGGTGGCGGTACGCCATTCAGTGATCAGACCGATCACCGGGTTCGGCGACTGGCGGTCGTTCTCGGTGCTGTTGGCGCCTTCCAGACCAGCCACGTGGCGGGCGAAATCCACCACAGCCGCCTGCATGCCGTAGCAGATGCCGAAGTACGGCACCTTCTGCTCGCGGGCGTACTGCGAGGTCAGTACCTTGCCTTCGAAACCACGGTCACCGAAGCCGCCCGGCACCAGGATGCCGTCCACGCCATCCAGCGCAGACAGGCCGGATTCTTCCAGCTCCTGCGCTTCCAGCCACTTCAGGTTGACCTTGGTGCGCTGGCGCAGGCCGCCGTGCTTGAGCGCTTCGCCCACCGACTTGTAGGCGTCCTGGTGATCGACGTACTTGCCGACCACGGCGATGGTCACTTCATCCAGCGGGTGCAGCGCTGCATCCAGCACGGCTTCCCATTCGGACAGATCGGCCGGACCGGCCTTGTCGCCCAGCTTGAGCTGGCTGACCACGATCTCGTCCAGGCCCTGCTCATGCAGGCCCATCGGCACGCGGTACAGCACCTCAACGTCCGGCACGCTGATCACGGCGCGCTCGGAAACGTTGGTGAACAGTGAAATCTTGCGGCGCTCCGAATCCGGAATGGCCTGCTCGGAACGGCACAGCAGCACGTCCGGCTGGATGCCGATCGAGCGCAGTTCCTTGACCGAGTGCTGGGTCGGCTTGGTCTTCAGCTCGCCGGCGGCCGCGATGTACGGCACCAGGGTGAGGTGCATGAACAGCGCCTTCTCCGGGCCGCGCTCGGTACGCACCTGGCGGATGGCCTCCAGGAACGGCAGCGACTCGATATCGCCAACGGTGCCGCCGATTTCCACCAGCGCCACGTCGAAACCTTCGGTGGCCTCGTCGATGCAGCGGCGGATTTCGTCGGTGATATGCGGGATGACCTGCACGGTGGCGCCCAGGTAATCACCACGGCGCTCCTTGCGGATCACGTTTTCGTAGATGCGCCCGGTGGTCACCGAATTCTTGCGGCTCAGGCGGTTATGTACGAAACGCTCGTAATGACCCAGGTCCAGGTCGGTCTCGGCACCGTCGTCGGTGACATAGACCTCGCCATGCTGGAAGGGGCTCATCGTGCCTGGATCGACGTTGATGTACGGATCCAGCTTCATCATGGTGACCTTCAGGCCACGCGCCTCGAGAATCGAGGCCAGGGACGCGGCTGCAATGCCCTTGCCTAGCGAGGACACCACACCACCGGTAACAAAAATAAGGGGGGTCACGGCTCACTGCCTCCCGGAAAGCCCTAGTTTAAAGGTTGTCGCCAAAACACCCAAGCACTGGATGCGGCGGATTAAAAAAAAGACGCCCCGGCCTGCGCCGGGGCGTCCTTGAAACTCAGGAAAAACCGCGTCAGCGACGGCGACGGGCTTCCTCTTCCTCTTCTTCACGCGGCGCCGGCTGGTCAGCCTTGGCCTTGTCCTGGGCAGCCGCAGCCGCGCGACGCTTGGCCTTCTGCTCGGCCTCGCTCTGCGCCTTGTCGACCGGGGCGGCCTGCGCGGACTCGGCAGCCTTGTCCTTGTCGGCGCTCTGCGCCATTACCAAGGGAATGGCGGCAACCGCTGCAACAGCAACACCCAGGGCCAGCAATTTTGACGTTTTCATCCAAAACCTCCTCGGCTTGCCCCACCTGAAATGGCGGGCATGTTTGGCAATGTGCATAGGATACCGCGCCCCAGCTGCCCCTGCCCTGAATGCCCCGCGTGCAAAAATCGCCGCCAGACCGCAAACTCGCACGTCGATTTGCGCCCTACCGAGATCCATGAACGCCCGTTACAACGCCGCTGACATCGAAGTCCTCTCCGGCCTGGACCCGGTCAAACGCCGTCCTGGCATGTATACCGACACTGCCCGCCCGAACCATCTGGCGCAGGAAGTGATCGACAACTCGGTCGATGAGGCCCTGGCTGGCCACGCCAAAACCGTGGAGGTCACCCTGTTCAAGGACGGCAGCTGCGAGGTCAGCGATGACGGCCGCGGCATGCCGGTGGACATCCACCCGGAAGAAAAGATCCCGGGCGTCGAACTGATCCTGACCCGGCTGCACGCCGGCGGCAAGTTCAACAACCGCAACTACACCTTCTCCGGCGGCCTGCACGGCGTTGGCGTGTCGGTGGTCAATGCCCTGTCCACGCTGGTGGAGATCCACATCCGCCGCGACGGCAGCGAGCACCGCATCACCTTCCGCGATGGCGACCGCGCCAGCCCGCTGGAAGTGGTCGGCAGCGTCGGCAAGAAGAACACCGGCACCCGCCTGCGCTTCTGGGCCGACCCCAAATATTTCGACACGCCCAAGTTCAACGTGCGTGCGTTGCGCCACCTGCTGCGCGCCAAGGCCGTGCTGTGCCCGGGCCTGACCGTCAAGCTGACCGACGAAGCCACCGGCGAAGTCGACACCTGGTATTACGAAGACGGCCTGCGCGACTACCTGAAGGCCGAGCTGGGCGAGCGCGAGATGCTGCCCGCCGACCTGTTCTACGGCTCGCTGAAGAAGGAAACCGAGATTGTTGACTGGGCCGTGGCCTGGCTGCCGGAAGGCGAGCTGGTGCAGGAAAGCTACGTCAACCTGATCCCCACCGCCCAGCACGGCACCCATGCCAACGGCCTGCGTACCGGCCTGACCGAGGCGCTGCGCGAGTTCTGCGACTTCCGCAACCTGCTGCCGCGCGGCGTCAAGCTGGCCCCGGAAGATGTCTGGGACCGGGTGTCCTTCGTGTTGTCGCTGAAGATGACCGACCCGCAGTTCAGCGGCCAGACCAAGGAGCGCTTGTCTTCGCGCCAGGCCGCCGGCTTTGTCGAAGGCGCCGCGCACGACGCCTTCAGCCTGCTGCTGAACCAGAACGTGGAGCTGGGCGAGAAGATCGCGCAGATCGCCATCGAGCGTGCCAGCGCCCGCTTGAAGACCGAAAAACTGGTCACCCGCAAGAAAGTCACCCAGGGCCCGGCCCTGCCCGGCAAGCTGGCCGACTGCATCAGCCAGGACCTGTCGCGCACCGAGCTGTTCCTGGTCGAGGGTGACTCGGCAGGCGGGAGCGCAAAGCAGGCCCGCGACAAGGATTTCCAGGCCATCCTGCCGCTGCGCGGCAAGATCCTGAACACCTGGGAAGTCGCCTCCGGCAGCGTGCTGGCCTCTGAAGAAGTCCACAACCTGGCCATCGCAATTGGTTGTGACCCGGGCAAGGACGATCTGTCCGGCCTGCGTTACGGCAAGGTGGTGATCCTGGCCGACGCCGACTCCGACGGCCTGCACATCGCCACCCTGCTGGCGGCGCTGTTCCTGCGCCATTTCCCGTCGCTGGTGGATGCTGGCCACGTGTTTGTGGCGATGCCGCCGCTGTTCCGCGTCGACGTGGGCAAGCAGGTGTTCTACGCACTGGACGAAGAAGAGAAGCGCTCGCTGCTGGACAAGATCGAGCGCGAGAAGATCCGCGGCCAGGTCAGCGTCACCCGCTTCAAGGGCCTGGGCGAGATGAATCCCTCGCAGCTGCGCGAATCCACCATCCACCCGGATACCCGCCGCCTGGTGCAGCTGACCGTGGACGACAGCGAGCAGACCTCGGCGCTGATGGACATGCTGCTGGCCAAGAAGCGCGCACCGGACCGCAAGGGCTGGCTGGAGAGCAAGGGCGATCTGGCTTCGCTGGAAGCCTGATCCCCGGCATTGCCTTGCAGCGAAAGCCCGCCCTGACCGGCGGGCTTTTTTGTTGGCAGCCCGGCTTTTGTAGGAGCGGCGTAAGCCGCGAAGCTGACAATGCTGTCGAGCCAGTCATCTCCGCAATCTGATGGCTTATCTGCTTCGCGGCTTACGTCGCTCCTACAAACAGCTCTGCTCGCAACAAAAAACCCGCCATCGCTGGCGGGTTTTTATCTGCAGACTGGAAACCGATGACTCAGTTCCAACCCACCATTTCAAACAGACGCAGGATCAGGTAAGCACAACCACCTGCCGCCGGGATCGTCAGGATCCAGGCCCACAGGATGCGCTCGATCACGCCCAGGCGCAGCGACTTGGGGTTCTTGGCGAAGCCAACGCCCATGATCGCGGTGGAGATGCTGTGCGTGGTCGAGACCGGCATGCCGAAGTGCGCAGCCAGGGTCAGGATGGTGGCCGAGCTGGTCTCCGCGGCAAAGCCGTGAATCGGGTGCAGCTTGACCATCTTGTGGCCCAGGGTCTTGATGATCTTCCAGCCACCCGAAGCGGTACCGGCAGCCATCACCACCGCACAGGTCAACACGATCCACATGGCGATGCCGCCACCGGCATTGGCATCGGGATGCATGAAGGCCAGCCAGGACGGCAGGTCATTCAATGCACCGGTAGCCTCGGCGCCGATCAAGGTCATGGCGATGATGCCCATGGTCTTCTGCGCATCGTTGTGGCCGTGGGCGAAGCCCATATAGGCCGCCGACACGATCTGCGCCTTGCCGAAGAAGGCGTTGACCCAGCGCGGACGGGCCAGACGGCCCAATACGCCGCCGACGCGCGCCATGCCCGCGATGATCGCCCACAACAGGCACATCACCACGATACCGAGCAGGAAGCCGGCGATCGGCGAGGTGATCATCGGCACGAACACCTTCCACAACAGGCCCTTGTTCTGCGCCCAGTTGCCAAGGTTCTGCGACCAGATCAGCGCATCCCAGTTGTTGTGCGCAGCGGCCAGACCAGCGCCGCACAGGCCACCAATCAAGGCGTGCGAGGACGAGGACGGCAGGCCTTTCCACCAGGTGATCAGGTTCCAGACAATGCCGCCAAGCAAGGCGCACAGAATCACCTGCGGGGTCACTTCGACCACGTCGGTGTTGAGCAGACCGTTGGCGATGGTCAGCGCGACGGCGGTACCGGTGAGCGCGCCGATCAGGTTCATGAAAGCGGCCAGCATCACCGCCCAACCGGGCGACAGGACCTTGGTTGCCACCACGGTGGCAATAGAGTTGGCGGTGTCGTGAAAGCCGTTGATGAACTCGAAGACGAGCGCGGCGAAAATCACCACCAGGACGAGGGTGAGCATTGAGCGTCCCCGTCAGCTGTTCTTGAGCACGATCTGGTAGGCCACCACACCGGCTTCGCGGCAACGGTCGATGGCCTTTTCCAGGATCTCGAAGAATTCCTTGAGCAGGAACATCTGCAGATTGTCCAAGCGACCGGAGTAGATGTCGCGGTACAGCTCAAGCATCAGGCGATCAGCCTCGTTCTCCAGCGAACGCAGCTTTTCGTTGAGCGCGGTCATGCGGTCCAGATTCATGTGGCGCAGGTCATTGACCATCTCCACCACCACACCGGCGGCCTGCTCCAGCATTGCTGCGCGCGGGGCGAAGTCGATCTGCTCCAGATGCTGCACGGCCAGCGAGTAGCGGTCGGCGAACTTCTCGATCTGCTTGGGAATCTTGTACAGCGCCGAACCCAGCGCTTCGATGTCCTCGCGCTCGATCGGCGTCATGAAGCTGTCAACCAACGCCTGGCTGATCTTGTCCGAGGCGGCGCGCTCGCGCAGACGAGCGAGCTTGAACGCATCCAGCGCCGGCTGACGATCGGCCTCGCGCATCATGCTGTGCAGTGCCTTGGCACCGTCATAGGCGGCCTGCGCGGCCTCGTCGAGGTAGGTATAAAACTGCTTGCCGGAGCCAAAGATGGTCTGCAACGAAAACATGGGGAGCCTATTCGCCGTCGCGGGAGGGACGGCACCAGGGGCGAATTATGACGGCTAGATGGCATTCAGGGTATTCCCAGCGTCTTTTTTAAACCTGAAATGTGAACAGCCGGCCGTACCCGTGGCCCGGTGGTTTGCTAATATCCCCCAGCGCCCTCGCGGCGCACCCTATGGAAGACGACCCTAATCCCCCGCCACAGCGCCGGATCCCGCCCCTGAGCGGCCGCCGCCGCAAGCACCCTCCCTCCCTGTCACCAACCCGGGGAGAGACCCGTGTTTGAATTTTTCATCGTACTGGCCTTGATTCTGCTCAACGGCTTCTTTGCCATGTCCGAGATGTCGGTCATGACCTCCCGCAAGAGCCGCCTGAAACAGCTGGCCGGCTCGAGCAAGCGCGCCGCGCGCGCCCTGGCCCTGTCCGAGAAGCCCGAGAACTTCCTGTCCACGGTGCAGATCGGCATCACCCTGATCGGCATCCTGACTGGCGTTTACGGCGGCGATGCGATCGGTGGCGCCATTGCCCAGCAGCTGCAGGCCCTGTTCCCGGCTTTGTCGGCCAATTTCTCGCTGTTTGGCGCGGTGCAGCCCTGGTCGGACTTCCTCGGCAAGACCCTGGCCGTGGCCCTGATCACCTACCTGACGCTGATCTTCGGCGAACTGGTGCCCAAGCGCGTCGCCCTGACCCGCTCGGAAGACATCGCCGGCATCGTCGCCGTGCCGATGAGCTGGCTGGCCCGTATTGCCGCCCCCGGCGTCTGGCTGCTGTCGCACTCCACCCGCCTGGTGCTGCGCCTGCTCGGCCTGGGCAAGACCGAATCGGCCTCGGTCAGTGAAGAGGAAATCCGCATGCTGGTGGCCGAAAGCCACGAACAGGGCGTGATCGACAGCCACGAGCGCGACATGATGAACCGCGTCATGCGCCTGGGCGACCGCACCGCCGACAGCCTAATGACGCCACGCAACCGTATCGCCTGGCTGGACACCAACGCCGATCCGGAAAAGAACCTGCAGGCCATGCGGGACCACGCCTTCTCGCGCTACCCGGTTTACCGCGGCAACGACCAGGACATCGCCGGCATTCTTGAGGTCAAGAGCCTGGTCACCCGCATCAGCGGCGGCAGCCACAACCTGTTCGAGAACCTGCGCGAGACCCTGTACGTCTCCGAATCCACCCACGCGATGAAGCTGCTGGAGATCTTCCGCGAGGAGCACCAGTCGATGGCGCTGGTGGTGGACGAATACGGCGAAATCCAGGGCCTGGTAACGATTTCGGACCTGATGGGCGCCGTGGTCGGCCGCCTGCAGGCCACCGAGAACAGCGACGATGACGCCTTGGTCGTCACCCGCGAAGACGGCTCGTTGCTGGTTGACGGCTCGCTGCCGGTGGATGACCTGCAGGAGCTGATGAACGGCGCGGAATTGCCCGATGCCGAAGAAGGCGATTACTACACGCTGGCCGGCATGTGCATGCACTACTTCGGCCGCATTCCGCACGCAGGTGAACATTTCGACTGGGCCGGCTGGCGCATCGAGATCATCGACCTGGACGGCGCCCGCATCGACAAGCTGCTGTTGTGCAGGCTGCCGGAAGAAGACGCCGATGACATCACCGGTTGAGCCGGACGGCGCCGCACCTGACGGCGCCACCACAGCGGCCGGCGGTTACCGCAATGAAGGCATCCGCACGCTGCTGGCAATGTTTGAGCGCGGCGACCCGGACGAACACCTGCCACTGGGCAAGGTCCTGCAAGGGCTGGAACAAAGTGCGTTCGGCGTGTTCCTGTTCATTGCCATCCTGCCCGCCTTCATCCCGATCCCGGGCATAGGCGGCGCGGTAAGCAGCCCGTTGGTGTTCCTGATCGGCAGCCAATTGTTGTTCGGCATGTCACGGCCGTGGCTACCGGGCTTCATCGCCCGCCGCGGCCCCAAACGCAGCACCGTGCACAGGTTTCTCGGCAAGATCAGCCGACCGCTGCAGCGGCTGGACCGCATGCTGAAGCCGCGTCTGCAGGCCCTGATAGTGCCGCTGCCGGCGCGCATGCTCACTGGCGTGCTGCTATTGCTGGTCGGGCTGCTGCTCTCGCTGCCGATCCCGTTCACCAATTACCTGTTCGGCTTCCAGCTGCTGTTGTTCGCACTTGCACTGCTGGAACGTGATGGCGCGCTGATGCTGTTCAACTGGATAGCGGCAATCGCCGCCGGGCTGTTCTTCGGCTTCGGCTCAGGCCAGCTGATCACCGAAAGCATCGCCCTCGCCCAGCGCTGGCTGAACTGACGTAGTGCCGAGCCATGCTCGGCAGAGGCCCCACCGGCAATGCCCCAGCAGCGTAGTGCCGAGCCATGCTCGGCAGAGGCTTTCCCGGCGACACCCCCAGCGACACATCAACCTTGTAGGAGCGGCGTCAGCCGCGAAGCAGAGGGTCGATCAGATTGCATTGCCACGGGTGATTTCAATGCCATCGGCTTCGCGGCTTACGCCGCTCTTACAAAGACGCCGCCTCAGCGCAGCATGGCTGCGCTCTACCAACGCCCTGTCAGCCTCGCGGCTTACGCCGCCCCCACACGCTGCCAGGCCTGCATCGCCAGATCGAACGAACGCAGGCGTGCCGCAGGGTCGTAGATGTTGGCGGCCAGCATCATTTCGTCCGGGCGATGCCGCTCGACAAACGCAAGCAACCCTTCGGCCACCTGCTCCGCGTCTCCGACGATGCTGCAGGCCAGGGCCCGCTCGACACCGGCCTTTTCATGCGGCGCCCAGAACGCTTCGATGTCATCCACCGGTGCCGGGATACGCCCCGGCGTGCCACGCCGCAGATTGACGAAGGCCTGCTGCTGACTGGTGAACAGGCGCTTGGATTCAGCCTCCGAATCGCTGGCCACCACGTTCAAGGCAAGGATCGCGTACGGCTGCTGCAGGTGCTCGGAAGGCCGGAAATCACGACGATACAAGGCCAGCGCCTCATCCATGGCATCCGGGGCGAAGTGCGAGGCAAACGCAAACGGCAGCCCCATCTGCGCTGCCAGACGCGCGCTGAACAGGCTTGAGCCCAATAGCCATACCGGCACCGGAATGCCGCCGCCCGGCACGGCCTGTACCGTCTGCCCCGGCTGCACGGGCGCGAAGTAATGCAGCAGCTCGGCCACATCCTGTGGAAACTGGTCAGCGCTGTCGAAGTAACGGCGCAATGCCCGCGCCGTCGGCTGATCGGTACCCGGTGCACGGCCCAAGCCCAGATCGATGCGGTCCGGATACAAGGAGGCCAGCGTGCCGAACTGCTCGGCCACCTGCAGCGGCGAATGATTGGGCAGCATCACCCCGCCCGAACCCACGCGGATGCGCGAGGTGCCCCCAGCCACATGCCCGATCAGCACCGAGGTGGCGGCGCTGGCGATACCAGGCATGTTGTGGTGCTCGGCCAGCCAATAGCGGTGATAGCCCCAGCGGTCGGCGTGCTGGGCCAGTTCCAGCATGTTGGCGAAGGCCTGCTGCGGCGTGGAGCCCTCGCAGACCGGGGCCAGGTCAAGGATGGAAAGTGGAATCATGCTGCGGTCTCCATGGACGATGCAAAGGACATGGGGTTTGTCCTCGCATTCTCCATCCAGTCAGCGCAATTTCCACCGGGACACTGTTTTCCAGAGCCTGTTGCCGCCGAGGAATCAGGCTTGGGCTTGGGCCTGAGCCTCATCCTGGCGGTCCACCAGCGGCTGCAGCTGTGCGTCCAGCGCTACCCGCTCATCGAACACGAAGCAGCGGCCGTCATAGCCCTCGCCGCCTACTTCCTCGAAGTAGCCAAGAATGCCGCCTTCCAGCTGCAGCACGTTGTGCATGCCGTCGTTCTGCATCCACAACGCGGCCTTTTCACAACGGATGCCGCCAGTGCAGAAACTGACCACGGTGGCATCGGCCAGCGCCTCGCGGTGCGGCTCCAGCGCGGCCGGCAGATCGGTGAATTTGGCGATTGGCAGGGTCAACGCACCGGCGAAGGTGCCGTGCGCGAATTCCTGCCAGTTGCGGGTGTCCAGCATTACTACGCGCTTGCCATCGTCATCATGGCCCTGCCGCAACCAACGCTGCACGGTGGCCGGGGCCACGCTGGGTGCGCGCGGGTAATCCAGCGGCTGGCCGTCGTCGCGGCGGAAACTGATGATCTCGGACTTGAACTTGGCCTTGAGCCGGGCGAACGGCTGCATCTGGCTGTGGCTGTACTTGATGCGCATGTCGGCGAAACGCGCATCGGCCTTGAGCTGGCGGTAGAAATCCTCGATACCCTGCTCGCTGCCGGCCAGGAACAGATTGATACCTTCCTCGGCAATCAGGATGGTGCCACGCAGCTCCAGCGCCTTGGCGCGTTCATGCAAGGTGGCGGTCAACGCTTCGGCATCGGCGAGCGGGACGAAAAGATAGGCAGCGGTATTGACGATCATGGGCATAGTTTAAACGACGGCCCGCGCAGCGTTGTGCTGCAAAGGGACTAGCAGCTGTAGGAGCTGTAGGAGCTGAGGGAGCGGCGTGAGCCGCGAAGCTGATAGCGCAGGAAAAGCCCCAAAAGCTCACCCCTCCCCAACCCTCCCCTTGCCTGCGGCAAAAGGAGGGGGCACAGCAGCTGGCGCTCGTTCAGCCCCGCAGCAGGAAGAACGGCAGCAACACCAATGCCGCGGCCGCCACCATGCCCAGCAGTACCGCAACCACAAAGCCAGGCCGCTGCCGCAGCATCGAACCGAAAGTCTCGGCACTGCCATCACGCAACGCCGCCTGACGCTCATCACGCACACGCTGCCCGCGTTCAGCCTGATAGGTCGCCATCAAGGCCTTTGCGCGGGGTTGATCATCGTTGTCGCGCAGCCAGATGCCACCACTGGAAATGCCCCAGGGGCTGGCTTCGGTGCGGTACCAGGCGATGCTGTTGCGGTCGAGCAGCTGCCCGACCTCGAAGCTTTCGTCGTCACCGACATTACGTAGATTGAGCAGCAGTTTAGCCATGCCGCAATGATACCCGGCAGCGATGCGCTACCCTGCACGCCCCTTTCCAACGGAGCGCGCCATGCGTCGTCTGTTCATCCCGCTGCTGCTGTCCTTGCTGGCCGCTGGCTGCACCCCGCCAGGTCCGCCGCCCGGTGGCACGATTGCCAAGTTCGAACACATCGATACCCAGCCCGGCGCGGGTGCCGAAGCCGTGCCCGGCAGCAAGGTCACGGTGCATTACACCGGCTGGATCTACGACGAACGCAAGCCCGACAAGCACGGCGAGAAGTTCGACAGCTCGGTGGATCGCGGCGAGCCGTTCAGCTTCAATCTCGGCGACAAGCAGGTCATCCGCGGCTGGGACGAAGGCGTGGCCGGCATGAAGGTGGGCGGCAAGCGCACACTGATGATTCCCGCCGAATACGGCTATGGCAATCGCGGCGTCGGCCCGATCCCGGCCGGCTCCTCGCTGGTCTTCGATGTAGAACTGCTCGATGTCAAAGCACGCTGATAAAACGGTTGCCGTCATCGGCGGCGGCCCGGCGGGCCTGTTCGCCGCCGAGCGCCTGCGCGCTAGCGGGCTGAAGGTCAATCTGTACGAGGCCAAGGGCTCGCCCGGGCGCAAGTTCCTGATCGCAGGCAAAGGTGGGCTCAACCTCACCCATTCCGACCCGCGGCCGCTGTTCGACAGCCGCTACCGCGAACGCCAAGCCGAGGTCGGCGCATGGTTGGATGGCTTTGATGCCGACGCCCTGCGTCGCTGGGCTGCGGCGCTGGGCGTGGAAACCTATGTCGGCAGTTCCGGCCGGGTGTTCCCGGTGGACCGCAAGGCCGCCCCGCTGCTGCGCGGCTGGGTACGCAGGTTGAAGGAACAAGGCGTGCGCTTCCATGTGCAGCACCGTTGGCTGGGCTGGAGCGAAGACGGCAGCCTGCGCATGGCCACTGCCGAAGGCGAAATCAGCGTGCGCGCCGATGCCACGGTGCTGGCTTTGGGCGGCGGCAGCTGGCCGGAGCTGGGCTCCGACGGCAGCTGGATACCGGTGCTGCAGGCGCGCGGCGTTGATACCGCGCCCCTGCAGCCCGCCAACTGCGGCTTCGATATTGATTGGACGCCGCACTTCAGCAGCCGCCATGCCGGTGCACCACTCAAGCCGGTCATCGCGCACTGGACCGACCTGCAGGGGCAAGCACAAGCACTGCAGGGCGAATGCGTGGTGAGCAAGTACGGTATCGAAGGCAGCCTGATCTATGCGCTGGCCGCCGACCTGCGTGAAACCCTGAATCGCGATGGCGCGGTGACACTGGAGTTGGATCTGGTGCCCGGCCGCGATGAAGCGCGCCTGCTCGCCGACCTGGGCCGCGCCCGCAAGGGCCGCAGCTTCGGCGAGCACCTGCGCCGCGCCGCCGGACTGGACGCGGCCAAGGCCGGGCTGTTGTTCGAAGTGCTGGGCAAGGATGCCGGCAACGATTCTGCCGCGGTGGCGCGCACGCTCAAGCGCCTGCCGTTGCAGCTGGTGCGCCCGCGCCCGATGGCCGAAACCATCAGCACCGCAGGTGGTGTTCGGCTGGAAGCGCTGGACGATGGCCTGATGCTCAAGGCGCAGCCGGGCGTGTTCTGCGCCGGCGAAATGCTGGACTGGGAAGCCCCAACCGGCGGTTACCTGCTGACCGCCTGCTATGCCAGCGGCCAGCGTGCCGCCGAAGGCGTGGAGCGCTGGCTCCTGTAGTGCCGACCCATGGTCGGTAGTGGCCTCACCGACAACGCCGCTCCATGTAGGAGCGGCGTCAGCCGCGACACTGGCGATCAATCAGATTGCGAAATTGCGAACAAGCCGGCACCTCATTATTCCCGGCTTCGCGGCTTACGCCGCTCCCACAAAGACTGCGCTCAGCACATCTTGCTGGTACGCAGCGCCGCAACACGCGCCGGCGGGGTGAACGCAGCACTGCTCGCCTCGGCCCAATACTCACGGAATACCGTGTGCTCAGGCACCTTCTTCAGCAACTCGCCCGGCGCCAGGTAGCGGTACAGACTGGCCAGCGAGCGGATCTCCACCGGCGAGACCCGGCGCAGGATGTGCTCCGGGCCCAGTTCGGACGGATCGTGCAAGCCAGCCGCACCCAGCAGGTCGCGCAGCGCGCGCATGGTGTTCTGGTGGTAATTGAACACGCGTTGGCCCTTGTCCACCGGCTCCAGATGGCGCCAGCGGCTCGGATCCTGGGTGGCAATGCCGGTCGGGCATTTGTCGTTGTGGCAGCTCAGCGACTGGATGCAGCCCAGCGCGAACATGTAGCCACGCCCGGCGTTGCACCAGTCAGCGCCCAGGGCGATGGTGCGGGCGATATCAAACGCCGTGGTCACTTTGCCGGCTGCGCCCAGGCGGATGCGGTCACGCAGCCCAAGCCCAACGAGCGTGTTGTGCACCAGGATCAGCGCTTCATTCATCGGCACGCCGACGTGATCGATGAACTCGGCGGGCGCGGCACCGGTGCCACCTTCGGCGCCATCAACCACGATGTAGTCCGGCATCATCCCGGTTTCCTGCATCGCCTTGGCGATGCCGAACCATTCCCACGGATGGCCGATGGCCAGTTTGAAGCCGACCGGCTTGCCGCCGGACAGCTCACGCAGGCGCACGACGAACTGCAGCAGTTCAATCGGTGTGGAGAACGCCGAGTGCTTGGACGGCGAGACGCAATCCACGCCCATCGGCACGCCACGGGTCGCGGAAATTTCGGCGCTGACCTTGGCCGCCGGCAACACGCCGCCGTGGCCGGGCTTGGCGCCCTGCGAGAGTTTGATCTCGATCATCTTGACCTGATCGGAACTGGCGTTCGCGACGAAGCGCTCTTCACTGAAACGGCCGTTGTCATCTCGGCAGCCGAAATAGCCCGAGCCGATTTCCCAGACCAGATCACCGCCGTTTTCGCGGTGGTACGGCGAAATCGAGCCTTCCCCGGTGTCGTGACAGAAGCCGCCCAGCTTTGCGCCCTTGTTCAGCGCGCGGATCGCGTTGGCCGACAAGGAGCCAAAACTCATCGCCGAAATATTGAACACGCTGGCCGAATAGGGTTTTGCGCATTCGGCGCCAATCACCACGCGGAAATCATGATGCGCAATGGTGGTGGGTGCCAGCGAATGGTTGATCCATTCGTAATCCACCGCATAGGCACTGCGCAGCGTGCCGAACGGCACCACGTCCATCTCATTGCGCGAACGCTGGTAGATAAGCTGGCGCTGCTGGCGCGAGAACGGCACGTCTTCCAGGTCGCTCTGCACGAAATACTGGCGGATCTCCGGGCCGATCGATTCGAAGCCGTAGCGGAAGTGCGCCAGCACCGGGTAATTGCGCCGCAACACGCTGCGCCGCTGCAGCACGTCCCAGGTGCCGAGCAAGGCCATCAGTCCAAACAGGCCCACGCCCCAATACCAAGCAGGCCAATGGGTAGCCAGTGCCAGCGATACTGGCAGCAGAATCAGTGCCAGCACATAAACCAGATAACGATGCATTACCGTCCTCGACCTACACGGATGGCGGATTCTACAACCGGTCGTCCACTACTTGCCTCGGCCAGGCCGATTTCACGTCGTAGACCACCATGTCGGGCACACCCAAGGCGCGGATCTGCGCGGCATCGAAGGCACGGAACTGCTGGTGCGCCACCGCCAGCACCACCGCGTCGTAGATTCCCTGCCGGGGCGCCTTCACAAGCTCCACACCGCCCATGTCATGCGCATTGCGCGGGTCGGCCCAAGGGTCATAGGCATCCACATGTGCGCCGGCCGCAGCCAGCATCTGCACGAGGTCCAGGCCGCGGCTATTGCGCAGGTCCGGGCAGTCCTCCTTGAAGGTGACGCCCAGCACCAGCACGCGCGCGTTCTGCAGTGGTTTGTTTTTATCCTCAAGCAGGCCACGCACGCGGGTGACCACATGCGCCACCACCCGGTTGTTGACCTGACGTGCGGTGTGGATCAGATCCGGGTGGTAACCCACGCTTTCGGATTTGTGCAGCAGGTAGTACGGGTCCACGCCAATACAGTGGCCGCCAACCATGCCGGGCCGGAAGGGCAGGAAATTCCACTTGGTGCCGGCCGCTTCCAGTACATCCAGGGTGTCGATACCGAGTTTGTCGAAGATCAGCGCCAACTCGTTGACCAGTGCGATGTTCACGTCGCGCTGGATGTTTTCCACCACCTTGGCCGCTTCGGCCACGCGCAGCGAGGACGCCGGCCAGGTGCCAGCAGTGATGATGCGCCGGTACAGGCCATCCACCAGCGCTGCGGCCTCGGGCGTGGAGCCGGAAGTGATTTTCTGGATATCCGGCAGACGCCGCTGGCGGTCGCCAGGATTGATCCGCTCCGGGCTGTAGCCGCAGTAGAAGTCCTGGTTGAAGCGCAGCCCTGAGCCCTGCTCCAGCAGCGGCACGCAGACTTCTTCGGTGGTGCCCGGATACACGGTGGATTCGTAGATCACCAGATCACCGCGCTTGAGCACGCTGGCGATCAACGCCGTGGCGCTGCGCAGCGGTGCCAAGTCCGGTTGCTCATAGGCATCGATCGGCGTCGGCACGGTCACGATGAAAACATTGCGCGCGGCCAGTTCGGCCGCAGCCGAGGTATAGCGCGCATGCACCGCCGCGTTCAGCTCGGCATCGTCAAGTTCAAGCGTATGGTCGTGCCCGGCCTGGAGTTCGGCAACGCGGGCGCTATCGATGTCATAACCCAGGGTATCGAGCGTCTTGCCGAATTCAACAGCCAATGGCAGGCCAACATAGCCCAGCCCGATGATGGCGATCTGCGGCGCAGCCGCGGCGGTGATCTCGGCGCTCATGCCATCCCTTGAGGTTGCAAACTGGTGCCCGGAGCCGGAATCGAACCGGCAAGGCCTTGCGGCCGGCGGATTTTAAGTCCGATGCGTCTACCAGTTTCGCCATCCGGGCATCGCGATAGCGTGCCTGATTGCGGCCCAATTGTGAACCGCGAAGATGAGCGGCAGTGCCGAGCCAACCGCTATCTCGAACTCAGCCGATCGCCCGCGAGTACCGCGCAGGCTGCTGTGCGGCCTTCAGATAGCGGTCAAAACACATCGCTATCAGGCGCAGCAAGGGCCGCCCCTGATCCGTCGCGGCGACCACACCTTCGTTGTAGCTGGCCAGCCCGTCGTCCTGCAGGTGACGCAGCGCGATCAGTTCATCGGCGAAATACAGATCAAAATCCACCCCGTGGCGCCGTGCCAAGGCATGGCCATCGACCTTGCCGTGACACATCAGCTGCTGGATGAGTTCGGCGCGCAACATGTCATCGCTGTCCAGCTCCAGGCCACGCCATACCGGCACGCCGCCTTCGGCAACCTTGGCTTCCCACTCCTTGAGATCACGCGGGTTCTGGCTGTAGCTGCTGTCGATATGACTGATTGCACTGACCCCCAAGCCCAGCAGATCACTGTCGGCGTGGGTGGTATAGCCCATGAAATTGCGATGCAGACTGCCGGCTCGTTGCGCGCGCGACAAATCCTCTTCCGGCAGCGCGAAATGATCCATGCCGATGTACTGGTAACCGGCAGCCGACAGCCGCTCCACCGCCAGCCCCAACAGCGCCAGCTTCTGCTCCGGATCAGGCAGATCACGGTCCTGGATCTGCCGCTGCGCCTTGAACATATGCGGCAGGTGCGCGTAGCCATAGATGGCCAGACGATCGGGGCGCGCGTCGATCACCGTATCCAGCGTGCGTCCGAAGCCGGCCAAGGTCTGCAGCGGCAGGCCATAGATCAGATCCACGTTGACCGAACGCATGCCGTTGTCGCGGCAGGCCTGGATGATGGCCATCGTCTCGTCCACCGCCTGTATGCGATTGATCGCCTGCTGCACGGCCGGATCAAAATCCTGCACACCCAGGCTGGCACGGTTGAAGCCCAGCTCGGCGAGTACCGCGATATCGTCCACGCTGACCGAACGCGGATCCAGTTCGATGGAAAAATCGCGCGCACTGCCCTGGCTGAAATTGAACAGGCGGTGCAGGCCATCCATCAGCCGGCGCAGCTGCTCGGGCGCCAGAAAGTTGGGGGTGCCGCCACCCAGGTGCAGCTGCACCACCTCGCGCTCGCGCGCGAACAGCGGTGCCAGCCAGTCGGCTTCGACCAGCAGCTGATCAACATAGTGTTCGCCCTTGCTGCGGTCACGGCTGATGACCCGGTTGCAGCCACAGTAGAAACACGGGCTGCTGCAATAAGGCACATGCACATACAGCGACAACGGCCGGCCGGCCGCATTGCTGCGCGCCACCGCCGCGCAGAACTGCGCCTGCCCATAACCATCATGGAAGTGCGGCGCGGTCGGGTAGGAGGTATAGCGCGGCCCGGGCCGATCATGCCGGCGCAGCAGGTCGGCATCGAAGGTCCAGCCCAAGGCGTTGGAGGTCGTCGGCAGCGGCATGTTCATGGCTACAGCTTGCCCGCAACGCCAGGGCCCCGCCTTGAGCTGGATCAATCCAGCCGCTTCCTGAACAGGCGGGCCCAACTCCGTGTATCAGTGGAGTTAGAGAATCGGGAACGAGGGCGCGTGATAACGCCGCCAGATCGAGCCGGCAACGCGCGCCGCCGCCTCATCGGCCAGCGCCTGCATTGCCGGATTACCCAACTCCGCGGTGGTCTGGCTGAACAAGGCCAGCCAACGCTCGAACATTGGCCACTCCAGGCCGGGAATGGCCAGGTGCTTGGGCATCGGTGCGCCGTTGAAGCGCGAGGTCCCGCGCAGCAGTGCTGACCAGAAGTCCACCAACTGCTGCAGGTGCTGCTCCCAGTCGTGCACGCGCGCCTCGAATATCGGGCCCAGCACCGCGTCTTCGCGCACCCGCGCGTAGAAACGCCGCACCAGAAGCTCAACTTCCTGCTCACTGCATACATCCGGCCCTGCCCGCACCACCCACCTCCTGTTATTTGCCCAAACCAGCGCTATCGCCCCGCCCTGCTTGATCAGGATCAACGACGGCGCTCCGCACAGCCCCTAGCCTTGCAAACCGGGTTGCCAGCGGCGCCATGAAACCGGCGCTGCCATCCACCCAATTCTATTCCTTCGCCATGAGGCCCCCGGGAATCCACGATGACTGCCCCCGCCGAACACGACAGCCGCCGCGCGCTACCCATGATCCAACTGCTGGGCGCCGTGGCCTGGCCCAGCTTTTTTACCGCGGCGGTGATGTCGGCGGTGTTCTTCGCCTTTATCGATCCACTGCAGCTGCAGCAGATCAGCTTTCCGCACTACGTGATCAGTCGTGAGCTGGGCTATTCGCTGGGCTTTTTCATGTTCTGGGCAGGCACTCTGTGCGCCTGCGGAGTGACCGCGCTGCTGCTGCGCCCGGCGCGCGAGCCGGAGGAGTCCTTCGAATGAGGCCGGTGCGCAGCATCGGCGAAGCCAGCGCCAAGTCGTCCCGCAGCCGCGACAGCATCCGCCAGCTCACCACCACGGCGATGCTGGCCGCGTTTTACGGCCTGCCCTGGCTGCAATGGAACGACACTCCCTGGCTGCTGCTGGATATCGATGCGCGCCAGTTCCAGATCGCCGGTTTCCAGATGCAGCCGGAGCAGTCACTGCCGCTGCTATGGCTTGCCCTGGCGGCACTGGCCCTGCTGTGCCTGGCTACCAGCCTGTACGGCCGCCTGTGGTGCACCTATGCCTGCCCGCAAACGGTATTGACCCGCCTGTTCCGCAAGCTGACCGGCCTGACCGCCTTCAAGGGCCGGATGGCAGCGCTGGGGCCTCCGCTCAGGCAGGCCCTGTGGGCGGGGATCGCGCTGTGGACCGGGATCAGCTTCGTCGGCTACTTCACCCCCATCGCGGATCTGGTGCAGGGCCTGCTCAGCTTCTCGCTCAGCGGTTGGGAATGGTTCTGGATCAGCTTCTACGGCCTGGCGACCTGGGCAAACGTGGTCTACCTGCATGAACAGGTATGCAGCTACCTATGCCCTTACAGCCGCATACAGACCCTGATTACCGACACACGCACGCCGGCCATCCAATACAACGCCCCACGCGGCGAGCCACGCGGCCCGCGCGCGCTGGACAACGCCAGCGTGTTGCACCGTTCACGCGGGCTGCTCGACGCCACCACCGCCGCCGACTACGTGTTCCGTGCTGCGCATCCGGCGATCGCCGGCGCCATGCCCAAATTCAGCCCCGTGCACCTGGGTGACTGCACCGATTGCAGCGCCTGCGTTGCGGCTTGTCCTATCGGGCTGGATATCCGCAACGGCCACTCACGCAGCTGCATCGAATGCGGCAACTGCATGGATGCCTGCGACGATGCCATGGCCGCCAGCCACTACCCGTTGGACCTGATCCATCGCGCCCGGCCGATAACCGATGACGCGGGCGCCATATCTGGACTACGCATCAAGCCGCTGGTGTTTGCCGGCATCGCGCTGGTGTGCATCGTGCTGGCGGCACTCACCGCTACCAGCATTGCAGGAGCGGCGTAAGCGGCGAGGCTTACCTTGCTGGAATCTTTGCCATCCATGCAATCTATTGATCAGCCAGCTTCGCGGCTTACGCCGCTCCCACAAAAGCCTTGCGCTGACGATCTGCTTGCTTCGCGGCTGACGCCGCTCCCACAAAACTCTTGTGCTGGAGCCAGTACACTCGCCGCGCATGCATACCCTTGAAGATCTGAAAAACGGCTCGCTCGCCGGCGCCCACACCGTCCGCCTGGTAAACCAGGGCCTGACCGAATTCCCGCTGGCCCTGTATGCCTTGGCCGAAACCCTGCAAGTACTGGATCTTTCCGGCAACCAGCTCACCTCCCTGCCCGATGAGCTACAGCGGCTGCACAAGCTGCGCATCCTGTTCTGCTCCAATAATCCATTCACGCAGTTGCCGGCTGTACTTGGCGCCTGCGAGCAGCTGGAAATGATCGGCTTCAAGGCCTGCGCGATTACGCACGTACCCGAACGCAGCCTGCCGCCGCGGCTGCGCTGGTTGATTCTCACCGACAACCAACTCAGTGAACTGCCGGCAGCACTTGGCCAACGCCCGCGCCTGCAGAAGCTGATGCTCTCGTGCAACCAACTCACTGCCCTGCCCGATCTGAGCGATTGCAAGGCACTGGAGCTGCTGCGCATTGCCAGCAACCAGTTCAGTGCAATTCCAGCAACCCTGCTTGCACTGCCGAACCTGGCATGGCCAGCATTGGCCGGCAATCCGCTGACCGCCGAGGCCGAGCAAGCCGCGCTCGCCGATGCACATCACCACGCCATCAACTACGACGACCTGGAGATGGACGCACTGCTGGGCGAAGGAGCGAGTGGACACATCCATCGCGCCACCCGTAAACGCAGCGGCGAGGCGGTTGCGGTCAAGGTCTTCAAGGCGGCATTCACCAGTGATGGCACGCCACAGTCGGAACTGGCCGCCGGTCTCGCTGCCGCCGGCCACCCGAATCTGCTGGCGCCGTTGGCGGTGGTTGAAGGGCACCCGCAAGGCCGTCTGGCGGTGGCGATGCCGCTGCTCCCGGCGGTGTACGTCAATCTGGCTGGCCCGCCCAGCCTGGCCAGCTGCACGCGCGATATCTATGCGACCGATACACGCTTCACGCCCGCCATCGCCGAACGCCTGCTCGCCTGCATCCGCGCCGCACTCACCCATCTGCATGCGAACGGCGTACTGCATGGCGACCTGTACGCCCACAACATCCTGTGGAACCCGACCACCGGCGAGGCCGTGTTGAGCGACTTCGGTGCAGCGATGTTGAGCAGCATGTTGCCGCCCGCACAGCGCACGCAGCTGCAGGCAATCGAATGGCGCGCATTTGCGCACCTTGAAGATGAGATCAGCGCGCGAACCGGCATCTGACAGCAGGCTTTGCCTGCTCACAGGCGGGCGCCAACCTGCACCGCGCGCGCCACCTCCCTCTGCCACCCATAAACCCGTCGCAGAGGGGATTACAGCGCCAAGCCGCAGGTTGCAGGCGACCGGCAACAAATCGCGGAAAACAAAAAAGCCCTGATTTCTCAGGGCTTTAGTGCTTGCCTCATGGAGGCCTGGGTCGGAATCGAACCGGCGTACGCGGATTTGCAATCCGCTGCATAACCACTCTGCTACCAGGCCAAACAACTTGCATCGTCGAAGCGATACACCACCTCGACATGAAAAGACCCCGCTGCGGGGGCCCTTTCAGATTTGGAGCGGGAAACGAGACTCGAACTCGCGACCTCAACCTTGGCAAGGTTGCGCTCTACCAACTGAGCTATTCCCGCGTGGTGTGCCGCGCATATTACAGACTTCACCGATGATGCGCCAGCGCTTTTAACAATTTCTTTCACATTGTGCGGGTGGCTGAAGGGGCTGGGTGCGGGCGGTGCTGATGAGCCGCAGGGGCTGGGGCGGCCTGGACGCTTGTACGGGTGAGCCCTTTGCCGAGCATGGCTCGGCGCTACGATGCTTTACGGGTGAGCCCCCTGCCGAGCTTGGCTCGGCACTGCGATGCTTTACGGGTAAAGCCCTTGCCGAGCATGGCTCGGCACTACATTGGTGCCGTCTCCCTTTCACGCGGCCCGAAGGGAACTTGGTGGGCTGGCTTTTTGCTGGTCGCTACAACTGACGTACCATCGCGCCTCTCTCGCATCACCTGCCCCAGCCTGTCCTGATGATCCAGCAACCGCACCGCGTGCAAGGCCTCAACAACGATGAAGTGGCCGCTGACTGGCCCGCCATCGACGCGCCCGAGCTCGCTTGGCTGCAGAAGCATTACCCGCAGCTGCAAGCCGACAGCCAGCTGCTCTGGCACAGCCCGCGGCCGATGTCGGCCGCTGCCATCGTGCAGAGCGCGCGCGGCAAACTGTTCATCAAGCGCCATCACCGGCTGGTGCGCAGCGCTGCCTGCCTGGAAGAGGAACACCGGTTCATCCAGCATCTGGCCAACCATGGCGTGCCGGTGGTCACCCTGTTGCAGGGCAAGGATGGCCATACCGCCATCGAACACGGCGATTGGACCTATGAACTGCACACCATCGGCGAAGGCGCGGACCTGTACCGCGATGCGCCGTCGTGGACCTTGTTGACCGATATTGAACGCGCACGCGCGGCCGGCCGCATGCTGGCCACCCTGCACCGCGCCTCGGCCAGCTACCAGGCGCCGCAACGCAGCACCCAGCTGCTGGTCGCACGAGATGAGCTGATCCGCGCCGAAGACCCGATCGCCATCCTCAAGGCCGACCTGCCCAACCGCCCCGGCCTGGCCCGTTACCTGGCCCGCATCCCCTGGGAACAGCAACTGCAGCGCAACGTCCTGCCCTGGCACAAGGGCCTGGCCCAGCGCCTGCAGGCCGAGCCGCAGCTGTGGGCACATAACGACTGGCATGTTTCCAACCTGCTTTGGGGCACCGACCAGCACGCCAACGAAGTCAGCACGGTGCTGGATTTTGGGCTGGCCTCGCCCACCAGTGCCCTGTTCGACCTGGCCACCGCCATCGAACGCAATGCGATTGCCTGGCTGCAACTGGAACGCGGCAACGACGCGGTGCGCATCGATATCGCACTGGCCCTGCTCGAAGGCTACCGCCAGGTCCTGCCGCTGTCGGCCGAGCGCGTGCACCTGCTGGCCGACCTGCTGCCGATGGTGCATTTCGATTTTGCACTGTCCGAAGTGGAGTACTTCGAAGGCATCACCGGCTCGACCGCCAACGCTGATGTCGCCTGGCAACCGTTCATGCTCGGCCACCCGCAATGGTTCGGCAGTACCCCTGGCCAAGCCCTGCTGCATGCCCTGCACGAGGCAGCCTGAAGCAGGCCGGCTCGCAAATCGTTCGCATTTGTAGTGAAATGCCCCCTGAAGCGGGGGTGCCTGGAATGCCAGGCTGAGAGAGTCCCTTGGAACCTGATCCGGTTTGCACCGGCGTAGGGAGCTTTGAGCAGCAGTCGTAGCGCCGTCACCGGCGCTGCGCATGCACGCCTTCGCTTCGTCTCCCTTGTTGTCTGAAGACGAATCGAATGAACCGCTGCCTGCGCCCCACGTTGTTGTCCCTCGCCCTGAGCACTGCCCTGCCGCTGTATGCCAGCGACACCGGCCTCGATGCGGCCGCCGAACACTCCCCGACCGAACTTGCCGCCGTGCGCGTGCAGGCCCACCAGCCGGAAGCAGACAACGCCCGCGTCAACAGCTTTGGCAGTGGCGACTGGAAGAACACCCCGGCTTCAATGAACGTGCTGGATCGTGACCTGCTCGACCACCAGCAGATCCGCTCGCTGTCCGAACTGGCCAGCAATGACGCCTCGCTCGGTGATGCCTACGCGCCGGTGGGTTATTACCAGAACATCGCCATCCGCGGCTTCGCGCTGGACACCGCCACCGGCTACCGCTTCAACGGCATGTCCATTGCCGGCGAACAGCGCCTGGCACTGGAAAACCTGCAGTCGGTGGAAATCCTCAAGGGTGAGGCCGGCCTCGCCGCCGGCGTGATGGCGCCGGGCGGCATCATCAATTACGTCGGCAAGCGGACAGCGGAAGTGCGCACCCTCACCCTGGGCAGCGATTCCGAAGGTTCGCGTTACGCGGCCATCGACGTCGGCCACTGGCTGACGCCGCGCTTCGGCCTGCGTTTCAACGCAGCCTGGGATGACAGCAAGTCCTATATCGAACATGCCGATGGCCGCCGCAACTTCTATGCACTGGCAACCGACTGGCTGATCGGCGAACGCGGCAAGCTTGAAGTGGACGCCAACTACCAGACCAGCATGCAGCGCTCGGCCTCCGGCTATCAGCTGCTGGGGGGCAGCACGTTGCCGACCGGCGTGGACCGCGAGCACATGCTCGGCTACCAGCCGTGGCAGCAACCGGTGGGTATCGCCAGCACCAACATCACCGCACTGCATACCTACGATTTCAATGCCAACTGGCAATCGCGCGTTGCGCTCAGCCACAGCCGCACGGTGATCGACGACAACGTCGCCTTCGCCTACGGCTGCTACTACGCCGCGCAATGCGCCGACGGCAGCGTGCCCGGCAACTACTTCGCGCCCAACGGCGACTACGACATCTACGACTACCGCAGCCCGGACGATACCCGCCGCAACCAGGAACTGCGCGCCGAGCTGCGTGGCAGCTTCGACACCGGCAGCTTCGGCCATCAGCTGATGCTGGGCGCTGACCAGTTCCGCCGCACCGTGGACAAGCGCCGCAACGTCAACGAGTACGTCGGCACGGTCAACATCCACGACAACCGCCTGCCGGTATTCGAACCCTCGCCGCTGCAGCCCGGCGCATCCGCACGCCGCCTGGACAGCCGCCAGACTGCGGTTTTCGCACTGGACCGCATCCAGCTCAATGAAGACTGGCAGTGGCTGGCCGGCGGCCGTTACGTGCGCCTGGACGAACGCGCCTACGACAAGCGCGGCAACCCGCAGCGCCGCAGCCGCCTGTCGCGCTTCCTGCCGCAGACCGCCGTGCTGTGGAAAGCCAGCGACAGCCTCACTGCCTACGCCAGCTATGTCGAAGGCATTTCCTTGGGCCAGGAGGCACCGTTCTGGACATCGAATGCCGACACCTTCCTGCCGGCAGTGCAATCGCGCCAGCTCGAAGTCGGCGTCAAGTACGCCAGCAGCGAACAGCTGAACCTGGGCGCGGCACTGTTCCGCACCACCCAGCCGTATCAATACGCGAAACCCGACAACAGCGATGTCGGCTACACCTTTGTTGAAGAGGGCAAGCAAGCCCACATCGGCCTGGAACTGACCGCCAACGGCCAGCTCAGCGATGCGTTGCAGATCATCGCCAGCGCCAGCGTGCTGCAGGCGCGCGCACGCGATACCGACACGCCAAGCTACCAAGGCCACCAGCTGGTCAACGTGCCCAAGCTACGCGGCAGCGTGCACCTGAGCTATGCCCTGCCCTTCATCGAGAACCTGGACCTGACCGGCGGCTGGCGTTATGCCTCGGCCAATACCGCGCGCGCCGATGGCGCGGTGCGCGCCCCCAGTTACAGCGTGTTCGATGCCGGCCTGCGCTTCCAGCACCAGCTGCAGGGCCACGCGGTGAGCTGGAACCTGTCGGTGGACAACGTCTTCAACCGTTTCTACTGGCGCGATACCGGCAGCAGCATGGGCGATTACTACCTGTTCCCGGGTGCACCGCGGCAGGCCCGCGTATCGGTGAGCTTCGCGCTGTGAGCAGCGCCATGCTCGAATGGTCGGCCGCGCTGTGCAGCATCCTCGGCGTCTGGCTGATGGCGCAACGGCGCATGGTCGCCTGGCCGGTCGGCCTGGTATCGGTGGCGTTGTACGCACTGGTGTTCATCGAGGCCAAGCTCTACTCGGACAGTCTGCTGCAGGCCGCCTTCGCCGGCTTCCTGCTGTATGGCTGGATCAACTGGCGCCGGCACGCCGCCGATGAAGGCAGCGTGCGTATCGTGCCCCTGTCATGCAGCAAGATGCTGCGTGACCTCGGCATCGGCCTGCTCGTTGGTATCGCTTTGGGCGCCGGCATGCACAGCTTCACCGATGCCTCGTTGCCATGGCTGGACGCGATGCTGACCGGCCTGAGCCTGGTCGCGCAGTGGTGGCAGGCACGCCGCCACACGGCCACCTGGTGGCTGTGGATCGTGGTCGACGTGGTGTACGTGGGCGCGTACCTGTTCAAGTCACTGCATGTGACTGCCGCCCTGTATGTGTTCTTCCTCGGCCTGGCCGTGATCGGGCTGCGCGCATGGAGTGCAGCGGCCAACACCTCCGCTGCGGAACCCGCGGCGCACGGCGCGCGCTGATCGCGCCTTCGCATCGCCATTGCTGCCGGCACCGGCAGCAATGGCTGCAGGCAAAAACGCTGGACAATAAAAAAGCCCCGTCAGGGGCTTTTCTTTGCCTGCAGATATCACATGGAATCTGCAGGCCATTATCTGGAGCGGGAAACGAGACTCGAACTCGCGACCTCAACCTTGGCAAGGTTGCGCTCTACCAACTGAGCTATTCCCGCGGATTGAATGTGACAGCCGCCAAGCGGACAACCAGCATTCGAAGATGTGTTGCAAGACTGGAGCGGGAAACGAGACTCGAACTCGCGACCTCAACCTTGGCAAGGTTGCGCTCTACCAACTGAGCTATTCCCGCAGGCTTGCTACATCTATTTACTCATCAGCCCACAAACCACACGGACCAATGCTTGAAACTGGAGCGGGAAACGAGACTCGAACTCGCGACCTCAACCTTGGCAAGGTTGCGCTCTACCAACTGAGCTATTCCCGCTTGGGAGGCGAAATTCTACATGCATTGGCAGCAGTGTCAACAGCCTGTTCACTTTTTAACTGCGCCGTTGCGGGCAGCTTTTTCATCTTCACGCAGGCTCGGCCAGGCCGCCCGCAGATACTGCAGTGCCGACACCAGGGTCAGCATCGCGGCGATGGCCAGCATCCAGTCGCCAATATGGAAAACCACGGCGCCCATCCAGATATCGGTGAACGGCGTATTCGGCGATACCGAGTACAGCAGGCACAGCAGCGCCACCATCTGTGCGGTGGTCTTGACCTTGCCGATCATCGCCACCCGCACCTTGGCACGCTGGCCAATTTCGGCCATCCACTCGCGCAACGCCGATACCGCGATTTCACGGCCGACGATCACCGCCGCCCAGAACGCCATCCACGGCGTCGGGTGCCCCTGCACGATCAGGAACAAGGCCACCGCCACCATCAACTTGTCCGCCACCGGGTCCAGGAACGCGCCGAACGCCGAATGCTGCTCATACCGCCGCGCCACCCAGCCATCCAGCCAGTCGGTGATTGCCGCCAGGCCAAAAATCGCCGCCGAGGCGAAATTGGTCCATGCGTAGGGCAGGTAGAACACCAGCACCAGCACCGGGATCATCATGATCCGCAGCAGCGTCAGCCAAGTGGGGATGGTCAATTTCATTACAACATTACTCCGCTGCCGGATCGGGTACCGACAGACCATGAAGGTTAGCGTAGATACGCGCGGCGAGGGCGGCATTGATGCCTTCCACGCGGGCAATTTCCGCCTCGCCGGCCGCCTTGAGCCCGGCAATTCCGCCAAAATGCTTGAGCAGACTCGCGCGTCGACGCGGGCCGATGCCCGGAATGTCTTCCAGCTTGCTGGTCATGCGCGCCTTCTGGCGACGCCCGCGGTGGCCGGTGATGGCGAAACGATGGGCTTCATCGCGCACCTGCTGAATGAACTGCAGCGCCGGTGAGGCCGCACCAGGACGCAGTTCGCGACCATCGGGCAGTACCAGCGCTTCATGCCCGGCGCGACGCTCCACGCCCTTGGCAACGCCAACCAGCATCACCCCTTCCACGCCCAGGTCGGCCAACGCCGCCTGTGCCTGCGCCAACTGTCCGGCACCACCGTCGATCAGCAGCACGTCCGGCAGCACCCCACCCTCTTCCACCGCGCGGCGGAAGCGACGGTCGATGGCCTGACGCATGGCGGCGTAATCGTCGCCCGGCTCGATGCCGCTGATGTTGTAGCGCCGGTACTGCGCGCGTACCGGGCCAGCCGCATCGAACACCACGCACGAAGCCACCGTGGCCTCGCCCATGGTGTGGCTGATATCGAAGCACTCCACGCGCTTGACCGGCTCGGCCAGCCCCAGCATCTCGCGCACCGCTTCGCTGCGCGCCTGCTGCGCGCCGGCGCTGTCCATCTCGGCAATCAAGGTGATCTGCGCGTTGCGGCTGGCCAGTTCCACATAACCCGCACGTTCGCCACGCACGTTCCACTTCAAGGCCACCTTGCGCTCGGCCGACGCGCTGAGCGCGGCCTCGATCATCTCCGCATCCGGAATCTGCCGATCCAGCAATACTTCGGCCGGCGGCTCATGCTCGACGTAGTACTGCGAGACAAACGCCGCCAACACTTCCTCGGCACTGTCTTCGCCATTGGTGCGCGGGAAGAACGCGCGCGTTCCCAGATTGCGACCGTCGCGGAACGCCAACAACATCACGCAGGCGCTGGCGCCCTGCGTTGCGCAGGCCAGCACGTCCAGATCGGCTGCGCGTCCATCCACATATTGGCGGTTCTGCATGCTGCGTAGCGAAGCCACCAGATCGCGCAGCCGCGCGGCGCGCTCGAACTCCAGCGCATCGCTGGCCTGCTGCATGGCCTGCATCAATTCGTCGGCAAGCTGGTCACTCTTGCCTTCCAGGAACAGCGCCGCACGCCGCACCGATTCGTCGTACTCGGCCTGCGCCACCAGGTCCACGCAGGGCGCGCTGCAGCGGCCGATCTGGTACTGCAGGCAGGGGCGCGAGCGGTTGCGGAATACGCTGTCCTCGCAGCTGCGCAGCTTGAACAGCTTGTGCATCAGGTTCAGCGTCTCGCGCACCGCGCCCACGCCGGGATACGGCCCGAAGTAGCGTCCAGGTATCGCACGCGGCCCACGATGCAGGGCGATGCGCGGCCATTGCTCGCGGGTCAGCAGTACCTGCGGATAGGTTTTGTCGTCACGCAGTGACACGTTGTAGCGCGGCGTCAGCGACTTGATCAGCTGGTTTTCCAGCAGCAGCGCTTCGGCCTCGTTGCGGGTGACGGTGACGTCCATCCGCGTCACCTGCGACAGCATCATCATGATGCGTCGACTCTTCGGCGAGCCATTGAAATAACTGCCAACGCGCTTGCGCAGCGCACCGGCCTTGCCCACGTACAGGAGGGTGTCGTCGGCAGCGTACATCCGGTACACCCCCGGCGCGGTGCTTAGCGCCGCGGCAAAGGCCTTGCCATCGAACTCATTGGCGACTGCGTCGGTCATCCTTCAATCGGCACTTCACTCAGTTCGCCGCTGAGTGGATCAAAACGCAAAACGGCATGCGCGTCAGCCTCTGCAATCCAGATGGCGCCGGCCGCCACCGCCAACGCCGCCGGGCCATGCAGGCGACGCGGCAGATTGACGGTAGACAGATCGCCGCCGCCCAGCCGCAAGGTACGCAGCGTGCCGTTGCCCGCATCGGCAATCCACAACAGCGGCGAGTCCGGCCCCATTGCCAGCGCCAATGGGTATTGCAGGCGCGCGCGCAGGCGCGGCCCATCGACGTTGCCCGATTCCCACGGGCCCTGCCCGACCAGGGTCTGCACAAGATCACCGCGCAGCTGCACCGAGCGGATGGCCGAACCCAGCGAGTCGCAGACGTACAGGGTCTGCTGGACCGCAACCAGGCTGCTGGGTTGCGCGAACGCTGCCAGATGGCCGCTGCCGTCGCGCACTTCCACCGCACCGGCACCCGCCCGCCAGCGCAGCTCACGGCTGCCCAGGTCGTAACTCCAGATGTGGTTGTCGCCGGCCATGGCGATGTGGATCTGGTTGTCAGCCACAGCCACTGCGGCCGGATGATTGAGCGGGCTGTCCCAGGGCTGGGCCAGCACGCCGGCGCGCGGATCGCCCGCACGGCCGTTACCGCACAAGGTATCCACCTGCCCGCTGATCAGGTTGATGCTGCGCAACGCATGGTTGCCGGTATCGGCCACATACAGGATCTCGCGCACCAGCGCCAAACCCTGCGGACGATTGAACGCCGCCTCGCCAAGCCCGCCATTGATCAGATCGGCACTGCCCAGGCCGAACTGGCGCAGCACGCGCCCGGCATGGGTGCATTCAAGAATCCGGTGATGGCCGGTGTCGGCCACGTACAGACGATCGGCAGTTGCCACCAGCCCGGCCGGGAACAGCAACGGCAGGCGCGGCTCGGCGTTGAGTTCGCGTATGCCATCGTCGTCCAGCGGCCGTGTCACGCCTTCGCACAATGTGTTCAAGGCCCGCTCCAGGTCGCCAGTCGCGCCTACCAGCCGCTCAGTCTCCTGCCCGTAGGCATCGAGCAGCACCAAGGTCGGCCAGGACTGCACCTCGAACCGGCGCCACGCATCCCATTGCGCATCCAGCACGATGGGCGCGCTGACGCCCTGCCGGCGCAACAGCTTCAAGGCATGCTGCGGCTCGCGCTCGAACTCGAATCGCGGCACCTGCACCACCAGCAACTGCACCCGGCCTGGGTTGCGTGCCTGCCAGCGTTTGACCTCGGCCAGGCGCTGCATGCACCACACCGATGCGCCGTTGACGAAGGCCAGTACCAGCGGGCGGCCACGCATATCCTGCAGGCTTACCGGTGCGGCATTGAGCCAGATAGCGGAAGTGGGCAGTTCCAATACGCGGGTTTCGTTCATGCAGGGATTATGCCGGAGTCCTCGCGCCGCGACAGGCGACGCACCGTGACCTGGGCCGCAGCATCGATCAGTGCCCAACTGTGCTCGAAATCTTTCACATCACCGTAATAGGGATCCGGGATCACCTCGCTGTGGGTGATTCCGGCCCACGGCAGCCATGGCACCGCACGCGAGGCCAGGCCCGCAGGCGCCAATGCCTGGGCGTCGCGCAGGTTGTCGCCATCGGCGCACAGAATCAGGTCGTACTCTTCGAAATCCGCAACCAGCAGCTGGCGGGCACGCTGGCCGGAAATATCCACGCCATGGCCGCGGGCGCAGGCAACGGCTCGGGGATCCGGGCTGCGCCCGGCATGCCAATGACCGGAGGTGCCCGCCGAGTCGACCTGCACCCAGCCATCCAGCCCGGCCTCGCCGAGCCGTGCGCGCAAAGCGCCCTCACCCATCGGCGAGCGGCAGATATTACCCAGGCATACCACCAGCAACTTCAAGGCGCTGCCCGCATCTGCACTTCGGCGCGCAGTAGGTCTTCCGGGGTATCAATGCCCGGCGGGAACGGCGCGGGCGACAACGCCACGGCTATCCGGTAACCGGCCTCCAGCACCCGCAACTGCTCCAGCGACTCGATCTGCTCGAGGTTGCCGGGCGGCATGGCCGCAAACGTCTGCAGGAAGCCTGCACGGTAACCATAGATGCCGATATGCCGCAGCCACTGTGCCGGCGGCAAGTTGTCGCGACTGCGGGCGAAGCCATCACGGTGCCACGGAATCGGGGCACGACTGAAGTACAACGCGTCGCCCTGGGCGTTGCGTACCAGCTTGACCACATTGGGATCGAACAAGGTGGGTGCGTCCTCCACCAGCGTCGCCAAGGTGGACATCGGTGCGCCACTATCGGCAAGGGCCGTCGCCACCGCACGGATGCCGGCAGCGGGAGCGAACGGCTCATCCCCCTGCAGGTTGACCACGATGACATCGTCCGCCCAACCCGCTTGGCGGGCGCATTCGGCCAGGCGATCGGTACCGGAGGCGTGTGCCGGGTCGGTCATCGCCACGTGTATGCCGGACAAACCCGCCACCGCCTGCGCGATGCGCGCATCGTCGGTGGCTACCCAGACTTCGCGGGCCCCGGCCGCCAGGGCGCGACGCGCCACATGCAGCACCATCGGCTCGCCGGCGATAAGCGCCAACGGCTTGCCCGGCAGGCGGGTGGAGGCATAGCGGGCCGGAATGGCCACCACAAATTCAGCAACAAGGCTCATTTCAACTCCTTCCAACAAGCAGCATGGCCGCCCCTATCAGGCGCGGGCCAACTTACCCAGACGATCCAGCAAGGCAATCCAGAACGCTGCCGGCAGCTCGGCCTGCAGCGGCACCGCGTAATGCCAGGCGGTGGCGAATGCCTGACATTTAACGGCATCCTTTTCGGTCATCAACAGCGGCAACTCGCTGCCGAACGACAGGTCCTGCGGTGTATAGCGATGATGATCGGCGAAAGCATGCGGCACCACGCCGATATCGCGGCTGCGCAACATTTGAAAGAACCGCTGCGGGTTGGCGATGCCGGCCACCGCATGCACGCGCAGCCCAGCGAAGGCCTTCAAGGGCTTGTCGGGGCCGCCATTCTGCGGCCGCGCCACCTCGATCGACAAACGCATGGCCCACTCGCCAAAGCCGCATTCGGCCAGCTGATCCGGCGCATCGCTGGCCTGGCCCAGGTTGACCACACGGAAGTCGCAATGTGCCGCTCGCGACACCGGCTCACGCAGCGGCCCGGCTGGCAGCAGCCGGCCATTGCCATAGCGACGCACCGCATCGACCACTTCGATCTCGATGTCACGCGCCAGACGGTAGTGCTGCAGGCCGTCGTCGCAGACCACCACATCGCAGCCAGCTTCCAGCAGCGCCTTCGCCGCCGCCACCCGATCCTTGTCCACCCGCACCGGCACGCCGGTCTTCCAGGCGATCAGCACCGGCTCATCGCCGCCCAGGCGCACGTCCATATCGGCGGTAACCCAACGCGCGGTATCGGCCTCATCGCGGCCATAGCCACGGCTGGCCACACCCGGCTTCCAGCCGGCTTCGCGCAGGCGGTTGACCAGTGCGATGGTCAACGGCGTTTTGCCGGTGCCACCGGCGGTGATGTTGCCAACCACGATCACCGGCACCGCCACCTGCCGGGCGCGCAGCCAGCCGCGCCGGTACAGACTGCGGCGCAGGCCGGTGAGCGCGGCGTACAGCGGTGCCAGCAAGCGTGCCGGCAATGGCACCGGCGCATCGCCATACCAGTAGGCCGGCGTTTGCGGTCCTTGCTTGGCCATCATTCCTGCCTGTCGCGGAACTGCATGCTATGCAGGTGTTCGTACACGCCACCCAACGCCAGCAACTCGGCATGGGTGCCCCGCTCAACAATGCGCCCCTGGTCCATCACCAACACCTGATCGGCATGTTCGATGGTGGACAGGCGATGGGCGATGACCAGCGTGGTGCGGTCGGGCATCAGCTTCTGCAGGGCGTCCTGCACCAGCCGCTCGGATTCGTTGTCCAGCGCGGCGGTGGCTTCGTCCAGGATGAGGATGGGCGCGTCCTTGAGCATGGCGCGGGCAATCGCCAGGCGCTGGCGCTGGCCGCCGGACAGACGACTGCCCTTGGCCCCCACCGGCGCATCCACACCCTGCGGCAGCTGCTCGACGAACTCGCTGGCATTGGCGCCATCGATGGCCTGCTGCAGCTCCGCTTCGCTGCGCTCCTGCAACTCGCCGTAGGCCACGTTCTGCGCGATGCTGCCATTGAACAAGGTCACCTGCTGACCGACCAGGGCGATCTGCCGACGAAGGTCGGCCAGCTTGTAGTCCTGCAGCGGATGACCATCAAGCAGGATCTCACCGGCCTCGATTTCATAGAAGCGCGGAATCAGCTTGATCAAGGTTGATTTGCCGCTGCCGGAACGCCCGACAATGGCGGTGACCGTGCCCGGCCGGGCAATGAAGCTGATGTCCTGCAGCGCCGGCTTGTCCTGCCCTGCGTAACGCGCGGTGACATTGCGGAACTCAAGCAGGCCCTTTGCACGCTGCAGCGGAATGCTGCCTGCGTCTACTTCATCTTCAGCATCAAGAACCGAGAACAGGCGCTGCGCCGAGGCGATGCCACGCTGGGTCATGTTCTGCACGTTGGTGAGCTGCTTCAGCGCGGGGATGATGGCCAGCATCGCCATCAACAGACCGACAAAATCACCCACGGTAAGGCGCCCGGCAGCGGCTTCGTGACCGGCAATCAGCAACAGCGCCGCCAGCCCCACCGCACCAATCAACTGCACCATGCTTGAAGAAACACTGCGCGTCGCCTCGACCTTCATCGCCAAGCGCAGATTGGTATTTGCCAGGGCGGTATAGCGATCCAGCTCGACCGGCTGTGCGCCGTAAATCTTGACTTCCTGCTGGCTGGACAGCGCCTGGTCGGCCGCCTGAAGCAGATCAGCCCCACTCTCCTGGATGCGGTGACTGATACGACGGTAGCGCTTGGCCACCTTGTTCATCACCCATGCCAACGGCGGTGCCAGCACAAAGATCGCAAGGGTTACCTGCCAGCTGTAGTAAAGCATCACCCCCAGCGAACCAAGTGCCTGCAGTGATTGCTGCAAGACCACCTTCATCGCATCAACCGCGGCCTGCGCCACCTGATCGCTATCCGAGCCCAGCCGTACCAGCATCGAAGGCACCGGCTCCGAATCAAACCGCTGGCCTGGCAACCTCAAATACTTGCCCAGTACGCGCACACGGAAATCTCGCGCGATACTGCGTGCAGCCTTGCCCATGCCTATGTCGGTCAAGTAGCCGGCCGCACCACGCAACAGGAACAGGCCAATAACGGCCAAGGGCATCCATTGATTGATGTCCTTCGGGTTCACCAGGCTATTGGTGATCGGGCTCATCAAGACCAGGAAACCACTGCCCGCAGCTGCTTCGATCAGCATGCCCAGGCCAGCCATCAACAGCAGCGGCCGATAGGGCTTGGCAAAGCCCAGCAAGCGCTTGTAGACCTGCCAGGCCGAAGTGTTATCACTCATTGCTTGGCTTCCGGCGCAGTGGCAATCGCAATCCGGCGGAACCCAAGCTGACCCAAGGCATCCTGCGCGGTGACCACCGCTTGATACGGTGTACGCGCATCGGCGCGCAGCAGCACCGTCTGCTCGCGATCAGCACCGGCCAGCTGCGCGATGATCTGCTTCAGCGATTCGATGTCGGTGCGCAGCACTTCCTGGTCATTGACGAAGTAGCGGCCATCGGCATTGACCAGCACGCTCAACGAACTCTGCGGCGCCGTCGTCTTCTGGTCGCTGGCGGTGGGCAGTTGCACCTGCAGCGTCGAGCGCGCATCGAAGGTGGTGGTCACCACGAAGAAAATGATCAGCACCAGGATCACGTCGATCAGGGGCACCAGATCGATATGCGGCTCATCCTGCGTGCGGTTGCTACCAATACGCATGGGCTCAGGCCTTTTCAGTCGCCGCCGGGCGCGGCGCTGCAGCCTTGTTGGCAGCCATCACCGCCGGCCGCCCATCGAGCGCGTCCAGCAGCGCTGCGGCCTCCTGCTCCATCTCGATCACATAGCCATCAATCAGGCCACGGAAATAGCGATGGAACATCAACGCCGGGATCGCCACCATCATGCCTGTGGCGGTACACACCAGCGCCTTGCCGATGCCGCCGGCCAGCTGGCCCACATCGCCCACGCCGTGATCGAGGATGCCCAGGAACATCTGGATCATGCCCACCACGGTACCCAGCAGGCCCAGCAAGGGACCGGCCGAGGCAATGGTGCCCAAGGCATTCAGGAAGCGCCCCATCCGATGTACCAGATGACGACCAGTGTCTTCGATACGTTCGCGGATCTGGTCACGCGGGCGATTGCGCGCCTCAAGCGCGGAAGCCAGCAACGCACCCAGCGGTGAGTTGGCACGCAGGGAGTCGATATGGCTGGCATCCAGCTTGCCGCGCGCTGCCCAGTTGCGGACCTCCTGGCCCAGCCCCGGGGGCAATACCTCGTTACGCCGCAGGCTCCAGAAACGCTCCAGAACGATGGCCAACGCCAGCACGCCCAACAGCAGCAACGGCACCATCGGCCATCCGCCGGCTTTGACCAATTCCCACACGTTTCAACCCTCCGGCGCCGTGGCCGCGTTTTTGATGTCCGATAGGATAGCAGCCGCCCGCGCCCGCTCAGCGGCATCCCACAGCCTTGAACGCCAGATTCTGCGCTCCCGTACCTGCAGCCCGCCTTCACCAAGCCACACCTGCAGCGCCCCACTATTGTCTGTAGCCAGCACTTCGGCGCCATTGCGCTGCCAACGCCTGACCACGTCCTGGCGTGGATGGCCGAAGCGGTTGCCGTGGCCGTTGGAGATCAGCGCAAGGCGCGCGCCGGTTGCGGCCACAAAAGCCGGGCTGGACGAACCGCCACTGCCGTGGTGCGCCACCAGCACCACATCCGCGCGCAGTTTTGCCGGCACCTGTTTGAGCAGACGCTGTTCGATCACCTCACCGATATCGCCAGTCAACAGGGCAGCCCCAAAGGGCCCCTGCACCCGCAACACGCAACTGGACTCGTTGCCCAGATAGGGAAACCCCTGCGTCGGATGCAGGAACTCGAAGCGTACCCCGTCCCATTGCCATACCTGCCCCGCCTCGCAGACAGACCCGGCCTGTGGCGACTGCAACGTCAACCCGGGCGGCGCCCAGAGACTGCGCGCCGGCAATACGGCCTGTACCGCCGCCACGCCGCCTGCATGGTCGTGATCGCCGTGGCTGACCACCAACGCGTCCAGCCGCTGCACGCCCAAGGCGCGCAGTGCCGGCACCACCACCCGCTCGCCCGCATCAAAGCCGTCGGCGACCGCCGGGCCGGCATCGAACAGCAGGCTGTGCTGGCCGGTACGTACCAGCACCGCCAAGCCTTGCCCAACATCCAGCGTGGTCAGTTCAAACGCACCGTCGCCGGGCCGGTCACGCCACGGCAGGCACAAAGGCAACCACAGCAGGAGCGCCAGGTATTTGCCCGGCATGCCGGCAGGCAGCAACATCCAGACCGCCGCCAACAAGGCCAGCGGCAGCGCCAACCACGCCGGCTCCGGCAACCACCACAGCGCATAACGGCCACTACCCAGCGCCTGGAACAGCGGCCAGCTCAGATCGAAACACCATGCCGATGCCCGCCAGGCAAACCCACCGGCACCATTGCATGCGGCCTCCAAGGCAGTACCCAGCAGCGCCAATGGCACCACCACCAGGCTCCACCACGGAATCGCCAGCAGGTTGGCGACCGGCCCGATCGCCGAGGCCTGGCCGAACAGCAGTACCGTCAGCGGCAGCAGGCCCAGCGTCGCCACCCGCTGCGCCGACAGAAAACTGCGCAGCCAATGCCCGCGCTCAGGCAGGCACCACAGCAGCCACGCCACACCGGCGAAGCTGAGCCAGAAGCCGGCCGTCAACACCGACAACGGCGCCAGACACAGCACAGCCAATGCAGCCAATGCCAGTGACGCGGCCACATCCACTGGCCGGCGACCAAGCCGCGCCAGCACCACCACCGCCACCATCAACACCGTCCGCACTGTCGGCAGGCCAAAGCCGGCAACGGCTGCATACAGAGTTGCGCCGATCAGCGCACCGATGGCGACCGCCTGCGGCCTGGGACAATAGCGGCCACACCAGGGCAGCAGCCGCCAGACACCGGCCACCATCCACGCTGCGCACAAAGCGACCATGCCAACATGGAAGCCGGAGATGGCGATCAGATGGGTCAGCCCTGTCGCCCGCAGCACCTGCCAATCCGCCTCACCAAGCCCGCGCGTGTCACCCAGCGCCAATGCCTGCACATAGTGCGAGGATCCGGCCGGCACCTGCGCCCTGATCCGCGCCGCCATCTGCTCGCGCCACGCGCCAAGCCCTGCTGCAGCCGACACTCTGTGCGGCGTCGGCGCCTGCCGCACGATAGCGCTGGCGGCGATGTCTTGCGCCAAGGCATGGCGTTCGGCATCAAAGCCACCGGGATTGATCAGACCACGGGGTGCGCGCACGCGCAGATCCAGCCGCCAGCGCTCGCCAGCACGCACGTGGATGCGCGCACCCGGCTCGCTTGCACCGAAGTCGTCGTACCAGGACACCTGCAATGTGCGCCCATGCAGACCCGCCGATTGAGCGATGTCTCCATCCACCCGTAGCTGGAAACGGGTACGTCGGATTTCGTGCTGGGGAAGGCTGGCCACTACGCCGACCACAGACACTTCCCTACCCTCCAAGGCCAGCGGCAGCTGCTGATCCAGGCCCCAGCCGGCGTGCAACCACGCCCAAGCCATGCCAGCCAGCAATGCACCCAGCCAGCGCCAGCGTGGGCTGGCCAGCCACAGCAAAAGGCCGAGCAAAAGGCTGGACCACCGCAAGGGGCTTGGCGGCAAGCCAGGCGCCAGGATCGCAATGCAGATGCCTGCCAGAAAACAGATGGCAACAGCCTTGCCGGCAAAAGCGATGCCTGCATGACCTGGCCCCACACCACCCCCGTCTGAGCGAGCAGCCATATCCGCCTCCATTTGCCCCATGGCCAATGCTGGCAGGCACCTGCCCCGATTCCATCGGCAGAACCGGGCGCTGGAAGATCGGGGTTGTCGGGCATCGAGCGTCGCCGGGTTGCGGCAGTGTTTGCGCCGCCCCTGCGAACGGCTGCGGGTTTGGCTTGTACGGCCTCTGCCGGGCATGGCTCGGCACTACCGGTGTCGGGGTTTGCAGGATAGGTTTTTGTAGGAGCGGCGTCAGCCGCGAAGCTGAAGGTCGATCAGGTTCCAAGGATTGCGGGCGCTTCAAGGCTGCTGGTTTCGCGGCTGACGCCGCTCCTACAAACGGCTGCGGGTTTGCTTGGACGGCCTCTGCCGAGCATGGTTGCCGGTTTGCTTGTACGGCCGCTGCCGAGCGTGGCTCGGCACTATCTTGCGCGCGTTGCCTTGCTTATGCGCTGCGCCTTGGTTGGCAGGCTCCGCCGTTTTCCAGGCAAAAGAAAAGCGGGCACAAGGCCCGCTTTTCTTCTCAGCGATACAACACGGCAGCCTTATTCGGCCGGAGTGCCCTCGCCTTCTTCGACTGCCTTCATCGACAGGCGGATACGGCCCTGCTTGTCGACTTCCAGCACCTTGACCTTGACCAGATCGCCTTCCTTCAACACGTCGCCAACCTTCTCGACGCGGTCGCTGGAGATCTGCGACACGTGGACCAGACCGTCCTTGCCCGGCAGGATGGTGACGAATGCACCGAAGTCCATGATCTTGGCGACCTTGCCTTCGTAGATGCGGCCCGGCTCGACGTCCGAGGTGATCTGCTCGATGCGGGCCTTGGCGGCCTGGGCAGCGGCGTTGTTCACCGAAGCGATGGTGATGGTGCCATCGTCCTGGATGTCGATCTGGGTGCCGGTTTCCTTGGTGATGGCCTGGATGGTCGAGCCACCCTTGCCGATCACTTCGCGGATCTTGTCCGGGTGGATCTTGATGGTCAGCAGACGCGGTGCGTAATCCGACAGCTCGGCACGCGGGGTGGTCAGGCCGTGGGCCATTTCACCCAGGATGTGCAGACGGCCAGCCTTGGCCTGCTGCAGTGCCTGCTTCATGATCTCTTCGGTGATGCCTTCGATCTTGATATCCATCTGCAGGGCGGAGATGCCCTCGGCGGTACCAGCGACCTTGAAGTCCATGTCGCCCAGGTGATCTTCGTCACCCAGGATGTCGGACAGGACGACGAAACGCTCGCCTTCCTTGACCAGACCCATGGCGATACCTGCGACCGGCGACTTGACCGGCACGCCGGCGTCCATCAGGGCCAGCGAGGAACCGCAGACCGAAGCCATCGACGAGGAGCCGTTGGATTCAGTGATTTCCGACACAACGCGAATTGTGTACGGGAAGGCTTCCAGCGACGGCATCACAGCCAGCACACCGCGCTTGGCCAGACGGCCGTGGCCGATTTCACGACGCTTCGGCGCACCGAAACGACCGCACTCACCGACCGAGTAGGGCGGGAAGTTGTAATGGAACAGGAAGTTTTCCTTGTACTCACCGGCAACAGCGTCAATGATCTGGCCGTCGCGTGCGGTGCCCAGCGTGATGGTCACGATGGCCTGGGTCTCGCCGCGGGTGAACAGGGCCGAGCCGTGGGTACGCGGCAGCACGCTGGTCTTCACCGCGATCGGGCGGACGGTGTCCAGCGCACGGCCGTCGATGCGGACCTTGGTGTCAAGCACCGAGTTGCGCATGGTGCTGTATTCCAGCTCGCCGAATTCCTTCGACACTTCAGCCGGGTTCCAGCCTTCAGCGGCAACGCGGCCAGCCAGGGCTTCAACCACGTCCTTCTTGATCGCCGAGATGGCATCGCGACGCTGCAGCTTGTCACGCACCTGGAAGGCTTCGCCGAGCTTGCCGCCGACGGCTTCCTGCAGGGCGCTGATCAGTACGTTGTTCTTGGCCGGGGCAACCCAGTCGCTCGGCTTGGTACCGGCTTCAACGGTCAGTTCGTTGATCGCGTTGATGACCTTCTGCATTTCGCGGTGACCGAAGGTCACGGCGCCCAGCATCACGTCTTCGGACAGCAGCGCGGCTTCGGATTCCACCATCAGCACGGCATTGGCGGTACCAGCGACCACCAGCTCCAGCTGCGATTCCTTCAGCTCCGACACGGTCGGGTTGAGGATGTATTCGCCATCCTTGTAACCCACCTTGGCGGCGGCGATCGGGCCCTTGAACGGGGTGCCGGCCAGCGACAGCGCAGCGGAAGCACCGATCAGCGCGGCGATGTCGCCGTCGATGTCCGGGTTCAGCGACATCACCGTGGCGATGATCTGCACTTCGTTCTTGTAGTCTTCCGGGAACAGCGGACGGATCGGGCGATCGATCAGGCGCGAAATCAGCGTCTCCTTCTCGGTCGCACGGCCTTCACGCTTGAAGAAGCCACCCGGGATACGGCCACCGGCGTAGAACTTTTCCTGGTAATCAACAGTCAGCGGGAAGAAGTCCTGCCCTTCGCGCGCGCTCTTGGCGGCGACGGCAGTGACCAGCAACACGGTGTCGTCCATCTTGACGATGACTGCGCCGCCGGCCTGGCGGGCGACTTCGCCGGTTTCAAGCGTGACGGTGTGTTTGCCGTACTGGAAGGTTTTGGTGATTTTTGCCACGGGGGATCCTTGAAATGCTTTCTTCGATTGGTCCGGTGCCAACCCATGTCGGCAACGGCTGGCCGGGCGGTTCCGGCCGGTCTACTACGATTTTGAAGCTCTTAAAACAAAGCCGCGGCGCATCGCTGCGCCGCGGCGGATATCGATTAGCGGCGCAGGCCGAGCTTTTCGATCAATGCTTTGTAGCGTGCGACATCCTTGTTCTTCAGGTAGTCGAGCAGGCTACGGCGGCGGTTGACCATCTGCAGCAGACCACGGCGGCTGTGGTGATCTTTCTTGTGTTCCTTGAAGTGGCCGGTCAGCAGTTCAATGCGAGCGGTCAGCAGGGCAACCTGGACTTCCGGGGAACCGGTGTCGGCAGCGCCGCGCTTGTTTTCTTCAATGACTTTCTGGGTGTCGATCGACATGAGTTTTCTCTTCAGATGCGGGGCCGGCAGGAACGTCAATGGACGCACCGCTCAGCTCGCCGATTAATAGGCTGCCCACCGAGGCGGACAGTTGCCCTTTCTAGGGCCGCAAAATTGTAACGGTCACAACCATCCGGGACAAGGCGAACGTGACCTGGAAGGTACGGCTGGCCCCTGCCCGTTCAGAGATTGAAGCGGCGTTGCGGGCCCAATCGCCCGCCTTCTTCGACCTGGCCCAGGCCCAGCGGCTGGCCGCTTTCTCCATGAACCACCACCAGGCCGACTGGCCAGGCCGGGTCACGCAAGCGCTGGCCCAGGCAGAACCGCGCCGCCTGCGCCGCATCCAGGTCAACCCGGGCAAACTGGCTCAAACCCTGCTCGATCGGCAGCAGCCAGCCCATCAGCGCCGCCTCGTCACCGGATTCGGCCACCGTGCGCAGCGCATCCAGGCCGATCATCTTCGGCGCCATGAACGGTTCAACCCACAGCCGGCGCAGCGCGGTGACATGCGCGCCACAGCCCAGCAGCTCGCCCAGGTCGCGGGCAATGCTGCGGATGTAGGTGCCCGAGCCACAGGTCACGCGCAGCGACAGATGCGCCTCTTCACGCCCCAGCACCTCGATCGATTGCACCAGCACCTCGCGCTCGGGCGCCTCGATGGCCTCGCCGCGGCGCGCCTTGGCGTACAGCGGCTCACCGCCCTGCTTCAAGGCCGAATAGATCGGCGCACGCTGCCGGATGTTGCCGGTCAGGCTGGCCAAGGCCGCCTGCAGCTGTTCGTCACTGAACGCCGGAACCGGCCGCTCGCGCAGCACAGCGCCATCGGCATCATCGGTATCGGTGGTGCTGCCCAGCCGGATTTCGGCGTCATAGGCCTTGGCCGAGCCCAACAGCAGGCCGGCGATCTTGGTCGCCTCGCCGAAACACAGCGGCAGCAGGCCGGTGGCCAGCGGATCGAGGCTGCCGGTATGCCCACCCTTTTCGGCACGGAACAGACGGCGGGCAACCTGCAGGGCCGTGTTGGAGCTCATGCCAGCCGGCTTGTCGAGCAGAACGATGCCATCCAGGCGGCGGAATTGGATTCGAGGACGCATGCAACACCATGGGCAAGCCAGCGCGCACCCGGCGCTACTGGCGGAAAACGGGTAAGCCGCCTGCGCGATCGCACGCAGGCCAGACATGACAACAGCCCTTTCGGGCTGCTGCGATTATTCTTTATTGGTGTCTTTGTCGGCGTCGGATTCGGGTTCCGGCGGCGGCACCAGGTCACGCAGCAGGTTTTCGATGCGCTCGCCACGGTCGACCGAATCGTCGTAGTGGAAGTGCAGCTCCGGCACGTGACGCAGCTTCATCGCCTTGGCCAGGGACATGCGCAGCTCGACGGTCAGCCCGCGCAAGCCCTTCATCGCCTCTTCCGCACGTTCCGGCATCAGCGCGGTCACGAAGATCTTGGCGTGGGCCATGTCACGCGTGACTTCCACGTCCGACACACTGACCGAGGGCAGGCCGAATTCACGCACGGCGGCATGCACCAGCGTGCCCAGATCACGGCGGATCTGTGCAGAAACACGGTCGGTACGATGGAAAGTCTTAGGCATCAGGCAAGTATCAGCAATAAAGAGTGAATTTCAATGGAACCGTACAACCGATCCGGGAACCGCGAGCGATTCCCGAACCGTGCATCCATACCGCGATGGGAGCTGAAGATCAGTGGCAATCCGCCTCGGCGAATCCCGAACTCCAACACCCAATCCCGGCACTTAGAGCGTGCGCGGCACTTCGATACGCTCGAAGCACTCGATCTGGTCGCCCGGCTTGACGTCGTTGTAAGCCTTCACGCCGATACCGCACTCGGTACCGTTGCGAACTTCCTCGACGTTTTCCTTGAAGCGACGCAGCGATTCCAGCTCGCCTTCGAATACCACCACGCTGTCCCGCAGCACGCGGATCGGCTTGTTCCGCTTCACCACGCCTTCGATGATCATGCAGCCTGCAACCGCGCCGAACTTGGAGCTGCGGAACACGTCGCGGACCTGCGCGATACCGATGATCTCTTCGCGGATTTCCACGCCGAGCAGACCGGAGGCCACCTGCTTCACCTGGTCGATCACGTCATAGATGATCGAGAAGTAACGCAGGTCAACGCCGTTGGACTCAATGATGCGACGGGCCGAAGCATCCGCACGCACGTTGAAGCCGATGACGGTGGCCTTGGAAGCCACAGCCGAGTTGGCGTCGGACTCGGTGATGCCGCCCACGCCGGAGTGGATCACGTTGATGCGGATGTCGTCGTTGGACAGTGCCACCAGCGCCTGGCTCAGTGCCTGCACCGAACCCTGCACGTCGGCCTTGATCAGCAGGTTCAATACCTGCTGGCCATCGCCCTTGCCCAGCTGCGACATGATGTCTTCCATGCGGCTGCCGGCAGTAGCGACCAGGCGCGACTCGCGACGCTTGGTTTCGCGCGTCTGCGCGACGTCCTTGGCCAGACGCTCGTCTTCAACCACGACGAAGTCGTCGCCAGCTTCCGGCACGCCGGACAGACCCAGCACCTGCACCGGAATCGACGGACCGGCTTCAGCAACCTGGCTGCCGGTTTCGTCGAACAATGCACGCACGCGGCCGTACTGGATACCGCACACCAGGTAGTCGCCCTTCTTCAGCAGACCCTGTTGCACCAGCACCGTCGCGACCGGGCCACGGCCCTTGTCCAGCGAGGATTCGATGACCACGCCGCTGGCGCGGCCTTCGGCCACGGCCTTCAGCTCCAGCACTTCGGCCTGCAGCGAAATCGCATCCAGCAGGTCGTCGATGCCCAGGCCGGTCTTGGCCGAGATTTCAACCATCTGCACGTCACCACCGAAATCTTCGGCCACGACCTGCTCTGCAAGCAGTTCGTTCTTGACGCGCATCGGATCAGCCGACGCCTTGTCGATCTTGTTGATTGCCACCACGATCGGCGCATTGGCTGCGCGAGCGTGCTGGATGGCTTCCTTGGTCTGCGGCATCACGCCATCGTCGGCAGCGACAACCACCACCACGATATCGGTCAGCTGCGCACCACGGGCACGCATCGAGGTGAACGCGGCATGGCCCGGGGTATCGAGGAAGCTGATCACGCCCTTCGGCGTGGTCACATGGTAGGCACCAATGTGCTGGGTAATGCCGCCGGCTTCGCCAGTGGCGATCTTGGTGCGACGGATGTAATCCAGCAGCGAGGTCTTGCCGTGATCGACGTGACCCATGATGGTCACCACCGGTGCACGCGGCACCGCTACGCGCTCATCGGCGTCGGTGATGGCCAGCAGTGCGTCTTCGGCATCGTTGTCACTGGCGCGCACGACCTTGTGGCCGAGCTCTTCGACAACCAGCGCGGCGGTATCGTGATCGATGGACTGGGTGATGGTGGCCATCACGCCCATCTTGAACAGCGCCTTGACCACCTCGCCGCCCTTCAGAGCGAGCTTCTGTGCCAGATCGGCCACAGTGATGGTGTCGCCGACGGCGACCTCACGCACAACCGGTGCGGTCGGACGTTCGAAGGCATGGCTGCCGCCACCGCTGCGCGATGCGTCATTGCCACGACGGCCCTGCGGTGCGCGAGCACCCGGACGGCCACGCGAATTATTGTTGTTGCTGTTGCCACGACGGGCACGATCAGACGCCGACAGGTGCAGCTGGCCGCCGAAACGGTTGCCATCACCACCTTCGTTGCGCTTGCCCGGCTTGGCGTTGGCATTGGCGTTGTTGTTGCCACGGTCATCGCGGGCAGGCGCACGGGCCGGGGCAGCTGCTGCTGCCGGGGCCTGACGCGCAGCACGCGGTGCCGGCGCTTCAGCTGCCGGAGCCGGCTTTGCTGCAGCGACCTTGGCGGCTTCTTCGGCGGCGACCTTCTCGGCCTCCACGCGTGCAGCCTCGGCTACCTCGGCGGCCTTCTTGGCGGCGATGCCTTCGTCGCGGGCGCGATCCTTCTCGGCCAGCATGCGCTGCTCGTCGAGATTGCGCTGACGCGATTCTTCGAGCTTGCGCAGGATATCGGCGCGCTCTTCGTCCGGCGTCATCGCAGGCTTGCCACCTTCCGGCTTGGTGTAGGTGCGCTTCTGGCGCACTTCCACATTGACGGTGGTCTTGCTACGGCCAGCACTGACGGTCACTTCCTGATGCTTGCGGCGATTCAGGGTGATCTTCTTCGATGCGGCATCAGCCTCTTCGACCGGCTGCTCTTCCTTGCCGTGCGAACGGCGGAGGAAGCCAAGCAGCTTCACTTTCTCGGTACTGGTCACGACCTGGTCGGGACCGCTGAACTTCATCCCGGCCTGGGACAGCTGTTCAAGCAGTTTCTCGACCGGCGTGTTGACCAGTTCGGCGAGCTTGCGGATGGTGGTTTGCTGCGACATTCGGATCCTATGATCTTGTTTGCACTCCCTCGTTACGAACGAAGGCAGCGCGGAGTCTACGCCCTGAGCGGCTCAGGGCACTGTTCATCGCTGGCTCATTCGCCGCGCTCCAGGCGGGCGATCTCCTCGGCGCGGGCTGCCAGGACCAACGCCGCGGCGCGCTCCAGATCCATACCCTCGATGCCGAACTCCAGAACCTCGTCGGCAGCCAGATCCGACAGATCCTCACTTGTGCGCACGCCGTGGCCAGCCAGCGCATACGCGGTAGCCTCATCCATGCCCTTCAGTGCCAGCAGATCGGCTGTCGGCACACCGCCGTCAACCCCCTCTTCCACCGCCAGCGCTTCATTGAGCAGCGCATCGCGGGCGCGGGCACGCAGTTCTTCAACGATATCTTCGTCGAAGCCCTCCACTGCCAGCAACTCACCAACCGGCACGTAGGCGATTTCTTCCACCGTACCAAAGCCTTCCGACACCAGGATGCCGGCAATTTCTTCGTCCACTTCCAGCTTGTCCATGAACAGCTGACGGGCGACGCCCTGCTCGGCTTCCGACTTGGCGGTCACCTGGTCCTGGGTCATCACATTCAGCTGCCAACCGGTCAGACGGCTGGCCAGGCGCACGTTCTGGCCGCCCTTGCCGATGGCCTGGGCCAGGCGGTCTTCTGCCACGGCCAGATCCATTGAATGCTTTTCTTCGTCGACGATGATCGACTGCACTTCAGCCGGCGCCATCGCGTTGATGACGAAGTTGGCCGGGTTGTCGTTCCACAACACGATGTCCACGCGCTCGCCATTGAGCTCGTTGGACACGGCCTGCACGCGCGAACCGCGCATGCCGATGCAGGCGCCGATTGGATCGGTACGGGTGTCGTGAGCCAGCACGGCGATCTTGGCGCGGTCGCCCGGGTCACGCGCACAGGCCTTGATTTCAACCAGGCCCTGGCCGACTTCCGGCACTTCCAGCTTGAACAGCTCGATCATGAATTCCGGAGCAGCGCGGCTGATGAACAGCTGCGGGCCACGCGGTTCCGAACGCACTTCAGCCAGGTAGCCGCGAACACGATCGCCGGCACGCAGCACGTCACGCGGAATGCCCTTGTCCTTCGGAATGAAGGCTTCGGCATTGCCGCCCAGATCGACATAGATGTTGCCGCGCTCGGCGCGCTTGACCACACCGGTGACCAGCTCGCCAACGCGGTCCTTCCACGCATCCACCACCTGCTGGCGCTCAGCCTCGCGCACACGCTGGACGATGACCTGCTTGGCAGCCTGCGCTGCGATACGGCCGAAATCCGGATTTTCAATCTGTTCTTCGATGTAATCACCGATCTCGACGTCATCGGCTTCGTCCACCGCGTCCATCATGCGGATCTGGCGGTCCGGCGATTCCATCACCACGTCATCGGCGACCACTTCCCAGCGACGGAAGGTTTCGTAGGTACCGTCCTTGTGGTTGATCGAAACGCGCGCCAGGATTTCCTGATCGGGGTAACGCTTCTTCGCGGCAGAGGCCAGCGCGGCCTCGATCGCATCAAAAATAACTTCGCGCGGCACGCCCTTCTCGTTGGCGACTGCGTCAACTACCAGCAAAAGTTCCTTGCTCATCGGCTCACTCCGCGCGCGGCTTTTTGGCCGCCGTTTCGTTATTGGAATTATTCTTGGACTTGCCTTGCTTGGGAGCAGGACCCGTCGGTTTGGTCGGTGCGAGGCCCAATGCGGCCCAGTCCGGAATGATGCGTGCCTTGTCGATATTGTCGAACGAAGCCACGAACGGCTTGTTGTCGACGACAAAGGTCACCGTGCCCTGCGTCAGGTCAACCGCAACGATCTCGCCCTGCAGGCGACGGCGGTTTTCCTGCGGCAGCTTCAGCCCGACCTTGGCGGATTCACCAATGGCCAGCTCGAACTGCTGCAGCGTGAACAGCGGGCGATCCACGCCGGGCGAGGACACTTCCAGCGTGTAATTGCCGCTGATCGGGTCTTCAACATCCAACTGCGCGGAAACCTCACGGCTCACCCGCTCGCAGTCTTCGACGTTGACCATGCGCTCAGGCTGCTCAGCCAGCGGCACGTCGATATAAAGGCGCAACGTTGCACCGCCCGGGGCCGGCAGATATTCGGCGCCAAGCAACTCGAGCCCCAACGCCTGCACGGTGGGGCTCAGCAGATTCGCGATTTCAGTAGCCTTGTCGCTCACAGCCAGCCTTGATTCGTAAGTTAGAGAACGGTTGTAACCCAACCGGGGTTTTGCGTATTACAGAAACAGCAAAGGGCCCACGTGGGCCCTTTGTCCGTTTGGATCCGTTGGCCGGATCCCGGTTGCAAGAACGGAAGCAGCCGTTCTTGCGAGCCCAACTTTTGCCTCTATCAACACTGCGTGTTGCCAAAGACCGAAGCTGGTAGCGGGGGCAGGATTTGAACCTGCGACCTTCGGGTTATGAGCCCGACGAGCTGCCAGACTGCTCCACCCCGCATCAGAAGCGAGATTATGAAGTAACCAAGTCGATAATGCAAGACTTATTTACTTCGCGTTTCTCTCTAACTGCTAGAGAAACCCGGAAAAACCCTTCCGGTTGAACCACTTATCAGGTGGCTCCGACCTTTCCGCTAGGCGGTGAGGTCGTCAACTCAGGAGATGAATAATACACACTTCGCGCAGATTTGTATCGTTTTTTATGACAAATGTGCAAAAGAATTGCTCATCCATTCCAGAATCGGGCCCAAGCCCAGCGGGAGGACCAGCAACAGCACGGAATTCACGCCCAAAACGATACCCAGGATGCGATCGTTGTTACGCGGCAGCGGCTCACCTACCGGCTCATCGAAGTACATGACCTTGATGACGCGCAGGTAGTAGAAGCAACCAATCACCGCACACAGCACGCCGACCATGGCCAGCCACAACAGGCCGCCCTTGATCGCAGCGCTCAGCACCGCCAGCTTGCTCCAGAAGCCGAGGAACGGCGGAATACCGGCCAGCGACGCCATGATGCACAGGACCAGGCCTGCCATCCACGGGCTACGGGCATTCAGGCCCTTGAAGTCCTCGATGTTCTCGGCCTCGAAACCGGCACGCGACAGCGCGATGATCGCGCCGAACGAGGCGGTCGACATGATGGCGTAGGCAATGGCGTAGAACATCGCCGCCGAATAGCCTTCCTTGCCACCACCGGCCACCGCCATCAGCAGGAAGCCGATGTGCGAAACCGTCGAATAGGCCAGCATGCGCTTCAGGTTGCTCTGTGCGATCGCCATCAGGTTGCCAACGACCAGCGACAGTGCGGCCAGGCCGGCCAACACGTACTGCAGCTCGGTCGACAGCGGGCCAACGCCCATTTCCAGCAGGCGGTAAGCCATGCCGAAGGCAGCCAGCTTCGGTGCCGAGCTGATGAACAGCGCGATCGGTGCCGGGGCACCCTGGTACACGTCCGGTAGCCACATATGGAACGGTGCAGCGCCCAGCTTGAAGGCAACACCGGCAACCATGAACACCGCACCGGTCAACAGCAGCAAGCGCTCGTCCGAATGGGCGATGGAGGCATGGATCACGTCCAAGTGCAGCGAGCCGGTGGCGCCGTAGATCAAGGACATGCCGTACAGCAGCAGGCCCGACGCCAGCGAACCGAGCACGATGTACTTCATGCCTGCTTCGGCGGCGAGCTTGTTCTCACGGTTGCTGGCAACCAGCGCGTAGGAGCACAGTGCCAGCAGTTCCAGGCCCAGGTACACCATCAGCAGGCTGCCGGCCGACACCAGGATCATCATGCCGGCGGTGGCGAACAGGATCAGCACCGGGATCTCGCCCTGGTACAGGTTGCGCTCGCGCAGGTAGCTCCAGCCGTAGATCAGGCTCAAACCGCTGACCAGCACGATCACCGTCTTCATGACATCGGCGGCGTTGTCACGGACAAACATGCCGTGGAACACCTCGCCCTGCCCGCCTGCACCGCCCAACAGCAAGGCGAAGGCGACAGCAAGGATCGCTACCGACAGAAAGTGGGTCCAGACCTTGTGCTTGGTGCTGATGAACAGATCAAGCATCAACAGGGCAAAGGCACCGCCAATCACTACCAGTTCGGGCAGCAACGGCAGCAGGTCGGTCATGGTCAACGGCAGAGGCGTCGGCGTGGTCATCATCAAATCCTGGAATCAATACTCTCGACGGGCCGCTTACAGCAGCTTGCTCGATGCGATCTGCATCGCCAGCTTGGCGATGGACGGCTCCATCAGCTCGGTCAGCGGCAGCGGGTAGAAGCCCAGCACCAAGGTGCCTACAGCAAATACGCCCATTACCAGCCATTCGCGACCGTTCATATCCTTCAGCTCGGCGACGTGGGCATTGCCCACCTCACCGAAGAACACACGCTTGTACAGCCACAGCGAATACGCCGCGCCGATGATCAAGGTGGAGGCAGCACCCAGCGCAACCAGCGGATTCCACTGGAACGCAGCCAACACGACCATGAACTCGCCGACGAAGCCACTGGTGCCCGGCAGGCCGGAGTTGGCCATGAAGAACAGCAGTGCAAACGCGGAGAACCACGGCATCACATTGACCACACCGCCGTAATCGGCGATGCGACGGCTGTGCATGCGGTCATACAGCACGCCCACGCAGGAGAACATCGCGCCGGACACGAAGCCGTGCGACACCATCTGCACCATCGCGCCCTGCAGGCCCAGGCGGGCCGCATCGGGGTTGCCGGCGTCACGCACCAGCCACAACGCGGTGAAGGTGCCCAGGGTCACGAAGCCCATGTGTGCGACCGACGAATAAGCGATGAGCTTCTTCATGTCGTCCTGCACCAGCGCCACCAGACCGACGTAGATCACCGCCACCAGCGACAGCGCGATCACCAGCCATGCCCACTCGTGGCTGGCATCGGGCACGATCGGCAGGTTGAAGCGCAGGAAGCCGTAGCCACCAATCTTCAGTGCGATCGCCGCCAGGATCACCGAACCGGCGGTCGGCGCTTCAACGTGCGCATCCGGCAGCCAGGTGTGTACCGGGAACATCGGCACCTTGACCGCGAAGGCGATCAGGAACGCGAAGAATATCCAGGTCTGCTCCTTGGCCGACAGCTGCAGCTGATACAGGTCGGCCAGCTGGAAGCTGCCGCCCTTCAGGTACAGGTAGATCAGCGCCACCAGCATCAGCACCGAGCCGAGGAAGGTGTACAGGAAGAACTTCATCGCCGCGTAGATACGCCGCGGACCGCCCCAGACGCCGATGATCAGGAACATCGGGATCAGCATGGCTTCGAAGAACACGTAGAACAGCATCGCGTCGGTCGCGGCGAAGATGCCGACCGTCACGCCTTCCAGTACCAGGAAGGCGGCCACGTACTGATTGACGCGCTTGTCGACCACGCCCCAGGCGCCGATCAGTGCCAGCACGCCGATCAGCGTGGTCAGCAGGATCAGGGCGATGGCGATACCGTCAACGGCCAGGTTGTAGCCGATCTTGAAGGCCGGGATCCACGGATGCCGTTCGACGAACTGCATCACCTCGGCGGCGCCGCGGTCGTAACCGCTGAGCAAGCCAAGACTGATCAGGAAGGTGAGCAGTGCCACCGCCAGGGATGCCCAACGGGCAGCCTGGGCGTTGCGCACAGCGAGGATCAACGCACCGCCGATGATCGGCAGCCAGATGAGAATACTAAGTAGAGGCCAGTTCGACACGTCTTCTATTCCGTACAGGTCAACGCCAGAAATGCATCAGTACGCCCAACAGGGCAATAAGACCGATGATCATCGCGAACGCGTAGTGGTAGAGGAAACCGGATTGGGTGCGGCGCAACAGGTTGGCAGCCAGGTCGACCAGACGCGCCGAACCATTGACCATCACCCCATCAACGACCGTGCTATCAACGGCACGGGCGGCCTTGCCGAGCTGCACACCACCGCCGGCAAAGCCGTCGATCCAGAGCTTGTCGAAGCCGTACTTGTTTTCCAGCACCGAAACCACCGGTGCCAGGGTCTTGCGAGCTTGTCCTGCCAGTTCCGGCTTCCAGATGTAGAACACCCAGGCCAGCGCGAAACCTGCAACCGTCAGCCAGAACGCCGGCATCTGCATGCCGTGTACCGCATAGGCCACCGAACCGTGCCAGAACTCCTTGCCAACTTCGGCAATGGTATCGCGTGCCGGGTTGTAGAAATCGACGATGCCGGTGAAGAACGACATGGTCTGGCCCGGGATGCCAGCGGCAGCATGGTGGCCATCCCAACCGGTACCGAACAGCATCGGACCGATGGTGAAGAAGCCGATCAGGATGGACGGGATCGCCAGCAGCACCAGCGGAACCGTCACCACCAAGGGCGATTCGTGCGGCACGTGCACGCCATGACCATGGTGGTCATCGTGGCCGTGGGCATGATCACCGTGATGGTCATCATGCGCGTCGCGGAAGCGCTCCTTGCCGAAGAAGGTCAGGAACAGCAGGCGGAAGCTGTAGAAGCTGGTGACGATCACGCCACCGAGCACCGCCCAGTAACCGTAAAGGGCAACCCAGCCAGCCTCGGCAGCATGCGCATGCATCGCGGCCGCTTCGATGATGGTGTCCTTGGAGTAGAAACCAGAGAAGAACGGCGTACCCACCAGGGCCAGCGTACCGATCCACATGGTGATGTGGGTAACCGGCATGTATTTGCGCAGGCCGCCCATCTTCATCATGTTCTGCTCATGGTGCATGCCCATGATCACCGAACCGGCACCGAGGAACAGCAGCGCCTTGAAGAAGGCGTGGGTCATCAGGTGGAACACGGCGCCCGAGTAGGCCGACACGCCGAGTGCAACCGTCATGTAGCCCAGCTGCGACAGCGTCGAGTAAGCAACCACGCGCTTGATATCGGTCTGCACGATGCCGATCAGGCCGGTGAAGAAGGCCGTGGTCGCACCGATGAACAGGATGAAGTCCAGCGCGGTCTGCGACAGCTCGAACAGCGGCGACATGCGGGTGACCATGAAGATACCCGCGGTAACCATGGTCGCAGCGTGGATCAGCGCCGAGATCGGGGTCGGGCCTTCCATCGAGTCCGGCAGCCACACGTGCAGCGGCACCTGCGCCGACTTGCCCATCGCACCGATGAACAGACAGATGCAGATGATGGTGGCAACACTCCACTGGTGGTCGCCGATCAGCTGCACCATCGCGTGGCCGGTGATATCGGTGCCCAGCACGGTGCCCGCATTGGCGAACACGGTGGCGTAGTCCAGCGAGCCGAAGGCCCACAGGATGCCGGCGATGCCGAGCAGGAAGCCGAAGTCACCCACGCGGTTGACCAGGAACGCCTTCATGTTGGCGAAGATCGCGGTCGGGCGCTTGAAGTAGAAACCGATCAGCAGGTACGACACCAGGCCCACCGCTTCCCAGCCGAAGAACAGCTGCAGGAAGTTGTTGCTCATCACCAGGGTGAGCATCGAGAAGGTGAACAGCGAGATGTAGCTGAAGAAACGCTGGTAGCCGTCGTCTTCGGACATGTAGCCGATCGAGTAGATGTGGACCAGCAGCGACACGAAGGTCACCACCACCATCATCATCGCGGTCAGGCGATCGACCATGAAGCCGACGTGTGCCGCGTACTGGCCCACTTCGAAGAAGGTGTAGATGTTCTGGTTGAACGGCTGCGCCCCACCCCACAACAGCTGGGAGAAGATATAAGCCGACAGGCCGAAGCTGACCGCCACGCCCAGAATGGTGATGTATTGGGCGCCCTTGCGCCCCACCTGACGACCGAACAGGCCGGCGATGATGCTGCCGAACAGCGGTGCCAGCACCACTGCAATCAACAGACTCTTGGAGAGAGTGATTTCCATCTTCGGATCAGCCCTTCAGCGAATCGACTTCGCCCACGTTGATGGTGTGGCGAGTACGGAACAAGGTCACCAGGATCGCGAGGCCGATTGCAGCTTCGGCTGCGGCCACGGTCAGGATGAAGAACACGAACAGCTGACCGGCGGTGTCGCCCAGCTCACGCGAGAAGGCAATGAAGTTGATGTTCACCGACAGCAGCATCAGTTCGATCGACATCAACAGCACGATGATGTTCTTCCGGTTGAGGAAGATGCCGGCAACGGAGATGCAGAACATCACCGCGCCCAACGCGAGCATATGGCCCAGAGAAATCATGGCTTGGCCTCCTCGCCACCGTCATGTTGCGTATCAACCTGCACCGCCGGCTTTTCGGCGGCCATCTTGACCATGCGCAGGCGGTCTTTTGCCTTGGTCATGGTCTGCTCGGTCGGGTTCTGCGTCTTCAGGCCTTCACGGCGGCGCAGGGTCAGCATCACTGCTGCCACCACGGCCACGGTCAGGATCACGGCGGCGAACTCGAACGGGAGCAGGTATTCGGTGAACAGGCTGCGTGCCAGCCAGGTGATGTTGGACGTATCCGCGGCAACCGCAGCGGCGTTGTCCACCGGGAACGGTGCGGTGCGCGCCTTGATGCCGATCAGGGTCAGCATCTGCACCAGCATCACCACCGCGACCACCAGGCCGACCGGCAGGTAACGTACCCAGCCTTCACGCAGATTGGTGGTGTCGATGTCCAGCATCATCACCACGAACAGGAACAACACCATCACCGCGCCGACGTAGACCAGCACCAGGGTGACACCGAGGAACTCGGCGCCCACCAGCAGCCATACGCAGGCAATGGAGAAGAACGTCAGGATCAAGCACAACACGGCATACACCGGGTTGCGCACGCTGATCACCGCTGCCGCGGAAATGCCGGCAATGATGGAGAAGAACCAGAAAGCAATATTTACCCAATCCATCTCAAGACCTCAGCGGAAGGCGGCGTCGGCGGCGCGGCGCTCGGCGATTTCGGCTTCAAGCCGGTCGCCAAGTGCCAGCAGCTGCGGCTTGGTGATGATGTTCTCGCCACGCTTCTCGAAGTGGTACTCGAGAATGTGGGTCTCGACGATCGAGTCCACCGGGCAGCTTTCTTCGCAGAAGCCGCAGAAGATGCACTTGAACAGATCGATTTCGTAACGCGTGGTACGGCGGGTGCCGTCTTCGCGCTTGGCCGAGTCGATGGTGATGGCCAGTGCCGGGCATACCGCTTCGCACAGTTTGCAGGCGATGCAGCGCTCTTCACCGTTGGGGTAACGGCGCAGGGCGTGCAGGCCACGGAAGCGCGGCGACTGCGGGAACTTCTCCATCGGGTACATCACGGTGTACTTGGGCTTGAACGCGTATTTCAGCGTCAGCCACAGGCCGCCGAGCAACTCGAGGAGCAGCAGGCTTTTGAAATAGTGGGTGATCTTATTCATGAATCAAACGCCCTTCTGGATCACGCCGTAGAACACCATCAGTGCCGTCACCGCGATCCAGAAAATGGTCAACGGGATGAACACCTTCCAGCCCAGACGCATGATCTGGTCATAACGGAAGCGCGGGAAGCTGGCACGGAACCAGATGTACGCACTGGCGAAGAACAGCACCTTGAGCAGCAGCCACGGCCAACCGCCGGTCCAGATCCAGTTGATCCACGGCGAAATGTCTGCCGTGATCCAGCCCTGGAGCGGGCTCAGCCAGCCACCGAGGAAGAAGATCGAGATCAGGAAGCTGACCAGGATCATGTTGGCGTACTCGGCCAGGAAGAACAGCGCGAACGCACCGCCGGAGTACTCCACCATGTGGCCGGCAACGATTTCCGACTCGCCTTCAACCACGTCGAACGGCGCGCGGTTGGTTTCGGCAACGCCGGACACCCAATACACGACGAACAGCGGGAACAGCGGCAGCAGGAACCAGTCGAACAGACCCGAGTTACCCTTCTGCGCCAACACGATGTCGGTCAGGTTCAGGCTGCCGGCGGCGATCATCACGCCAACCAGCGCGAAGCCCATCGCGATTTCGTAGCTGACAACCTGTGCGGCCGAACGCATCGCACCGAGGAAGGCGTACTTGGAGTTGGAGGCCCAACCAGCCAGGATCACGCCGTACACACCCAGCGAGGTCATCGCCAGCAGGTACAGCAGACCAACGTTGGCGTTGGACAGCACCAGCTTGTAGTCGAATGGAACCACCGCCCACGCCGCGAACGACGGAGCCAGCACGATCAGCGGCGCGATGATGTACATCGCCTTGTGTGCACTGGCCGGAGCGATGATTTCCTTGAACAGCAGCTTGGTGACGTCGGCGAAGGCCTGCAACAGGCCGCCCAGACCGACATACATCGGCCCGTGGCGCACATGCATCCAACCAATCAGCTTGCGCTCCCACAACACGTAGAAGGCAACCGAAATGATCACCGGCATGGCGATCAGCAGGATCTTGATCACCGTCCACAGCACGATGCCGATGTCACCCAGCGACATGAACCACTGGAACAAGGGGTCGATCGCGTTTAACAGCAACTCGTTCATGCAGCCACCACCGTTACACGTGCGGCACCCAGCGGCGCGGTTGCGCCGTGGCCCGATTCAATCCACACCGTGCCAGCAGCGACGCGGGCGTCAACCACAACCGACAGCGTGGCACGACCAGCGTCGGTGCCGACCTTGGCCATCTGGCCCTCGGTCAGCTGCAGACGCGCGGCGTCGTCGGCATTGAGCACGATGCGCGGCTCATTGTTGAGCGGATGCGACTGCAGCGCCTGCGCACGACGCACGACGGCGTCGGTGCGGTAGATCGCCGGGGTCGAGGCCACTTCAAAGCCCTCGCCTGCAACCTGCGGCTGTGCCGAAGCGGCAACCTTGACCGACACCGGCTGCAAGCCGGCACGCAGGCCTGCCAGATCGGTGAAGCCGAAACCGGCCAGCTGCATGTCACCACCCAGCGCACGCAGCACGCGCCAGCCCTCGCGGGCCTCGCCTTGCAGCTTGCCACCGGCGCGGGCGACCTGGTCGCGACCGTCCAGATTGGTGAGCGTGCCGTCGATTTCCGGCAGCGCGCCAATCGGCAGAATCACATCGGCCACATCGCGGGTCGAGGTGCAGGCGTACTGGCTGAACGCGACAACCTTGGCACCGGCGAGCGCCTTGCGGGCGGCGGCGGTATCGGCGAAATCCAGACCCGGCTCGATGCCGTACAGGGCATAGGCCTTGCGCGGCTGTGCCAGCATCGCATTGATGTCCTTGCCGGCCGGCAGTACACCGACGCGGACCAGACCCAGTGCGTTGGCACCCTGCGGGATACGGCACAGCTTGGCGCCGGTCGCCGCGGCAAATGCGCTGGCGGCCGAACGGATCGCAGCAGCCTGTGGATGATTTTCAGCAATCGCACCGACGATGATGACGGTGTTGTTGCCGCCCTTCACCGCGTCGACCAGCTGCGCATTGCCCAGCGCTTCAACGAACTGCGACGGTGCAACGATCTGCTTGCCGGCCAGCTTGAACGCGAAGTCGAAGTCCACCGGGTTGATCGCGTGGATCTTGGCACCGTTGGTGGTCTGCGCCTTGCGCAGGCGAGCGTGCAGCAGCGGCAGCTCGTGGCGGATATTGCTACCCAGCACGACGATCTGATCAGCGTGTTCAATCTCGGCCAGCGACATGCCGAACACTTCGGCAACCGGAGCATCGGAGAAGTCACGGTTGTTGATGCGGTGGTCGATGTTGTTCGAACCCAGGCCAGTGGCCAGGCGGGCCAGCAATGCGCCCTCCTCGTTCGACGTTGCCGGGTGCACCAGCACGCCGAGCTCGTCGCCACGGTTGGCTTCGAAAATTTCGCGGGCAGCGGCCAGGCCTTCAGCCCAGCTCACTTCCTTCCACTCGCCATTGACCTTCTGCAGCGGCTTGACCGCGCGGTCGGCCGAATACAGGCCCTGATGCGAATAACGATCGCGATCGGACAGCCAGCACTCGTTGACCAGCTCGTTGTCACGCGGCACGGCGCGCAGCACTTCGCCGCGGCGCACGTGCAGGAACAGGTTCGAACCCATCGCGTCGTGGTAACCCAGCGACTCGCGTGCGGTCAGTTCCCACGGGCGTGCCTTGAACTGGAACACCTTGTTGGTCAGCGCGCCGACCGGACACACGTCGATGACGTTGCCGGACAGCTCGGTGGTCAGCGGCTTGCCGTCGTAGGTGCCGATCTGCAGGTTTTCACCACGCGACATGCCACCCAGTTCATAGGTGCCGGCCACTTCCGCGGTGAAGCGCACGCAACGGGTGCACTGGATGCAGCGGGTCATCTCGGTGGCGACCAGCGGCCCCATGTCCTCGTCGACCACAACGCGCTTGCGCTCGTTGAAGCGGCTGACCGAACGGCCGTAGCCCAGCGATACGTCCTGCAGCTCGCACTCGCCGCCCTGGTCGCAGATCGGGCAGTCCAGCGGATGGTTGATGAGCAGGAACTCCATCACCGAACGCTGGTACTTGAGCGCCTTCTCGTTGCGGGTCTGGATCTTCATGCCATCCATGACCGGGGTTGCGCAGGCCGGCGACGGCTTGGGCGACTTTTCAACGTCGACCAGGCACATGCGGCAGTTTGCGGCGATCGGCAGCTTCTCGTGGTAGCAGAAGCGCGGAATCGGAATGCCAGCCTTGTCGGCGGCCTGGATGATCATCGAACCCTTGGGTACGACCAGCGTCTGACCATCGATATCGATGGTCACATGATCCGGCGGTACATTGGGATTTACCGGTTGCGCGCTCATGCGGCAGCAGTCTCCACCTTCTTGCCGTCAACCATCGAATGACCGTTGACGATGTAGTACTCGAATTCGTTCCAGAACTGGCGCAGGAAGCCTTGGATCGGCCACGCTGCCGCCTCACCGAACGCACAGATGGTGTGGCCTTCAATCTGACCGGCAACCGTCTTCAACTGGTGCAGGTCTTCCATCGTGGCCTGGCCGGCGACGATGCGCTCCAGCACACGGTGCATCCAGCCGGTACCTTCGCGGCACGGGGTGCACTGGCCACAGGATTCCTTGTGGAAGAACTGGCTGATGCGGCAGGCGAACTTGACGCAGCAGACGCTGTCATCCAGCACCACGATGGCACCCGACCCCAGGCCCGAGCCCAGTGCACGGATGGTGTCGTAGTCCATCGGCAGACCCTTGAGTTCCGCAGCGGTCAGCACCGGCATCGACACGCCGCCCGGGATCGCGCCCTTCAGGGTGCGGCCCGGACGCAGACCACCGGCCATTGCCAGCAGGTCGTCGAACGTGGTGCCCAGCGGCACTTCGAAGTTGCCTCCGTTGGCCACGCAACCGGAGACCGAGAAGCACTTCGGGCCACCGTTGTTGGTCAGGCTCAGATTCTTGAACCACTCCGCGCCGTTGCGGATGATCGCCGGCACCGAGGCATAGGTCTCGGTGTTGTTGATCGTGGTCGGCTTTCCGTACAGGCCGAAATTGGCCGGGAACGGCGGCTTGAAACGCGGCTGACCCTTCTTGCCTTCCAGCGATTCCATCAGCGCGGTTTCTTCGCCGCAGATGTAGGCACCGGCGCCAAGCGCGCCATAGATATCGATATCGCAACCGCTGCCCAGCACGTTCTTGCCCAGCCAACCGTGCTTATAGGCATCGGCCAGAGCCTGCTCGAAATGCTCGAACGGCTCGTGGTGGAACTCACCGCGCAGGTAGTTGTAGGCCGCAGTCGAACCAGTGGCGTAGCAGGCGATGGCCATGCCCTCCACCACCGAGTGCGGGTTGTAACGCAGGATGTCGCGGTCCTTGCAGGTGCCCGGCTCGGATTCATCCGAGTTGCACAGGATGTACTTCTGCACATCGCCCTTGGGCATGAAGGACCACTTCAAACCGGTCGGAAAGCCCGCGCCGCCACGACCGCGCAGGCCGGACTGCTTGACCATTTCGATGACGTCGGCCGGCGCGATCTTCTCTTCGAGGATCTTGCGCAGCGCGGCGTAGCCACCGGTCTTCAGATAGCTTTCATACGACCACGGAGTGTCGTAATGCAGCGTGGTGTAAACCACGTTGTGCGGAAGCGGAGCCGGTCCGACCGGGCCCTTGGATTCGTGGTGTGCCATGCCTTACTCCAGCCCGTCCAGCAGCGCGTCGACCTGGTCCAGCGTCAGGCGCTCGTGGTAATGGCCGTTGATGACCATCATCGGCGCGCCCGCGCAGCCAGCCAGGCACTCTTCCTCTTTCTTGAGGTAGACGCGGCCGTCAGCGGTGGATTCACCGTGCTTGATGCCCAGCTTCTTCTCGCAATGGCGGACGATGTCGTCGGCGCCGTTGAGCCAGCAGCTGACGTTTGTGCAGATGGCGACGTTGTTGCGGCCAACCTTCTCGGTCTCGAACATCGAGTAGAAGGTTGCCACCTCGTACGCCCACACAAACGGCAGGTCCAGGTACTTGGCAACCGCGGCGATCAAGTCGTCGCTCAGCCATCCCTGGTTCTGCTCCTGTGCGGCATGCAGACCCTGCAGCACCGCCGAACGCTTGCGCTCCGGCGGGAACTTGGAGAGCCAGTGATCGATGTGAGCACGCGTCTTGTCGCTCAACACCACCATCGGGTCGACGTTGCGCGCCGCCTCGAAATTACCCGTCGCCTTCATTGGCCGACCTCAACGAATACCAAATGCTGAAAAACCGATGCCTGCGGCGGCAGAACCGCGCAGGCAACGGACGATGTGTGATTGGCAGGCATTACCGGTCAACCTCGCCGAACACGAGGTCGTAGGTGCCGATCATCGCCACCACGTCGGCCAGCATGTGACCACGTACGACCGAATCGATCGAGGACAGGTGGGCAAAGCCCGGCGCGCGCAGGTGGGCGCGGAACGGCTTGTTGGCACCGTCGGACACCAGGTAGCAGCCGAACTCGCCCTTGGGCGCTTCAACCGCCGCGTAGGTTTCGCCGGCCGGCACGCAGTAGCCTTCACTGAACAGCTTGAAGTGATGGATCAGCGCTTCCATGTCGTCCTTCATCTCGGCGCGAGCCGGCGGAGCGACCTTGAAGTTCTTGACCATCACAGGGCCCGGGTTGGCCTTCAGCCAAGCCACGCACTGCTTGATGATGCGGTTGGATTCGCGCATCTCGGCAATACGCACCAGGTAACGGTCGTAGCAGTCGCCCTTGGTGCCCAACGGCAGGTCGAAATCGACCGCGTCGTACTTGGCGTACGGCTGCTTCTTGCGCAGATCCCAGGCAATACCCGAACCACGCAGCATTACACCGGTCATGCCCCAGGCCATTGCATGCTCCGGGGTGATCACGCCGATGCCAACGGTACGCTGCTTCCAGATACGGTTGTCGGTAAGCAGGGTTTCGTATTCGTCAACGCGACCCGGGAACTCATTGGTGAAGTTCTCCAGGAAGTCGAGCAGCGAGCCCTCGCGCGAAGCGTTCAGACGCTTCAGCGCATTGCCCTTGTGCCAACGCGACTCTTTGTACTTCGGCATGGTGTCCGGCAGATCGCGGTACACGCCGCCCGGACGGTAGTAAGCCGCGTGCATGCGCGCGCCGGAGACTGCTTCGTAGCAGTCCATCAGCTCTTCGCGTTCACGGAAGGCATACAGCATCACCGCCATCGCGCCCAGATCGAGCGCGTTGGAGCCCAGCCACATCAAGTGGTTCAGGACGCGGGTGACTTCGTCGAACATGGTGCGGATGTACTGCGCACGCTCCGGCACTTCGATACCCACCAGGGTTTCGATGGCGCGGACATAGGCGTGCTCGTTGCACATCATCGAGCAGTAATCCAGGCGATCCATGTAGCCGATCGACTGGTTGAACGGCTTGGACTCGGCCAGCTTCTCGGTCGCGCGGTGCAGCAGACCGATATGCGGATCGGCGCGCATGATGGTTTCGCCGTCCATTTCCAGGATCAGGCGCAGCACACCATGTGCGGCCGGATGCTGCGGGCCGAAGTTCATGGTGTAGTTGCGGATCTCCTGCCGGGCTTCGGCGGGATTGCTCGCAAAGGCCTGCGAAGCCTGGTGGAATTCTTTCTTTACGTCCGCACTCACTTGCTTGCCTCCGTCTGCGCGCGCTCGCCTTCAGCAGTCTGGAAACGGGCATCGTCGCGGATAACACGCGGCACGCCTACGCGCGGCTCGACCGAAGTCACCGGCTCGTAGACCACACGCTTCTTTTCTTCGTCGTAACGCACTTCGACGTTGCCGATCAGCGGGAAATCCTTGCGGAACGGATGGCCCACGAAACCGTAGTCGGTCAGGATGCGACGCAGGTCCGGGTGACCTTCGAAGATAACGCCGTACAGGTCGAATGCTTCGCGTTCGAACCAGTTCAGACCCGGATGGATGTCGGTCAGCGATGCCACCACCGGCAGCGATTCGCTGGGGGCGTAGCAACGGATACGCAGCATCTGGTTGTGCTGGTAGGAGCGCAGCTGCACCACCACCGCAAAGCGCTGCTTGGGCATTGCGTCCGGCTGCGCGCCTTCGGCGGTTTCGTGGCTGGGGAATTCACCCCAGGCGAAACGACCGGCGCCACTGCCCTCCACGCCGCGGCTGAAGCCGTGCGAGGAAACGTCCGAGGTATCCCACTCGTCGCTGCCATAACCAAGGTAGTCCACGCCGCACAGGTCGGTGGCGTGCTCGAAGCCGAGTTCGTCACGCAGCGCCAGAGCGGTTGCGTGCCAATCGGCAACAGCCACTTCCAGCGTTACTTCGCCGCGCGGTTCGACCACCACAACCTGCGCACCGGCAAAACGGGCGCGAAGTTTATCGATGAGAGAAGGTGCTTGCTGGGCCATGGGGGCTGGCGTGCTCTTGATTTGAAAGGGGATCAGCGTGCGATGGTCTGGGTTCGCCAGATCTTCTTCTGCAGCTGCAAAATGCCGTACACCAGCGCCTCGGCCGTCGGCGGGCAGCCCGGAACGTAGACGTCCACCGGCACCACACGATCACAACCGCGCACCACTGCATAGGAATAATGGTAATAACCGCCGCCATTGGCGCAGCTACCCATCGAGATGACCCACTTCGGGTCCGGCATCTGGTCGTAGACCTTGCGCAGCGCCGGGGCCATCTTGTTGACCAGCGTACCGGCCACGATCATCACGTCGGACTGTCGCGGCGAGGGACGGAACACCACACCGTAGCGGTCAAGGTCCAGACGCGCCGCACCGGCGTGCATCATTTCCACCGCACAGCAGGCCAGACCGAAGGTCATGGGCCACATCGAGCCGGTACGTGCCCAGTTCAGCAGCGCATCGACGCTGGTGGTCACATAGCCCTTCTCGAGCAGGGGGTTATCGCCTTCAGGCCGCAGAATGTCATCAACCCGCCCTTCCGGGACGGGGTTGTTCATCAGGCCGTCGAGAGTTTGGATCACTCCCATTCCAGCGCTCCCTTCTTCCACACGTAGATAAAGCCGAGGAACAGCATGCCCACGAACAGGCCCATGGTGACCAGCGAACGCGCGCCGAGCTCCATGAACACCTGGGTCCAGGGCACAATAAAGATGATTTCCAGGTCAAAGACGATGAACTGGATGGCGATCAGGTAGTAACGCACATCGAACTTCATGCGCGCGTTTTCGAACGCCTCGAAGCCACACTCATAGGCGGAGAGCTTCTCGGTGTCCGGCGAACGCGGAGCGAGGAACCGACCGATCAACATCAGCGTAACGCCGATGCCGGTGGCGACGATCAGAAACAGCAGAGACGGCAAATATTCGGCCAGCACAGCGATTCTCTCTTGCCTCTGCCCGGGACACCTGCGGGTGCCAAGGCATGGGGGATTGACGGGACTTGCCACGACGGGCTACTGCTGCAACCCGTGTACCCGCATAAAACAATGGTGCCCAAGAGGGGACTCGAACCCCTACGACTCTCGTCGCTACCACCTCAAGGTAGTGCGTCTACCAATTCCGCCACCTGGGCTTACGTCAGCGCTGCTGCTTCGCAGTGCGCCGCGTATTGTAACCGTCTTCAGTCTTTCTGTGCGGGTTCAACGGGCTTTTCTTCGCTCTTGGCGGGAATATTTTCCGCCGGAGCCGTTGCCTGCGGCACTTCACCCACAGCTGCGGCAGCCGGAGCTGCCGGCAGCGGCTGCAACTCACCAGCCGGCGCTGCCGGAGCCGTGGCCGGAGCCGCCGCTTCAACCGCACCCATCAGGCCCACGCCCTGGTCCGCAGGACGCGAACCGTGGCTGGCGTACCACGCCATGAACAAGCTGATGCCAAAAAACACCACGGCCAGCCATTTGGTGCTCTTGGACAGGAAGTTGGACGCGCCACGCGCGCCAAACACCGTACCCGACGCACCGGCACCAAAACCCGAACCTGCGGCAGCACCAGAGCCACGCTGCATCAGGATCAGCGCGATCATCGCGAGCGCCACCAGCACATAGACCACATTGAGGATCAACATCAGCATTTGAAATCCGTCCCGGACAATTACCCGTTAGCGACTGGCAGCTGCTCTCGCGATGGCCAGAAAATCAGCCGCCACCAGCGAAGCGCCACCTACCAGCCCGCCATCGACGTCAGGCTGTGAAAACAGCTCTGCAGCGTTGTCGGGCTTGACGCTGCCGCCATAAAGGATCGACAACGAATCGGCGATTCTAGCATCGCGCTCGGCCACTACGCCACGAATGAACGCATGCACGGCCTGCGCCTGCGCCGGCGTGGCGGTAAGACCGGTGCCAATCGCCCATACCGGCTCATACGCCACTACGGCTTTGGCGAAGGCCTGCACCCCGGCCAGATCCAACACCGGACCCAGCTGCGCGGCAATCACCGACTCGGTCTGCCCCGCCTCACGCTGCTCCAGCGTCTCACCAACACATAAGACTGGAATCAGGCCAGCATTGATCGCGGCAACGAACTTGCGCGCCACCAGCTCATTGCTCTCGTTATGGTACTGGCGGCGCTCCGAATGGCCGACCAGACCATGCGTAGCACCCACATCCACCAGCATGCTGGCCGAGACTTCGCCGGTATAGGCACCTTTCTCATTGCTGCTGACATCCTGCGCGCCAAAAGCCAGCGCCGTATCCTCGAAATCCTCGACCAGGTCACCCAGATACGGCAGCGGCGGCAGGATCACCACGCTCACGCCCGGCGCCGGCAAGCCGGCAGCCACCTGCCCCACCAGATCGGTGGCGAATTGACGGCTGCCATGCAGCTTCCAGTTACCTGCAACGATTTTTTGGCGCATTCAGGCGTAACTCCGGGGTAAAAAGTATCGGCAAAGGATAGCCGATATGCGGACATCGCCAGGACAAACGGCAGACAACGGGAGACAAGATGCAAAAACGCCGCCGGGCCTGGGCCACGGCGGCGTCATTGCGACAGCCAACACCTGGATGGTGCGGGCGATTACTTCAGCTTGATCTCACGCAGGCGCTCTTCCAGGAAGCCGTGGGCGGTAATCGCCTCCGGGTAGCGGCTGGGATTTTCCGCAGTGATGCACGAGGGCAGCACGTCGATCAGGAAATCCGGGTTCGGGTGCAGGAAGAACGGCACCGAATAACGCGGCTTGCGTGCCAGCTCACCCGGGGGATTGACCACGCGGTGGATGGTGGACGGGTACACGTGGTTGGTCAGGCGCTGCAGCATGTCACCGATGTTGACCACGATGGTGTCGGCGTCGGAGGTGAACGGCACCCACTCGCCTTCATGCGACTGTACTTCCAGGCCGGCGGCACTGGCACCGACCAGCAAGGTGATGAAATTGATGTCGCCATGGGCGCCGGCGCGCACATTGGGGATGTCATCGGTGGTGATCGGCGGGTAATGGATCGGGCGCAGGATCGAGTTGCCGTTGTTGGTCTTGTCGGCGAAATAGTCTTCCGGCAGGCCGATGTGCAGCGCCAGCGCCGACAGCACGCGCGAACCCAACTGGTCCAGCTTCTGGTAAAGGCCGTAACCGTGCTCCTTGAAGCCCGGCACTTCGCTCGGCCACAGGTTCGGCGGCATCACTTCACGATACTTGGAGTCGTCGCCGATCTCACGACCGACATGCCAGAACTCCTTCAGGTCGAAATGCTTGGAGCCCTTGGCCGTTTCCACACCGAACTGGGTATAGCCGCGCGCACCACCGCCACCGGCGATGTGGTACTGCTTCTTCACATCTTCCGGCAGCGCGAAGAACGCCTTGAACACGTCATACGCGGCGTCGATGTCCGCCTGCGGAATGCCGTGGTTGCGAATACCCGCAAAACCCCACTCACGATAAGCGGCGCCCAGCTCGGCCACGAAGGCCTCACGGTCGCTATCGAAACGGGTGATGTCGAGGGTGGGAATACGGGAACTCATACAACTACTCCAAGGAAGGGAACGGGACGCCGGCTATTGGAACCGACATCCCGGCAACACCACTATGATCCAGCTCAAACCTGTGCGGCAGCCGAACGAACCGCATCGGCCAGCGCTTCAAGGGTGGCGGCCATCAGCCCGGCCTCATCGGCCTCGACCGTGACCCGCACCACCGGCTCGGTACCCGAAGGACGCAGGAAGGCCCTGCCCCGCCCGGCCACCGCCGCCTGCGCGGCGGCCAGCGCAGCCTGTACCGGCGCACTGGCAACCACCTCGCGCGCGCCCGTTTCCAGACGCACATTGATGGTTTTCTGCGGCACCATCACCAGCCCCTGCAGCGCTTGGCGCAGATTCACACCGCCACGGCCCAGCACTTCCAGCACCTGCAAGGCACTGACGATGGCGTCACCGGTGGTTGCGCGGTCCAGGCACAGGATATGGCCGGAGGCTTCGCCACCAAGCACGCCATTGCCCTCGACCAGCGCCTGGTGCACATAGCGGTCACCGACATTGGCGCGGACGAACGGGATACCCAGGCGTTCAAGCGCCTGCTCCAACCCGTAGTTGGTCATCAAGGTGCCGACCATCGGCCCGCGCAGACGGCCATTGGCCTGCCACGCCTTGGCCAGCACGTACAGCAGGCCATCGCCGTCCACCGCCGCACCGGTGTCATCGACCATCAACACGCGGTCGCCATCACCATCGAAGGCGATGCCGATATCGGCGCCAACCTCGACCACTTTGCGCGACAGGCTTTCGATATGCATCGAGCCGACGCCATCATTGATATTGACGCCATTGGGCTCGGCGCCGATTGCAACCACCTCCGCACCCAGCTCGCGGAACAGCAGCGGCGCCACGTGATAGGTAGCCCCGTGTGCGCAATCGAGCACGACCTTGAGCCCGCGCAGGTAGAAATCACGCGGCACGCTGGCCTTGCAGAACTCGATGTAACGGCCCACCGCATCGCGGGCGCGCACCGCCTTGCCCAACTGCTCTGATTCCACCGTCGAGAACGGCTCATCCATCGCTGCTTCCAGCGCCAGTTCGGTGGCGTCGTCGAGCTTTTCGCCTTCGCCGGAGAAGAACTTGATGCCGTTGTCGTAATGCGGATTGTGCGAAGCACTGATCACGATGCCGGCATCGGCACCCAGCGTATGCGCAAGGAACGCCACCGCCGGGGTCGGCATCGGCCCGATCAGCTGCACGTTGGCACCGGCAGCAACCAGCCCCGCTTCCAACGCCGACTCGAACATATAGCCGGAGATGCGCGTGTCCTTGCCGATCACCACGGTCGGCTGTGCACCATTGCTGCGTGCAACCAGCACGCGGCCCAGCGCATTGCCGATGCGCAGTACGAAGTCAGCGGAAATGACGCCCTTGCCGACCCGGCCGCGGATGCCGTCGGTACCGAAATACTTGCGCGTACCCATCAGGCAGCCGCGTCCTCGTGCTGCGGCTGACGCCCCAGCATGGCCAGCAGGTCGGCCAGGCGATCACGCATTTCGCGGCGATCGCAGATCTGGTCGATGGCACCGTGCTCGAGCAGGAACTCCGAGCGCTGGAAGCCTTCGGGCAGCTTTTCGCGCACGGTCTGCTCGATCACGCGCGGGCCGGCAAAGCCGATCAGCGCCTGCGGCTCGGCGATGTTGATGTCGCCCAGCATCGCGAACGACGCCGATACGCCACCGGTGGTCGGATGGGTAAGCACCGAGATGTACGGCAGACCGGCATCACGCAGCTTGCCGAGCGCGGCCGAGGTCTTGGCCATCTGCATCAGCGAGAACAGGCCTTCCTGCATGCGCGCACCGCCGGAGGCGGAGAAGCAGACGTAGGGCGCGCCGATTTCCAGTGCGGTTTCCGCGGCCAGCGCGAAACGCTCACCGACCACCGACCCCATCGAGCCGCCCATGAAGGCGAAATCAAACGAGGACGCTACCAGCGGGCGGCCCTTCAACAGGCCGCGCATGGCCACCAGCGCGTCGTACTCGCCGGTGTTCTTCTGGCTGGCCTTGATGCGCTCGACGTATTTCTTCTGGTCCTTGAACTTGAGCACGTCGGTCGGCCCAAGGCGGGCGGCGATCTCGCTGGTGCTGTCAGCATCAAACAACGAGGCCAGGCGCGCACGCGCGCGGATGGCCATGTGGTGCCCACACTTCGGGCAGACCTCAAGGTTTTCTTCCAGCTCCGGGCGGTACAGGGCCGCGCCGCAGCTTGAGCATTTTTCCCACAGCCCCTCAGGGACGCTGCGTTTTTTGGAGGGCGTGTTGTCGGTACGGATGCCGGACGGCATCAACTTGCTGAGCCAACTCATGCGGGATGACAATTCCGTTCAGGGCGGCCTTGCGGCCACGACAGGGCTCACAGTCTAGCTCACCACTGCGACCAAGGCGCAGCACTGTATGTGGCGGAATCCCTACTGCCGCGTATGTTTGGCGACACAATGCCGGGATCCTGTAGTGCCGAGCCATGCTCGGCAAGGGGCCCGGATTCCTGTATTGCCGAGCCATGCTCGGCAAGGGGGCTGGATTTCTGTAGTGCCGAGCCATGCTCGGCAAGAGGCG
>NZ_JBDJMY010000009.1:0-127716 GCF_039674165.1 Stenotrophomonas terrae
GTCCGCCGCCCCGCTCCCGTCCCCTGTTTTGGTTGTCGTTTCGCGGTTCCCCCCGCTCCCACAAAAAAGGAAGCAAAAAAGCCTGCCCAACAAAGCAAAAGGCCGACGCTTGCGTCGGCCTTTTCGTTGCCCTCAGCGGCTGCTGCGGGTCTTGCCACCGGGGGGGCTGGTCGGCGGCGGATCAGCTGGCTTGCTGCCGGTGCCTGCCGGCGGGCGGGTGCCGCCAAAGCCGGTGCCCATGTTGCGCTGGAATTCCTGCCACAGCTCCAGGTTGCGCTCGGTGAGCTGGTTCATCATCGCCCACGGGGTCTGCCCAAGCAGGTTGCCCATCTGCTGGCGGAACTGCTGCTGCTGGTCCAGGAACACCTGCATGCTGCGCTCCAGGTAATTGCCCATGAAGCCCTGCAACGAGTCACCGTAGAAACGGATCAACTGGCTCAACAACTGGGTCGACAGCATCGGCTCGCCGTCCTGCTCCTTGTCCGCGATGATCTGCAGCAGCACCGAACGGGTCAGGTCGTCGCCGCTCTTGGCGTCGCGGACCTCGAAGTCCTCGCCGTCAAGGATCAACTGGCGTACGTCTTCGATGGTGATGTAGCTGGAAATCTCGGTGTCGTAGAGCCGGCGATTCGGATACTTCTTGATGATGCGGGTCGCAGCCATTAAGCAGTCACTCGTCACGGTAGGTGCGCAGCATGGCGCAGTGCAGCAGGGCTTGCAACCGCCATTAGTACAGGTTGCAAGCATCGGAGAACGCAGGATTTGTTGCGCAGCATGAGGGTCTGTGCCCTGCAACATCGCAGCGCTTGTCACCAGCCCATGTGGTGGCCGCCATTGATGTCCAGATTGGAGCCGGTGATCCAGCTGGCTTCCTCGGCCACCAGGAAGGCCACCGCGTAGGCGATCTCCTCCGGTTTGCCCAGCCGACCGGTTGGAATATCGGCAATGATCTTGGCGCGCACTTCCTCGGGCACGGCCATCACCATGTCGGTAGCCACATAGCCTGGCGAAATGGTGTTGACGGTGATGCCGAAGCCGGCGTTCTCGCGCGCCAGGGAGATGGTGAAGCCGTGCATGCCGGCCTTGGCGGCGGCGTAGTTGGCCTGGCCGTACTGGCCCTTGAGGCCGTTGATCGAGCTGATCTGGATCACCCGGCCCCAGCCGCGCTTGCGCATGCCTTCGATCACCGGGCGGGTCACGTTGAACACCGAGTTGAGGTTGGTATTGATCACCTCATGCCACTGCTCCGGGCTCATCCGGTGGAAAGTGGTGTCGCGGGTGATACCGGCATTGTTGACCAGGATCTCCACCGGCCCCAGTTCGGCTTCGGTGGCCTGGATCAGGGCGCGGCCGCTGTCCGGGTTGGATACGTCGCCCTCGAACAATGCGATGTCATAGCCTTTGCCGTGCATCGTCTGCTGCCACTGCTTCGCCTTTTCGGCGTTGCGGTAGTTGGTGGCGACCCGGTGCCCTTGATCGGCGAGGCGTTGGCAGATGGCGGTACCAATGCCGCCGGTACCACCGGTGACCAGTGCGACGCGCGATGTCATGGGCTCAACTCCAGGCAGAGGGCAGGGGAGCCGATGATTCTAATGAAACTGTGCTCAGCCCGGGGGCTGGATGGGCGCGTGCAGCGAGGTTTTTTGCAACCGGTCCGGCCTGAAGCTGGCCGCGGCATGCTGCAGGGTCTCGGCAACGCTGGCGGCCGCCTCCAGTGGCGCGGGGTCCTGGCCTAGCGCCGCCCACAGCCAGCGCAATACCGGCACCGGCCGTGCTGCATCCACGGGCACGGCCGCCTGGGACTTGGAAAGTTTCTGGCCGCTGCTGTCCAGCAGCAGTGGCAGGTGCAGGTAGTGCGGGGTGGCCAGGCCCAGCGCACGTTGCAGCAGGATCTGCCGCGCGGTCGAATCGATCAGGTCGGCGCCGCGGACCACATCGGTGATGCCCTGCTCGGCGTCGTCCACCACGACAGCCAGCTGGTAGGCCCAGCAGCCATCGGCGCGCAGCAGCACCACGTCGCCGACTTCGCGGTCCACGTCCTGCTGCTGCCGGCCCTGCAGGGCGTCGTCGAAGCTGACATGGCTGCCGTCGGCCACGCGCAGGCGGATCGCCGGCTGCGGGCGCTGTTGGCTGGCGACGCAGTAGCGGTGGATGCCGTGCTGGCTGGCCAGATCGGCACGGCTGCAATGGCAGGCAAAGGCCTTGTTCTGCGCCAACAGCTGGTCGATTGCGGCCTGGTACAGCGCGCTGCGCCGGCTCTGGTACTGCACCGGGGCATCGGAGTGCAGGCCGAACGCGGCCAGCGTGGCCAGCTGCGACTCGACTGCGCCGGCTACCTCGCGGGGCGGGTCGACGTCTTCCACTCGTACCAGCCATTGGCCGCCGGCATGGCGGGCCAGCAGCCAGCTGCCGAAGGCGGCCAGCAGGGAGCCCAGATGCAAGGGGCCGGTCGGGGAGGGCGCAAAACGGCCGCGGTAATGAATGGCTGGCATTGAAACTGAATCGTCGGTCAGATTAATGCTTGAATTCAAGCTGTCTGCGCCGCAAATTGCCTGTATCTCCAATCCTTATGGATCTGTTTCCCATGTTTACCCGTATCGGGCTGTTTCTTCTGACCAACGTTGCCGTGTTGATACTGGCCAGCGTCGTCATGTCCATCCTGGGCGTGAACTCCTCGCAGATGAGCGGCTTGCTGGTCATGGCGGCCATTTTCGGCTTCGGTGGCTCGATCATCTCGCTGCTGCTGTCCAAGTTCATGGCCAAGCGCGGCACCGGCGCTGTCGTCATCACCGAGCCGCGCAACCAGACCGAACGCTGGCTGCTGGACACCGTTGCCCGCCAGGCCAAGGCGGCCGGCATCGGCATGCCGGAAGTAGCGGTCTATGACGCGCCGGAAATCAACGCCTTCGCCACCGGTGCCAACCGCAACAATGCGCTGGTGGCGGTTTCCACCGGCCTGCTGCACAACATGAGCGAGGATGAAGCCGAGGCGGTGCTGGGCCATGAAATCGCCCACGTCGCCAATGGCGACATGATCACCATGGCGCTGTTGCAGGGTGTGTTGAACACCTTCGTGATCGTGCTGGCGCGCGTGGTCGGTGGCGTCATCGACAGTGCGCTGTCGGGCAACCGCGAAGGCGGCGGCCGTGGCTTTGCGTACTACATCATCGTGTTCGTGCTGGAAATGGTGTTTGGCCTGTTCGCGACCATGATCGCGATGTGGTTCTCGCGCCGTCGTGAGTTCCGCGCCGATCAAGGCGGTGCCTCGCTGGCCGGCCGGCAGAAGATGATCGCGGCACTGGAGCGCTTGAAGCTCAACCACGGCCAGAGCACCTTGCCGACCCAGATCGCTGCATTCGGCATTGCCGGGTCGGCTGCCAAGAAGCTGTTCCTGAGCCATCCGCCGCTGGAAGAACGCATCGCCGCGCTGCGTTCGTCGACGGTAGCCTGAGTCAGGGCTGGTTGGCGTGGGTGCCAGGCCGGCACCCGCCCAGTGATTGAAAACAGCGCCCCGCAAGGGGCGTTGTCTGTTTTTGCCCTTTGCTGCGCCGCTGTGTGCATTCAGTTGGCAGATTGGCCAGTTGCTGTCTGTAGAAACCAGACGCTGGCCTTCTCCCCTTGCCGGTTTGTATCTACCCTCTAGCCCTCGCAAACAAGCTGGGAGTACGCAGTGCAGGATGCACAGTATTGGGCGTTCGAGTTCTGGAACGGACTGAGTCTGCTGGATCTGATCGGCGGTGCGGTGTTGGGGGCGATCCTCGGCCTGGCGTTCGGCGTCGCGGTCTGGGTCGTGCTGGCACGACGTGGCGGGCTTGCACGGTGTCGGCGTTGGCATCACTGGTTGATCGCCAGTTACGTGGTGGTACTGCCGCTGTTGTTTGCCTTCATTGGCCTGCAGTTGGGTCTGGTCGCTGGCGGCCAGCGCGCGCTGTACAAACAGATTGATCACTTCCAGCCGCATCTGCAGGCGGCGATGGAGCATTGGCTGGTCGATTTCCAGCACACCCTGGAGACTCCTGAGCTGCAGGCGATGCTGCGCGATGATGTTTCCGCGCACGATGCTGCACGCGCCGCGGTTGAGGCCTATCTGAGCGGGCACCGCCTGGCCGACGCCGGTGTGCTCAAGGGCGAGGGCCTGGTCCAGCGTTGGGCACGCAAGGGTGTCGAGCACCTGCGCAGCGAGGTGATGCTGCAATGGGTGGAGGACAGTCTGGTGGAGCAGGTTGGCGGCCGCAGCGGGCTGGATGAATCCGTATTCCGCGAGGCGTTGGGCATGCGCATGAGTGAGCTGCTGCACACCAAGGGCGTGATCCGCCTGCTGAAGGCGCAGATTGGCTCGATGATGCCGGGTATCTACTTTGGTTTGCTGCTGCCTTTGCTGATCGTGATGGCGCTGGTGTTGCTGGAAATCTACCTGGCCGCGCGCTTCGGCTGGGGCCGGCAGGTACGGCCCGGTGCGGTGGTTGTGCCGGCGGTAGGCTGATTGGCCCGCGTTTTGTAGGAGCGGCGTAAGCCGCGAAGCTGGCGCTGATGAAGCACTGGCTGCCCGCATCGTCTGATGGATTTTTCGCTTCGCGGCTTACGCCGCTCCTACAAAAAAAATGTGTGCCCACAAAAAATCCGATGCCAGTTCTGGCATCGGATTCTGGATGACTCTCAGCTTATGGCAGCTGGATCAGAACTTCGGATCGAACTCGGCGGCGTAACCGGTGTTGACGATGACCTTCTGCAGGGCTTCGCACACCTTGATGTTGCCAGCCACGACCTGCTGGGTTTCCGGGCCGCGCGAATCCATGCGGTCCAGCGGGGCGCCGCGGTAGTTGCAGACCTTGCCGCCGGCTTCGCGAACCAGCAGCACGCCGGCAGCGATGTCCCAAGCCTTCACGCCTGCTTCGAAATAGGCGTCGGCGCGGCCGCAGGCCACGTAGGCCAGGTCCAGCGCGGCAGAGCCGGTACGGCGCACGTCTTCAGCCTGCACCAGCAGGGTGTCGACGGTCTTGAGCTGGGTGCTGGCACGGCTGCGTTCGCGCGGAGCGAAGCCGGTGTGGATCATCGTGCCTTCCAGATCCTTGCGGTCAGACACGCGCAGGCGGCGGTCGTTGAGCACGGCGCCATTGCCCTTGGAGGCAGTGAACAGCTCATTGCGCAGTGGATCGAAGATGACCGCGTCGGTCGGCTCGCCGTTTTCAACCAGGGCGATGGAGACGCAGTAGTGCGGGAAGCCGCGCAGGTAGTTGCTGGTGCCATCGAGCGGGTCGATCACCCACATCATCCGGTTGACGCCCTGCAGGCCGCCTTCTTCGGCATAGATGCCGTATTCCGGGTAGGCGCGCTTGAGTTCCTTGACGATGACTTTTTCCGCATCAGCATCGACTTCGCTGGCGTAATCCATCCGACCCTTCTGTACCACGTTGAGGGCTTCAAGCTTGTTGATGTTGCGGAGCAGGACGTTGCCGGCGAGGCGAGCGGCCTTGACCATGACGGTTACGGCGGGTTTCTGCATGGCTAAAGGCTCCCGTGAGGGCAGAGATCGGATTGGCGGGGGAAAAGAGCAAGTCCGGCGCAAAGGCCGGCCGCGCAGTTTACCATCTACAGCTGTCTCGCTCCTGATTTTTTAACGCCATGTCTGTTTCTGCTCATATTCGATTCGTTCTTGTTGGCACTCAGCACCCCGGCAACATCGGCGCGGCGGCCCGTGCGATGAAGACCATGGGGCTGGCGCGGCTGGTGCTGGTGGCGCCGGAAAAACCCTTGGACGAGGACGCTTTCCGCCGCTCGGCCGGTGCCGAGGATGTGCTCGGCGATGCGCCGGTAGTGGCGAGCCTTGCCGAAGCCGTGGCCGATTGCCGGCTGGTATTGGGTTGCACCGCGCGCTCGCGGCGGGTGCAGCTGGAAGAGCTGCTGCCTGAGCTGGCGGGCCAGCGGGCGGTGGCCAAGGCGGCCGAGCCGGCCGAGGTCGCCTTCGTGTTCGGCCGTGAACGCACCGGCCTGAGCAACGAAGAGCTGCAGCTCTGCCACGCCGCCGTGCATATCCCATCCGATCCCGAGTTCAGCTCGCTGAATCTCGCCGCCGCGGTGCAGGTGCTGGCCTACGAAGTGCGCATGGCGGCGCTGGAAGCCCAGGCCGGGGTGGCGGCGGCAGCGCCGGCCGAGCTGGGGCATGGCGAGGCGCCGGCCAGCCATGCGCAGCTGGAGGGGCTGTTTGGCCAGTTTGGCGACACCCTGGAACAGATCGATTTCCACAAGGGCCGCGCACCTGAGTCGGCGATGCGCAAATTGCGCCGCCTGTTCATGAAGGCCGAGCTGTCCGAGCAGGAGGTGCGGTTGATGCGTGGCATCCTGTCCGATGCCCAGCGCATGGCACGACTAGCAATGGAGCCAAAAAACTGAGAGATTCATCACGCTTTGTTGGTTCCGGTAATCTGTGGGGATGGATTAGGGGGTGTCGTTTTGGGTGTCTTGCGATGGCTTTGGGGAGCCGTACTGACACTGGCTGCGCTGCAGCCCGTGGTGGTCGGGGCGGTTGATCGTTCGGTTCTGGTATTGGGGCGGATCAGTGATGATCCGAAGGCGCACTACGAACAGCTCAAGCCACTGCTGGACTATGTGGTGCCGCGCATGCGCGGGGTCGGGATCGTCGAAGGGCGCATCCTGATGGCCAAGGACGCGCAGCAGATGGGCAGCTATCTGCGGCGCGGCCGGGTTGACTGGGTTACCGAGACTGCCGGGACGGCGATGGCGCTGGGCCAGCGGGCGGGCGCAAAGCCGCTGCTGCTGACCGAGCGCAACGGCGTGGGCAGCTATCACAGTGTGTTCTTCGTCCGCCGCGACAGCCCGGTGACCAGCCTGGAAGGTCTGCGCGGGCGCAGCCTGGCCTTGCAGAGTGCGCTGTCCACCAGTGCATACCTGGTGCCGGCAATGGAGTTGCTGGACCACGGCCTGCAGCCGGAAATCCTGCTGGACCCACGGGACACGCCTGCCGAGGATTCGGTGGGTTACGTGTTTGCGCGCTCGGAACTGAACATCTCCACCTATGTGCACAAGCGCGTGGTGGACGGCGGGGTGATCAGCAGCATCGACTGGAACGATGACCACGCCCTGCCGCCGGCATTCCGCCAGGACATGCGCGTGCTGTACCGCAGTGAGCCCATCCCGCGTGCGGTCGAGATGGTGCGCGCCGATCTGGATCCGGCGGTGCGCGAGCGCCTGCAGCAAGTGCTGTTGCAGGCCAGCAGCGATCCGGTGGCCGGCCCGGCGCTGGCCAGGTTTTTCGGCACCACCGGTTTCCACGTGGTGGACCCGGACAACCTGCGCGCGCTCGAGCGCCTGCGCCGTGGCCTGCTGCGCATCCGCATGGAGGTTGAATGAAAATGCCCCGGTTTGGATTGCAGGCGCGTTTTGCGTTGGCCAGCGGTGCGGCGCTGCTGGTGGTGCTGCTGATCGTCAGCTTCATGCTGGTGCGGCAGGCTGCGGCCCAGCGCGAGGCGCTGCGCAATAGTGACGAGGTACTCAGCCAGGTTTTCGACCAGGGTGTGCGCGAGCGCGGCGCGGCGCTGGCCAATGCCCTGGCCGACACCCTGGTCAATCCTCTCTACTACTCTGATCTATCGGCGATTGGCACGCTGGTGCGCAACACCGCGCGACAGAAGTCGGTCAGCTACGTGTTGGTGCATGACACCGAGGGGCGGCTTATCCATGACGGCTCCTTCGATGTGGCCGGTTATGGGCAGCCGATGTATGACCCGCTGGCCGCAGCGGCGGTAGCCGCGCGCAAGCCGCAGGTGCAGGAGTCGCTCGGGATACTGGAAGTCGACATGCCGCTGTCCATCGGCGAACAGCGCCTGGGTGGCCTGCGCGTGGGCATGAACCTGGCGCCGGTGCGTGCGCAGGAGTCCGCGTCGATGGCTGCCCTGGAGCAGCGCATGCAGCAGTCGCAGCGGCGCGAGCTGGGCTGGGCCATCGGGCTGATGCTGCTGCTGGTCGCCTTCGCCTGCGTGATGGCCTTCTATGTGCAGTACACCCTGGTGCGGCCGATCCGCTGGCTGGGCGCGGCGGCACGGCGCATCGAGCGCGGCGATTACCTGATCGAAGCGCAGTCCACGCAGCGCGGCGATGAGGTCGGCGAGCTGCTGCGCACCTTCGACCGCATGAGCCACAGCATCGCCCGGCATGACCGTGATGTGCGCCAGATGGCCTATACCGACGCCTTGACCGGCCTGACCAACCGGTTGGCCTTCCGCGAGGCGCTGGATCACCGCCTGCTGGGTGCGCAGGCGGCGGGGCGTGGGCTGGCGCTGCTGTTCATCGACATCGACGAGTTCAAGCGGGTCAATGACACGCTGGGGCACGAGGCCGGTGACGATGCCCTGCTGCAGTTCGCACAGCACATTGCAGCTGCAGTCGAGGAGATTGGCGGCGATGACGCTTTGCTGGCCCGCTTTGGTGGTGATGAGTTCGTCATTCTGATCGGCCAGGGCGCGCGCAGTGCGGCCGAAATCGCCAAGCAGTTGGCTGATCGGCTGGTGATCGACCTGGCCAAGCCGCTGCAGGTGCAGCAGCGCGAGATCTTTCTTGGCAGCTCGATCGGCATCACCTTGTTCCCGGAGGACGCGGTCGATGCCACGGCCTTGCTGAAGAATGGCGATATCGCCATGTACCAGGCCAAGCTGGCCGGCAAGAATTGTTTCCGCTACTACAGCCGGGCGATGGACCATGCGGTGGAGCGGCGTCTGCATCTGGAGCAGGAACTGCGCGGGGCCTGGGAACGCAACGAGCTGCGGCTGGTCTACCAGCCCATCTTCCGTACCCGTGACCGCATGCTGTGTGGCGCCGAAGTGCTGCTGCGCTGGGACCACCCGGTGCTGGGCGCGATTCCGCCGAGCCTGTTCATCGACGTGGCCGAGCAGAGCGGCCTGATCCAGGTGCTGGGCCCCAGGGTGCTGCGGGCGGCCTGCGAGCAGGCAAAACGCTGGCCGCGCAATGCGATTGGCGAAGAGTTGTTCATTTCGGTCAACGTCTCGCCAAAGCAGCTGCGCAACGGCAACCTGCTGCAGGAGGTTGAAAGCAGCCTGCTTGGCTCCGGCCTCGCCGCATCGCGGTTGCACCTGGAGCTGACCGAGACGGCGGTCATCGGCGATGAAATGCTCGCCGTGTCATTGCTGGAGAAGCTGCACCGGGCCGGGGTGAGGGTATGGCTGGACGACTTTGGTACCGGGTTCTCCGGGCTCAGCCATCTGCGCCAGGTGCCGGTGGACGGGGTCAAGATCGACCGCAGCTTTGTCGCCGACATGGAGCGTGATGCCGACGACCTGGCCCTGACCACGGCGATCATCGCCATGGCGCATGCGCTGGGGATCACGGTGGTGGCCGAAGGCGTGGAGCAGGAGGCGCAGTTCGAACTGCTCAGCCAGCGCGGCTGTGACCTGGTGCAGGGCTACTGGCTTGGCCGTCCGCTGGACGCGCCCGGCCTGGTAAGCCTGCTGGAGCGGAGTTCCATGGCGGCGTTGCGCTGAGCCGGCCGCGCCGGTTCAGAGCGGCCGCTTGCTGGTGTCGCCGGCGATCTCGCGCACCAGCTTGGGCACCAGATAGCCGGACAGCCGGGCCATCAGCCCGGCGTGCAGGGCCAGCGCCTGTGCATCGCTGACCTCGAAATGGGCCGCGCCCTGCACCTTGTCCAGCTGGTACAGGTAATAAGGCATCACCCCGGCGGCAAAGCTGCGCTCGCTCAGTGCGGCCAGCGCGTCCAGGTCGTCATTCACGCCACGCAGCAGCACCGCCTGGTTGAGCAGCTGGGCGCCGGTGCCACGGATGCGGGCCAGGGCGGCATCGACCTGGCTGTCGAATTCATTGGCGTGGTTGGCGTGCAGCACGAAGGCCACCGGCCAGGGCAGGCTGCGCAGCCAGTGCAGCAGGGCATCGTCGACCCGCTCCGGCAGCACCACCGGCAGGCGGCTGTGGATGCGCAGGCGCTTGATGTGGGGGATGGCGGCCAAGGCGTCGGTCAGCTCGGCCAGCTTGGAGGTGCTCAGCGACAGTGGATCACCGCCGGACAGGATGACCTCGTCGATGTCCGGGTCGGCGGCGATTGCCGCCACCGCCTCCTGCCAACCGCCCTTGGCCGCATTCTCGCCGGCATAGTCGAAGTGGCGGCGGAAACAGTAGCGGCAGTTGATCGCACAGCTGCCGGTGGTCACCAGCAGGGCGCGGCCGCGGTATTTCTGGATCACCCCGGTAGCCTTCTTGGCCTGGCCATCACCGACCGCATCAAAGCTGAACCCGGGGACCACCTGCATCTCGTCGCTGATTGGCAGCACCTGCCGCAGCAGCGGATCGGCCGGGTCGCCGTGGCGCATGCGGGCGACAAAACCGCGCGGCACCCGCAGCGCGAACTGGGCCAGCGCTGCGGCTGAAACCCCCATGGCCTGCGCATCCAGCCCCAACAGCGCCAGCAGCTCGGCCGGCTCGCGGATGGCTTGGCGCCAGTGCGCCTGCCAGCGGTCGTCGGGCAGGGTGAGGATGGCTTTTTCTGGAGTGAGGGCGGGGGCTGCGGTTATCATTGGCGGTCAGAAAAACAGATGGCCTGCCAGATGGCGGGCGTTCCATTCTAATCCGGCCGCCCGCAACACGCGGCGGTTTTGCCAATTCAGGAGTTTCAGCATGGCCAGTTACGGCATGAACGACGTAAAGAACGGGATGAAGATCCTGGTCAATAACGCCCCGGCGGTCATCATCGACACCGAGTACGTCAAGCCGGGCAAGGGCCAATCCTTCACCCGCGTGAAGTACCGCCTGATCAAGGACGGCCGTACCCAGGAAGTGACCATGAAGTCGACCGACACGCTGGATGCAGCTGATGTGGTCGATACCGACATGAACTACATGTACAGCGACGGCGAGTACTGGCACTTCATGGACCCGGAATCCTTCGAGCAGGTGCAGGCCGACAAGGCTGGCATGAATGGCGCCGAGAAGTGGCTCAAGGGCGAAGAGTCCTGCGTGGTGACCCTGTGGAACGGCGTGCCGATCGACGTGACCCCGCCGAACTTCGTCGAGCTGAAGATCGTGGAGACCGACCCGGGCGTGCGCGGTGACACCTCCGGTGGCGGCGGCAAGCCGGCCACGCTGGAATCCGGCGCGGTGGTGCGCGTGCCGCTGTTCGTCAACCAGGATGAAATCATCCGTGTTGACACGCGTTCGGGCGAGTACTCAGCGCGCGTCAAGTGACGTAATGGCGTGTTTGCGCAACGCGCAAACGCCAATGCCATTGCGTCATCCCCGCGCAGGTTGGGATTGCATTGGCATTGGCTCCAGCCTTTGCCTTGGCCCGCAATCCCCGTCAAGGCGGGGACTGCTGCGCAGGTAACATTGGGCTTCGGGCGACCTTCGGGGAGCTCGAAGCCTTTTTCGCATCCGGCTTCGGCCGGATGGATACAGCAACAGATCCAGAGGTGAACCGGCGTGAGTGATATCCAACCCCAGCAGTGCGATCTATTGATCGAAGCCGGTTACGTAGTGCCGGTAGAGCCGCATGCGGTGGTGCTTGAAGACCACGCGGTGGCGATCAGCAACGGTGTGATCGTGGCGGTGCTGCCGCGCGCCGAGGCCCGTGCGCGTTTCAGCGCAAAGCAGGTTGTTTCGCGCCCGGATGCGGCGCTGATCCCCGGCCTGGTCAATGCCCACACCCACAACCCGATGACGCTGCTGCGCGGCATCGCCGATGATCTGCCACTGATGACCTGGCTGCGTGAGCACATCTGGCCGGTGGAAGCGGCGGTGATCGGGCCGGAGTTCGTCGCCGACGGCACCACCCTGGCCATTGCCGAGATGCTGCGCGGTGGTACCACCTGCGCCAACGAAAACTATTTCTTCGCCGACGTGCAGGCCGCTGTCTACAAGCAGCACGGCTTCCGCGCGTTGGTGGGCTCGGTGATCATCGATTTCCCCAGTGCCTGGGCCAAGACCGATGACGAGTACTTCGCCCGCGCCACCGAGCTGCACGATGCCTGGCGCGGCGATCCGCTGATCGGCACCGCGTTCGCACCGCACGCACCGTATACGGTGAACGATGCCAACTTCGAGCGGGTGCGGATGCTGTCCGACCAGCTGGAAATCCCGGTACATCTGCACACGCATGAAACCGCACAGGAAATCAGCGACTCCATCGCCATGCACGGCCAGCGACCGCTGGCGCGGCTGGATCGGCTGGGGCTGGTCAATGACCGCCTGATCGCGGTGCACATGACCCAGCTCACCGAGGCCGAGATCCACCTGTGCGCCGAGCGCGGCGTCAGCGTGGTGCATTGCCCGGAGTCGAACCTGAAGCTGGCCTCGGGCTTCTGCCCGGCCTGCGCGCTGGTCAAGGCTGGGGTCAACCTGGCCATCGGCACCGACGGCTGCGCCAGCAACAACGACCTGGACATGTTCAGCGAGAACCGCACCGCCGCCATCCTGGCCAAGGCCGTGGCCAATGACGCCACCGCCCTGGACGCGGCCACCACGCTGCGTGCATCCACGCTGGGCGGCGCACGCGCGCTGGGCTTCGGCGACCGCATCGGCTCGATCGAGGTCGGCAAGCAGGCCGATCTGGCCTGCGTGGACCTGTCTGCACTGGAAACGCAGCCGCTGCATCATGTGCTGTCGCAGCTGGTCTATGCCGCTGGCCGCCACCAGGTCAGTGATGTGTGGATTGCTGGCAAGCCCAAGCTGGTCCAGCGTCAGCTGGTCGACATGGACATTGCCGCGATCACTGCCAATGCGCGCCAGTGGCGCGACCGCATCCGTACCATCCGCGCCTGACCGCGCACCCGGTCGCCGCACGGCGGCCGCAAGAGGAAACCGATATGAGCGCAGCTTCCACCTCCACCAATTTCGATCAGGCAGAACTGGACAAGTTCGCCGCGCTGGCCACCCGCTGGTGGGACGCCGACGGTCCGCAGAAGCCGCTGCACGCGCTGAACCCGGTGCGCCTGAAGTACGTGGCCGAACGCGCGACCCTGCGCGGCGCCAAGGTCGTGGACATCGGCTGCGGCGGCGGCCTGCTCAGTGAAGCGCTGGCCAAAGAAGGCGCGCAGGTGACCGCCATCGACTTGGCACCGGAGCTGGTGAAAGTCGCTCGTCTGCACGGGTTGGAATCGGGCGTCACGGTGGATTACCGGGTACAGGCGGCTGAAGACCTGGCCGAAGAACAGGCCGGCAGTTTCGACGTGGTGACCTGCATGGAAATGCTGGAGCACGTGCCGGACCCAGGCGCGATCATCGCCGCCTGCCATCGTCTGTTGCGGCCGGGTGGCAAGCTGTTCCTGTCCACCATCAACCGTACACCGGCGGCGTTTGCGGTAGCCATTGTCGGCGCCGAATACATCGCCCGGCTGCTGCCCAAGGGCACGCATCACTACCAGGAATTCATCAAGCCGGCCGAGTTGGGTGCATGGCTGCGGGCTGCCGATCTGTCCTTGCAGGACGTCACCGGCATGGCCTACGAGCCGTGGCGTAACCACGCCCGGCTGAGCAGCCGCACCGACATCAACTACCTGGCCTACGCGGTCAAGCCGGAACAGGCATGACCGCCGCCGCTTTCCCTGCAGCGGTGCTGTTCGATCTGGATGGCACCTTGCTGGACAGTGCGCCGGACTTCGTCGCCACCGCCAATCGCATGCTGCAGGCGCGCGGCATGGCCGAGGTGAGCCTGGAGCAATTGCGGCCGGCGGTGTCCAAGGGCGCGCGCGCGATGTTGGCGGTTGCATTCCCGCAGATGGGCGATGCCGAGCGGCATGCGCTGGTGCCGGAATTCCTTGAGATCTACGAAGCGCTGATCGGCCAGTACGCGCAGTTGTTCGATGGCATCGAGACGATGCTGCAGGCGCTGGAGCAGGCCGGTACCACCTGGGGCATCGTCACCAACAAGCCCGAATACCTGGCGCGCCTGATCCTGCCGCAACAGGGCTGGCAACAGCGTTGCGCGGTGCTGATCGGCGGCGACACCCTGGCCGAGCGCAAGCCGCACCCGCTGCCGCTTGAAGTGGCTGCGCAGCGTATCAATACCGCAGCCAGCGCCTGCGTTTATGTCGGCGACGACGAGCGCGACATCATCGCCGCGCGCGCTGCCGGCATGCCGTCGGTGGCAGCACTGTGGGGCTATCGTCTGGACGCTGACGACCCGCAGGCCTGGCAGGCGGACAGCCTGTGCGGGCAACCGAGCGAACTCTGGCAGCCAGCCGCATGGCCAGCTACCCAACCGGCTTCGGCCTGATCGAAACAACGAGGTTTGATGTGAGCAGTGCGCTGGACAGCTTCCTGGACAAGTGGCGTGAGCGGTGGCCGGAATGGGCCTTCGTGGAGCGTTTTGTCGACGAGGCCGATCGTGACCGCAGCGTGGCGTGGTTTGCGCTGCTGCAGGAATTTGACGACATGCTCAATGCCAGCGGCGACACCACGCCGCAGGACGCCAAGTTGGCGTGGTGGGGCGAGGAACTGCGCAGCTGGGACGCGCAGCGCTCGCGGCATCCGCTGGGGCGTGTGCTGGAGCCGGTACGTGCGCCATGGCCACAGTTGGCCGACGCGCTGCCTGGGCTGATCGACGCGCGCGATCGTCCTGCGGATGCAGCGCAGGCACGCAAGGCATTGGCGCAGTACGCCGCTGCGGTGGCAGCGGTGGAGGCGGCGATGTTCAATAGCAAGCCGTCGCCGGCAGCTGCCGAGGCGGTGGTCACGCAGATGCTGGCCCTGCGCGTGCAGGAACAAGCGGCCGCACTGCCGCAGTCCTTCAGCAATGAAATGGAATGGGACAAGGCGCTGCAGGCAGGCTGGCCCTCGCGCGTGGCCGGGCCCCGTCCGCGCCGGGTCTATGCGGTACTGGCCCGTGGCCGCCAGCAGGCACGCATTCGTGGCGGCGAGTACCAGCCAAGCCCGGCAGGCCTGCTGTGGCGCAGCTGGTGGGCTGCGCGGGGCTGAGTAGTCCGCGAGCTAGGCGGCTTACGCTGCTCCTGTAGAGCCGAGCCATGCTCGGCTGAGGCGCTACCGGTGAAACTCCTGCCGAGCATGGCTCGGCACTACAGGTGGAGCTCTTGCCGAGCCATGCTCGGCACTGCGCTCCCTCCCTTGCGCCGAAGGCGTAGGGGAGGGCTGGGGAGGGGTGCTTTGTGCTGTTGATCCATGAGCTTCGCGGCTTACGCCGCTCCCACAAGCAGTGCTGGGAATGCCCTTGTAGAGCCGAGCCATGCTCGGCTGAGGCTCTACCGGTGAAGCCCTTGCCGAGCATGGCTCGGCACTACAGGTGAAGCTTCTGCCGAGCATGGTTCGGCGTTACCGTTCGTTGGCTTTATTTGCCGCGTTCCAGCACCAGCAGCGGGTCGATGCGGGTGTCGAACCAGTTCATGCCCCAGTGCAGGTGCGGGCCGGTCGCTCGGCCGGTTGCACCCACCGCGGCGATGTTCTGCCCTTGCTCGATCCTGTCACCAACCTTCACGTCGATCCGCGACAGGTGCAGGAAGTTGGAGCTGATACCAAAGCCATGGTCCAGTACCAAGGTGCCGCCGGTGAGGTACAGGTCGGGGTTGGCGAAGGTGACGATGCCTGCCGCCGGCGCTTTCACCGGGGTGCCGGTGGGTACGGCGATATCCATGCCGGAGTGGCCGCTGCCCGGTTGCCCGTTGTAGACGCGGGCATTGCCGAAGCGGCCGCTGATGCGGCCCTGCACCGGCCAGATGAAGGTCTGGGTGAAGTCGGTGCGGTTGTCGTCACGCTTGCGCGATTCGGTCACCAACGCCTGTTCGCGGGCGATGCGCTCGGCAATTGCCGGTGGCGGATTCACCGTCTTCGGCGGCACGCCGTTGACGCGTTCCACCGGCCAGTCACGCGGGCTCACCGTGATCGACACGGTTTCGCTGCCGCCATCCGGGCGCTGTACCTGTACCTGCAGCGGGCCCTTTTCGTCGCGACCGATGCCGAACACCACGCTGCCATAGCCGCTCACCCGCAGCTCGCGACCGCCGTAGCGGACCGAGCTGCCGGCCGGCACCTTGCCGATTACCAAGGCGCCCTGCGAGGTGCTGGCGGGGAATACGACGCGGTTGTCGAGCAGGTTGCCGATGCCGTCCTGGGCCTGCGCGCTGGGCGCAGGCAACAGCGGCGCTGCCAGCAGCAGCGCGCCCATCATCAAGACAGCACGCATCAGCGGTCGTAGGTCATGCGCTGGCCGGCCGGTGCGCCGACCAGCTTGCTGCCGTCCCATACCTGCTGGCCGTTCACCCAGGTGGAGGCGATGCGCGACTGGAAGGTGGTGCCTTCAAACGGGGACCAGCCGCACTTGGACAGCACGTCCTCGCGCTTGACCGTGAACGGTACGTCCTCGACCAGTACCAGGTCAGCGAAGTAACCCTCACGCAGGAAGCCGCGTTCTTCCACGTCGAACAGCTGCGCCGGGGCATGGGCGAATTTCTGCACCACCTGTTCGCGGGTCAGCTTGCCTTCGTGCACGCGTTCCAGCACCGCGACCAGTGCGTACTGCACCAGTGGCAGGCCGGACGGTGCCTGCGCGTAGGGCTTCTGCTTCTCTTCCCAGGTGTGCGGGGCGTGGTCGGTGGCGAGTACGTCGAGCACGTCATCGGCCAGCGCGGCGGTGATCGCCTCGCGGTCGGACACTTCCTTGATCGCCGGGTTGCACTTGATCAGGTTGCCCTTGGTCGCATAGTCCGGGCGCGCGAAATGCAGGAAGTGCACGCAGGTCTCGGCGGTGATCTGCTTGCGGCTGCCGTCGGCGCGGATCAGTGGGCCTTTCTCGAACAGCGCCAGCTCATCGGCGGTGGAGATGTGCAGCACGTGCAGGCGGGTGCCGTGCTTGCGTGCCAGCGACATCGCCAGGCGGGTGGACTTGATGCAGGCTTCGCGCGAGCGGATGTCCGGGTGCATGTCCGGGGTCAGCGCGTCGCCGTACTTTTCCTGGAAGGCCTTCAGGTTGGCGTCGATCATCGGCGTGTCTTCGCAATGCGTGATGATCGGCGTGGGGCATTCGCGGAAGATCGCGTCCAGGGTTTCCGGGTTGTCGACCAGCATGTTGCCGGTGGATGCGCCCATGAACACCTTCACGCCCGGCGCCTTCTTCGGGTCGAGCACGCGGATGGCTTCCAGGTTGTCGTTGCTGGCGCCGTGGTAGAAACCGTAGTTGGCCCAGGCGCGGCCCTTGGCCAGTTCGTACTTGGCTTCCAGGATGGTCGAATCCAGGGTCGGCGGGTTGGTGTTGGGCATGTCCATGAAGCTGGTCAGGCCACCGGCAACCGCTGCTGCCGACTCGCTGGCGATGTCACCCTTGTGGGTCAGGCCCGGCTCGCGGAAGTGAACCTGGTCGTCGATCATCCCCGGCAGCAGCCAGCGCCCGGCCGCGTCCACCACCTGCTCGCCTTCGCGCGGGGTCAGGCCGCTGCCGATCTGCGCGATACGGTCGTTTTCGATGCGCAGGTCACCGTCGAAGGTGCGGCCTTCGTTGACCATGCGGGCATTGCGGATAAGCGTGGATGACATGTCAGTGTTTTCCTGTACAGCGGCAAGAAGGGGAATCGGCGCGCTCCGGGACCGGATCCAGCCCGCCCGGGTGGAACGGGTGGCAACGCCCCAGTCGGCGCAGGGTAAGCCAACACCCCCGTAGCGGCCCGTGTATACGGATCGCGTCCATGGAGTATTCCGAGCAACTGGGATAGAAACGACAGCGCGGCCCGAGCAGGGGGCTGATGAAGCGCTTGTAGGAGCGCAGTACGGCAATGAGGAGGCGGCCGATCACCGGTAAATGATAAGCCACTTGGCAAGCGAGCAGGATTTGTCGCAGGATGCGGGATGGCGCCGGTAAAGACTACGTGCTTTCCGCCGCCAGCCAGGGGCGATGGCGCGCCTGGTTACGTTCCGAACTGCGCGAAACGGTCCGGTGACGCCACCGGACCGGTACTGCACGGGTCGGGCATCCGTTCACATACGGTGCCCGGCGCGGTTGCTGCTGCTGGTCGGGTAGGCTATAAAGGCCCGCTTTCCCGGGCCCCGGGGGAAACAAGGAAGAGCGTTTCGTGGCTGCTAAAAAACCTGCAAAAAAGGCCGTCAAGGTCGCCAAGAAAACCGCCAAACCTGTAGTCAAGAAGGCGGCGTCCAAGCCGGTTGCAAGCAAGCCGGTCGCCAAGGCTGCCAAGCCGGCAGCGAAGAAGGCGCCCGCCACCAAGGCGGTTGCCAAGAAAACGCCAGTCAAGAAGGCGGCTGCTACCAGCAAGCCCGTAGCCAAGAAGGCTGCGGTTAAGACGGTAGTCGCTAAAAAGGCCGCCCCTCCTGCCAACAAGGCCGCGGTCAAAAAGGTGACCAAGCCGGTTGCCGCGCCAGTTGCCAAGAAAGCAGCTGCGCCGGTTGCCAAGGCCACCAAGCCCGTTGCCAAGCCTGTCGTCAAGAAGGTGGCCGAACCTGTAGCCACCAAAACGCTCAAGACTCCTGCAAAACCCGTGGTCAAGTCCGTACCGAAGCCAGCTGCAAAGCCGGCGGCGGCCAAGTCTGTCCCGGTCGAAGTCGCCAAGACGGCCCCAGCTCCGGCACCTGTGCCGGCCGCTGCCAAGCCGGCCCCAACGGCCAAGGCCCCGCAATCCAAGAATCCCGTGCCTGTTTCGAAATCCAACGTCAAAACTCCCGTCAAATCCACCGCTCCTGTCGCCGTCCGTCCAGTGGGCAAGGTTGCAGTTGCTGTAACCGCGCGTTCGACCGCTCCGGCACCGCGCAGCAAGTACAAGGTTGTCGAATACGACACCGATGAGGCCACCGGCCGTCCGATCCTGCCCGCCGGCTACAAGCCCAGTGCAGATGAGGAGTACATGAGCACGCTGCAGCAGGAGTATTTCCGCCAGCGCCTGTTGAACTGGCGTGCGGACCTGGTCGAGGAATCGAAGCAGACCATCGAAAACCTGCGCGACGAAGTGCGTGACATCGGCGATGAAGCCGAGCGTGCCACCCGCGAGACTGAGAACTCGCTGGAACTGCGTACCCGCGACCGCTACCGCAAGCTGATCGGCAAGATCGACAGCACGCTCAAGCGTCTGGAAGCCGGTGATTATGGCTTCTGCGTCGATACCGGCGAAGACATTGGTCTGGATCGCCTGGAAGCCCGTCTCACCGCCGAGCGCACGATTGATGCGCAGGAGCGTTGGGAGCACCTGCAGAAGCAGCAGGGCGACTGATCTACGCGTTTGCTGTACCCGAAAACCCCGCTGCGGCGGGGTTTTCTTTTTGGGAGAAAACCATGTCCTTAGAAACCCATATGCGTCGCGCGCTGGCCCTGGCCCGCGACAACATCGCCGCCGGCGGGCGTCCGTTCGGCGCCGTGCTGGTCAAGGACGGACAGGTGCTTGCCGAAGCGGCCAACAGCATCCACGCCAGCCATGACCCTACCGATCACGCCGAGATGCGCGCCATACGCCTGGCCAGCGCCGCGTTGGCCAGCCCGCGTCTGCAGGGTTGCGTGATCTATGCCAGCGGCCATCCCTGTCCAATGTGCCTGGCTGCGATGTATCTCAGCGGCATCGAGCAGGCCTGGTTTGCCTATGGCAACGAGGAAGGGCAGGCCTATGGGCTTTCCACCGCTGCGGTGTATCAGCGCCTGGCGCAGGGGCCGCAGGCGCCCGGGTCCGGTCTGCAGCAGCTGCGTCCGCAGGACGAGCGGGGGCTGTATGCCGAATGGGCTGCAGCGCAGTAGCGCGAGACGGGTTGTTCAGTGCGCCGCGATGGCGCGCTGCAGGCGCTCCACGTAGCGCTCAAAATGCTCACCCAGGTCCGCCTTGTCCGGGTGCCGCAGCCATAGCAGTTGCAGGCCGTCCATCATCGACACCAGCTCGGCGGCAATCTGCGCGGGATCGACGGTGGCGAGGATATCGCCGGCCTGCTGGGCATGCCGCACGCTGCGCGTGATCAGCTCCAGCATCAGCGCGGCGCGTTGATGGAACCAGGCTTGGGCGGGGTGGTCTTGGCTCAGGCTTTCAGCGTTGAGCAGCGAAAATGCCTTGATGACGCCGGGGATCGAGGTGTTGGCGCGGTTCACCACGCGCAGCTGTTCCAGCAGCACCGGCCACGGCAGCGGCGGCCCGGCAGCCGCTTGCTCCAATGTCAGGCCCTGCGTGAGGCCGGGCAGCCGTGGGCTGCGTTGATCGCGCATGTCCAGCACCGCCAGCAGCATGTCGGTCTTGCTGGGGAAGTAATGCAGCAGGCCTGGCAAGGTCAGCCCGACCTGGGCGGCCACTTCGCCGATGGATGCATTGCTGTAGCCGTCGCGCGCGAATACCTGCATTGCCGCGTCCAGGATCTGTTGGCGCCGCCTGTCGCCCTTCGGCGAGCGTCGGCGTGCCTGCGTAGTGCGCGATGACGTGGGTAGCGGGGTGGCCAAAAGCGTGGCTCGCAAGGGCGGTTGCTGCGCAGTGTAAGCGCGCCTGCGTCGTTTGCTGCAAGCCACAAAGCTGTACCCCTGTCACAGTTTTTGACAAACCTACCAACAGCTAGGTTTACTGCGGCCGCGTCACCGGATCGGCTGCTGGCGGATTGCCAGCCAGCCAACTGATCGCCTGCCTGCGAATGAGCATGAAGGGCATCGCGCAGGCGTCTTGCCCACCCGACCACTGCATCGCCGGCCGTGCCGACCGACGCAACTGGCAGGCCTGCGAACGAAGGACAAGCAAGCACAAAGGGGGCGGCAGGAGGCAATAGCGGGGTGATCACTTGGGTGATCGCGCGTAAGCGGTATGTGAGCGGGCGGTGGCTGCGCTGGCATCGGCCTCTCTCCATCAATCTGGGAGGGCAAGACAATGAAGAAGTGCTGTAAAGGCAGGCGCTGCACCGTCATCAACGCGATGGTGTTGGGCAGCTGCCTGGGCTTTTTCGCGACATCGGCCAGTGCAGAAGCCGTCGAGGCGTCCGCCACTGTGGAGGCCGGCGAAACACGCGATGCAGGGCAGCAGGGTGAGGTGGTCACCGCTGCAGCCCTAGAGGGAGCCGCTACCGTCGATGCGGCCAAACAGGCGCTACCCGACGTCGGCCAGCAAACGCCGGCACAACCGACCTGCCACAACTACGACGAATTCGTCAGCCGCGGTTCCGAATCGCCCATCATCACCACCTGCGAAACCCTGTCGCCGACGCTGCTGGGCCTGCGGCCCAAGCTCTACGACAAGGGTTGGATGTTCATGGGTTTCTACAGTGCATCGGAAACCTACGATCTGCGTGGCCAGGAAGCCCGCCCACAGATGTACAACGGCCAGCGGCCGAGCTTCAGCGGCACCCTGGTGACCATCACCACCTACGATCTGTCGCGACTGGGCTGGTGGTGGGACCGCTCACAGCTGACCTTCGAAGCCAATAGCTGGCGTACCGTCTATCGCGATTCCGGCCTGAATGATGATCTGTCGGTGGCGCAGCTGTCGGTGCAGCAGGAGTTCGCCAAGGGCCGGGTGCGTATTCAATACGGCTACTACGGCATGCTGGGTCAGTTCGTTGGTCTGTTCCTGGGTGCCAGTACGGCGTCCTCGGCGCTGGGCCCGACCAGCATCATCCCCAACCTGGCCGGCATGGCGGCGTTCAAGCCGGTGCCCGGCTTCGACATCCGCCTGTATTCCAAGGATGGCCGCTTCTACGACCACTTCGGTGTGGCGCGCTCGCAGAGCCCGGACGGGTTTCTGGCTGACAGCAAGGAAAACCCGTCAGGCTTGAAGTGGAGCGTGGACGGTGCAAAGCCGATCTACGTCAATGAAATCGGCTACCGGGTGGCGTCCAGCGCCGATACCCGCATGACCTGGATCCGCCAGGGCAGCCTGTACAACCGCACGCGGTACAACGATTTCAGCAAGCCCGCGCAGAAAGGCCAGAACCACGCCTACTACCTGATCGCCGATTACCAGTTCACCCAGCCCGACAAGTCAATGCCCTACCGCGGCTGGTACTTCAACGTGAAAGGCAATTACGCGGCGCCGGAGCACAACATTTTCAGTTCCGACTATGCGCTGACGCTGTACAGCCTGGCGCCGTTTGCCTCGCGCCCGGGTGACATGGTGTCCATCGGCTATACCCGCAACGAGGTCAGCAAGGACGCGGTGAACTACCTGCGCAGCTTGGGCATGGACCCGGTGCGTTTCAGTTCCAGTAGCTCGCTGTCGTATGCGTTGCGTGCGGCGCGCGGCATCTACTGGGTCAATACCCTGAGCTATACGCGCAACCCGGTGATCACCCAGCAGCACCCGGACGCGATGAACCTGCAAAGCCAATTGACGTTCTCGTTCTGAACCGGCCGCGGCGATTGCATTGGCCGTGGCATTGGCACCTCGGCAGACAGTCGCCACTGAACCGGCGGTCATTGCTGGCCCCGCGGTTGCGGTGCGCAGGCAATCGCGCGCCCGGCAAACCCATCGCAACTTTCACACAAGCTGCGCCCCGCGACTGCGTCGGCGCCATAAGGAGATCCGCATGGCAACACTGCACAGAACGCAACACCTGGCGCCGATGGTGGCCGGCATCATGCTGGCGCTGGCCCTGACAGCCACGGCACAGGCAAAGGAACTGCCCAAGCTGGGCCAAGCCCCGCTGCAGCAGCTGGTAGCGGCACTGACCGTGGAAGAGAAGATCGCTCTGGTCACCGGCCAGGGCATGGTTTTCCCCGGTTTGCCGGATGACATGCAGGCGCCGGTGGTGGGCGCCATCGAGGACCACGTGCCCGGTGCCGCCGGCGCCACGGTAGCGGTGCCGCGGCTTGGCATTCCCTCGCTGGTGCTGTCTGATGGCCCGGCCGGTGTGCGTATCAACCCGACCCGCAAGAATGCGCCGGGCAAAACCTTCCATGCCACGGCCTTCCCGATCGGCAGTGCGTTGGCCAGCAGCTGGGACACGGCCCTGGTACGCGAGGTGGGGTCGGCCATCGCCGACGAGGCCGCTGCCTACGCCATCGATGTGATGCTCACCCCGGCGATGAACATCCATCGCTATCCGTTGGGTGGGCGCAATTTCGAGTACTACTCGGAAGACCCGGTGGTGACCGGCGAGACTGCAGCGGCGCTGGTGCAGGGCCTGCAGGACCGCGGTGTCGGCGCCTCGGTGAAACACTTTGCGGTGAACAACCACGAGTGGAACCGCAACACCATCAATGCGCGGGTGGATGAGCGGGCATTGCGCGAGATCTACCTCAAGGGCTTTGCGATCGCGATGCACAAAGGGCAGCCGTGGACGGTGATGTCCAGCTACAACAAGCTCAACGGTAGCTACACCTCGGAAAGTACGTGGCTGCTGAGCGACGTGCTGCGCACGCAATGGGGCTACCAGGGCCTGGTGATGACCGACTGGTTCGGCGGCAAGGATGCAGTTGCACAGATGCGTGCCGGCAACGAGCTGTTGATGCCCGGCACCGGCAGCCAGCGCAAGGTGCTGAGTGCGGCGCTGGCCGATGGCACGCTGGATGAGCGCGTGCTCGACCGCAACGTGACGCGGGTGCTGGAGCTGGTGCTGCGCAGCCACGCATTCAAACAGGCGCCACATTCGGACGCACCGGACCTGCGTGGCAATGCGACGATCTCGCGGCGTGCCGCAACCCAGGGCATGGTGCTGCTCAAGAACGATGCTGCGACCCTGCCACTGGCGGCGGCTTCGCGGCTGGCGATACTCGGCCATGGCAGTTACGAGGTGATCACCGGCGGCACCGGCAGTGGCGACGTCAACAAGGCCTATGCAATCCCGTTGGCGCAGGGTCTGCAGAATGCAGGCTTCAGCAATGCCGCAGGCTTGGGCGAACGCTACGCCAGCTACATTGCCGAGCAGACGCCGAAGCTGCCGACCACATTGTGGTACCTGCCCAAGGCGCGGGTCCCGGAACGGGCCGTGGATGCGAACGAACTTGCGCAACTGGCGCGACAGCGGGATGTCGCCGTGGTCACCATCGGCCGCGGCTCAGGCGAGTTTGTAGACCGCAAGCTGGAGAACGATTTCCAGCTCAGCGACGCCGAGCGCGCGTTGCTGCAGGCTACTTCCACGGCGTTTCATGCGCAGGGCAAGAAGGTCGTGGTGGTGCTCAATATCGGCGGAGTGATGGAAACGGCAAGCTGGAGGGATCTTGCCGATGCGATCCTGCTGGCCTGGCAGCCCGGCCAGGAAGCCGGCAACGCGGTAGCCGATGTGTTGTCCGGCGCGGTGAACCCGTCCGGCAAGCTGACCGATACCTTCGCCATCAACCTGGCCGATTACCCTGCCGCCGAGGGCTTCCCCGGCAAGGTGCTGCTAGGCCCGGACCCCAACGCAAAATCCCTCTTTGGCGAGATCGCGCGCGAGGCCGAGGTGGAATACCGCGACAGCATCTGGGTGGGCTACCGCCATTTCGATACACGCAAGGTGGACGTGGCCTATCCGTTCGGGTTTGGCCTGTCCTACACCGACTTCGGCTATAGCGACCTGAAGGTGGAGGCGGGTGCGCAGGGGCCGGTACGCGCCAGCGTGAAGGTCACCAATACCGGCAGGGTGGCCGGGCGCGAGGTCGCGCAGGTCTATGTCTCGGCACCGGCATCATTGCTGCAGAAGCCGGCGCAGGAGTTGCGGGCCTTCGCAAAAACCACGTTGTTGCAGCCCGGGCAGTCGCAGGTGCTGCAGTTCCAGATAGAGGGCAAGGACCTGGCCTCGTTCAATCCAGAGCTGGGCCGCTGGGTGGCGGACAAGGGGCGTTACAGCCTGCGGGTAGGGGCTTCGTCGCGCGATATCCGTGCGCAGCAGAGCTTCGACAAGGCCGAAGCCAGCAACTACACGCCGTGAGGCGTCCGGTTGGCTGAAGGTGATTGCCGGGGCCGGTTTCAGTGCCGGCCCCGGTGATGATTACAGATCCTGCAGGTTGTCCAGCTTGCGCAGCTGCGGTGCTTTCCAAGCGGTGATGGCGGCAACGCCCAATACCGCGCAGCCGCCGATCACCACCGCAGGCACCAGACCCAGCAGTCGCGCCATGCTGCCACCGTAGAACGCGCCCAGTTCGTTGGATGAGCTGATGAAGATGCCGTTGATCGAGGAGACGCGGCCGCGCATGTCGTCGGGCGTCACCAACTGCATGATGGTTGAGCGCACCACTACCGACACGCCATCGCAGGCGCCGTAGAACAGCAGGATGGCCGCCGACAGCCAGAAACTCTGCGACAGGCCAAAGGCGATCACGCACAGGCCGAAGCCGGCCACCGCAAACAGCAATACCCGGCCAGCATTGCGGCGCAGCGGATGTCGGGCCAGCCACAGGCCCACGCAGATCGAGCCCAGCGCAGGTGCCGCGCGCAGGATGCCCAGTCCTTCCGGGCCGTAGTGCAGGATTTCCTGGATGAAGGCCGGCAGCATCGCCACCACCCCGCCAAGCAGTACCGAAAACATGTCCAGCGCCATCGCGCCGAGCATGATCTGGTTGGACAGCACGAAACGGGCACCTTCGGCGATGCTGGCGAAGATAGGCGCGCGGCTCTGTGATGGCGCCGGTTCGCTGACCTTCAACGAGGCCAGTGCCGCCAGCGCCAGTACCGCCATGAACGCCGCCACGGCGTAGGACAGGCCTTTGCCGCCCACCGCGACCAGCACGCCACCGACGGCCGGGCCAAGCACCATGCCGGTCTGGAAAACGACGGTGCCAAAGCCGGCCCCGCGCGCGAACTGCTCGCGTGCCAATACACGCGCGAACAGTGCGTTGTAGACCGGTGACAGGAAGGCCCGCACCATGCCGGTCAGCGCTACCGCCAGATAGATCGGCCAGACGCCTTTGACCGGCAGCCAGCCGGTAGCTACGGCAACCAGCATAAGGGCGGTGGCGATCAGCCCCAGGCAGGCGGTCATGCCCAGCTTGCGGCGCGGCAGGTGGTCGACCAGATAGCCGGCAAACGGCGCCACGCAGAAGTAGGGCAGCACTTCGGCCAGGCCGATCAGGCCCAGCGAAAACGGATTGCGGGTGACTTCATAGATATGCCAGCCGACTGTGACCGCGACGATCTGGTAGGACAGCATGCCGGCAATGCGGTACAGCAGCAGCCGGGTGAAGCCGGGCTGGCGCAGCAGTTCGGCGATGGAGCCGGTGTTGCTCACTGCCTGGCTTGGGCGGTATCGCGAATGAAGGCCAGCATGGCGGCCAGGCCGTTGCTGCGGGTCGGCGACAGATGCTTGGCAAGGCCGATGGCGGACACGTAATCCGGATCGGTGGCCAGGATCTCGGCGGCCGAGCGGCCGGAGTACACGCGCAGGGCCAGGTAGATCAGGCCCGAGACAATGGCCGAATCGCTGATGGCATGGAACACAAGCTTGTCGGCGTCACCTTCGGGCACGATCCAGACCATGGACTGGCAGCCGAGCAGGCGGTTTTCCTCAGTCTTCCATTCTTCTGGAAGCGCGGGCAGCTTGCGACCGAGGTCGATCAGGTACTGGTAACGCTCGGACCAGTCACCGAAGAAGGAGAACTCCTCGGCAATGGCGGCCTGGGCTTCGGCGGGGGTGGGTTCGAGCGGGAAGGGGGAGTTGATCATTGTGGGTCCTGTGCTTGGCCGGTCGCCTTGCTGGCGATGGGCCTTGGAGTGGGGTGCTGGGAGGTCTCCCTCACCCCAACCCCTCTCCCGGTGGGAGAGGGGCTCAGTGCGCCGCGAGCCGGCGCCATGTGTGCAATTGCAGCTTCCGCTTTAGCCCCTCTCCCCCCGGGAGAGGGGTTGGGGAGAGGGTGAGGCGAGGCGGCGAAAGGAGGCCTCAGCCCCGCTTCCAGCGCACACCCTGCGGGGTGTCTTCCAGCACGATGTTCTCCGCAGCCAGCTGGTCGCGGATGGCATCGGCGCGGGCGAAGTCGCGGGCCTGCTTGGCGGCGATGCGTTCGTCGATCAGCGCCTGGATGCGGGCGTCGTCGCCGGCCTCGGCGCCGCGACCGAACCATTCGGCCGGTGCCTGCTGCAGCAGGCCCAGGGCCAGGCCGGCACCCAGCAGCTCGCGCTTCAGGCGTGCCTTGTCCTCGATGGACTCGGCCTTGCGCGCCTCGCTGGCGATGCGCGCCACTTCAGCCAAGGCCAGCGGCGTGTTGAGGTCGTCTTCCAGCGCCGCCTCGACACCAGCCGGAATCGCAGCTTCGGCATTCACTTCGACCAGGTCGCGCAATGTGCCGTACAGGCGGTCCAGGGTACGCACCGACTGTTCGATCAGCGTATCGGACCAGTCCAGCGGCTGCCGGTAGTGGGCCGACAGCAATGCATAGCGCAGCGCTTCCGGCGGATGCTTGCGCACCAGGTCGTGCACGCGCTCGATATTGCCGACCGACTTGCTCATCTTGGCGCCGCCAAAGTTGAGCATGCCGTTGTGCAGCCAGAAGCGGGCGAAGGTCTGCCCGCCATGGGCGCAGACACTCTGGGCGATCTCGTTCTCGTGGTGCGGGAACTGCAGGTCGACGCCGCCGGCGTGGATGTCGATGGTCGGGCCCAGGTGCGCGGCGGCCATCGCCGAGCACTCGATATGCCAGCCCGGGCGGCCACGGCCCCAGGGCGATTCCCAGCCCGGCAGGTCGTCGCTGGAAGGCTTCCACAGTACGAAATCGCCGGCTTCACGCTTGTAGGGGGCAACCTCGACGCGCGCACCGGCCAGCATTTCTTCCGGATCGCGGCGCGAAAGCTTGCCGTAATCGGCGAAGCTGCTGACCGAGAACAGCACGTGACCCTCGGCGGCATAGGCATGGCCGTTGGCGATCAGCTGCTCGATCATGGCGATGATCTGCGGGATATGCGCGGTGGCTTCGGGTTCGATATCCGGCGGCACCACGCCCAGTGCGGTCATGTCCTCGCGGTAGGCGGCGGCAAAACGGTCGGTTATGGCCGAGATCGGCACGCCCTGATCCTTGGCCGCGGCATTGATCTTGTCGTCAACGTCGGTGATGTTGCGGGCGTAGCGCAGATTGCCGTAGCGCCGGCGCAGCATGTCGGCCAGCACCCCGAACACCACCGGGCCGCGCGCATTGCCGATATGTACATAGTTGTAGACCGTGGGGCCGCACACATACAGGGTGGGGGCGGCGGGGTCGAGCGGAGCAAACGGCTCCAGCTGCCGCGTCAGGTTGTTGTGCAGGCGCAGGGTCATGGCAATCCGGGGGTAAGCGAACCTGACAATTCTAGCGGCCCGGGCCGGGCGGGGCATCCCCGGGCTGGGCAATACGCGTACGGATGGGTAATGTTCAGGCCCGGGGCAGCTGTGCTGCCTACACTAGTACCCACTGCCCGCGACCAGCCTTAGCCAAACTTTTGATGAAACCTGCTCCATTGCTGTCGATGATCTGCCTGTTGGCTGGCGCCGCTGTGCCCGCGCTTGCGCAGGAACCGGAGCAGCGCAATCGCGTGGTGATCATGGAAAACGTGCGCTACGACTACGCGCAGGTGCTCAACGTCGAGCCGGTGTTCCAGACCCTGCGCGCAAGCCGCACCGAGGAACACTGCGAGCCGGTGTCCACCCGCACGCTGGCGCCGGTGCAGGTCAAGGGTGAAGAAGACAAGGGCGGGTTCCGCCGCTTCTGGGACTCGGTGCGCGGCATTTTCAGCCACCAGGAAGGCCAGGAAGAAGAAATGGCGGTTGCACCGCAGGGCGGTGGCGGCTCAGCCGCGCTGCTGACCCCGGAATGCAAGATCGTGGAAGTGGGGCGCGAGTTCCGCCGGCCCATCGCCTACGACGTGGACTACGTCTACAAGGGCATCAAGTTCCGCTCGCGGCTGCCCGAAGACCCCGGCAACCGGCTCAAGCTGCGGGTGTCGATTACCCCGGATATCGGCCAGACACCGCCTGCCGCCACCAGCGGCCCGTGATGTTGCGCCGCGACACTTGCACAGGCCTGACCTGCGTGCGAGTATGGCTGACGATGAAAGCCACCAGCTTCCAGCACGAAAGCAGCACCGCCCGGATGGCCTCCGGCATGACGTCGCGTGCCCGCCGACCGGAATCCCACATAATCGCTGGGTGACCGGAGCTTCGTGCTGTCTGTTCGGAAAACCCAGCCCAGGCTGGGTTTTTTCGTTTCTGGTTCGCTAAAAGTTTCAAACGCAATGAGTCGCGCATTAGCGCATCCGCCCACCGGCGACGGTGGTTTTCCGCAATAAAGGAAGGATCGATGTCTCTGAAGCACTTTTTGAACACCCAGGACTGGAGCCGCGCCGAGCTCGACGCGCTGCTCACCCAGGCAGCGTTGTTCAAGCAGAACAAGCTGGGTGATGACCTGAAGGGCAAGTCGATCGCCCTGGTGTTCTTCAACCCGTCCATGCGTACCCGCACCAGCTTCGAGCTGGGCGCGTTCCAGCTGGGCGGGCATGCCGTGGTGCTGCAGCCGGGCAAGGATGCGTGGCCGATCGAGTTCAACCTCGGCACCGTGATGGACGGTGATACCGAAGAGCACATCGCCGAAGTGGCCAAGGTGCTGGGCCGGTACGTCGACCTGATCGGCGTGCGTGCGTTCCCGAAATTCGTGGACTGGAGCAAGGACCGCGAAGACCAGGTGCTCAAGAGCTTTGCCAAGTATTCGCCGGTGCCGGTCATCAACATGGAGACCATCACCCATCCGTGCCAGGAGCTGGCGCACATCATGGCGCTGCAGGAACATTTCGGCACCAGTGACCTGCGCGGCAAGAAATATGTGCTGACCTGGACCTACCACCCCAAGCCGCTGAACACCGCCGTGGCCAACTCGGCGCTGACCATCGCCACCCGCATGGGCATGGACGTGACCCTGCTGTGCCCGACCCCGGATTACATCCTGGACGAGCGCTACATGGGCTGGGCCGAGCAGAACGTGGCCGAGAGCGGCGGTTCGCTGCAGGTCAGCCACGACATCCGCAGCGCCTATACCGGCGCCGATGTGGTCTACGCCAAGAGCTGGGGCGCGCTGCCGTTCTTCGGCAACTGGGAGCCGGAAAAGCCGATCCGCGACCAGTACCAGCACTTCATCGTCGACGAAGCCAAGATGGCGCTGACCAACAACGGCGTGTTCAGCCACTGCCTGCCGCTGCGCCGCAACGTCAAGGCCACCGATGGCGTGATGGATTCGCCGCAATGCATTGCCATCAACGAAGCCGAGAATCGTCTGCATGTGCAGAAGGCGATCATGGCCGCAGTGATCGGCAAGTAATGCTTTAGTCCCTCTCCCGCCGGGAGAGGGGGTGGGGTGAGGGTAGTGCTCCTTGCTCCAGATGCATCCTCCTATTCGCCAACCCCCTCCCCAACCCCTCTCCCGATGGGGGAGGGGCTCAAAGATCAAAAGCAGAGATTCCTTCCCCATGAGCAAAGACATCGTCCTCGCCTTCTCCGGCGGCCTCGACACCAGCTTCTGCGTGCCTTACCTGCAGGAGCGCGGCTACAACGTGCACACCGTGTTTGCCGACACCGGCGGCGTGGATGCCGAAGAGCGTGATTTCATCGAGAAGCGTGCCGCCGAGCTGGGTGTCACCAGCCACGTCACCGTCGATGGTGGCCCGGCCATCTGGTCCGGCTTCGTCAAGCCGTTCGTATGGGCCGGTGAGGGTTACCAGGGCCAGTACCCGCTGCTGGTGTCCGACCGTTACCTGATCGTCGACGCTGCGCTCAAGCGCGCCGCCGAGCTGGGCACCAACATCATCGCCCACGGCTGCACCGGCATGGGCAACGACCAGGTGCGTTTCGACCTGGCAGTGAAGGCCCAGGGCGACTACCAGATCGTCGCGCCGATCCGCGAAATCCAGAAAGAGCACACCCAGACCCGCGCCTACGAGCAGAAGTACCTGGAAGCGCGTGGCTTCGGCGTGCGTGCCAAGCAGCAGGCCTACACCATCAACGAGAACCTGCTGGGCCTGACCATGTCCGGCGGCGAGATCGACAAGTGGGAAGCTCCGGGCGAAGGCGCACGTGGCTGGTGCGCACCGCGCAGCGCCTGGCCGATCGAGCCGCTGACCGTCACCTTGAAGTTTGTCGAAGGCGAAGCCGTTGCCATTGACGGCAAGGCGCTGCCGGGTGAGCAGATCCTGGCCAAGCTCAACAAGCTGTTCGCCCAGTACGGCGTTGGCCGTGGTGTTTACACCGGCGACACCGTGATCGGCCTGAAGGGCCGCATCGTGTTCGAAGCCCCGGGCCTGGTCTCGCTGCTGGCCGCGCACCGCGCGCTGGAAGACACCGTGCTGACCAAGCAGCAGAACCGCTTCAAGCCGGAAGTGGCGCGCAAGTGGGTGGAGCTGGTGTACGAAGGCTTCTACCACGACCCGCTCAAGGCCGACATCGAAGCCTTCCTGAAGGCCTCGCAGGCCAAGGTGACCGGCGAAGTGGTGCTGGAAACCCGCGGCGGCCGCGTTGATGCAGTGGCCGTGCGTTCGGAGCACATCCTCAACGCCAAGGGCGCAACCTATGCACAGTCGGCGGACTGGGGCGTGGAAGAAGCCGAAGGCTTCATCAAGCTGTTCGGCATGAGCTCCACGCTGTACGCGCAGGTAAACCGCTGATTGCTTGATGCGTGATGCTTAAAGCCCCTCTCCCGCGTGCGGGAGAGGGGTTGGGGTGAGGGGAGCTTCTGCCTTCGTTTGTTTTGCTTCTTTGCTTTTGCATTCAGGAGCAAAAAAAGCAAAAAGCAAAAGCTCCCCCCATCCGCCCTTCGGGCACCTTCCCCCGCATGCGGGAGAAGGGAAGCCTTTCGATCATTGCTGTGATTACCTGCTGCCCACCATGACCAACCTGCTCCAATCCACCCTCGATCACCTGGAAAAGCTGGTGTCCTACGACACCCGCAATCCGCCGCGTGCCATCACCACCGGTGGCATCTTTGATTACCTGCGCGACAACCTGCCGGGCTTCAATGTCGAAGTGATCGACCACGGCGCCGGTGCGGTCAGCTTTTACGCGGTGCGCGGCAATCCCAAATATCTATTCAACGTGCATCTGGACACCGTGCCGGATTCCCCGCACTGGTCGGCCGATCCGCACGTGATGCGGCGCCTGGACGACCGCGTTGTCGGCCTCGGTGTCTGCGACATCAAGGGCGCTGCCGCTGCGCTGGTGGCTGCCGCCAATCTGACCGATGGCGATGCCGCGTTCCTGTTCTCCAGTGACGAAGAAGCCAACGACCCGCGCTGCATCGCTGCCTTCCTGGCGCGTGGCATCGCGTACGAAGCGGTGATCGTCGCCGAGCCGACCATGAGCGAAGCAGTGCTCGCGCACCGTGGCATCAGCTCGGTGCTGATGAAGTTCCAGGGCCGCGCCGGCCATGCTTCGGGCAAGCAGGACCCTTCGGCCAGTGCGCTGCACCAGGCCATGCGTTGGGGCGGCAAGGCGCTGGATCATGTCGAGTCGCTGGCGCATGCGCGCTTTGGTGGCCTGACCGGGCTGCGCTTCAACATCGGCCGCGTCGAAGGCGGCATCAAGGCCAATATGATCGCGCCTGAAGCCGAGCTGCGGTTTGGTTTCCGGCCGCTGCCGTCGATGGATATCGACGCGCTGCTGGGCACCTTCGCCAGCTTCGCCGAGCCGCAGGCGGCGCACTTTGAAGAAACCTTCCGTGGCCCCAGCCTGCCGTCCGGTGATATCGCCCGCGCCGAAGAACGCCGTCTGGCCGCGCGCGACATCGCCGATGAACTGGGCCTGCCGATCGGCAACGCGGTGGACTTCTGGACCGAGGCCTCGCTGTTCTCGGCCGGTGGTTACACAACCATGGTGTACGGCCCCGGTGATATCGCCCAGGCCCACACCGCCGATGAGTTCGTGACGCTGGAGCAGTTGCAGCGTTACGCCGAGTCGGTGCTCCAGATTTTGCAGCGCGGCGCCTGAGCCGCGCGTGGCCCGGCGGCCCGCCGCCGGCTTCTTTTCGTGACCCGCAGGGTCGCTACGTAGATACAAGCAATGTCCCCAGCCATGCAGCCGCACCGCCAGACCCGCCAGACCATTGTCCGCCTGCTTTCGAGCATGGCCAGTGCGAAGGAAATCAGCCAGTACCTCAAGCGCTTTTCGCAGCTTGATGCCAAGCGTTTTGCCGTGGTCAAGGTCGGTGGCGCGGTGTTGCGCGACGATCTGGAAGCGCTGACGTCGTCGCTGTCCTTCCTGCAGGAAGTTGGCCTCACCCCGATCGTGCTGCACGGCGCCGGCCCGCAGCTGGATGCCGAGCTGTCCGCTGCCGGCATCGAGAAGCAGACCATCGACGGCCTGCGCGTTACTTCGCCGGAAGCCTTGGCGATCGTGCGCAAGGTGTTCCAGCAGTCCAACCTGAAACTGGTTGAAGCCCTGCAGCAGAACGGTGCGCGCGCGACCTCGATCACCGGCGGCGTGTTCGAGGCCGAGTACCTGGATCTGGATACCTACGGCCTGGTTGGTGAGGTGAAGAAGGTCAATCTGGCGCCGATCGAAGCCAGCCTGCGCGCAGGCTCGATTCCGGTGATCACCAGCCTGGGCGAAACCCCGAGCGGGCAGATCCTCAACGTCAACGCTGATTTCGCCGCCAATGAACTGGTGCAGGAACTGCAGCCGTACAAGATCATCTTCCTGACCGGCACCGGCGGTCTGCTGGACGAGGAGGGCAAGCTGATCGACTCGATCAATCTGTCCACCGAATACGACCAGCTGATGCAGCAGCCGTGGATCCACGGCGGCATGCGGGTCAAGATCGAGCAGATCAAGGACCTGCTGGATCGCCTGCCGGAGGAATCTTCGGTGTCGATCACGCGTCCGGCCGACCTGGCCAAGGAGCTGTTCACGCACAAGGGTTCGGGCACGTTGGTGCGCCGTGGCGAGAAGGTGTTGAAGGCCACGTCCTGGGATCAGCTCGATACCGCACGCCTGAAAACACTGATCGAGTCGAGCTTCGGCCGCACCCTTGTGCCGGATTATTTCGAGAAGACCAAGCTGCTGCGCGCCTACGTCAGTGAGAACTATCGCACTGCGGTGGTGCTTACCGATGAGGCGGAAGGCGTGTACCTGGACAAGTTCGCCGTGCTTGATGACGCGCAGGGTGAAGGCCTGGGCCGCGCGGTGTGGAACGTGATGCTGGAAGAAACCCCGCAGCTGTTCTGGCGTTCGCGCAATGGCAACCCGGTCAATCATTTCTATTATTCCGAGTCGGACGGCTGCTACAAGCTCGACCACTGGAAGGTGTTCTGGTTCGGTGCCAACGATTTCGACAGCATCAAGGGCTACGTCGCGCATTGCGGCGAGCGCAAGCCGAGCCTGCAGGGGTGAGTACCGACCTGGCCAGCGCCGGACATTGGGGGCAGGTGCCGATCCTGAAAGGCCGGCACGTCACCCTGGAGCCATTGCAACTTGCCCACGTACCGGCATTGCAGCGCGCCTTGGGCGACGGTGAGCTGTCGCGTTGCTGGTACACCAACGTGCCAACGCCCGAGCACGCCGGCCACTACGTGGTGGCTGCATTGGAGGCCCAGGCGCAGGGCCGCGTGTTGGCCTTCGTGGTCAGGGACGCCAATGGCGAAGTGGTCGGCAGTACGCGTTACTACGCGCTTGAAGCCGACGTGCCGCGCCTGAACATCGGCTACACCTGGTACAGCCCGCGCGTGCAGCGCAGCGGGCTGAACACCGAGGCCAAGCGCCTGTTGCTGCACCATGCTTTCGAAACCCTTGGCTGCATCAGCGTCGGTTTCGAGACCAGCTGGTTCAACCACGCTTCGCGCACCGCCATTGCCCGCCTTGGCGCGAAGCAGGACGGCGTACTGCGCAGCCACAAGCGTCACGCCGACGGATCGCGCCGCGACACCGTGGTGTTCTCCATCATCGACACGGAATGGCCGGCGGTGAAAGCCCACCTGCAGTTCCTTCTGGATTCGCATAAATGACTGACAAAAAATTCTCGGTAGGCATTGTTGGCGCGCGCGGTTACACCGGCGCCGAGCTGATCCGCTTGTTGGCCGCGCACCCGCGTATCGAACTTGCGTTCGTGTCCTCGCGTGAGCTGGACGGGCAGCGTGTGGCAGACCACAACGATGCGTATGCCGGCGAGCTGCGTTACGAAAGCCTCGGCCCGGACGCGGTTGCCGGCAAGGGCGTGGATGCGGTGGTGCTGGCGTTGCCCAATGGCAAGGGCGAACCCTTTGTTGCAGCATTGGATGCACACAAACCCGATACGGTGATCGTCGATCTGTCGGCCGACTACCGTTTCGACAACAGCTGGTACTACGGCCTGCCGGAACTGACCCGCGCGCGTTACGCAGGGCAGACGCGGATCAGCAACCCGGGCTGCTATGCCACTGCGATGCAGCTGGCAATCGCACCGTTGCTGAGTCAGTTGGCCGGCCCGCCGGCGTGCTTCGGTGTCTCCGGTTGGTCCGGCGCCGGCACCACGCCATCGGACAAGAACAACCCCGAGCTGCTGCGCGACAATCTGATGCCGTACGCCCTGACCAACCATGTGCACGAGCGCGAGGTTTCGACCCAGCTTGGCGTGCCGGTGGAATTCATGCCGCATGTGGCACCGCATTTCCGCGGCATCACCATGACCGTCAATCTGTGGCTGCAGCAGCCGCGCAGTCGCGAAGAGATCGTCGCGACCTACCAGCAGCGTTATGCCAACGAGCCCTTGATCGAAGTGGTTGACGAGGCGCCGTGGGTCAGCCGCATTGCCGGCACCCACGGCGTGCAGATCGGCGGCTTCACCATGGCCCCGGGCAACAAGCGCGTGGTGCTGGTGGCAACCATCGACAACCTGCTCAAGGGTGCGGCCACGCAGGCCCTGCAGAACCTCAACCGTGCGTTGGGGCTGGACGAGCTGACCGCCATCCCGCATTGATTCATCGCCCGGGCGCAGGCGGTTGACGCCGCGCCCGGCGTCACTCCGAGAGAACATCATGACCAACCTGCTATGGCAGAAACCCGGCGTCGCGGTTGACGCGAAGATCCAGACCTTCCTGGCTGGCGATGACGTCATCCTTGACCGCGAGTTCTTCCTGCACGACATCCAGGCCAGCGCCGCGCATGCCGAAGGCCTGCAGCACATCGGCATCCTCAGCAGCGATGAGCTGGCCGCGCTCAAGCGCGAGCTGGCCGTGCTTGCCGATGATTTCCGCAGCGGTGCTTTCGTGCTGGACGAGCAGTATGAGGATTGCCACTCGGCGATCGAAGCGCGCCTGACCGAGCGTCTGGGCGATGCCGGCCGCAAGATCCACACCGGCCGCAGCCGCAACGACCAGATCCTGGTGGCCACCCGCCTGTGGCTGAAGGACAAGCTGGAGCGCGTTGCGCAGATCAGCACCGAAGTGGCCAAGGTGGCCCTGGACCGTGCAGCGGCCGAGAAGCTGCAGCCACTGCCGGGATACACGCATATCCAGCGCGCCGTGGTGTCGTCGGCGGGCATGTGGTGGGCGGGCTGGGCCGAGGCCTTCATCGACAACGCCATCCGTGCGCGCGATACGCGTGCGCTGATCGATACCAATCCGCTGGGCACGGCGGCCGGTTACGGCGTCAACCTGCCGTTGGACCGCGAGCACACCACCGCAGCGCTGGGTTTCGCGCGCATGCAGATCAGCCCGATCTACGCCCAGCTCTCGCGCGGCAAGTTCGAGTTGGCGGCCTTGGAAGCGCTGGGTGGCGCAACGCTGGACCTGCGTCGTATCGCCTGGGATCTGTCCTTGTTCACCACCGGCGAGTTTGCCTTCGTGGCCTTGCCGGCGCAGTACACCACCGGCAGTTCGATCATGCCGAACAAGCGCAACCCGGACGTGATCGAGTTGATGCGCGCCACCCATGCCAGCATCGCCGCGGCGCGTACCGAGATCGAGCAGCTGCTGTCGCTGCCTTCGGGCTACCAGCGCGATCTGCAGAATTCCAAGGGCGCGATCGTGCACGGTTTTGGCCGTGGTCTGGCGGCACTGGAGTTGTTGCCGGCCTTGTTGTCGAACCTGGATTGGCGCGACGACAATATCCGCGCGGCGATTGATTCGGGCATGTATGCAACGGATGTGGCTGTGGAAGCGGCGGTTGCGGGCGTTCCGTTCCGTGACGCGTACAAGGCTGCAGCGGCGGCGTCGGATACAGCAGGGCAGGGACGCACGCCTGAAGGCAGTTTGGCGGCGCGGGTATCTCCTGGTGCGGCAGCGGACCTTCGCCTGGAAGAGTTGGCAGCACGCTGGAGCGCGCTGCAGGGCTGATGGATTGAACACGGGCGCTGCAAGGCGCCCGTTTTTTTGCACTTCCTTCTCCCACCGGGAGAAGGTGCCCCGTAGGGCGGAAGAGGGTAGGGCTTGGCTCTGGCTTCAGCCTGCCCTTGCTGAACCGCCTGGACGAGGTTGAGGGGAAGCTTCCAGCAAGCAACGTCAAAGGCTCCCCTCATCCGCCCTTCGGGCACCTTCTCCCGCAGGCGGGAGAAGGGACAGCCACAGCCAAAGCCAAAGCCAAAGCCACAGCCACAGCCAAAGCCAAAGCCAAAGCCAAAGCCAAAGCCAAAGCCACAGCCACAGCCACAGCCACAGCCAAAGCCAAAGCCACAGCCACAGCCAAAGCCACAGCCAAAGCCAAAGCCAAAGCCAAAGCCACAGCCAAAGCCACAGCCAAAGCCAAAGCCAAAGCCCAAGCCCAAGCCCAAGCCAAAGCCCAAGCCCAAGCCCAAGCCCAAGCCCAAGCCCCAAGCCCCAAGCCAAAACCCCACCAAGCAAGTTCCAAGCGAAAGCAAACGCGCCATCCTCGCTCCCACGTGGTGTCATATGCAGCAAAGGAGAATGCAATGAAGCTCTATCTCGTAATGGCCATGCGCAAGCCATCCTTCGACGATGCGGTAATTGGCCCACACATAGCCTTTCTCGATGCGCTCCGCGCCGATGACCGCCTGCACCTGACCGGTGGCTTCGGCGACGGCAGCGGCGGCGCCTACGTGTTGAAGAACGTCGACACGCTGGAACAGGCCAAGGCCATCGTCGCTACCGATCCGCTGGCCATCCACGGCAGTTCCGAACTGGCCGTTCATGAGTGGAATACACGCTGATCCCATGATCCAGACCTCGCTTTCGCCGTTCACCGAACAAGCGCTGCCGCAGTGGCGCCGTGCCGTGCTCAAGGTGGGCAGCAGCCTGCTCGCTGCCGATGGCGGCGGCTTGACCCCGCGTTTCGCATTAGGGCTGGCGCAGTTTGTCTCGGCCAATGTGCTGGCGGGGCGCGAAGTGGTGATCGTTTCCTCCGGCGCGGTCGCCGCCGGGCGCGCCATCGTGCCCAAGGCGGCTGAGGCCGGTGCGGCGATGGCTGCGCGCCAGGCCTTGGCCGCGCTTGGTCAGGCGCAGTTGATCGCGTTGTGGCAGCGTTTTTTCGAGCGCCCGGTTGCCCAGGTGCTGTTGACCCATGACGACCTGCGCAACCGCCGCCGCTACCTCAATGCGCGCGCCACGCTCAACGAGCTGCTGGCCTTGGGCGCGTTGCCGGTCATCAACGAGAACGACACCGTCTCGGTGGACGAACTCAAGCTCGGCGACAACGACAATCTCGCCGCCATCGTCGCCGCATTGGTGGATGCCGATGCGCTGTTCATCGCCACCGATATCGATGGCCTGTATAGCGCCGACCCACGCAGCAATCCCGATGCACAGCCGATCAACGAAGTCACCGCGCTGACGCCGGAAATCATGGCCATGGCCGGCGGCAGTGGCAGTGCGGTCGGCACCGGTGGCATGCATACCAAGCTGCAGGCGGCGGCCAAGGCCGGTGCCGCCGGCATCGACACCTTTCTGTTCAATGGCCGCGACAGCGACGTGGTGCGCGGCCTGGCGCAAGGTCGTCTGCACGGCACGCGGCTGCATGCTGGGCAGTCACGCATTGCTGCGCGCAAGTACTGGTTGAAGCACGCGCCGCTGGAACCCGGTGCCATCCTGATCGACGCTGGCGCGGCGCGGGCGCTGCGCGACAAGGGTGCATCGCTGCTGCCCGGTGGCGTGGTGGGTGCGGAAGGCGAGTTCCGTCGCGGCGACATGGTGGAAGTACGTCTATTCGATCCGCAGGGTCAGCAGCGCATCGCGCGTGGCGTCAGCCAGTACTCCGCTACGGACATCCGTCGCATCAGCCAGCACCACACCCGCGAAATCGAATCCATCCTCGGCTACAACTACGGCGACAACGTGGTCCATCGCGATGACCTGGTGTTGCTGTAAGCCACTTCTTGATCAATAGCAGGGCAGGACATGAGTGATATCCGCCAACTGGCATTGCAATGCCGCGACGCCGCGCAACAGCTCGCACAGCTGTCCACCGAGGCGCGCAGCGCGCTGCTGCGGTCGATGGCCGAGGCGTTGCAGGCCGATGCCGACGGCATCCTTGCGGCCAATGCACAGGACCTGCAGGCGGCGCGTGACAAGGGCGTAGGCAGCGCGATGCTGGACCGCCTGGCCTTGAATCCGGAGCGCCTGCGCGGCGTCGCCGACGCTTTGCGCGAGGTTGCCGCCTTGCCGGATCCGGTCGGCGAAGTCACCCGCGACTACGCGCGCCCCAATGGCATCCGCGTGCAGAAGGTGAGGGTGCCGCTGGGCGTGATTGCGATGATCTACGAAGCACGGCCGAACGTGACCGCAGACGCCGCAGCGCTGTGCATCAAGGCCGGCAACGGTGTGATCCTGCGTGGTGGCTCCGAGGCGATCCACTCCAATACGGCGATTGCCGCCAGTCTCAAGCGTGCCCTGCGCGATGCCGGTGTCGCCGATGCCGCGTTGACGCTGGTGGAAGATCTGCGCCGCGAGACCATGCTGGAGCTGCTGCAGCTCCACGACATCATCGATCTGGCCATTCCGCGCGGTGGCGAGGGCCTGATCCGTTTTGTCGCCGAACACGCACGCGTGCCGGTGATCAAGCACTACAAGGGCGTCTGCCATCTATATGTGGATGACAGCGCCGACCTGCAATTGGCGGTGGACCTGCTCATTGATGGCAAGACCACGCGACCGGCGGCCTGCAACTCGCTGGAAACGCTGCTGGTACATGCAGACATCGCGCCGCGCTTTCTGCCGTTGGCTGCGGCGGCACTGCGCGAGCGCGGTGTTGAACTGCGCGGCGATGCGGCCAGCCAGGCATTGCTGCCGGGCATCAACGTCGCGACCGAAGACGATTACGCTGCGGAGTACCTGGATCTGATCCTGGCGATCCGCGTCGTGCCGGACATGGCTGCGGCCATCGCCCATATCCAGACCTATACCTCCGATCACACCGAAGTCATCGCCACCGGCAATCCGGCGCATGGCGAGGCGTTCGTGCGCGCACTGCGCTCGGCGGTGGTGATGGTCAATGCTTCGTCGCGCTTCTCCGATGGTGGCGAGCTGGGTCTGGGTGCGGAGATCGGCATCTCCACCACGCGCCTGCATTCCTATGGGCCGATGGGCCTGGAGGCACTCACGGTCGAACGCTTCGTGGTGCGCGGCGAGGGCCAGGTCAGGCATCCGCTGAAGTAAGCATGGCAGCCAACCATTGCGGCCTGGCTGGGTCGCGAAGCACCCACAGCTTCAGCGTGTACAAAGCTCCAAGACTTCCAGCATCGTTGGCTTCGCGGCTTAGGCCGCTCCCACAGCAACCGGCAAGCCCCACGTGCGCTGCGCTTACCCGCGCTACGTTGCTTGCTCGAACATGAAAAAGCCGCCGATGCACATCGGCGGCTTTTCTGTATCAACTGCGGCTCACTTCCAGTGATCTTCCAATTGCTGCGGTTTGCAGGCAAACCACGCGCCGGTCAGCAATACGCCCGAGCAGCAGGCAAGGAAAGCGAACGACCAGGTCCAGCCATTGCTCACACCATGCAGCCAGCCAAACAACAGCGGGCCCAGACACGCCAAGCTGTAGCCAACGCCCTGCATGAAGCCGGACAGGGCCGCCGAGCCGGCCTGGCTGCGCGTGCGCAGGTTGATCAGGGTCAGGCCCAGCGGGAAGGTGGATGGGCCGAGGCCGGCGATTACCGCCCATAGCAACGGCGCACTCATCGGTGCCCACAGCAGGCCCGCGAAGGCGATCATGTTGAGCACGAACACCATCATCGCAATCGGGAACGGATTGCGCATGCGCACCGCCAAGGCGGGCACCAGCAGCGAAGGCAGCAGACCAATGGCCGAGTAGACCGCGACCATCACGCCACCGAAGGATTCGCTGGCGCCGGCTTCCACCATCACCTTTGGCAGCCAGGTGAACAACGAATAGGTGCCCAGTGAGGTCATGCCGAACATCAGCGCCATGCCCCAGCCCAACTGTGTCTTCCACACGCGGCCGGCAGCATGCTCGGTGTTGGTGGGGGTTGTTTCCACGCGTGGGGCGCTGCGTGCCAGCAGGATCCACGGCAGCAGGGCCGCCACCGACAGCAAGGACCACATGCCCAGCGAAACGCGCCAATCGAACTGATCGGCGACGGGCACGGCAAGCAGCGCGGGCACCATCGTGCCGGCCTGCAGTACCGAGATATAGACCGTGCTCAGCGTGCCCACGCGGTCGGCGAAGTAGCGCTTCACCAGTGGCGGCACGACCACGTTGCCCATGCCCATGCCGGCCAGCGCGATGGCCGAACCCAGCAGCAACATGCCGACGTTGCCGGAGAAGGCGCGCAGCAGCAGGCCGATGGTGGCCAGCACCATGGTCAGCACGGCGGTGCGTTCCAGGCCGATGGCGCGGGTGATGCGTGGCGTGGCCAGGCCGAATACGGCGAAGGCGGCAGTTGGCATCATGCCGAGCACGCCGGTCATGGTGCTGCCGAAATCAAAGACGTGGCCCAGCCGGTCCAATAGCGGCGTCAGCGAGGTAACTGCGCTGCGCAGGTTGGCCGAGACCAGCACGATGGCGACAAACGCCAGCAGACGGCCCTTGAGCAGGGGGTGCCGGATGAGGGACTGGGCGGGCGTGGACATGGCTTACTCCGACGCGGTGGGTGGCGTCGTTTTGAAACCCACCAAAAACAAAAGCCGACCAGAGGCCGGCTTTTGTCAAATTGGTCGGGGAGACAGGATTCGAACCTGCGACCTCTACGTCCCGAACGTAGCGCTCTACCAGACTGAGCTACACCCCGAAGGAGCCGCCTATGATAGCGGTGAACCTCGTGCCCTGCAAGTTCTTTTGTTCAGCCAGCGCTGCCTGCAAGGCGTGGTGCGTTGGCTGCCGATAACTGTGTACCGGCGAATAAAAAGCCTGGACAACGTTGCCGTTATTCCAGGCTTTTACCGACCCTTTGGTCGGGGAGACAGGATTCGAACCTGCGACCTCTACGTCCCGAACGTAGCGCTCTACCAGACTGAGCTACACCCCGCGAAGGGAGCCGGAAAGATACGCTCAGTCCGGCGTTTTGGCAATACCTTCACGCAGTTTTTCAGCGCTTTGCATCGATCTTGTTGGCTTCGCGCGCTTCAAACCACATGCCGTTGAGGATGGCGACCGTCGCAGCGAGGCCCGCACCCAGAATCCAAGCGAAATACCACATTGAGTTGTCTCCTTAGTGTTGTCGGTTGCCGATCAGTAAGCGTTCGGGTTGTCACCCATTTCTTCCACCGTGGTCTTGCCCTTCATTACGCGGTACACCCAGGTGGTGTAGGCAATGATGATCGGCAGGAACAGGCCGGTGGCCAGCAGCATCACCCACAGCGTCAGGTGGCTGGAGGACGCGTCCCACAGCGTCAGGCTGGAGCCCGGGCTGGTGGAGGAGGGCAGCAGGAACGGGAAGATCGCAAAGCCGACGGTGAGGATGATGCCGGCGATGGAAGCGCCCGAGGCGATGAAGGCCAGGCCGCCACGACGCTTGCGCAGCAGCACCGCACTGGCCAGCGCACCCAGCAGACCCACCAGCGGCGCCAGGATCGTGGCCGGCATGGAGCTGTAGTTGTGCAGCCAGCCACCGGCCTGCGAGAACTCAGCCGTCTTCAGCAGCGGATTGCTGGCACCGTCGGTGATCACCTGCGAGGTGATCTGGTAGCCCGGCAGGCCGAAGGCAACCCAGGCACCGGCCAGGGCGAACAGTACGAACGAGGCAATGGCGGCGATGCTGCCGATTTTTGCCGAACGCTCAGCGACCGGGCCGCTGGTCTTGAGTACCAGCATTGCCGCACCGTGCGAGACCAGCATTGCCACGCTGACCAGGCCGGCCAGCAGGGCGAACGGGGTCAGCAGGCCAAGCAGGTTGCCGGTGTAGAACACGCGCTGGGTATCGTCGAAGTGGTACGGCACGCCGAGCAGCACGTTGCCCACCGCTACGCCCATGATCAGCGCCGGGATGAAGCCACCAACAAACAGTGCCTTGTCCCAATTGTTGCGCCAGCGCTGGCTGGGCATCTTGCTGCGGTACTTGAAGCCGACCGGGCGCAGGATCAATGCGAACAGGATCAGGAACATCGCCAGATAGAACCCGGAGAAGCTCACCGCATACAGCGGCGGCCACGCGGCGAAGATCGCACCGCCACCGAGCACCAGCCACACCTGGTTGCCTTCCCACACCGGGCCGATGGTGTTGATCACCAGGCGGCGCTCTTCATCGGTCTTGGCCACGAACGGCAGCAGGGTGCCAACGCCAAGGTCGAAGCCGTCCATTACCGCGAAGCCGATCAGCAGGATGCCCAGCAGCAACCACCAGATCACGCGTAGCGTTGTGTAGTCCAGAAGAATGAATTCCATGAGTGTTCTCCTGCCTTATGCCTGGCCGTTGCCGGGGGCGTTGGCGTGATGGGTTGCGACGGCCGGGTGCTGCAGCGAGGGCAGGATTTCTTCCGGACCCTTGCGGATGGCCTTGAGCATCAGCTTGACTTCGATCACCAGCAGCACCGTGTACAGCGCGGTGAAGCCGATCAGCGTTGCCAGGATTTCGTATACGGCCAGCCCGGAAGCGGCATAGAAGGTCGGCAGCACGCCATCCACGGCCCACGGCTGACGGCCGTATTCGGCGATGAACCAGCCGCATTCGATGGCGATCCACGGTGCCGGCAGCGACCACAGGGCCACCCGCAGGAAGGTGCGCTTGTGCTCGAAGTTGTTGCGGCAGGAGTAATAGAAGGCCAGCGCGAAGAAACCGATCATGTAGATGCCGAGGCCGACCATGACGCGGAAGGTCCAGAACAGCGGGCCAACCGTTGGCACCGTATCCAGCGCAGCCTGTGCAATCTGCTCCGGCGTGGCGTTCTCGATGTCGTCGCGGTAACGCTTCAGCAGCAGGCCGTGGCCCAGATCCTGCCAATGACGGTCAAAGACCTCGCGGGCTTCGGCGTCGCTCTTGTCGGCACGGATGCGTTGCAGGGCGGCGTAGGCGATCTGGCCACCCTTGACGCGGCCTTCAGCCTGCTTGACCAGATCCAGGATGCCCGGAATCTCTTCATCCAGCGAGCGGGTGGCAATCAGGCCCATCACGTACGGGATCTGCACTTCGAAGTCGTTGCGCTGTTCCTGCTGGTTCGGGATGCCGAAGGCAGTGAACGGTGCCGGTGCCGGATGCGTATGCCACATGCCTTCGATGGCGGCCAGCTTCATCTTCTGGTTTTCCGCCGTGGCGTAACCGGATTCATCACCCAGCACGGCCACCGAGATGGAAGCCAGCAGACCGAAGGCCGAGGCCACCGCGAACGAACGGCGGGCGATGTCACGGTGCTTGCCGCGCAGCATGAAGAAGGCCGAGATCGACATCACGAACATCGCGCCAGCCACGTAACCGGCCGAAACGGTGTGCACGAACTTGGCCTGGGCCACCGGGTTGAGCAGCACGGCGGCGAAATCCACCACTTCCATGCGCATCGTTTCAGGGTTGAACACCGCACCCACCGGGTACTGCATCCAGCCGTTGGCAATCAGGATCCACAGTGCCGACAGATTGGTGCCCAGCGCCATCAGCCAGGTCACGGTCAGATGCTGCACCTTGGACAGGCGGCCCCAGCCGAAGAAGAACAGGCCGATGAAGGTCGCTTCCAGGAAGAACGCCATCAGGCCCTCGATGGCCAGCGGCGCACCGAAGATGTCACCCACATAGTGGCTGTAATAGGACCAGTTCATGCCGAACTGGAACTCCATCACGATGCCGGTACCCACACCCATGGCGAAGTTGATGCCGAACAGCACACCCCAGAACAGGGTCATCCGGCGCCAGACATCCTTGCCGGTCATCACATAGACGCTCTCCATGATCGCGATCATGAAAGAGAGCCCCAGCGTGAGCGGGACGAAAATGAAGTGGTACATCGCGGTCAGCGCGAACTGTAGACGTGACAGTTCTACGACTGTTGAGTCGATCATGGCCTGGTTACCTCGTGGGAATTGGGCGTCATGGTGTGGCGGGAAGGGGTTCTATGGCGGCGATACTCCCTGTTCAGCCCTGCCAATGCCTTGATCTGGATCAATGTGGGCTGGCTGTCCAACGCCGATGGTGCGGGACCGGCATGCGGGGTACGGCTTGCTTACAATCACGTAGTTCTCCTTCACCTGAGTTGTCAGTCTTGAGCGAAGTTCCACATTCCAACGCAGCGCAGCAGCAACGCCGTCAGCACCAGCAATGGCTGGCGACTCTGGCCTCCGGTGCCCGTACGCAGCAGCGTTTGGCGGCCGTGGCCGTCTGTGCTTCCGGTGCGCTGCTGATCGTGCAGGCGGGGGCCATTGCCTGGCTTATCCAGAGCATAGTCGTGGAACAACTGAATTGGGTACAGGTAATTCACGGTTTCTGGGTGTTGGCAGTAGTTCTACTGCTGCGCAGCCTGCTCGGCGGGCTGGCGCAGACCGCCGCCGGCAAGGTTGCCGATACCGCCAAGCTGGCCCTGCGCGAGCAGGTCTACCGGCGGTTGATGGCGCGCGGGCCGCTGTGGCTGCGGCGCCAGCGCAGTGGGGAACTGGGCGAGCTGCTGCTGTCCCACGGCGACGCCATCGAGGGCTATTACGCCGGTTTTCAGCCGGTGCGGGTGGAAGTGGTGGTGGTGCCGCTGCTGATCGTCGCCGCCGTGGCCTATGTGGACTGGGTGGTGGCAGTGATCTTTCTTTTCACCGCGCCGCTGGTGCCGTTCTTCATGATGCTGGTGGGCTGGGGTGCCGAAGCCGCCGGCCGCGCGCAACTGGGCGAGCTGGCGCGGATGAGCGGCCACTTTGCCGACCGCATCAAGGGGCTGGGGCTGCTGCGTCTGTATGGGCGCGGTGAAGCCGAGCTGGAGGGCGTTGCCGCTGCCGCCGATGGCGTGCGCGAACGCACGATGAAGGTACTGCGCATCGCCTTCCTGTCCTCGACCGTGCTGGAATTTTTCGCCTCGGTCAGTGTGGCGATGGTGGCCCTGTACCTGGGCCTGAGCTATCTGGGCCTGATGTCGCTGCACGCGGCCGTGCCAACCTTGGGCACCGGCATGTTCTGCCTGCTGCTGGCACCGGAGTTCTATGCGCCGCTGCGGCGTCTGGCCGCGCACTATCACGACCGTGCCAATGCGCTGGCAGCGGCTGCAGAGGTCGAGCGTTTGCTGGCCGATGACCTCGACGCAACAGCGGCCAACACCGTCGTGGCGCCGTTGGTAGCGCCGGAGCCGGCGCAACTGCATGCACCGCTGGTTGCGGTTCGGGCCGCAACGCTGCGGCCGCAGGGTGCGGCACATGATGTAGTGCGCGGGTTCTCGCTGGAGATCGGCGACGGCCAGCGGCTTGCGCTGGTTGGCCCCAGTGGCAGTGGCAAGAGCACCTTGCTGGAAGCGCTGGCCGGCTGGCTGCCGCCGCGCGAAGGCCGCATCGTGGTCCGCGATGGAGTGCGGGTTGGCTACGCCGGGCAGCGGCCCTACCTGTTTCATGGCTCGATTGCCGACAACCTGCGTCTTGCCGACCCGGCAGTGAGCGCGGCGCGGCTGCAGGCGGTGGCCGAAGTGGCCCAGGTGATGCGCTTCGCTCAGCATCTGCCGCTGGGTCTGGATACGGTGATCGGCGAGCGCGGCTTCGGCCTGTCCGGCGGTGAAGCACGACGGATAGGCTTGGCGCGGCTGTTGTTGCTGGAGCCGGACCTGTTCCTGCTCGATGAGCCCACCGCCTTCCTCGACCCGCAGACCGAAGCCGATCTGTTGCAGGCCCTGGCCGCGCATACGCGTGGCCGTACCGTGCTGATGGCTACCCATAGCGAAGCGGCAATGCGTTGGGCTGACAAGGTCATCGAATTGCAGGCCTCGGTGCCGCAGGCGCAGGGGGAAAGTGCATGAAGCCACAGACGATGCGTGATGTGTTCAAGCGCCACCGCTGGCGGCTGGCTTTGGCGACGTTGTTGCTGTTCACCACGATGCTGGCCGGGGTTGGCCTGCTTGGTCTGTCCGGTGGATTCCTGACCGCCGCAGCGCTGGCCGGTGCCTTGGGCATGGGTGCCACGTTCAATTTCTTCTCGCCCTCGGCCGGCATCCGTGCATTGACGATGGCGCGGATTGTCTCGCGCTATTTCGAAAAGCTGGTCGGCCACGATGCAACCTTGCGCATTGCCCGTGATCTACGCGTGTGGTTCTTCCAGCGCGCCCTGCCATTGGCGCCCGCGCGGCTGGGCAGCAGCCGTACCGGCGAACTGCTGGCGCGGCTGATCACCGATATCGGCGAAGTCGATGGCTTGATGGTGCGCGCCATCAGCCCCTTGCTGGCCTTGGCCGGCATCGCGCTGGCAACGGTGCTGGCAGCGGGCCTGATTCATTGGCCTGCGGCGGTGTTGTTGCTGCTGCTGGCGCTGCTGGTGGGTATTGGCGTGCCGGTGTTTGCGGTACGCCGTGGTGATGCGGTCGAGGCAGAGCGCGCACAGCAGCGCGCCAGCCTGCGCACGCTGGCGTTTGAAGGGCTGGAAGGCGTGGCCGACCTGACCGCGCTGGATGCCCGCGACGACTGGGCGCTGCGCGTGGATGCAGCCGCGCAGCAGCTGGCGCACAGCGACCAGCGTCGTCGTCGTCGGCTGATCGGCGGCAACGTTCTGCATTCGTCCATCGCCGGGCTGGGCTTGTTGGCGATGTTGTGGCTGGCCCTGTCTGCGTTCCAGGCTGGGCAGGTGGAAGCACCGTTCGCGGCCACGCTGGTATTCCTGACCGTGGCCCTGCTGGAAGTGGCAGCCGGTAGCGGCATTGCCTGGCAGGCCTTGCAGTCGGCGCGGGTTGCCGGCAAGCGGCTGCGGCAGATCGTCGACCAGCCGCCGGCCGTGCAGGAGCCTGCGCAGCCGCGCACGGTGCCGGAGGGTTCTGTTGCGGTGACATTCGAGCAGGTGGTGTTTGCCTGGCCGGGCGAAACACGGCGCTTGCTGGATGGCGTGGACCTGCAGCTGGCACCGGGTGACCGCATCGCGATCCGTGGCGACAGCGGTTGCGGCAAAACCACCTTGTCGGCCCTGCTGCTACGGCTGTGGGATCCGCAGCAGGGCTGCGTGCGCTTTGGTGGCATCGACCTGCGCGAGTTCGCACAGGATCACTGGTATCGGCAGATTGCCTGGTTGCCACAGGGCGCACCGGTGTTTGCCGGCAGCATTGCCGAGAACCTGCGGCTTGGTGATCCACAGGCCAGTGACACTGCGCTATGGGACGTGCTGGCGCAGGTGCGTCTGCATGACTGGGCGCAGCAGCAAGGCGGGCTTGATGCCTGGGTTGGCGAGAATGGCGCAACCATGTCGGCGGGCCAGGCGCGGCGCTTGGCCCTGGCGCGCGCCTTGCTGCGCAATGCGCCGATCATGGTGCTGGATGAGCCGACCGAAGGCCTGGATGTGGATACCGCGCATGCCTTGCTGGTTGATCTTGCCGCCGCCGTTGGTCAGCGCAGCCTGCTGATGATCACCCACGACCGCTTGCCGGAAGGAGTGGTGCAGCGGGAGTACCGCTTGCAGCAGGGGCGCTTGGACCTGCAATGAAGCGCGGCGACAGCGGGGCCAACAGGCCTCGCTGTCATTGCGGCTGCACACCCCAGGGCTTGGCCATCAACGGCCTGCGCTGCGGCGCAAGCGCTGGAAAAAGTAGGCAGCGATGCAGGCAACCGGCACGCTCACCAGCGGGCCGATCAGGAAGGCAAGGCCATCCTGTGCATCGCGGTGGCCGGTAACGTCCCAGACAAAGCGCAGGCCGAGCCAGGGAGCCAGCAAGCCGCCCAACAGGGCGGCAATCACAACGGCAAGCCAGACTCGCCGGCATAGCCTGCTGGCAATCCAGCCCAAGCCAATACTGACGGCAGTTGTCACAAGCCAGAAGGTCATGGCGTTTGGGTTCCCGTGATGTGGATCAAGGATGGAAGCCGTGGCTGCCGCATGCACGCATCATTGCATTGCTTGCCGGGCAGGGTGTTCCAAACAGGGCTGGTCAGCGACTGCTGCCATCCACATACGGACGCGACTGCAGGATGAGGATGTCATCGCCGACGACGGCCCACTCGATGTCCTGTTCCACCCCGCCCAGTGCCTGTTTGGTACGGCTGCCCACTGCGGCCAGTCGGGCGATCAGGCTATCGGTCAACACCTGGCGCGAGCCGGCAATCGCTACTTCGCGCACGCCGCCGCTGGCATTGGCAACCAGTTGGGTATCTTCGGCCGAGCGGCTCAGGACCTGCACCGCCTTGGACCAGGTCGAGTACATCACCTGCTCGGCCTGCCGCTTGCCTTCCACGACACGGATGCCGAGGCCGCGCTTGGCCGAGATGTAGGTGATGTGGCGACGACCGGCATCGAAGGGATCGCGGGTGATCATCACCCCGGAGCTGTCCGACGGTGCTGCTACCTGCACCAGCACCGCCATTGCTACTGCGTCCTGGCCCAGGCCGGCGGCACTGCGGGCTTCATAGGCCTCGAAGTTGTAGACCGACGCCCACACGGTTTGTATCGCATGCACCAGCGCGTCGGCGCCGACCACATTCGGCACGGTGGTATACAGGCCCGCACCGCTGAAATTCGGCAAGTCCTCGGAATTGGAGGAGCTGCGCACGAATACACCGCGCCCGCGCAGCTGACCCTGCCATTGCGATTGCAGACTGCGCACCAGCGCCGGATCAGGCGTGGCGTTGCTGATCTGCGCACGTAGCTCAGTCAGTGCGTCACGACGTACCTTGGCATCGGTGGCAAAGCCGGGACGCTGCTGCAATGTGCTCAGACGTTCGCTGATCCGCAGCTGCTGCATCGCAGTCTGGTAGTACGAGAAAGGAACGCAGAAGCCGTCCGGCACCTGTGCGGCCGGTGGCAGCGCGGATTTCAAGGTGCCCAGGTTCGCCGCTTTGACGCCGCAGTGGCTGCTGTCCCGGGCACGCAGGGCGGACAAGGGCTTGAGCGTGGTCACCGAGAGATCGGGGCGTGGCAGATTGCGCGCGCTGGGTTGCGCCGACCGCGACGGGGTACGCGCAGGGCGCGCGATTGGCCGCACCGTGTAATTGTTGTTGCTGACTTGCAGCTCCACCCACTGCCGGTCGTATTGGCGCAGCGCAGCCTGCGCATCGCGCACATAGACGTTGGGAATACGCCAGCCCTTGGCCAGCAGATTGACGTGCGACAGCAGGGTGGACGGGCGCTGGGTGACCAGGCCCGCCACCGGCGACAAGGCGATCGGGACCTCGTCCAGCACCACGATGTCCTGCGGCGAAAGATCCGTCGTCTGCTCGACCGAGCGGATGATGCGCAGGCGGCCTTGGGCGGTACCGGTGTTCAACGGCAGGAAACGCTGCTCGCGCAGCAATGCCTCCTGGGTAACGAAGGGCAGGCCGGCAGTGCGCGCAGTCTGTTCGTGCAGCGTGGAATTGGTCTTGAAGCGGATGGCCTCGTAGAACGATGCGCGCACCAGCTGGTCTGTCTGCCGCAACAAGGCCGGTGTCAGCTGATCACCTTCCCAGAATTCATAGGTATAGCCGGGCAGGTCGCGTTGCCAGCTGACCGTGCCGAACAGAAAGCGTCGTTGCGGGTCTTTGTATTGTGCATTGAGCGTGGCTTTGTCCAGCTGCGCGACCAGCCGTTCGCGGCGCACGAAGGTTTCATGCAGGGAATAGCGCGGCGTGTTGATGTAGTAGATGCGCGCAGGATCGCGGCGGTCGATGGTGAAGATCAGGTGCGGCATTTCCAGCGGCGTGCCAGGGTTGTACACCCGTGCCAGGCGCATGAAGTCATCACGGCTGCCGATGCGCGGCAGATGTGCAGGCGCTTGTGCGCTGTCGGTTGTTGGTGCTGCAGTGCCGGGCCGGTACTCGTAGGGCGAGGGCTTGCGGGCCGTCTGTGCCGAGGCCTGCGGGATCGTGCCCAGCAACAGGGCGGCTACAACAAGCTGCAGGGAAACAAAGCGGAAGATTGACTGCATGCGGGCTCGATCCATGACGCCGTGCTGGAATAGCGGAGGCCGAATGATAATCCAGCGGCATTGAAACCCAGGTGTGCGGCCTGCTTGCTGGGTGAAAGCAAGGCGATTCCTGTCGGTTTGTTGGGGGGCAGGGCCAGCCGATGTTGCTGGCTGTTCCGGGGCTTGGCTTGGCCTTGCTCGCGTATGAGCGATGAGGCTCGCACTATTGCGGCAGGGCTATCTTTCCACTGGCGATCAACACAATCGCGCCGATGTTGAGTACAACCGTCAGCCAGAAGACGAACTGGAAGCTCTGCTTGCTGGTCTTGTGCCGGAACAGCCCCTGGCCGATCAGCGCACCCGGCCAGCCGCCGAGCAGGGAAAGCAGGTGCAAGGTGTTTTCCGGCACCCGTTGTTGCCCGCGCGCTGCCGCACCTTTGTCATGCAGGTAGAAGCCCAGCGCAACGACACTCATGCCGAGCGCGGTAAACAGCGTCCAGTCCGGAACCAGCTTTACGATCCATAGCCCGGACAGGCCAAGCAGGGCGCCTACGCCCAGGCTGACATGCGGCAAGCGGGCGGTGGCTGCAGCTCGTTTCGGTGCAACGGCGGCCTTGCTGGCGGTAGCCGAGCGTACCGCGATGGCGTTGAGGCGGCCGCGCTCATCCGTGCGCAGCTGGTAATTGATCAGCATGCCATTGCTCGGCCGCTGCGAGCGTTGCTCGAACGCCTTGATATGCACGAAGGCCCGGTCACCACCGCCATTGGGCAGGACGAAGCCGTATCCCTTGTCATCGTTCCAGTCCTGCAACCTGCCTTGGTAGCGCATCGGATTCCGCCCTGTTCGTTGGCGCCATTGCAACGCAAATGCGGGTAGGAGGGAAGTGCCGGGCGGCAGGCGCGCCCAGCCGTTCGGGCCAGTGTTGCGCGGGTTGTGTAGCGGGAGGTGCATCAATCTCGCGGCGCTGTGCGAAGTTCCTGGCTGGCCCCAGGGCCTTTGTAGGAGCGGCGTAAGCCGCGAAGCTGGTGCTGCTGAGGATCCGGATATCTGTGGATCTGACGACGCAGTTGCTTCGTGGCTTACGCCGCTCCCACAAAAGCCGGTTTGAGCCGCATCAACCACCGGGGCTGGTCCTGCCAGAACAGTGCGTGTGTCACCCGCGGGCCAGCAGATGTTTGTGGGAGCGGCGTCAGCCGCGAAGCTGATGGTGCTGAAGGCTTGCGTGTCTGTGGGTCTGATGATGCAGTTGCTTCGCGGCTGACGCCGCTCCTACAAAAGCCGGGTTGAGTCGCATCAATCACCGGGACAGGGCCTGTCAGAACAGTGCGTCTGTCACCCGCTGGCCAGCAGATGCTTGTGGGAGCGGCGTGAGCCGCGAAGTCGGGGTTGGTGAAGGGCTGGGCATCTCTGGATCTGATGGTGTAGTTGCTTCGCGGCTTACGCCGCTCCTACGAAAGCCGGTTGAGTCGCATCATCCACAGGAGGTCCTATCCGAGCCGTTCTCGTGTAAGCGGACAGGTGTTTGTGGGAGCGGCGTGAGCCGCGAAGCTGATGGTGCCGAAGGCTTGAGGATCTGTGGATCTGATGGTGCAGTTGCTTCGCGGTTAACGCCGCTCCCACGGTTCCCACAACAGCTCGCCTATGCCGCTGCTGTTCTCTGCGGTTGGGTTCAACAGACCGGCAAAGGGCCGCTCAAGGTTCATCGCGCACACGCAGGAAGCGTGGAAAGCGAGGTATGCCGTGTATGGTCAGGCCGTTGTAGCGATAGGTGACCTGACTGCCGATGGCTGGGGGATCGGCGCGTTGTGCGTCGCTCAGGCCGCTGCCGATGCGGAACTGTGCGCCGCTGTCGCTGCGCATCAGCAGCGCGCCGACCATGCCGCTGTATTTGCCTTTGCCGGGGGCGTAGCCGACCACCCGGGCTTCTGCGTCATCGTACAGCTTGAGTTTGAGCAGGCCGGTGCTGCGACCGTTGCTGTATGGGTTGTCCTGATGGTGCAGCATCAGGCCTTCGGCGCCTGCCATGACCACCGCGCGCAGGTGTCGGTGCAGGCTTTCGCTGTCAGGTAGACGCTGTTGTTCGATGGCCAGCAGGTGAGGACTGCTTTGTGTGGCGATCATCCGCGCCAGTTGCGCATGGCGGTCACCAAAACCTCCGGTGCCGTGGGGCAGGTCGAAGGCCATGAAGCGGAGCCTGCGCCACTGCGTCTCGTCGCCAGGGCTGCTGCGGATCAGCGCGCTGGTCGCCTCGAACTGGCCGCGTGCCATCCATAGTTCGCCATCCATTGCCTGGTCAGGCCAGCCTTGGGTGAACCAGACAGGTGCCGCAATCCGGTGGCCGGCACGCGTCCACAATGTCTGCCCATCCCAGCGGGCGCGTACGCCATCGAGTTTTTCACTGACCAGATAGAGCGATACATCCGGCCCGTCCTGCCATGTTCCAGCCAGCATCAATGATGGCGGAGCGGCATATGCGTGACCTAGCACGTTGCCCAGGCAACACAGCAGAAACAGGAGCAGACGCATCATGGCTGGCCTCTGGTTGGCGGAGGTTCCAGTGTGCAGCGTGGCCAATACCGGTGCCCATTGGCGGGTGCCGGTATCAGCTGTCGGCGATGGGTTTACGCCGCTGTCGGTAGTGTCTGCAGAAACTGCGCTACAGCGGGGCCGAAGCGGTCGTAATCGACCAGAAAGGCGTCATGGCCCTGCGGTGAATCCATGCCGATGAACTGCGTGTCGGCACTGCCTGCGCGCAGGCCGTCGGCGATCTGCTGCTGCTGTTCCACCGGGAACAGAATGTCGGTGTTGGCGCCGATGGCGAGTGCGCGTTCAACACGGATTTTCGCCAACCCCGCGAGTACATCGCCGTTTGCGTATTCGGCCAGGTCGAACCAGTCCATGGAACGGCCGAGGTAGAGATAGCAGTTGGGATCGAAGCGGCGCACGAAGCGTCGTGCATGTCCTTCCAGATAGCTTTCCACCTGGAACTCCAGGCCGAAGGGGTCTTCGTCGACCTGGTCCGAGTCCAGCCGTACGCGGCCGAAGCGGCCATCCCATTCCAGCGCCGAGCGATAGGTGATGACACCGAGCTTGCGTGCCATGCGCATGCCCGATTCCGGGTAGTGCAGTTCATCGTAGTCGCCGTTGTTCCAGGCCGGATCCAGGCGGATGGCTTCGCGCTGCAGGGAACGGATGGCGATGGAGAACGGCAGGGCGCGGGCGCTGCCGGAAATATTGATATGGGCACGGGCGATGCCCGGGTGCTGCAGCAGCACAGCCAGCGCGGTCATGCCGCCCATCGAGTTGCCGATCAGGCAGGCCAGCTGTTTGATGCCCAGAGCGTGCACGACTTCGGCGGCGGCGTTGGCCACGTCTTCGATGGACAACTCGGGGAAGGACAGCCGATAGGTTTTGCCGGTGGCGGGGTCGAGCGAGGCAGGCCCGGTGGAGCCCTTGCAGCTGCCCAACGAGTTGACGCAGATGACGAACCAGCGCTCGGTATCGATTGGTTTGCCCGGGCCGAGCATGGGCTCCCACCAACCGGGCGCGGGATTGTCGGCATTGCTGGCGGCGTGCGCATCCGGCGACAGGCCGGTGACGATCAGGATGGCATTGCTGGCGTCGGCTGCCCGCGTGCCCCAGGTTTCGTAGGCGACGCGGGCGCCGATCAGGCTGCCGCCGCGCTTCATCGGGAACGGGGACGACAGCGCGTGGAAACGGCTACCCTCGGGAATGAATTCAGTCATCTGCCAATTTTAGCGGGGATGCCGGACGCATCGTCGCATGGATGATAACCGCTGGTTATCTGGGTATTTCCTCGCGACGATGCTGTGGCCCATATCTCGTAGGGCGAGGCCCAGCTTTTGTGGGAGCGGCGTAAGCCGCGAAGCAAGCGTGCAAGTCAGGCGGCACTGGTACCGTGGGCTTCAACATGGCCAGCTTCGCGGCTTACGCCGCTCCTACAATGCTGCCTGCAGGGCGCTGCCTGTTGTGCCGAGTTGCCCCGGTGCGCTGCGCTTACCCGGGCTACGGGGCTGTGGCGATATCGCGCAGGGCGAGGCCCAGCTTTTGTGGGAGCGGCGTCAACCGCGAAGCAAGTGCGCCAGTCAGGTGGCACGGGTGCCGTGGGCTTCAGCATGGCCAGCTTCGCGGTTTATGCCGCTCCTACAAAGCTGGCTGCAGGGCGTTGCATGTTGTGCCGAGTTCCGTGGGTGCGCTGCACTTGCCCGGGCTACGGGGCTGTGGCGATTTCGCGCAGGGCGAGGCCCAGCTTTTGTGGGCGCGGCGTTAGCCGCGAAGCAAGCGCGCCAGTCAGGTGGCACGGGTGCCGTGCGCTTTGGCATGGACAGCTTCGCGGCTTATGCCGCTCCTACGAAGCCAGCTTCGCGGCTTACGCCGCTCCCACAATGCTGCCTGCAGGGCTTCACTGGCCCAGCGTGATGGTCAAGGGCTTGTCAGCAGGCAGCTTGAGCTTGACCGGTGCCGACTCGACATCGCCTTCGCCGCGCATGGCGTTGCCGCTGGCAGACAGGCGGGCGAAGACTTCCACTTCCTGCAGGGCTGAAAGTTTCTGGGTCGGCATCGGGCTGTCGGCATCGTCGAGGGTGACCGTCAGCGGCTCGCTTTGCGCCGGATGGCGTTCCACCGCTACCGGCATCGGCGGACCGCCGGGGATGCGGGCGATGACGAACACGGTTTCCTTGCCGGAGGCGGCGCGCGCGGCCAATGCTGGCGCCAACATCACCGTTACGCGGATGCCGGAATTGTTGGCGGCGGTGGCTGCCGGCGTACTGCCGGACGCGTTGCCTGGGGTCTTGCCGCGGGCGATATCGATCTGTTCCTGCAGTGCGCGGGCAGCAGCGGGCTCCAGCCGTGACAGCAGGCTTTCCCAGGTCTGCGCGGCCTGTTCGTCCTGGCCTTGCTGGCGTTGGACGATGCCGGTCAGCCAGATGGCACGTTCGTTGTCCGGCGCGATCTGCCGCGCATGGGCCAACCACTGCCGTGCGGTGGCGTCGAACAGGAGCTTGGGATCGGCTTGGGCGCGGGTTTGTGCGGCTTCGATCAGCAGCGTTGGCTCGTCCGGCGCCAGCTGCGCGGCGCGTTGGTAGGATGCGGCGGCATCGGCAACCTTGCCGATTTCCAGCTGCGAGCGGGCCAGCAGCACCCAACCGTCGACGCGCTCGGGATTCTGCTGCAACGCCTCCTGCAACTGGGCAATGCCTTCTTCGATGGTCTGCGGTGCAGCGGCTGTTTCGAACTGTGGCTGCATTGCCGCCGGTGTTCCCAGCCACTGGTACAGGCCCAGCGTGGCGACCAGCGCCAACGCAACCAGGCTGCCCCAGATGCGTCGTTTACCGGCACGCCATAGCGGCCACAAGGTGATTCCGGTTGCTGCTACCGCCAACACGCCAGCGCCGATCAGGAACCAAACATTCACCATTCGCGTTCTTCCTGACTGGCGTCGTCATGGGGGGCAACAGGCACCGCGCGGCCACGGCGGCGCACATGCACGACCAGCAGCACCGCGCCGGCCAGCAACAGCAGGCCCGGGCCGAACCAGAGCAGGGCGGTGCCGGCTTCCAGCTGTGGCCGGTACAACACGAACTCGCCGTAGCGCTCGACCAAGAACTGCTTGATCTGCGCGTCACTGCGGCCTTCGTGCATCAGCTTGAGCACTTCGCGGCGCAGGTCGTGGGCGATCTGCGCATTGGAGTCGGCCAGCGATTGGTTCTGGCATTGCACGCAACGCAGTTCCGCGGTGAGTGCGTGGAAACGCACTTCCTCGGCGCGGTCACGGTACTGCAGCGGGCTGGGGTCGCCGGCTGGTTGGGCGCTGGCGGTGAACGCCAGGCACAGCCACAGCAATACGCCAGCCCAGGCTTTCATCGGGTGGCCCCGAAATCCGGTGCGCCGTGCGCACCGCCGGCAGCGGCTTCCACTTTTTCCAGTGCCGGGATCAGCTGCTCGTCCATGACCTGTTGGGTGATGGCGCCGCTGTACTTCCAGCGCACGATGCCGCTGCCATCGACCAGGAAGGTTTCCGGTGCGGCGGCGATGCCCCAGTCCAGCGCGGTGCGGCCATCCTCGTCGGCCAGCACCACCATGTACGGGTTGCCCAGCTGCTCAAGCCAGCGCAGCGCTTCGCTGGGCTCATCCTTCCAGTTGTAGCCGATCACGCGCACCCGCTTGGTTTCGGCAAAGCGGGTCAGGATGGGATGTTCATCGCGGCAGGTCGGGCACCAGCTGCCCCAGACGTTGAGCAAATAGGGCGCGCCGCGCAGTTGTTTGTCGGTGACGTGCACGCTGGGATCATGCAGCACCGGCAATGAGAACGCCGGCGCTGGCTTGTTGAGCAGGGCCGAGGGCAGGCTGTCGCGGTCCGGTTTGCCGGAGCGGCTGACGCCATACAGCATCAGACCCATCAAGCCGACGAAGAACAGCACGCCAAGGGCGATGGCGACGGGCGGCAGCCGATGGGAGGTTTTGGGTGAGGGACTATTCATTTCGATTTCTCAGGCAGCCGACGGAAACGGCGGTCGACGGCGGTGATGAAACCGCCCAGCGCCATCAGCGCCGCGCCCAGCCAGATCCAGCGGACAAAAGGTTTGATCTGTACGCGCACGGCCCAGGAGCCGTCGCCCAGTGATTCTCCCAGCGCGACGTAGATATCGCCACCCAGGGCGGGGTGGATGCCGGCTTCGGTCATCGGCTGGCCACCACTGGCGTACATGCGTTTTTCCGGGTGCAGGCGGGTGATCAAAGTGTCGCCGCGCAGCACCTGCAGGTGGCCACGGTCGGAGTGGTAATTGGGCCCGTCGGTTGCGTCCACACCCTCGAACAGCAGCGTATAGCCACCTGCGTCGACGGTCTTGCCCGGCGCCAGCGCGACCTCGTGCTGGACATGCAGCGCTTCCACCAGCAACGCGCCAACCAGGAACACGGCAACGCCGAAGTGGGCAATCAACATGCCCCAGGTCTCGGCATTGAGGCGGCCGCCCTTGCGCAGCCGCGCCCACAGGTAATAGCCGGTGCCACCGGCCACCCAGGCAGCGCCGGTGATGCCAAGCGCGGTCTTGAACTTGCCCTGCGGCGCCATCCACCAGCCGATGATACCCAGCAGCAGCGCGAGCCCGGCCCAGGGCGCAAGCAGCGCCAGCGTGCGCAGGCCCTGCTCGCGCTGCCAACGGCTGAGCGGGCCGAACGGCAGCAAGACGATCATCGGCGCCATCAACACCAGGAACAGCGTGCCGAAATAGGGCGGCCCTACCGATACCTTGCCCAGGTCGAGCGCGTCGGCCAGCAGCGGGTACAAGGTGCCCAGCAGTACCATGGCGCAGGCGCAGCTGAGCAGCAGGTTGTTGGCCAGCAGCAGGCTTTCACGCGAGTTGAGGGCGAAGGCGCGACGTGGATCGTCGCTGTTGCCGCCGATGCCGGGCGCGCGCAGGGCATACAGCAGCAGCGATCCGCCGACGACGATGCCCAGGAAAATCAGGATGAACAGACCGCGCGAAGGATCGGCCGCAAACGAATGCACGCTGGTCAGCACACCCGAGCGCACCAGGAAGGTGCCCAGCAGCGACAGCGCGAACGCGGCAATGGCCAGCAGCAGGGTCCAGCCGACAAATACGCCGCGTTTTTCGGTAGCCGCCTGGGAGTGCAGCAGGGCTGCGCCCACCAACCACGGCATGAAACTGGCGTTTTCCACCGGGTCCCAGAACCACCAGCCACCCCAGCCCAGCTCGTAGTAGGCCCACCAGCTGCCCAGGGCAATGCCGATGGTCAAGAAGCCCCATGCCGCATTGGTCCAAGGCCGCGTCCAGCGCAGCCAACGCACGTCGATGCGGCCGTCGATCAATGCGGCAATGGCGAAGGCAAACGGCACCGCGAAGCCGACGTAGCCCAGGTACAGCAGGGGCGGATGGATGATCAGCCCCGGGTCCTGCAGCAGCGGGTTGAGGTCGTGGCCTTCAGACGCTGCCGGCAGCAGGCGTGCAAACGGATTGGAGGTGAACAGCAGGAAGGCGAGGAAGCCAACGCTGATCATGCCCATCACCGCCAATACCCGTGCCACCACTTCCGACGGCAGCTGCCGCGAGAACGCGGCAACGGCGGCAGTCCACAGCGCCAGCACCAGCGACCACATCAGCAGCGAGCCTTCGTGCGCGCCCCATACCGCCGAATAGCGGTAGATCATCGGCAGCAGCGAGTTGGAATTGTCGGCGACGTAGCGCAGCGAGAAATCCTGGCGCACGAAGGCGATGGTCAGCACCACGAAGGCGGCCAGCACCATGGTCAGCTGCAGCATCGCTGCCGGTCGTGCTATCGCGGTGAGCGCCGGAATGCCGCGTTGGGCACCGACCAGTGGCAGGACGCTTTGCAGCAACGCTGCCAGCAGGGCGAGTATCAGTAGTACCTGTCCGATTTCACCAAGCACTCAGGGCGTTCCCGTCGTTGGGGTGGTGGCCGGGACCTGGTGCTTGTCGTGCGCCACGCCCATCTTGTCGGCCAGCTCCTTGGGCATGTAGGTCTCGTCATGCTTGGCCAGCACATCCTCGGCAACGAACACGCCGTTGGCCATGCGCCCGGTGGCGACCACCGCCTGACCTTCGCGGAACAGATCCGGCAGGATGCGGTCATAAGTTACCGGCAGCACCGCATCGCCATCGCTGACCTCGAAGCGCGCCAGCAGGGCGCCGGGTTCGCGCTTGAACGAGCCTTTGGCGACCATGCCGCCGAGCCGGAAGCGGGCATCGGGCGCGACCTTGCCGGCTTTGACCTCGGCCGGGGTGTACAGATAGGCGATATTGCGTTGCAGGGCGGTGCTGACCAGGGCGACGGCGGCGCCGGCCACCAGCACCACCAGCAATACCCACAGCAGGCGGCGGCGTTGAGTCGGGCTCATCGGCTCAATTCCTCGTCAACCGCTGCGCTGCTGGTACGGCTGGCGCGCTGGATGCGCGCACGGGCCTCGCGCAGCTGCTGACGGATCTGCAGGCGCGGCACGATGAAGTCCCAGGCCAGCACGATGAAGAACACCGCATAGGCCAGCGCCACGTATTTGAAATAGCTCATGCCGATTTCTCCAGCCGTTCGCGCAGCCAGGCCTTGCCAACCTCGCGGCGCAGGTTGTCGGCGCGTGCACGCGAGAGCAGCGAGCCGGCGAACCAGAACTTGGTGGCCAGCACCATGATCCACAGCGGCAGGATCATGCTGCTGTCCATGCTGGATTCGCCGAACACGCGGATGGTCTGGCCCTGGTGCAGCGAGTTCCACCACACCACCGAGTAACGGATGATGGGCAACATCACCACGCCGACGATGGCCAACAGGCCGGCCGCGCGCGCGGCGGCGCGGCGGTCATCGATGGCGCCGTACAGGCCCATCACGCCCAGGTACATGAACAGCAGGATCAGTTCGGTGGTCAGGCGCGGGTCCCAGTCCCACCAGGTGCCCCACATGGGTTTGCCCCAGATGCTGCCGGTGAGCAGGGTGATCAGGGTGAATGCGGCGCCGATGGGCGCGCAGGCCATCGCCAGTATTTCGCATAGCTTGATCCGCCAGATCAGCGCGATGGCGCTGTACAAGGCCATCAGCCCGAATACGAACAGGCTCATCCATGCCGACGGCACGTGGATGTAGAGGATGCGGAAGCTATCGCCTTGCTGGTAGTCGGCCGGCACCACCGCCAGTGCCTGCCACAGGCCGAAGCCGAACAGGGGCAGGGCGGCGATGTAACACCAGGTGGACCAACGGGCGGCGAAGGTATCGAAGTAAGGCGGGGAGCCCAGCTTGTGAAACCAACCTGCTAAACCTTTGAACATCCGCTCGCTCGCTGAGGAAGACGATGGCCGGGCCGCGATCTGCGGCCTGGCCGGCTGGGCGGTGCGGGCTGCACCACCGTTGCTGTTTTCAGACTAGCGCAAGATACCGCAAATCCGGATATCGGCGGTGCGGGATGGCCTACTTGAGGGTCACCGTGCCCTTCATCATCGTCGCGTGGCCCGGGAAGCTGCAGAAGAACGACAGTGGCGCGGCAGCGGCGGTGAGGCGGGCGACCGGGATCGAGAGGGAGGTGGTTTCGCCACCGCCGACCACCTTGCTGTGGGCGATGACGCGGGTGTCGCCGGCCTTGATGTAGTCCGCAGCCAGCCCGGCCTTCATGCCGTCGCTGTCGATGCCGGCCATGTCCGCGGTTTTTGCCACCACCACGTTGTGGCCCATGATGTTCTTGGCCATCTTGCCGGCGTGCTTCAGGTTGATGGTGAAGTTCGCACAGCTCTTGGGTACGTCGATATTGACGGCGTTGAACTTCATCGCATCGTTGCCTTCCAGGCTGACCGAGCAGGTATCGGAAGCGTGCGCGGCGGATGCGCCGCCGATCAGCAGCAGGGCAAGGAAAATACGGGACTTCATGGGTGACTCCTTATCGGTGACTTCTTGAACAGGACAGCGGGAACACACCGCGCGGTGGCGGGTGGGGTGGTTATTGCTTGAGCGATGAAAGCCAGGTGGACACCGCCTTGATGCTGTCCGCGTCCAGCCGCTGGCCGATGCCGTGCATGACCCGGCTGTTGCTGGAGGCATCGATGGCATCGTCGTGGAACTGCTGCAGACGGGTTTGCAGGTAATCGTTCTGTTGCCCGCGCAGTGCCGGGTAGGCGGCATATGGCATGCGCCCGCTGCGGTCGACAAAACCGGCCTGCGGGTTGCCGCGGCCGTCGACGCCGTGACAGCCCTGGCAGGGCGGAATGCCCTTGCGGGTATCACCGTTCCTGTAGATCGCCTGGCCTTGGCTGAGCAGCGCCGGGTCCAGTTCGACAGGCGGTGCATCGGCGGCCGGTGGCGGCACCGGCAGGCTGGCGTAGTAGGCCGACAGGTCGCGGATGTCCTGTTCTTCCAGCGGCGCGGCCATCGCGGTCATCGGTGACTCGGGCATGCGCCCGCTCTTGTAGGCATGCAGCGCCCAGTACAGATAGGCCTCCTTCTGCCCGGCAAGATTCGGGAAGGCCGGGGTGATGGCGATGCCGTCGCCGCCATGGCAGGCCGCGCAGATCTCGGACTTGCCCTTGCCGGCCTGGGCATCGCCACTTGCGGCATGTGCGCTGCGCAGGTCGTAGCGTGCCGGCGGTGGTGGCGTGGCCGCTGCAGCGTTGTCGGCGGCGGGCGTGGCCGCGGCCGCATCGGTGCTCGCCGGTGGATCGGCTTGTGGGGTGGCCGCAAGCGCGGCGATCAACCAGAGCGCCTTCATAAGGCCACCTCGAACAACATGCCGAGCAGATTGACGTTGTAGCTGGATGGCCCGCCATCGGTATAGACCCGATGGTCATAGACCAGGGTGTCCTCGAAGCCGAAGTAATGCCAGTCCGACAGATTGCCGCGCTCATAGGTATCAAACAGGCGCAGGCGCATGCGCTTGTTCAGCGGCACGGACAGGCCGGCAGTCACCGAGTTGACCCGGTACACCATCACCGGATAGCTGCCGGTGGCCAGTGCCGCATTGGCCGGCGTGGTCAGGGCGTCGGGCGAGTTCATCCGGTAGCTGGTCTTGCCGCGCGAATAGGTCCAGTTCCAGGCCAGGTCCAGGGTGGCGCGGCCCAGCCGGCGGGTGAAGTTCAAGCCGGCGTAGTGGTTGCGTTGGGCATCGTCCATCCACCAGCGATTGGCGTCCGGATAGGTCGGGCCGCCCAGCGCCGGGTCCGAGCCGGTGGCGTCGTTGACGTTGGCAAACACCAGGGTGGAGCGGTCCAACCCATACCAGGCGCTGGCAGTGGTGTTGGGGTTGGGCTGCCATTCCCACTGCACGCTGCCGGCATAGGTGTCAAAACGTTGCCGGCCAATCTGCGCGTCATAGCGGTTGCGGTCACCGCGCACCGAGGCGTAGATCGTCATGTCATGCGGCAGGATGAAGGTGGCCATCAGGTCCATCTTCTGCTGCGTACGCGAGGCGATGTCGTATTTGCGCAGGTTGGACACCGTATGCGGGCTCAGCCCACCTGCGGGCTCGACAAAGCCGGGCAGGGAACTGGAGAAGGTGAACTCGTAGGGGTCGTAGTAATACCTGCTGCCACTGCGGTCCAGGTAGGAATAGTTGGCGCGGAATGTCAGCCAGTCGAGCGCGCGGTTGTTCCAGCCCAGCTTGAGCAGGTTGTCGTGGGTGGTGGCTACCTCACGGTGGGCGCGTTCGATCGCGGTATAGGTGTAGCTGGCCGACAAGGTGTTCTTGTTGCTGCTGCGGAAGTCGGCGCCGGTCGAGACCTCGCGAGTTTCCTTGTCCAGCGGCAGGTTGCGGATGCGGGTGAGCACGGAGGCGTTCGGGCCGCGATCCCAGACCCCCATTTCGCCCGGCACCACGCTGCCCTGCGCGCCGTTCTCGGCGATATAGCCATACTGGTCGGTGAGCGGGTTGTAGGCCCAATAGCTGCCGCTGTAGTCCTCGCGCAGATAGCGCGCGGTATTGCGCCAGGTGACATCGTCACTGGGCATCAGCACCAGGCGCGCATCCACCTTCTGGTTGTTGATGGCCAGGCCGGCGCGCTTGCGCGACAGTGCGTCGGTGGTGTTCCAGTTGGCGCAGTCGTAGATGAAGGGCGGTGCCAGCGCCTGCCCGAACTGTCCCTGGCAATCCATTGGTGCCAACAGCTTGTCGTTCTGGCGCATGGTGGTCAGTGCCAGGTTCACCGAGAAATCGCCATTCCAGGACGGAAGCCTGCGGCCGAAGGTGAAGCCGAGGCGGTGGTAGTCATTCTCCGGCTCGTAAGCGAACGAGCCCTGGGTCAGCGGTGGCGTGTAGGCCCCGGCCACCGAGTACAGGCCGTAGGGCACCTGGTAGTCATAGGAACTGTGCGCGTTGCGGAAGAACGAGCCGGTGTAGTTGAAATCGCTGCGCCAGACATTGCCGACAAAACGGACGCCGCCCATGAAGTTGAGCGTACTGTCATCGATCGGGCGCGGGATCTCATAAACGCCGCCATTGGCCGGGAAGGGGTAGTTGAAGAAGAACGGCCCGCCGAAGGGACGCGCGCCGCTGCGCTCTTCGTGGCTGAGGCTGGCATAGCCGGTCCAGCGCGGGTTGAGCAGGTAGTTGATGCTCACCCCGACCTTGTCGCGCACCACGCGCAAGCTGCTGAGCGGTTGCGCGGCCGAGATCGCTGCCACCTGCGCGGCGCTGCTGCCGGCTGCAGCGAGGCCGGGTTTCAGTGTCAGGTGTGCGCTGCCGACGCCATCCCAGATCGAGCGCGCATTGCCACTGAGCACATTCGGCGTACTGCGCGCGAAGGCCTGCACCTTGTAGCGGCCCGCCTGCCCGAACACCGCGCGCAGGTACTGGTTGTCGCGGTCAAGGTGGCTCATGCGAACATCGACGTAGCGCCCATCCTCAGCGCGCGCCAGGCTGAAGTTGGCCTGCAGAACGATGCCATCGTCAGGGTCGCGGAAGCGGCGCCAGTTGGTGTTGCGCTCATCGCCACTGAGGTGCAGGTAGCCAAGCGCGACATTGCCCGACCAGGCCCAGCCGTTATCGCCGAAAGGCCTGGCCGTGGCCAGTTGCGGCGCGCAACCGTACAGGAAGCCGGTGGGGGTCCGCTTGTTCTCCGCGCTCAACCAGCTTTCACCGTCCGGATCACAGCCGTCCCAAGCGATGCGGCCGCTGGCGTCCAGCCAGTTGCCGAACTGCAGGTCAATGCCGGCGCCGCTGTCCTGGGCTTGTGCCAGGCCGGCAATCAAAGCCAGGGACAACAATGAGCAGCGGCAGTTCCTTGAACGATTCCGTGTGCACATGTCGTTCTCCCTTTACTTGTGCAGACGTGGGCCGGAAGGATGGTTGGAGCCGTGTACCTGGGCGTGGCAGGTGATGCAGCCGCGTCCCATCAGGCGTTCATCAGCGGTCAGTCCGTTGCCGAGCGAGGTCTCGGTCTGCAGGTCGTTGGGGTGGCGGGTATGCGAATGGCATTGCTGGCACAGCATCGGGATTGGCGCCACCAGCAGCGCGTGCTGGTTGGAGCCATGCACCTGGTGGCAGTTCAGGCAGCTCTCGCGCACCGGTGCGTGTTCAAACAGGAACGGGCCGCGTTTCTCGGCGTGGCACTGGTAGCAGGTCTCGTTGACCGTATCGGTCTTGAGCAGGATGGGGTTGAGCGTGCCATGCGGGTTGTGGCAATCCACGCAGCTGATCGCGCCCTCCGGCAGCGGCATGTGCGAGCGCCGATTGAACTGCTGGCGGATGTCCTTGTGGCAGGTGGCGCAGGTTTCGCTGACCGACTGTTTGGCGGTCAGGCCTTCAGCGGAAAACTTGACCATCGGGTTGTGACAGTCGCTGCACGACAGATCATTGCGTTGGTGCACCGAGCCCAGCCAGGCATCGCGTGGGCCGCCGGAATGGCAACCCAGGCAGCTCTCGGTCTGGTTTGCCACCGGCGTGCCACCATCGTGGGTATAGGCAATGATCGAGCCCTTCTGGGTCGGGTTGGCGGCATGCACGGAGCCGGGCCCGTGGCAGGCCTCGCAGGTGGCGGTATTGGGATTGGCCGCCAACGCAACCTGCATGCCGGCGGCGTGCGCGGTATGTGCGAAGTTGTCGTTTTCCTTGCTGTGGCAGGCCGTGCAGACCTGCTGGCCGACCGCCTTGGCCTGCGGGTGGGCCTTGTTGCGCGCGGGAACGGCATCGGCAAAGCCGGGCGGGGCGTTGAAGCCGTGCCCGGATTGGGTGGAAGCGAAATGGGTTTCGGGGAGTTTGACCGCCTGCCCACTGGCATCGGCTTTCACCGGGGCCAGCCATGCGGCGGATATCAGGATCGCGGTTGCAAGCAACGCCAGTAATGCGAGATAGAACCGCACGATCCCCTCCTTTGGGTTGTCCCTGCCGATGGGTGGGAGACAACTGGGCAATCAGAACGTAATGACGATTACGTCGCGATTCTGTGAGGAGCCCGGGTACAGTTCAAGCTGCGCTGCAGCAAGCTGCGGTTCAGTTCCGCGGCAGGGCGCCGGCCATGAACAGGCGTACCGCGGCGCGCGCCTGTTGCTGCGCGCGGGGCAGATCACTGCTGTCCATGCGGCCATTGACCGAGCGCAGAATCAAGCCGCCGATGACCACCATGTAGAAAAAATGCGCGGCCTGGTCGGGGTCTTCGATGTACATGCGGCCGGCTGCGGTTTCACGCGCGAAGTAGTGGCTGAGCAGGATTTCCATCGGCGCCACGCCGTGTGCCTGGAACCAGTCGCGCAGGGCGGGCTGGTTCATGCCTTCGGAGATGACCACCCGGTGGCAGGCCAGGCGCGTAGGCGAGAGGATTTCCTCGGCCATCTGGCTGCCGGCTTCTTCCAGGGCCTCGGTGGGCGGCAGGGGTGATTGCAGCAAGGTATCCAGGCTGCGCCCGAAATCATTGATGCTCTGTTCCATCAGGGCATGGATCAGGCCTTCCTTGTCGCCGAAGGCGCGGTACAGCGTGGCCATCGAGCCGCCTGCGCGTTTGACGATGTCGGACAGACGCGCGGCCTGGTAGCCCTTTTCGTTGAAGACTTCGGTAGCGGCGGCCAGGAATTTCTCCACCCGCAACTCACCACGCCGCTGCAGTTCCACCACCGGACGGGGCGGCAAGGTGGGCTTGGCTACGCTCGGGACTTCAGTGGGGGACCGCTCAGCCATGGGCTTGGTTTGTTTTGTGAAGTCAACGTCAAGAATAGCGCTGTTTTGATCTTCAGGAGTTGGCGATGCGGATTGCCGCCGCTGCGGTCAGTGGCGCCAGCACCGCGCTGACCAATAATCCAGCCGCAAGTATCAGCAGCGGGCCGCTGGCATCGAAGCCCTGCGCCGCTGCCGCCACCGCGCCGGCGCCGAATACCAGCACTGGCACATACAGCGGCAGGACCAGCAGCGCCAGCAGGATGCCGGCCCGGCGCATGCCCACGGTCAAGGCCGCAACCACCGCGCCGAGCAGGCTCAGCAGGGGCGTGCCCAGCGCCAGTGCGGTGACCAGCACCGGCAGCTGTTCACGGGGCAGGTGCATCAGCTCGGCCAGCAGGGGGCTGACCAGCACCAGCGGGAAGGCAGTGGTCAACCAATGCGAGAACACCCGCACCGCCACCAGCCAGGCCAAGGGCACCGGTGACAACAGCCATTGCTCCAGCGAGCCGTCCTCGGCATCACTGCGGAACAAGGTGTCCAGCGACAACAGGCCGGCCAGCAGGATGGCCAGCCACAGCACCGCCGAGGCCACGCTCTGCAGCAGCTTGGGGGCGCCGCCCAGCGCCAGCGCGAACAAGGCCACGACCAGCACGGCGAACAGGATCGGCTGTGCGGCATCGCCACGGCGGCGCCACAGCAGTTTCAGGTCACGTGCCAGCAGTGCGCGTGCGGCCGAGAGCAGCGTGGGTTGAGGACCGGGCAGGCTCATGCGGCATCCTCCTGGTCGGCCGCACTGCGCAGGGTCAGGGTGCGGGTGCGGACCGGCGGTGCGGCGTAGGCGCCATGGGTGGTCACCAAGGCGCCGCCGCCACTGCGCAGGTGCGCCGAGATCATTCGGTTGACCAGGTTGATACCTTCCAGGTCGAGGTTGGCATAGGGTTCGTCAAGCAGCCAGATCGGTGCCGGCGACAGCCAGATGCGGGCAAGCGACAGACGCTTCTTCTGGCCGGCGGACAATTGCCGCACCAAGGTGTCTTCATAACCGGCCAGGCCGACGATGGCGAGGGCGTTGCCCGGCATCTGCCGTGCCCGCCGACCTTGCAGTCCACACAGGAAGTGCAGGTTCTCCAGTGTGCCCAGGTCCTGCTTGAGTGCGGTGAGATGGCTCAGGTAAGCGATATAGCGCGAACGGTCGGTACTGCTGGCCGGGCGCGCGTCGATTTCGATCTGGCCTTCGTCCGGGCGCAGCAGACCGGCCAGCACGCGCAGCAAGGTGGTCTTGCCGGCGCCATTGCTTCCTTGCACCAGCAACGCTTCGCCGGCATCCACGTGCAGGTCCAGCGGCCCGAATACCGGATCGTCATTGCGGCTGAAGCGCAGGCCGCGGGCGTTGAGCAGCGGCGGGATGTTTGCAGTTTCAATCATCGGATCGGGCGCTTCCGTCCATGGCAGGTGGCGCAGGCTGGGCAGCGCATCGGGGCGCGCAGTATAGCGCCGGGCCGGCGCTGTCCCGCGCTGTACGGATACGCGGAGGCAGGCCGGTAGCGCCGGCTTTGCGTACACTCGGGGTTTTCTCCCCCGGTGTGTACGTACCCATGCATCCGCAGACCAAGTTGCCCAAGGTGGGCACCACCATTTTCACCGTGATGTCGCAGCTGGCCGCCGAGCACGGCGCGGTCAATCTTGGCCAGGGCTTCCCGGATTTTTCCGCCCCGCAACGCTTGATCGATGAAACCGCCAAGGCGATGCGCGATGGTTTGAATCAATACGCGCCGATGACCGGCGTGGCGCCGTTGCGCCAGGCCATCGCGCAGAAGGCGCTGGATTGCTATGGCGCGCAGGTTGATCCGGACACCGAGATCACCGTCACCTCCGGCGGCACCGAGGCGATCTTCAATGCCATCCATGCGGTGGTGCGCGCCGGTGAGGAAGTCATCGTGCTGGACCCGGCCTATGACTGCTATGAGCCAGCCATTGATCTGGCCGGCGCGCGCGCCGTGCATGTGCCGTTGGACCCTCAGACCTTCGCGGTGGACTGGGACCGCGTGCGCGCGGCGATCACCCCGAAGACGCGCATGTTGATGGTCAACACGCCGCACAACCCGTCCGGGGCCATGTTGACTGCCGATGACATGCAGGCCCTGGCCGATGTGTTGCGTGGCACCGACATCTATCTGATTTCCGATGAGGTGTACGAGCACATCATCTACGACGGTGCGCGGCACGAGTCGGCCTTGCGTTACCCGGAGCTGCGTGAGCGCGCCTTCGTGATTTCGAGCTTTGGCAAGACCTATCACTGCACCGGCTGGAAGATCGGCTACGCGATCGCACCGCCGGCAATGACCGCCGAATTCCGCAAGGTGCACCAGTACAACACCTTCACCACCTACAGCCCGGCGCAGTACGGGTTTGCCGCAATGATCCGCGACGAGCCCGAGCACCATCTGGAGCTGGGCGCGTTCTACCAATCCAAGCGTGATCGCTTCCGCGAACAGCTGCTGACCACGCGCTTGAAGCCGCTGCCGGTGCCGGGCGGGTACTTCCAGTTGGTGGACTACTCGGCCATCAGCGACCTGCCGGACCATGAGTTCGTGCGCTGGCTGACCATCGAGAAGGGCGTTACCGCCATTCCGCTGTCGCCGTTCTATGAAACACCGCCCGCCGGGCAGCGCCTGGTGCGGCTGTGCTTTGCCAAGAACGATGCCACCCTGGATGCGGCGATCGAGCGGCTGCGGGCGCTTTGACAGCAGGCGCGCCGATGGACACGGGTCTGCTGGTTTTCGGTTTGGCGTTTGCCGCGTTTGTGCTTGCGGCAGTGCTGAAAGGCTACTTGTTCCTTGCCGTGGTCCAGCCTGGTCTGCAGGCGCGCGGGGTGCCGGTGGACGAGGGCCGGTTGGCGTTTCGCGGCAGTTTTGGCCGCTATACCCGTGACTATCTGGCGTTGCTCGATGAGGCCGAACTGCGGCAGCCGGCCAATCGCTGGATTGCACGGCTGCAGTGGTGGCTGCCGGTGCTGGGTGCGGTCACGGCCGCCAGCGCGCTTTTCTCTTCATGGCTTACAGGACGATGACGACAATGCAGGACCTGCGTATTTCCCTGGTGCAGGGCGACACCCGCTGGCACGACCCGGCGGGCAACCGCGCCTATTACGGTGCCTTGCTGGCGCCGCTCGCAGGCAATACCGATCTGGTGATTCTGCCGGAGACGTTTACCAGCGGCTTTTCCAATGATGCGATCGATCAGGCCGAAGACATGGACGGCCCCACCGTTGCGTGGGTCATCGATCAGGCGCGCGCGCTGGGTGCGGTAGTCACCGGCAGCGTGCAGCTGCGGGTGGATGGCAAGGTCTACAACCGCTTGTTGTGGGCCACGCCGGAAGGTGAGCTGCACTATTACGACAAACGCCATCTGTTCCGTTATGGCGGCGAGCACAAGCGCTATGCCGCAGGCAACGAGCGGCTATGCGTGGAATGGAAGGGCTGGCGGATCAATCCGCAGATCTGCTACGACCTGCGTTTTCCAGTGTTCTGCCGTAATCGCTTCGATGTGGAACGGGCAGGGCAGATGGATTTCGACCTGCAGATCTTCGTGGCCAACTGGCCGTCGGCGCGCGCCTACGCTTGGCAGACGCTGGCGCGTGCGCGGGCGATTGAGAACCTGTGCTATGTGGCGGTGGTGAACCGCATTGGTGTGGACGGCAACGGTCTGCATTATTCCGGCGACAGCGCGGTGATCGATTTCCTGGGTCAGCCGCAGCTGGAAATCCGCGAGCGCGAACAGGTGGTCACCACTACGGTCTCGGCACAGGCGTTGGCTGCGCATCGCGAACGGTTCCCGGCAATGCTCGATGCCGATGCGTTTACCCTGGGCGGCCCGGTGGTGGTTCGCTGAACGCTGGCCGCGCGCTGCGACGGGCAGCTCTTTGCAATGTGCAAGGGGGCTGTCAGTCTCGGTGCCGGCTCCAACCAAGCAGAGGTGTGCGATGAAAAAGATGATGGCAGTGGTTGTGGCGCTGGCGCTGGGCATTGCGCCGGCCGCACAGGCGGCAGGCAATATCGACTGTGAGTTGCACTACAACCTGTCGGGTTGGTCGGCGTTCTACAAGACGTCCAGCGGTACCGGCACGATCACCTGTGACAATGGCGCCAACATTCCCGTCAAGATCAGCGCCAAGGGCGGTGGTTTGACCGTTGGCCGCACCACCATCACCGACGGCCGTGGCCGCTTTACCGGTGCGTATTCGCTTGATGACCTGCTGGGTACCTATGCAGCGGCCGAGGCCCATGCCAGCGCTTCGCGGGCCAATGATGCGCAGGCGATGACCAAGGGCGATATTTCCCTGGCTTTGGCAGGCACCGGGCGCGGTTGGAGCCTGGGTATCGGCTTCGGCAAGTTCGTGATCGAGCGCCGCTGATCTTCCAGCGGCGGAATCCGGCGCAGAAGTGCGCCGCTTCCTTCTCCCGCGTGCGGGAGAGGGGCGCCCGCAGTGGTGAATGAAGGGAGCTTTCACCCCCTCGGGTTTCACTCGTCAGCCGCCACCGGGAACGCCTTGAGCGCCGCCCACACCAGCGGCTTGGCCCATTCGGGTACCTGGCCGAACTCTTCCTGGCTGACCGGGCACAGGATCCGGCTACGGTCCACTTCCAGTACCAGCAGAGGCTCGACCGCGCCGTCGGCATCCGGCGGGCGGCTGTTGTCGTAAACGTGCAGCGTGGTCAGATGTGGCAGCAGCTCGATCAGATTCAGGCGCGAGCTGTCGTAGCGCTGGCGGATCTTGTCTTCCGGAATATCGTGGCCGCCAGCGGCCACGCGCTCGGCAACGCGCTGCAGGTGCAGCCCGATGCTGTCCAGGCCGCAGAACCACACGGTGACTTCGTGCTGCACACAGGCCTCATGCAACAGTTTGGGAATGGTGTTGGCGCCCAGCGTGGTTTCGAACGCGTAGTCACGGTTGGATTGCATCGCCTCGCGCAGGCGGCGGGTGCCTTCCTGCCAGGCGGTGGCATTGGCCTCGGCCAGCGGCCAGCCCTGTTCCACCAGTTGCCGGGTGAAGGCGTCGGGGTTGAACCAGGTCGCGCCGTCGTGCTGCAGCATCATGCCCAGCAATGAACTCTTGCCGGCGCCATTGACGCCGGCCAATACCAGGATCCGTGCCATCGGTCAGAGCGACTTGCCCGGGATGATTTTCAACCCCCGCCGGGCAGGGCGATCCAATGCCTTGGCCAGGGTCTTGCCGTCATCGAGCACCGCGAGGTGGGCGTCGAACTCAGCCTGCAGTTGCTTGAGTGACTGCGCGCGCTGGGCTGCGGCCGAAGCGCCTGAGGCCTGAGCGACCAGACGCTGGTACTCCTCGGCAGACACCACCACCGCCTGCGGGTGGTTGTGGTTGGTGACCACCACGGCGCCGAGCCGGGCGACCTTGCGCATCAGCTCAGGCCAGCCCTTGGCCTTGACGTCGCTGGCGGGCGTCTTTTCAAGGTCCAGCAGGTTCAGAGAGAGGTCCATGGCGCTGCCCGTGAGTGGATGTTGGGAAAATATACCAAATTTCCCAATTTGGGAAATTAATGGGGCCGAACGCTTGGTCGTGATGCTCTGCTGATGGGGGCGCGCCTTGACCAAGGTGATGCAGTGCTGAGCGTCTAACGGCATTTGTTGCCCAGATGAATGACGTTGGCTGGGGCAGCTGCACAGGTGAGTGGTCGAGCATCTGCGCGGACCCTTAATTGTTGCAATCGTTAAAAATATTATCTGCCTTCAGAAAACTCTCGGCTTTTGGGGCTTTTCTTGTATCACCGGTGAGATGGAGAAAAACATACTCGTTTGACAGCAGGGGGCGGCACGTATGTGGCGGACCTCGGCTGCCATGAGGTCGAAATATTGGGCCTTGAAGTTGAAATTGATCAAAGAGGTCAACGAGTATGGATACGAATATCTCCGCAGATGGTGGTCGAGCCAACGTCATTAAAAAAGACTGGCTCGCAGAAAGCGCATCTCAGACAGCTCACGCTGCGGCCGGAATCGATGCTGCAAGTATTGATGTCTCCGCCATGGCCTATTCAAGCGTCACGCCGGTAATCGCAGCGGTGACGGATGACAAGGGATTCAACCAAGGTCTCGTCGAAAATGGCGGCAGGACCGATGACGGTCGGCCGACGCTTTCCGGTACTGCCGAAGCTGGCTCCATCGTGCACTTCTACAACAACACTCAGCTGATTGGCAGCGCCGTAGCAGCGGCCAGCGGTGACTGGTCCTTTACTCCGCGTCTTCCACTGGCCGACGGCCGGCACCAGTTGTCCATCATCGTGGAATATCCGGGCGGCGACATCAGTGAGACTTCGCCGCCGTACGTGATCATTGTCGACACGATTACGCCGGAGCTGCCTGCCATTGGCGCGGTTCTGGATGACAAGGGCCCGATCCAGGGTGCCATTGCAAATGGCGGAGTCACCGATGATGGCAAGCCGACCATTACGGGCAAAACGCTGCCTGGTGTTGTGGTGCATATCTACAATCGCGGTGAATTGATCGGCAACACCGAGGCGGATGGAAATGGCAACTGGTCATTCGTTCCCCGCTTGCCGTTGGCTGATGGAACGCATCAACTGGCCATTGCACACGAATATGGCAATGGCGACGTCAGTGATCTGTCCCTGCCCCATGTGATCATTGTTGACACGTCGACTTCCGGGGCGCCAGTCATCGGTGCGGTGCTGGACGATCAAGGGTCGATCCAGGGTGCCGTTGCAAATGGAGGTTTCACCGATGATGGCCGACCAACGCTTACGGGCAGAGCGCACCCGGACGTAGTGGTCCATGTCTACAATCAGCACCAGTTGATTGGTAATGCCCAGGTCGACAGCAACGGGGATTGGAGCTTCGTTCCAAAACTGCCATTGGCGGATGGCATGCATGAATTGACCATCATTCATGAGTATCCTGATGGCGATGTCAGTCAGCTTTCTGAGCCTTACGTGATCATCGTTGACAGGGTCCTTCCTGCTGCGCCCGTGGTTGGTGGCATCGTTGATGACGCAGGTCGCATCACCGGCTTGATCGGAAGCGAGGGTACTACCGATGATAACCGGCCGACCGTTGTTGGTACCGCCGAAGCTAATGCCACCGTCGTCGTTTACGACAAGGGCAAGGAGATCGGCCGTACGGCAGTCGATGACCAGGGGAACTGGAGTTTCACGCCGGCTGCAGCATTGAAGAATGGTACGCATATCTTCACTTGCTGGGTAATGGATCGCGCAGGCAACCAGAGTGAGTTCCTATCTCCGCCATTTGAGTTCGAGGTTGATGCAAGCGCAGATCGCATCCGCATCTACAGTGCTGACGACAATGTCGGTGCTGACGTAGGTACCTTGTTGTCGGGAGAAACCACCGACGACAGAACGCCGACATTGTCTGGGACAGCCAATGCGGATGGCATCGTCCGGATCTACGAGGGCGGCAAGCTGCTTGGTCAGGTACTTGCCGATGAATTCGGTGATTGGGAGTTCACGCCTGATGTCGCACTGAGTCAGGGTGTACACCAGTTCCAGGCGACGGTAACCCGCGAGTTCACCGGCGAAAGTGCGCTCAGCGCAGTGTTCAAGCTAACGGTGGAATCGGGTACGCGTGGCATCGAGAAAGCATCTGTTGATGCTGGTTTCGAGTTGTCGCAGGTGCTGGTGGAAACGGGTGGCGAGTTGTTTCCGTCTGCTCCGCAGGCCTCCGCTGCTGCGCCCCAGAACCATGTGCCGTACTCCGGTCCGGATCTGTTGAGCCAGTACGAAATCGTTCTTGAGGCTTACTGATCCTGATTGACAGTCGCGGTGAGGCATTTGCCGCGACAAAGAAAAAGCCCGGCGCATGGCGCCGGGCTTTTTCTTTGTTCATTTCGCTAAAGCGACCAGACGCGAAGTCTGGTCGTTGGCGAATCAGGCGCCGCGCGGGCCGCGGTTGCCTCCGCCGCCGGGACGACCACCGCCACCCGGACGGCCTGCGCCGCCGGGGCGGTTGCCACCCGGGCGCGGGCCACCTGAGGGACGACCGCCGGGGCCGCCCGGGCCACGGTTGCCGCCACTCGGGCGATTGCCGGCCGGACGCGCGCCGTACGGGCTGAAGCCCGGGTTGGCGTGGTCGGACGGGAAGCTCGGGGCATTGCCCGGGTGACCGTAGGGGTGCTTGCGCTGGCCCTGGCCTTGACCCTGGCTTGCGCCCTGGCCGCCAGCACCCTGCGGACGGCCCTGACCGGGACCGCCACGGCTGGCACCGGGTGCGCCGCCCGGACGCGGCTTGCCGTAGGGACGGGCCTGGCCGTCAGCGGCGGCCGGGCCACGGCCCGGACCACGATTGCCGCCGGGGCCGCGTGCTGCGCCCGGACCTGCATTGCGGTGGCCGCTCGGGCCGGTGCTGACACCGTCCGGCACATACCAGGTGCGGAACGCAGCCGGGTTGCCATCCGGCAGGCTGCGGTCGCCAGCGGGCTTGCGCTGCTTGAACGGCTTCTGCGACTGCTTGGCTGCGGCTTCGCCGCTGACCGTCAGGCCGCCCTTGAAGCCGCCGCCGCTCTTGCCGCCACGGCCACGGCCGCCGCGGTCTTCGCGCACGTTGTCAAAGCGACGCAGTTCGCGGCCTTCGTCAGCGGTGTTGTGGCCGTTGACGTAGGCATTGCCACGGCTGCCTTCGCGGGACACGCGCAGGGTGGTCTTGACCGCCTTGCGCTGGCCGATCACCGGCTGCAGGGTCAGTGCCGACGGGGTGCCTTCTTCCAGCTTGAGCTGGGCGCGCAGCGCGTCAACCTGCTGGGTGGTCAGTTCCACCGACTTGCCACGCATCAGTTCGCGCGGCAGCTCGATCTTGCCGTAACGCGTGCGCTTCAGGCGGCTGACCTGGCAGCCCTGCGATTCCCACAGGCGGCGCACTTCGCGGTTGCGGCCTTCCTTCACCACTACGCGGAACCAGTCGTGCGAGTCGGTGCCGCCGATGCGCTCGACTTCGTCGAACTTGGCGCCGCCGTCTTCCAGTAGTACGCCACGGCCGAGGCGCTCGATGATTTCGTCGGAGACCTTCTCTTCGCCTTCCGGTGCACGCACGCGCACCACGTACTCGCGCTCGACTTCAAACGACGGGTGCATCATCGCGTTGGCGAGTTCACCGTCGGTGGTAGCCAGCAGCAAGCCGGTGGTATTGATGTCGAGGCGGCCGATGGCGATCCAGCGTGCACCCTTCAACGGCGGCAGCGCTTCGAATACGGTCGGGCGGCCTTCGGGATCGTCACGCGTGGTGACTTCGCCCTCGGGCTTGTTGTAGATCAAAACGCGCGACGGGTCGGTCAGGGCGCTGGCGACAAAGCTGCGACCGTCAAGGTCGATCTTGTCGCCGCTCTTGATCGACATGCCGGTCTTGGCGACTTCGCCATTGACCTTGACCAGGCCGTCGGCGATGCGCTGCTCCAGTGCGCGGCGCGAGCCCAGGCCGGCTTGTGCCAGGACCTTGTGCAGGCGCTCTTCGAGCTTGGGCTGCTGTTCGGTGTCAGCTTCGCGCTTGAGCGAGAGCTTGTTCAACGAAGGTTTACGGGGGGTGTCACTCATCTGTTTGGCTCCGGCCGGCGTTTTCCGCGTCGGCCTCTGGTTCGGAATCGGCTACGTCAACAGCCACGGTCGTCGTCGCGACGGCGTTGTTTTCAGTTTGTTCCACTTCCGCCGCGCGCTCTCCCGGCGCGGCGTCGGGTTCGCCGGTGAAGGCGGTGTCGGATGCGACCGCGTCTGAATCCGTGGATTCTGGCGTGGCTGCGGGTGTCGTATCGCTATCGTTGGCGGCGTCCAGGCCCATGGGCGAGGCGGCGCCGGCGGCTAGCGGAGCAGCTGGCTGGCCGTCGCCATCCAGCGGTAATTGCGGTTCCAGCTCGCCGATATCGCGCAGTTCGGACAGCGGCGGCAACTGGTCCAGGCGCTTGAGCCCGAAATAATCCAGGAAGCCCTTGGTGGTGCCGAACAGGGCCGGCTTGCCGGGCACATCGCGGTGGCCGATGACCCGGATCCACTCGCGCTCTTCCAGCGCCTGGATGATGTTGCTGCTTACCGCCACGCCGCGGACCTGTTCAATCTCGCCGCGGGTGATCGGCTGCCGGTAGGCAATCAGCGCCAGGGTTTCCAGGGTGGCGCGGGTGTAGCGGGTCTTGCGTTCGGTCCACAGCCGGGACACCCAGCCGTGCACTTCGCTGGTGATCTGGTAGCGGTAGCCGGAGGCTACTTCGACCAGTTCCACGCCGCGTCCAGCGCAGCCTTCGCGCAGCAGTTCCAGTGCCCGTTCAATGCTGCCCGGCGGCGCCGGTGCATCCTCGGGAAACAGGCCCTGCAGCTGCGTCAGGGTTACCGGCTGGCTGGAGGCCAACAGGGTTCCTTCGACAATGCGGTTGATCAGCGGTTGATCCATGCGTTGGGTCGGTTGCTCAGGCGGGAATGTCGGCGTCATCGAACTCGCTGGAAAACTGCAGCGGTGCGTTGGTGTTGCCGGTGGCCAGGGACTTCACATAAATCGGAGCAAGTGGGGCTTCCTGCACGAGGTCGAGCAGTTGCTCCTTGGCCAGTTCCAATACCGCAAGGAAGGTGACCAGAACGCCGAGCTTGCCTTCTTCGGCGGTGAACAGACTTTCAAAACGGTAGAACTTGTCGCCTTCCAGCAGGCTGAGCACATCGCCCATGCGCTGCCGCACACTCAGAGCCTCGCGTTTGATCGCGTGGCCGCTGAACAGCTCGGCGCGCTTGAGTACGTCGTGCAGCGCCAGCAGCATTTCCTTCAGTTCCACCGGCGGTGGGGTCTTGACCAGCACCCGCTCGGGCACGAAGGCGTGCGCCATGCTGGTGTCGCGGTCCTGCCGGGGCAGGCTGTCGATGTCCTCGGCGGCCTGCTTGAAACGTTCGTATTCCTGCAGACGGCGTACCAGCTCGGCGCGCGGGTCTGCTTCTTCGCCTTCGATGCTGGGTGGGCGCGGCAACAGCATGCGCGACTTCACTTCAGCAAGAATGGCTGCCATCACCAGATACTCGGCTGCCAGTTCAAAGCGCAGCTCCTGCATCACGTTGATGTATTCCACGTACTGCTTGGTGATCTCGGCGACCGGGATATCAAGGATGTCCAGGTTCTGCCGGCGGATCAGGTAGAGCAGCAGATCCAGCGGGCCCTCGAATGCGTCAAGGATGACTTCCAGTGCGTCCGGCGGAATGTACAGATCCTGGGGGATCTGCAGAACCGGCTGGCCATGCACCATCGCCAGCGGCATTTCCTGCTGCTGAGGTAAGGATTGCTGCGCTGGCGGGTTCGCGTCGTGCGCGAGTTCGGAAGTCATCAGGTCGACATTCGGGGGTATTGCGGGCTGTACACACCCCAGGTTCTCGCCCGGGAGGGTTCCAGCCCCTGTATTACGAGCTACTCGCGCTTGTTTGGCGCGCTTCCACACATAAACAACAAGGCGCGCCGCAGTATCAGCGGCAACGTCATTACGAGGAGGTCGTCTACGCGGTCCGGGAAGTGATGTGCTTCGGTGGTTGGGTGGCGGGTCTGGGCCCGTCACCGCACCGAGCGGCAACTGGCCGACTGCGTGCAATGGACTAAAGAGTAATCGCCCGGGCAGGGCGGTGTCCAGCATTGTGACGCTAGACTTGGCATCGTTCCATTCAGCAGACAAGCGGAGAAAGGCCAGTGTGGTACGTAATCGAGGGCTATGACGGTACGGATGTGCTTGCGGCGCGGCTGCAGGCGCGGGCGGCGCACCTGCAGCGGTTGCAGACATTGCTTGACCAGGGGCGGCTGCTTTTGGCCGGTCCCTGTCCTGCGGTTGACGCGGAAGATCCCGGTCCGGCCGGCTTCAGCGGCAGCGTGGTGATTGCCAGTTTCGAGAATCTGGGCGCCGCGCGGGCCTGGGCCGAGGCTGACCCTTACGTGGCGGCGGGCGTCTATGTGCGCGTGGATGTGCGGCCATTCCGCAAGGTGTTGCCATGAGCCGGGTCGAGCGGATCCGCAGCGCCCTGCAGGCGGCGTTCACCCCGCAGCTGGTGGAGGTGCGGGACGACAGCCACCGTCACGCCGGCCATGTTGGGGCCAGTGATGGGCGAGGGCATTTCAAGGTCATGGTGGTTAGCGAGGCATTTGCGGGCAAGGCGCCGCTGGCCCGCCACCGGGCGGTCTATGCCGCGCTCGGCGACATGATGGAAACGGACATCCATGCGCTCTCGATCAAGGCGCTGACCCCCCAGGAGCAGAGGGCTCCGGGCTGAACGGGCAAGGTGACCGCAGGACGCCCGGCAAGCTGGACAGGACAGTACTTGTCCGCACGGGACATCCAGACCTAACGAACTGTTTACAATCGCAATTGGAAACGTTTACAGTCCGCCTCACCCTGTATTGCGGAGGGTAGGGCGGTGGCGAAGTCGGCAGTTACGATCAAGGATGTCGCCCGCGAGGCGAATGTCTCCGTCGCCACGGTGTCACGCGCGCTCAATGGCCACGACAATGTCGCCGCGCCGGTGCGCGCGCTGGTCCTTGAGGTCGCCAAGCGCTTGCGCTACAGCCCGCATGCGGCTGCGCGCAGCCTCAGCAGCCGCAGTACCCAGACCGTCGGCCTGGTACTTCCTGACCTTTACGGCGAGTTCTTTTCCGAGTTGATGCGCGGCATCGACGGCGTGGCCAGTGCCCATCGCCGGCACCTGCTGGTGTCCAGCTACCACGGTGAACAGAAACAGCAGGGTGCCGTGCTGCAGGCGATGCGTGGCCGCGTGGATGGCCTGCTTGTCCTGTCGCCCTACGCTGGCGACCCTGATTTTCTGATCGACAACCTGCCGCCTGCGCTGCCCACGGTATTGATCAACACGCCCTTGGCGGACGCTCATTACCCGGTTTTCAGCATCGATGACCATGCCGGCGCGCTGTCCATGACCCGGCATCTGCTTGATGCCGGCCATCGCCGCATCGCCTTCATCGCGGGGCCGGTGCACAACCACGATGCACAGCAACGCCTGCAGGGTTTCCGTGCGGCGATGGCGGCGTTCGACGGCAAGGTGGAAGCGATCGAGCTGCCGGGCAACTTTGACGAAGCCTCCGGCCACCAGGCTGGATTGGCATTGTTGGCGCGCTCAAGCCTGCCGGATGCGGTGTTTGCCGCCAACGACATGATGGCCCTGGGTTGTCTGTATGCGTTCTCGCAGGCAGGCGTGAAAGTACCTGCGCAAATCGCACTCGCCGGCTATGACGACATCCCTTTGGCGCGTTTTGTTCACCCCGCGTTGACAACGATGCAGGTCAGCATCGCCGAGTTGGGCGAGCGGGCGATGCTGCAGCTGGTGCAGATGATCGACAACGATCAGACACAGGCGGCGCCCGCCGTAACGCTGGTTCCAACCTTGGTCGTACGCGATTCCACCGTCGCGGGCGACGTTTCTGCACCCGGCGATAGACCGGGGTAGCTCACACACACAACCCTTGCGGCTTCCCTGTCGCTGCCTTGGGAGAGGTAAAACATGAACAAGAAATTGAATGACGCCATGCCCCCACGCAAGCTGCTCAGCGGTGCGCTTGCTGCGTGCCTGTTGCTGGGCACAGCGCCGGCGTTCGCACAGAGCACCAGTGCCACCATCCGTGGCCAGGTGATGGCTGACTCGGCCCCCGCCGCGCAGGCCCAGGTCACCGCCACCAACATCGCCACTGGCCTTGCGCGCAGCGTGCAGAGCACCGGCACCGGCAGTTATTCGCTGGCTGGCCTGCCGCCGGGTACCTACAAGGTGGATGTCGTTGCCGGCGGCAAGAGCAGCAGCCAGAACATCACCGTGGCCGTCGGCCAGACCGCCACCGTCAACCTGGGTGTGGGCGGCGTGGCTGAAACCGGCGGCGGGTCGGCAACCACGCTCGATGCGGTGCAGGTAACGGCGCAGGCGCCGATCGAGACCAAGACCTCGGAAATTGCCACCTACATCACCCCGCAGCAGATCCAGGCCTTGCCGCAGGGCACGCGCAACTTCCTGGCCTTCGCCGACACCGTGCCTGGCATGGTGTTCGAGCAGAATCCGTCCAACGGTTCCACCAAGCTGCGCGGTGGCGTGCAGAGCGCCAACAACGTCAACGTCTACATCGATGGTGTGGGCCAGAAAAACTATGTCACCCAGGGTGGCATCACCGGCCAGGATGCCAGCCGCGGCAACCCGTTCCCGCAGTTGGCCATCGGTGAGTACAAGGTCATCACCTCCAATTACAAGGCCGAGTACGACCAGATCAGTTCGGCTGCGGTGACCGCGGTGACCAAGTCCGGCACCAATGAGTTCAAGGGCTCGTTCTTCTGGGATTACACCAACCAGGATTGGCGCGAACTGCGCGAGAGCGAGAAGAACGGCGTCGGCAAGACCCGTTCCGGCGAGAAACAATACGGCGGCAGCTTCGGTGGCCCGATCGTGCAGGACCGCGCGCACTTCTTCGTCACCTACGAGGGCAAGGAATACAACGCGCCGCAGGACCTCAAGCCCGGTGAGGGCCGCTTGCCCAGCGACCTGCCGCAGTCCTGGCGCGACCAGCTCGGTGCCACCGCGACGCCGTTCAAGGAAGACCTGTACTTCGGCAAGCTGGATTGGTCGGTGAACGATGCCAACCTGCTTGAGTTCACCTACAAGCGCCGTGAAGAGAGCGAGATCGGCAACGTCGGCGGGCAGAGCGCGCGCAGCTACGGCACCGATACCGGCGTCACCGAGGACCGCTACGACCTGCGTTGGCAGTACTCCAACACCAATTGGCTCAGCGATTCGCACCTCACCTACGAGAAGGCGTTCTGGACCAAGGCGCCGGTCAATTTCGGCAACGGCAGTGTGCTGACCGACGGCAGCGGCGATGACGGCAAGCAGATCTACCGCATCGGTGCCGGCGACGGCGGCCTGCAGGACAAGGGCCAGAAGGGCTGGTCGTTCCAGAACGACACCACCTTCTTCGGCTGGGAAGGGCACACGCTCAAGTTCGGCGTCAAGTACAAGCAGGTGGACCTGGACACGATCGAACAGCAGCCCTACAACCCGCAGTTCTACTACGACATCAACCAGGGCGGCGACGTGCCGTACTTCGTGCGCTTCGGCAGCCCGGCGGTCGGTACCGGTGGCGGCGCGGTCACCTCCAAGAACAAGCAGTTCGGCATCTACATCCAGGACGACTGGGAAGTTACCGAGCGCCTGACCTTGAACCTGGGCCTGCGCTGGGATTACGAAAAGACCCCGTCCTACCTGGATTACGCCACCGCACCGGACGTGCTGGCCTCGCTGGCCAGCCAGGACCCGAATGCCGGCGCTGGCCAGACCTATGCGCAGACGCTGGCGCTGGGCGGCATCGACATCAACCGCTATATCAGCACCGGCAACAACCGCAAACCGTTCAAGGATGCGATCCAGCCGCGTCTGGGCTTCTCCTATGACCTGAGCGGCGATGAGCGGCTGGTGCTGTTCGGCGGTGTCGGCCGTTCCTATGACCGCAATCTGTTCGACTACCTGCAGCTGGAACGCAGCAAGGCGTCCTTCCCGACCCGTCGTTTCAAGATCAACTCGCCCGGGCATGCCTGTGCGGTGGGCGGCGACTGCCTGGACTGGAATCCGCAGCTGCTGGATCGCGATTACCTGATGTCGCTGGTGGATGCGACCGAGGCCGGCCGCGAAGTGTGGATGTTCGACAACAAGCTGAAAACGCCGTATTCGGACCAGTTCAGCGTGGGCATCCGCAGCAGCTTCAACATGGGCGGGCATGACTGGAACAGTTCGGCCACCGTGCAGCACACCCGTTACAAGGACGGCCTGCTGATCTCACGCGGCAACCGCTATGCCGATGGCGGCGTTTTTGCCCCCAACGGCAGCCCGTGGAACGCGCCGGGTCTGCCGGATCTGGGCGCGCTGATCGTCGCTACCAATGGCTTCGAATCCAAGAACACCGCCTTGCTGTTGAGCCTGGACAAGCCTTACACGGCTGAAAGCCCGTGGAACCTCAACGTTGCCTACACGCTGACCGACGCCAAGCAGAACATCCATGAAAAGGATCCGGTGTTCGGCTGGTACTTCCAGCAGGGCGGCTGGTTCGATGGTGCCTGGGCGCCGAAGCACCGTCTGGTGGTCAGTGGCTTCACCGATCTGCCGTGGGGCATGAGCGCGTCCGGCAAGCTGACACTGGCCAGCAAGATCAAGCGCTGGGATATCGACGGTACCGCTGCCTACGGTGGCTACGAGCGTCCGCACAGCTGGGAGCCGAGTGGCAGCCTGGGCTTCAAGCAGTTCGACATGTCGCTGACCAAGACCTGGGACACCGGCACCGACCTCAAGCTCAAGGTGCGCGCCGACCTGCTCAATGCCTTCAACTGGACCAACTGGGGCGGTTACGGCATCAACTGGGACACCGGTGTGGTCAGCAGCTGGGATCAGTACGCCACCCGTACCTTCAAGCTGTCATTTGGTCTGGATTGGTAAGTGCCAGCGTCCCGGTCGCCTTATAGTTGGCGGCCGGGACTTTTCCTATATGCAGTACGCCTTCGCCACGTGAATGTGGTGCTATGTTTTCGAGATGGATGTCGCCTTGAGCAAGTCACGTACCCCGCAGTTGTTGGCCTGTGTTCTCGCCGGTATCGGGCTGGCGTTGTTGGGGGGCTGTGGCAAGGCGCCGGAGCCTCCGATGCCCAAGGTATTGCCGCAGGTGATCCTGATCGAGGCGGACCTGCCGCCACGGCCGATGAAACCGGATCTGCCGCCGCTGTTCGACGACATCGAGCGGCGCACGTTCCAGTTCTTCTGGGACACCACCAACGAACAGAACGGGCTCACCCCCGACCGCTACCCGTCACGGCCGTTTGCCAGCATCGCCTCGGTCGGCTTCGCGCTGACCTCCTATCCGATCGGCATCGAGAACGGCTGGGTCAGCCGCAACCAGGCGGTGGAACGCACCCTGGTCACGCTGAAGTTCTTCCGTGACCTGCCCAGCGGGCCGCAGCGTACCGGCAAGGCCGGTTACAAGGGTTTCTACTACCACTTCCTGGACATGCAGCAGGGCCGCCGCTATGACAGCTGGGTGGAACTGTCCAGCGTGGATACCGCACTGTTGCTGATGGGCGTGCTGTTCGCACAGTCGTACTACGACCAGGACAATCCGCGCGAGAAGGAAATCCGGCAGATTGCCGACACTCTCTACAAGCGCGTGGATTGGCAGTGGCTGCAACGCAACAAGCCGCTGGTCTCGATGGGCTGGTTCCCGGAAAGCGGCTTCATCCAGCACGACTGGATGGGCTACAACGAGGCGATGATGCTGTACGTGCTGGCGCTGGGTTCGCCGACGCATCCGGTCGAGCCCGACGCGTGGACGGTGTGGTCGCGCACCTACGACAACGACTGGGGCGTTTACCAAGGCCAGGAGTATCTGTCGTTTGGGCCGTTGTTCGGCCATCAATACAGCCATGTCTGGATCGACTTCCGCGATATCCAGGACCCGTACATGCGCGAGCGCGGCATCGATTACTTCCTCAACAGCCGCCGCGCCACGCTTGCCCAACGCGAATACGCGATTGAAAACCCGATGCAGTGGAAGGACTACAGCGCCAACGTCTGGGGCCTGACTGCCGGCGACGGGCCGCAGAACACCACCCAGGAATACAAGGGCGAGCAGCGTCAGTTCCGTCACTATTCGGCACGTGGCGCGGGCCTGCGCGAGAACTTCGACGACGGCACCATCGTGCCCTCGGCGGCGATCTCTTCATTGCCGTTCGCACCGGAAGTGGTGATCCCGGCCACGGTGGAGATGCACAAGCGCTACGGCGATTACCTGTATTCGAGCTACGGCTTCCTGGACTCGTTCAATCCCAGCTTCGGCTACGACATTCCGCTCAAGACCGGGCGTTTGATCCCCGATCGCGGCTGGGTTGCCAGCGATTACATCGCCATCGACCAAGGCCCGATCCTGGCCGGCATCGCCAACTACCGCGATGAATTCGTGTGGGAGGTGATGAAAAAGAACCCCTACATCCGCAAGGGCCTGGAGCGGGCTGGGTTCACCGGTGGCTGGCTTGCCCCGGAAGACAGCTTCCAGCCACTGCAGAAAGACGAGCAGGCGGCATCGGCGCGGGCATCGGGCATTGCCGAGTCGCGCGCTGCGGCGGCGGCCGAGCAAAAGGCGGCCAGCCAGCCGTCGGCCCCGCCAGCGGCAAAGAAACAGTGAAGCGCGGCCAATGATCCGCGCGCTGGCAGTGCTGTTGTTGCTGCTCGCAGGCTGCAGCAAGCCGGAGCAGGGCACCACCCTGCGGTTCTGGGCGATGGGCCGCGAGGCCGAAGTGGTCGGCGAACTGGTGCGCGAGTTCGAGGCCGAAAACCCCGGCATCCATGTCGACGTGCAGAACATTCCATGGACCGCCGCGCATGAAAAACTGCTGACCGCCTATGCTGCCGATGGCTTGCCGGATGTCTGCCAGCTCGGCAATACCTGGATCGCGGAATTCGCCACCCTGCAGGCGCTGACCCCGCTGCAGCCACTGGTGGATGCATCCACCGGTATCGATCAACGCGATTACTTTGCCGGCATCTGGGATACCAATGTCGTCGACGGTGAGCTGGTTGGCATTCCCTGGTACGTGGATACGCGCCTGCTGTTCTATCGCAAGGATCTGCTGCGCAAGGCCGGCTACGCGCAGCCGCCGCGCACCTGGGCCGAATGGGAGCAGATGAACGCGGCGCTGAAGAAGATCATGGGCACACGCGGCTACCCGGTGCTGATGCCCTTGAACGAGTTCGAACCACAACTCTCGTTTGCCCTGCAGCAGGAAGATACCTTGCTGCGCGACGGCGATACCCGTGGCAATTTCCGCAGCCCCGGTTTCCGGCGCACGCTGGCCTTCTACGACAACATGTTCGAGCAGGGCTGGGCGCCGAAGATGTCCGAAACCCAGATCTCCAATGTCTGGGACGAGTTCTTCCGTGGCTTCACCGCCTTCTATCTGTCCGGGCCGTGGAATATCCGCGAGTTCCGCCAGCGCCAGCCACCCGGGCTGGAAGGCGAGTGGGGCACAACGCCGCTGCCCGGTCCCGATGGTCCCGGCGCAGGCATTGCCGGCGGCACCAGCCTGGTGGTGTTCCGTTCCTCGCAGAAGAAGGAAGCGGCCTGGAAGCTGATCGAGTTCCTGTCGCGGCCTGAGATCCAACAGCGCTTCTACAAGATCATTGGCGACCTGCCGCCGCGTCGCAGTGCGTGGCGCTCGCCGGAATTGCAGAATGATCCTTTGACTGCCGCCTTCGCCGACCAGCTCGAACGCGTCAAACCCACGCCCAAAGTGCTGGAGTGGGAGCGTATTGCCCAGCAGATGCGGGTGGTGACCGAACAGGTGGTGCGCGGTGGTTTGCCGCAGGACAGGGCAGTAGAACAGCTGGATCAACAGGTGGATGACATCCTCGCCAAGCGCCGCTGGATCGTCGAACAGCAGGCGGCCGCCGCAACGAAGGCAGCGCCATGAAGCGCGGATCGCTGGCTGGCTGGATCTTTGCCGCACCGGCGCTGATCGTGATCGGCGTGTTCTTCGGCCTGCCGGTGTTGTCGGCGCTGGCCTTGAGCCTGACCGACTTCGATCTCTACGCGCTGGCCGACCCGCACAATCTGCGCTTCAACGGCCTGGGCAATTACATCGACCTGCTGCAGACGCCGATGTTCTGGAAGTCGCTGGGCAATACCGCGTACTTCGTGGTGGCCGGTGTGCCCTTGTCGATCGCGGTTTCGCTGGGTGCAGCGCTGTTGCTCAATGCGCCGGCGGCGCGTTTCAAGGCGCTGTTCCGCACCGCGCTGTTTGCACCGGTGGTAACCACGCTGGTGGCTGTGGCGGTGATCTGGCGTTACCTTTTCCATACCCGCTACGGCATGGTGAACTGGGGGTTGGGCCAGATCGGCATCAATCCCATCGATTGGCTGGGTGACCCGAACTGGGCGATGCCAACCATCATTGGTTTCGCGGTGTGGAAGAACTTCGGCTACAACATGGTGATCTTCCTGGCCGGGCTGCAGGCCATTCCCAAGGACCTGTACGAGGCAGCGCGGATTGATGGCGCCTCGCGTTGGCAGCAGTTCCTGCATATCACCTTGCCGATGCTGGGGCCGGTGCTGCTGGTGGTCGGCGTGATTACCGTGTCGGGCTATTTCCAGCTGTTTGCCGAGCCCTATGTGATGACCCGTGGCGATCCGCTGCAGAGCACGGTGAGCGTGCTGTATTTCATGTTCGAGGAAGGCTTCAAGTGGTGGAACCTGGGTCGCGCCTCGGCCGTGGCCTTCCTGCTATTCCTGATCATCCTGGCGGTGACCACGTTGATGTTGCGCTTCGGCAAGCGCAGGGAGCTGGTATGAGTGGCGTTGCTGGCAGTCGGGAAATCGGCCAATCGCGTTGGCATGCGTGGTGGGTGAACGGCGGGCTGTTGCTGCTGGCGCTGGTCAGCCTGGCACCGTTGGCGTGGATGTTGTCGGTGTCGTTCATGCCCAGCGGGCAGGCATCGCAGTTTCCGCCGCCACTGTTGCCTGCGCATACCACGCTGGCCAACTACCAAGCCTTGTTCGCGCGAACCGGCATGGGCAACAACTTCGTCAACAGCTTGCTGGTATCGGTTGCGATCACCTTGGGCTCGCTGCTGTTCAATACCCTGGCCGGCTACGCTTTTGCCAAGCTGCGTTTTGCCGGCCGTGAGCGCCTGTTCCAGATGCTGCTGGCGGCACTGGTGATTCCGGCGCAGGTGGCGATGCTGCCACTGTTCCTGCTGATGAAACAGATGGGCCTGGTCAACACCTTCGGTGGCGTGGTGATTCCCGCCTTGGCCAGCGTATTCGGCATCTTCCTGGTGCGCCAGTACGCGCGCTCGATTCCCGATGAGCTGCTGGAAGCGGCGCGCATCGATGGCGCCAGCGAGGCGCGCATCTTCTTCCAGATCGTGCTGCCGATGCTCAAGCCGGTGCTGGTGACCTTGGCGATCTTCACCTTCATGGGCGCATGGAACGATTTCATGTGGCCGTTGATCGTATTGACCGACCAGGAGCACTACACCTTGCCGGTGGCACTGGCCAGCCTGTCGCGCGAGCACATCATGGACGTGGAAATGATGATGGCCGGTGCGGTTGTCACGGTATTGCCGGTGCTGTTGCTGTTCCTGGTGCTGCAGCGCTACTACATCCAGGGTCTGCTGCTGGGCAGCGTCAAGGGCTGAGGCCGCAGCAAACGAAAGGTGGCGGCGATGCTGTCTTTCCATACGTAACATACCGCCGCGAATGGCGGTGATCTTTGCGAAAATCCGGCAGTTGCTGCCGGCGATGAATCAGGATTCTGGTGATGAAAATGCGTACTGTGATCGGCCTGTTGTTCTTGCTGCTGGCCTGGGTGCAGCCGGCCAACGCAGCCGTGCTGGCCAAGTTTGACGATATCGCCGCCTGGCAGCTGATCACCTCGCCGCAGGTCAGCGGTTCGCTGCGTCCGGTTGCCGGCAACAATGGCCGTGCGCTGTGCCTGGACTACGACTTCCACGAAGTCTCCGGCTATGTCGGTATCCGCCGGCCATTGGATGTGACCTGGCCGGAAAACTACCAGTTGTCCTTCGACCTGCGCGGCGATTCGCCGGCCAATGATCTGCAGTTCAAGCTGGTTGATGCCAGCGGCGACAATGTCTGGTGGGTCAACCGCCCAGGTTTCAACTTCCCGAAGAACTGGACCCGCATCACGTACCGCAAGCGGCATATCGAAAAGGCCTGGGGACCGGGCCAGGACAAGACCCTGCGCCGCAGCGCGGCGGTGGAGTTCACCATCTACAGCAAGGTAGGTGGCCGCGGCACGGTGTGCTTCGATCAGTTGAACCTGCAGCCACTGCCCAAGGAAGACAACTCGGCGCTGACCACCACGGTGATTGCCGATACCGCGACCGCCCTGCAGCAGCGGATTGCCGACGGCAGGGCGGATACCTTGTGGATCAGTGGCGGCGTCAAGCAGCAGACCGTGAGCCTGGACCTGGGCAAGGTGCGTGAGTTCGGCGGTGCGGTGGTGCAGTGGGCGCCGGGGCTGGAAGCGTCGCGCTACGTGGTGCGTTCGTCCACCGATGGCCGCGACTGGAAAACCCTGCGTGAAGTGAGCAGCGGTTCGGGCGGCAAGGATTGGCTGGCGTTGCCCGAGACCGAAGCACGCTACCTGCGCTTTGATCTGGTTGACGGCCCCAACTGGCGCTACGGCATCCGCGATATCAGCCTCAAGCCGTTGTCGTTCGCGACCACGCCGAATGATTTCGTCCGCTCAGTCGCCGCCGATCTGCCGCGTGGCGCCCTGCCGCGTGGCTTCAGCGGCGAGCAACCCTACTGGACGATCCTGGGCCTGGATGGCGGCCGCGAACAGGCCTTGATCAGCGAGGACGGCGCGCTGGAAGCGGCCAAGGCCGGTTTCAGCATCGAGCCGTTCGTCGTGCTCGACGGCAAGGTGATTGGCTGGGCCGAGGTGAAGACCACGCAGGTGCTGCTCGACGGCTATCTGCCGATGCCGACGGTGGGCTGGCAGCACGAACGCTTCGCCTTGAATGTCGGCGGCTTTGTGCAGGGCCGGCCGGAGCAGGCGCAGCTGGTTGCACGCTACGAGCTGCGCAATACCGACAAGGTTGCGCATGAGTACCGCCTGGCGCTGGCGGTACGGCCGTTCCAGGTCAACCCGCCCAGCCAGTTCCTCAACACCGTCGGTGGCGTCAGCCGCATCGACAACCTGGCGATGCAGCCGGCGCAGGTCAGCGTCAACGGCCAGCCGCGCGTGTATGCAACGGCGCCGGCCGATGCCGTGTTCGCCAGCAGTTTCGACAGCAAGCTGGATGTCACCCACCTGGCCGACAAGACCTTGCCGGGCACGAAGGAAGTTCGCGACGCCACCGGTCTTGCCTCCGGTGCGCTGGTCTACAACTGGAAACTGGAACCGGGCCAGCGCCGCGAGGTGGTGCTGGTGCTGCCGCAGACCGGCAACTGGCAGATGCCGGCCAAATTCGATGCCGACAAGGCACAGCAACAGGTCGCCGCGATGTGGCGACAGAAGCTGGACCAGCTCAAGCTGCGCCTGCCGGAAGCGGGCCAGCCCTTGGCCAATACGCTGCGCACGGCGTTGGCGCATATGTTGATTTCGCGGGTGGGGCCGAGCCTGCAGCCGGGCACGCGTTCCTATGCGCGCAGCTGGATCCGCGATGGCGCGATGATTTCTGAAGGGCTGCTGCGGATGGGGCGCGCCGATGCGGTGCGCCAGTACGTGGACTGGTATGCGCCGTATCAGTTTGAAAGCGGCATGGTGCCGTGCTGCGTGGATGCGCGTGGCAGCGACCCGGTACCGGAGAACGACAGCCACGGCGAGTTGATCTACACCATCGCCGAATACTGGCGGCATACCGGCGATACCGCGTTCCTGCAGCAGATGTGGCCACATGTGCAGAAGGCCTGGAGCTATATGGAACACCTGCGGCTGAGCGAGCGCACCGAGGAGAACCGGGCGCGCAATGCCGGCTTCTACGGCATGATGCCGGCCTCGATCAGCCATGAAGGCTATTCGGCCAAACCAGTGCATTCGTACTGGGACAATTTCTGGGCGCTGCGGGGTTACAAGGACGCGGCCGACATGGCGGCTGCGTTGGGGCTGGAAGCGGAAGCGGCAACCATGGCTGCATCGCGCGATCAGTTCCGTCAGGATCTGGACGAATCACTGCACGCGGCAATGGCTGCGCATAAGATCGACTATCTGCCCGGCTCAGTGGAGTTGGGCGACTTCGATGCCACCTCGACCACCATCGCTTTGGCGCCGGGCGGCGAGCAGGGCAGGTTGCCGCAACCGGCCTTGGACAATACGTTCGAACGTTATTGGCAGAACTTCGTCGAGCGCCGTGACGGCAAGCGCCAGTGGAAGGACTACACGCCGTACGAATGGCGCAACGTCAGTGCCTTCGTGCGCCTGGGTTGGCGCGCACGGGCCTGGGAGGCGACCGAGTTCTTCTTCAAGGACCGCGCGCCGCCGGCGTGGAACCAGTGGGCTGAAGTGGTTTCTTCAACGCCGCGTCAGCCGTTCTTTGTCGGTGACCTGCCGCATGCGTGGGTGGCGTCGGATTTCGTCCGCTCGGCGTTGGACATGTTCGCCTACGAGCGCGATGTAGATGGGCCGATCGTACTGGCCGCAGGTGTGCCCAGTGCCTGGCTGACCGGCAAGGGCATCGCCATCGAGGATCTGAATACTTCGCACGGCAGCTTGAGCTATTCGCTGCAGCGCAGTGACAAGCAGCTCACCCTGCAGGTGTCCGAAGGGCTGCGTTTGCCGGCGGCGGGGCTGTTGCTGCAATGGCCTTATGAAGGCACGCCGGGAGACGCGACGATCAATGGCGAGCCGGCGCAATGGCTGGGCAATGAGCTGCATATCGGCAGCCTGCCGGCCAAGGTCGAGATCGAGATTCCTGCGGACCTGCGCCGCAGTGAGCGCGGCAAGCGCTGAGTCATAAAAACTGCGCCTCGAATACCGAGGCGCAGGCCAGTCGACGAGAGGGAGAGGAAGAACTTCCGTCGGATCTGAAAAAACCAAACCACCAGCCTACCGTTGGCTTGTTGCCAATGGCTGGAAGCAAAGCTGTAGTGCCGAGCCATGCTCGGCAGGGGCATTGCCCGGGAATGCGTGTAGGAGCGGCGTAAGCCGCGAAGCTGATGGTGCTGCAGCCGCGGCAAGGCAAGGCCGTGCTCGACAGAGGCAGGTGGTTTTGTCGCTGTTGGCTTCGCGGCTTACGCCGCTCCTACAACGGTCGCTAAATTTGTGGGAGCGGCGTGAGCCGCGAAGCTGGTGGTGCATGCAGGCCTTGCATAAACCAGCACCCACCTCCTGGTCGAAACCTTGGGAAGTGGATGTAGGTGGTTCTATTGGCGTCGGCTTCGCGGCTTACGCCGCTCCCATAAAAAGGCGCGGTACGTCAGCCGGCGCGGGCCTGCTTGACGATGGCTGCTGCGGCGGCAGCGGACTTCTTTACTTCGTCCCACTGACCGTTGCGGATCCAGCTGTCCTGCACCATCCACGAGCCACCAATGCAGACCACGTTCTTCTGCGCCAGGTAGTCGCCTGCGGTGGCTTCGGTGATGCCGCCGGTGGGGCAGAGCTTGAGTTCCGGGATGGGACCGGCAACGCCCTTGATCATCGCCAGCCCGCCAACGGCAGTGGCCGGGAACAGCTTGCAGATACGGAAGCCGCGCGCCACCAGTTCCAACAATTCGGTCGGCGAAGCCGCACCGGGAACCACCGGCAACGGCGCGGCGGCCAGCGCAACGGCCATATGCGCGGGTGTGCCCGGGGTGACGATGAAGTCGGCGCCGGCATCGATCGAGCGCTGCATCTGCTCGACGGTCAGCACGGTGCCCGCACCCACCACCACATCCGGCAGCTCGCGCTTGAGCATGGCCAAGGCTTCCATCGCCACCGGCGTGCGCAGGGTCAGTTCAATCGCTGGCAAGCCACCTTCCAGCAGCGCTGCGCTCACGGCGCGCGCCTGGTCCAGGGTGTGCACGGTAACTACCGGCAGGATGCCGGCGGCAGTCAACAGCTGCTCAGCGCGGTCCTGGTATTGGGTAATGCTCATAGTGTCCTCATCAATGATCTATTGCCGGTGCAGGCGCCTCAGGCGTCCTTGGCTTCGTGCGGTGCGGCGGCTGCGGCATGGTCGTGGCCAAGTTCGTACTCGGCGTCGTATTCCCACAGGCTGCCGTCCGGGCGTGCAGGACCGCAGGAGATCGATATGGCGCCCTGGTCGGCGGGCCCAACGATGCGGCGGTTCATCGCGAACAGGTTGCGGCCCATGTCCGAGCCGGCCGGTGCGGTGTTGGCGGCAATGCCACGGCTCGCCCATTCGGCAGCGTCAACCAGTACTTCCAGCGTTCCGGCTTCGCCGTCCAGGCGGATGATGTCGCCTTCGCGGATGCGTGCGATGGGGCCGCCGCGTGCCGCTTCCGGGGTGACGTGGATGGCGGCCGGGATCTTGCCGGAGGCGCCGGACAGGCGGCCATCGGTGACCAAGGCAACGCGTCGGCCCTGGTTCTGCAGCAGGCCCAGCAGTGGCGCCAACGAGTGCAGTTCCGGCATGCCATTGGAACGCGGGCCCTGGTAACGCACCACCGCAATGAAGTCCTGCGGCAATGCACCGGCGGCATGCAGTTTGTTGAGGATCTGCGGCGCATCGACCACCACCGCTGGCGCTTCGATGGTGCGGTATTGCGGCTTCACTGCCGACAGCTTGATCAGCGAGCGGCCGATATTGCCGCGCAGCAGGCGCAGGCCACCCTGGGCCTCGAACGGGTTGGCGGCTGGGCGTACCACTTCTTCATCGCCGCTGACCGCAGCGGCTGGCACATAGCTGACCTTGCCGTCGGTAAGGCGCGGCTCCTGCGCAAAGGCGCGCATGCCGCCCTCGACAATAGTGGTGGCATCGGCGTGCATCAGGCCGGCGTCCATCAGTTCGCGGAACACGAAACCGGGGCCGCCGGCTGCGGCAAACCGGTTCACGTCGGCTTCGCCATTGGGATAGACGCGCGCCAGCAGCGGCACGATCTGCGACAGCTCATCCATGTCGTCCCAGGTCAGCACGACGCCAGCAGCACGTGCCACCGCGATCCAGTGGATGGTGTGGTTGGTGGAGCCGCCGGTGGCCATCAAGGCAACCACGGCATTGACGATGGCGCGTTCGTCGATCAGATGGCCGAGCGGGCGGAAATCGCTTCCCAGGGCGCTGATTTCCAGTGCGCGTGCGGTGGCGGCGCGGGTCAATGCATCGCGCAGCGGCAGCTCCGGGTTGACGAAGGAGGCGCCGGGCAGCTGCACGCCCATCGCTTCCAGCAATACCTGGTTGGAATTGGCGGTGCCGTAGAAGGTGCAGGTGCCGGCGCCGTGATACGAGGCGGACTCGGCTTCCAGCAGTTCCTCGCGGGTGGCTTCGCCAGCGGCGTAACGCTCGCGGACCTCGGCCTTCTTCTTGTTCGGGATGCCCGGGGTCATCGGCCCGGCCGGCACGAATACCGCTGGCAGGTGGCCAAAGGCCAACGCGCCGATCAGAAGGCCCGGCACGATCTTGTCGCAGACGCCCAGATAGATGGTGGCATCGAACATGTCATGGCTGAGGCCGATCGCGGTGGCCTGGGCAATGATGTCGCGCGAGAACAGCGACAGCTCCATGCCGCCACGGCCCTGGGTGACGCCATCGCACATGGCCGGTACCGCACCTGCAACCTGGGCGGTGGCGCCCAGCTCGCGCGCGGCATTGCGGATCAGTTCCGGGTAGTGCTCGAACGGCTGGTGGGCCGAGAGCATGTCGTTGTACGAGGTGATGATGCCCAGGTTGGGCGTCACGTCGCCGCGCAGGCGGTCCTTGTCGGTCGGGCCACAAGCAGCAAAGGCGTGGGCCAGGTTGCCGCAGCTCAGGCGCGTGCGGAACGGGCCTTCGCGCAATGCGGCATCGATACCCGCCAGGTAGGCCGCGCGCGACGGGGCGCTGCGCTGGCGGATGCGTTCGGTGATGGCGTGGATTTTCGGATGCATGGCTTTATGGCTGGAAAGGAGGTGGGGGCGGCAGAACGGGTTTCTTGCAGGCGTCGGTTGGGTGCATCAAAGGTGGATTGGCCTGCAGGTGACGGGCAGCTGCGCGGGGTGGTCTGTTGCCTTTTCCAATGGCCGGTTCAAGGGCACCAATGCACGCGCAGCGGATTGCCGGGCGCATTGATCGCAGCAAGGATCGGGTAGGTAAGCACGTCGCCGGAAGCAATTGCGGCGTTGAGCACCTCCAGCTTCTGGTTGCCGCGCAGCAGCAGCAGGCGCTGGCCAGCCAGGGCCAGACCATGGGGGGTCAGGGTGATGCGCAGCGGCCAGTTCTTGGCGACCGGGCAGCCGGTGGCGTCCAGCGCGGCGTATGGGTGTTTGCTCTGCAGTGCCTGCGGCAGATCGGCCGAGCCCGGGAACAACGAAGCGGTATGGCCGTCATTGCCCATGCCCAGCACCACCAGACAGGCCGGCTGCGAATGGGTGGCAAGCAGGTTGGCGGTATGCACGCACTCGGCGATCGGCAGGCCAACCCGCACCAGCGGATCGAAATGCGCACCTTCGGCATGGCGCAGGAAACTGTCGCGTACCAGCCAGGCGTTGCTGTCCTTGTCCTGCGGCGACAGCCAGCGCTCGTCGGCCAGGCCGACTTCCACCCGCGCCCACTCCAGGCCCTGGTCAGACAGCAGTTCGTAGATCGGTGCCGGCGTGGTGCCGCCGGACAGCAGCATGCGGGCGCGTCCGCGCTGTGCGATTTCCGCACTCAACAGCGCTGCCATTTCCTTGGCGACACCTTCGGTCCAGGCCTCTTCGTCGGCATGCCGGACAAGGGTGATGCGGTCGGAAACAGCGGCGTTCATGCGGTGACTCCAGAGTTGGCGCGCTGCATGTCGACCGCATAGGCGGCGGCACCGAGCAGGCCGGGGCAGGGATGGGTGATGGCCATTGAAGGGATCTGCGACATGGTCGCGGCAAACCGGCCCTTGCTTTCAAAGCGCTGGCGGAAGCCGGAATGCTGCAGCTGCTGCAGCAGGCGCGGGACCAGCCCGCCGGTGAGGAATACGCCGTCCCAGGCGCCCTGCACCAGTACCGCGTCGCCGGCCACGGCGCCGAAGATCTCAAGAAAAACCTCGACCGCACGGCTTGCCAGCACATCACCTTCGGCGGCGCGGGCGCTGACCTCGGCCGGTTGCAGCAGGCCCGGATCGGTACCGGCGATCTCGCAGATGGCGCGATGGATATTGACCAGACCGGGTCCGCAGACCAGGCGCTCATTGGAAACGCGGCCGAACTGCGCCGAGAGGATTTCCAGGATGCGGATCTGCTCGGGCGAATTGGGGGCAAAACCGGCGTGGCCGCCTTCGGTGGCCAGCGGGTAGTTGCGGCCATCGCGTACCACCAGCCCGCCGACGCCCAGACCGGTGCCCGGCCCGAGCACGCAATAGTTACGCGGCTCGCCTGCGGCTGCAGGCTGCCAGCCGGCGCCGCCAACCTGCACCACATCGTCAACGCCAAGCAAGGCGATCGACATGGCCTGGGCAACGAAATCGTTGATCAGGTAGAGCTGCTCGAAGCCGAGTTGTTCGGCGGTGCGCGAGCGCGAGATCACCCACGGATGATTGGTGATGCGCGCCTCGTCGCCGTCGACCCGGCCGGCTACCGCGAATACGCCGCTGCCGGCACTGGCGCCGCGCTGCTGCAGGTAGTGCGCGGCCGCATCGGCCAGTGATGCGAACTGCGCCACCGGGTATTCATCGATGCTGGTTTGATCCAACGGGCTGCTGGTGGAGCAGTCGGCCAGCGCGAAGCGTGCGTTGGTGCCACCAATATCCGCTACCAGTACCAGCTCCGCGCTGGGGCTCACAGCCCCTGCTCCGGACCGGCATCGGCAGCGATGGATTCGGGCAGGAAGTCCTGCGCCAGCTGCGGGCCCCAGCCACCGGCCGGGTAGGGTTCCATCGGCAGGTCGGCGGCCTTCCAGGCATCGCTGATGCTGTCGATCCAGGCCCAGGCGGCGCGCACTTCGTCATCGCGCACGAACAGCGCGTGGTTGCCGTTGAAGGCATCCAGGAACAGGCGTTCGTAGGCGATGCGGCGATGCAGGCCGGTGGGTACGGACAGTTCCAGTTCCAGCGGCTGCAGTTCCAGCGCGCCCCATTCCGGGCCGGCCAGGGAGCTCATCAGGCCGAGCTGGATGTTCTCCTGCGGCTGCAACTGGAAGGTCAGGCGATTGGGCGTGGCGCTCTTGCGGTCCGGGCGTTCGAACAACCAATGCGTCACCGGCTTGAGGTTGACCTCGATGCGGGTGGTGCGCTCCGGCAGGCGCTTGCCGGTGACCAGATGGAACGGCACGCCAGCCCAGCGCCAGTTGTCGATATGCGCGGTGACGCCGACAAAGGTTTCCGCTTCGCTGCCTTCCGGCGGCTGGTAGGCCTGCGCCGGCTGGCCATTGATGCTGCCAGCGGTATAGCGGCCGCGCACGCTGTCCTTGGCCGCGTGCTTGGCGTCGAGCGGGCGCAGGGCGCGCAGCACCTTGACCTTCTCGTCGCGGATGCGGTCCGCTTCCAGCGATGCCGGTGGTTCCATCGCCACCAGGCACAGCAGCTGCAGGATATGGCTCTGCACCATGTCGCGCAGTGCGCCGGAGCGCGAGTAATAGGAGTCACGGCCATCCACGCCATCGCTTTCAGCGACCAGGATGTGTACCGAAGCGATGTAGTTACGGTTCCACACCGCTTCAAGCAGGGTGTTGCCGAAGCGCAGCGCCATCAGGTTCTGTACGGCGGCCTTGCCCAGGTAGTGGTCCAGACGGAACACCCGGTCTTCGTCGATCAGCTTGCCGATCGACTGCAGGATTTCCTCGGCGCTGTCGCTGTCCGAGCCGATCGGCTTTTCCAGCATCAGCCGGTGTGGCGCGGCCAATGCGCCGCCCAGGGCCAGGCCTTCGCAGGTGGAGATGTACAGGCCCGGCGGAATCGCCAGGTAGCTGACGCAGGTGCGGTGCACCAGATCCTTGACCGACTCGGCCACCGACTCGGCATTGCGCAGGTCCACCGAGCGGTAGTCGATGCGGCTGAGCAGGTTGCCGATGTCCTCCTGGCTGGCATGGGGCATTGCTGCTTCCAGGCGCGGGCGCAGGATGTCGCGGAATTTTTCGGTGTCATGCGGCGACAGGGCCAGCGCACGGACGCGGAAATCTTCGGGAAGTAGACCGTCGCCGAGCAGGCGCAGCAGGGACGGGAACAAATAACGCTGGGCCAGGTCGCCTGTGGCACCGAACAGGAAAAGGGTGTCGTGCATTGCGCGAGTTTCGGGTGCTGATGACATCGTTGTCAATTGTTCGTCTTCAAGGCCTGCGCCGCGATTGGGACGCCCGCGTCCTTCGGCGCGAGGGGGCGGGCGTGGGGCAACCTGGGCTTGTGCAATGCAGCATGTCGCGAGGGCGGAAACAGGTCCGTGCAGCGCAGCGCAGGTGCCATGTAAGGGCAGTAGCGATGGTGCCATATGAATATGCTTACCGTGCACAATGTTTCGGATGTATACGATTGCAGGAAACTGTTCTCTTGTTGTAACGCAAGTGTTCCGCTGCTCCAGGTTTCGACTCGCAACGAGGTGGTGATGGCCAAGGTTCAATTCGACAGTGTGCGCAAGGTGTATGACAACGGGCAGGTCGCCGTTGCCGGGGCCAGTTTCGATATCGCCGATGGCGAGTTGATGGTGCTGGTGGGCCCTTCGGGTTGCGGCAAGTCCACACTGCTGCGAATGGTGGCGGGGCTGGAGGAGATCAGCGCCGGCAAGCTGTGGATCGGCGAGCGCGTGGTCAACGACGTCGCGCCGAAGGACCGGGACATTGCCATGGTGTTCCAGAACTACGCGCTTTATCCGCACATGACCGTGGCCGAGAACCTGGGCTTTGGTTTGAAGCTGCGTGGCCATGACAAGGCGGAAGTGCAGCGCCGCGTGCAGGCCGCAGCCGAGGCCTTGGGGTTGACGGCGATGCTGGACAAGTTGCCGCGCGCCATGTCCGGTGGCCAGCGCCAGCGCGTGGCACTGGGCAGGGCGCTGGTGCGTGAGCCGGAGGTATTCCTGCTGGATGAGCCGCTGTCCAACCTGGATGCAAAACTGCGTCACTCGGTGCGCACCGAGATCGCCCAGCTGCATCGCAAGCTGGGTACGACGATGATCTACGTCACCCACGATCAGGTCGAGGCGATGACGTTGGGGCAGCGCATCGTGGTGCTCAACGAAGGTGTGATCCAGCAGATAGACACGCCGATGGCGCTGTACGAGAAGCCGGTCAATCTGTTTGTCGCAGGCTTCCTTGGCAGCCCAGCGATGAACATGCTGCGCGGCCAATTACGCCGTGGTGCGGACGGTATGGCTGTGTTGCAGCTGGATGAGCCGGGTCAGGATGGAGCTGCCGACGTGGTGCTGGGTGCTGTATCGCTGGCTGCGGAATGGTTTGGCAAGCCGCTGGTGGTTGGCGTGCGCCCTGAGCATCTGCAGCCCGGCACCGGGGCTTCGGCGTTCAATGCGCGTATCGAAGGCCTGGAGCCGGTAGGCAACGAGATCTTCGTCAACCTGCGCTACGGCCAGCAGGCGCTGATCATGCGGGTTGCACCACAGCAGCTGCCGCAGGTCGGGCAGGAGATATCGGTGGAAGTTACGCCGGCTGCGTTGCATTTCTTTGATGCGAGCAGTGGTGGGCGTATTGAGGGCTGAGCTGTTGTAGTGCCTAGCCATGCTCGGCAGAGGCCTTACCGGTGAGGCCCCTGCCGAGCATGGCTCGGCACTACAGGAATCAAAATCAACAAAGGCGCCTTGCGGCGCCTTTGTTGCCACCTGCGGGGGAATCACTCCCGCGGCGGCACCACATCCTTGGCTTCGCTGCCGAAGCTGCCGTCCGACTCCGCAGCCAGGTAGGCGAATACCGTGTAGGCGGCTACGTTCTGCGCCAGCGCCTTCGGGTCGATCTTGTCCAGGGTGTCGTCCGGCGTGTGGTGCAGATCGAAATAGTCGGTTCCGTCCTGCGCCAGCCATGCCCAGGCACCGCCCTTGGCAGCCAGCGGGCCTACGTCGGGGCCGGGGCCGCCTTCGTTGGCGCGGTACTCGATGCCCAGCGGTGCCAGCGCCTCGCCAATCTGGCGGGTCGCTTCGCGTGATTCAGCTGGATTGCCCGAACCGGTGTTGAAGGCATAGATGCGACCGGCACCAAAATCACTTTCAGCAGCAATGTGCTGCTGCACGATTTCGCCGGCAGCCACGCGCGCAGCGGCATAGGCCTTGCCGCCATGCAGGCCCTGCTCTTCATTGGCGAAGGCGATGACCCGGATGGTGCGCTTGGGCGCCTGCTTGAGCTGGCCGATCAGGTGGCCGGCTGCCATGGTGATGCCCACGCCAGCGCCGTCATCGATGGCGCCGGTGCCCAGATCCCAGGAATCGAGATGACCACCGATCACCACCACTTCCTTGGGCAGGCTGCGGCCGGTGATTTCGCCGATCACGTTCTGCGAGGTATAGCTGCCATCCCAACCGCAATCGAGCGAGATGCGGATGCGGGTTGGGCCTCGCGCGACCAGACGGTTGAGCTGGTCGGCATCCGGCCCGGACAGGGCCGCTGCCGGCACCGGCGTCAGGCCTTCGTCAAAACGGGTGATGCCGGTATGCGGCATGCGGTGCGAGTCGGTACCGGCCGAACGCATGATGTAGCCAATCGCGCCCTTGCGGATCGCCTCGGACGGGCCGCGGCTGCGTACCGTTCCGCCAATGCCGTAGTCGGCGCCATCGCGCTTGCGGGTCATGGTGAAGTCGACATAGGCGATCTTGCCGGCCAGTGAACCTTCCGGTGCCGCCTTCAGTGCGTCCAGGCCCTCGAAGCGCACGACTTCGGCCTCGACGGTGCCGGCCGGGCTGCCGCCCAGCGCGGTAATGGTCAGCGGCTGCGGGTGGCTGCCGACGACTGAAGCGTGCTCACTGCGGCGCTCCCACTTCGGGAACGTCACCGGCTCGGTCCATACCTTGTCGAAGCCCAGTGCCTTGAACTTGGCCTTGGCCCATTCCACCGCGCGTGCATCGGCCTCGCTGCCGGCCATGCGCGGGCCCACCTCGGTGGTCAGCGATTCGACTACCTGCCAGCCGGTATTGTCGGCCAGCGCCTGCGCGCGCAGTTCGGCAGCCTTGGCCAGCGCTTGGTCGGAAATATGGGTAGGAGCGGCGGCAGCTGTAGCGGAAGTGCAGAGCAGCACGATGGCAAGAGCAAGAGCACGGCGGCGCATGTTCGGTTCCACGGTGGATTGAGGTATCAGAGTAACAGTGAGTCGCGTTCGGGGAATGTGCCAGTTGGTATGGGGGAAATGCTGAATTGATGCAGGTGATTTCCTCATGGCGCTGCTTTTCCGCGTCGGCTAGAGCATAAGTGCGGTGAAAATCGCTACGACGTAAACAGGAGTTTTCCTGTGTTCCTCATGTCGCTCGCGGGCGAGCCTGAGTTTTCCACCGATGGGGTGGATGAACCAGGACGTTTTGATGACATTGGGAAACAGGGCTGCAGGGACGCTGTTGATGGTGATGTTGGCACCCGCTGCAGGGGCACAGGCACATTCGCTGGAGGATGTGCGCTTCACCGGACCGCTGTTGACGCCTTCGCCGTCGACCCTGCCGCAGGGAAGTTTCTATGCCCAGCCCTATTGGATCCAGACGCATACCACCGGCCGCTATGACGGCAATGGTGATCGGCATGCGTTGGACAATTCGGTTGATACTTCGTTGTTGAGCGTACTGCTGAGCGCCGGCCTTACCGACCGCCTGGCCAGTGAACTGGTGCTGGACAGTGCCAGGACCACGCAGGGCAGGCAGCATAGTGATGGCTTCCGACTGGCAGACAGTGCGGTGCGCCTGCGGTATCTGCTGCACGAAGGTGATGCACTGACCCGCAAGCCGGCCATTGCGGTGATGCTTGGCCAGTCCCTGCCTACCGGGCGCTTTGACGGGCTGGGAGAAAACCTGCTCAACGGCCAGGGCGAGGGCGCCTGGCGCAGTCACGTGTCGTTGCTGGGGCAGAACTATCACTGGCTGCCGAATGGCCGGCCACTGCGCTGGCGTTGGCAGGCGCGTTGGAGCCCGTCACCGCGGGATGTTTCGGTCCATGGCCGCAGCGTCCATGGTACCGACCGCAGTTTTCGCGGGCATCTGAGCCCGGGCGCTGCGCTCAGCGCGGCCTTGGGACTGGAATACAGCATCAATGCGAACTGGGCGCTCGCCATGGACCTGAGCGCAAGCCGCCAATCAGGTGCTGTGCTCGATGGCACCGCGCTGGATCCCGACGGGCAGCGCGGGCACGTCGAACGCCATGACGGGGCGAGCCGCAGCTTCAGCGTCGCACCGGCGTTGGAATACAACCTCAGCGACCATATCGGGTTCCTGGTCGGCGTGCAGGCCTCGCTGCCTGGCGGGCGCAACAGTGCCAGCTATGTCAGCCCGCAGGCCTCGATGACGGTATCGTTCTAGACGGCCCAAACGTCAACGGCCGGGCAAAGGCCCGGCCGTTGATGAGCAGCCAAGGCGTGAGCGCTTACTGCTTGTTGAGGCTGTCGCGGATCTGCCGCAGCAACAGCACTTCTTCGCTCGGCTCGGCCGGTGCAGCGGGTGCCTCTTCCTTCTTGCGTGACAGGCGGTTGACTACCTTGACCAACATGAAGATCGCGAAGGCGACGATGATGAACTGGATCAAGGTATTGATGAAATCGCCGTAGCCCAGCACCACGGCCGGGATTTCCTTGCCATCGGCGCCGATCTTGGCCGGTGCCAAGGTCCAGGCAAGGCTGGAGAAATCCACGTTGCCGATCAGCATGCCGATCGGCGGCATGATCACCTTGTCTACCAGGGAGGTGACGATTTTGCCGAACGCGCCGCCGATGACGACACCGACCGCCAGGTCGATGACGTTGCCGCGCATCGCAAATTCCTTGAATTCGCTGATCATTCCCATGTGTTTGTCCTAGCTGTGCATGAAAGGGAGCTGGCGCAGCCTACTCCAGTGGATGTCATCAGGCGATCAAGCCGGCGCGTTCTGCGATTTTTCCCAAGCGGGCGCTGAAGCGGTCGCCCGGCTGCAGCGCGGCCACGCCGGCAGGGGTGCCCATGAAAATCAGGTCGCCAGCGCGCAGGGCATACAGCTTGGAGAGCTCGTGCAGAATATCGGCGACGTTCCAGATCATCTGGTCCAGGGTGGACTTCTGCCGCAGCTGGCCATTGATCTCCAGCGACAGCTCCAGTGATGCAAGGTCGGGGACTTCCGAGGCCAGTACCAGCGTGCTGACCGGCGCGGAGTGGTCAAAGCCCTTGGCGATATCCCAGGGGCCGCCCTTGGCCTTGGCGGCCGCCTGCAGGTCACGTCGGGTGAGGTCCAGGCCGACGCCATAAGCCAGCACCAGTGCCATCGCTTGGTCGGTGGCGAGCACGCCGGCAGGCGCGTCCTTGCCCAGGGCGACTACCAGCTCCACTTCGTGGTGCAGGTCGGCGGTGGCGCTGGGATACGGCACCGGTGCATCGCCGACCACAATGGCGTCGGCCGGCTTCATGAAGAACATCGGCTGGCCGCGTTCGGTCGCTGCGGGCACGGCAGCGCCCATTTCGCGGGCATGGTCGGCAAAATTGCGGCCTACGCAGTAAATGCGGTGCACCGGGAACGTGCCGCCACCGGCGACCGGGATGCGGGGCTGGGGCAGTGCGGGGATCAGATCGGTCATGTTTGCGTCCAGGTGAAACGACGCAAAAGTCTAGCGGACGGAGCGTGCTTGTGTGGAGCGCTGGCTGGCCGCGTTTGGGTGTGGCCGGTCGAGCTTTTGTAGGAGCGGCGTAAGCCGCGAAGCAGATAGCCGGTCAGATTGCAGGCAACCCGGTAGTTCAGCTGGGCCGGCTTCGCGGCTTACGCCGCTCCCACAAGCTGGGCGCGCACCGGTGAGGCTGCTGCCGAGCTGGGCTCAGGGCTATACGGGGAAAGCCTCTGCCGAGCATGGCTCGGCACTACGGGCTATACGGGGAAAGCCTCTGCCGAGCATGGCTCGGCACTACATGAGGGTGCTTCTGTCCTTACGGATGGCTCAGCGGGCGTGCGGCAGCGCGGCTTTGCGCACGACGCGGTACTCGGCATCGACCACGGTCGGGTCGGCCTTGCGCACCGCGCGGGCCTTGCGCGATGCCAGCAGCTTCCAGGCGATGCCGCCCAGGATCATCGCTGCGCCAATGAACACGCCGCCGACCACCAGCACTGCGAGTATCGCAATACCGAGCAGGCCCAAGGCGATGCGCACCAAGGGGTTGCGTGGTTTGCGCGGTTCAAACAGGTTGCGCAGTTTGGCGAATTGGACGTAACGGATATTCATGAAGGTCGTATGACGTTGAGTCTGCCGTGGAGTATCAGGGGCGAGGGGGGCAATTGCGTGAAGTTGTCGTTAATTTGTATCTGAATAGGGACATCGACAAGGCCATGAGTCAGCTTTGTCTCGGCCTTGGCCGCCCATGCGACAATGGCTCGCTTTCTCGTATTGGTGTTCCAATGTCCAGCGCCATCGCTTCCGGAATCGAACTTTGCCCCTTGGCCGCAGTGCCTGACCAAGGTTTTCATTCGGTGGTGGCGGTGATGGAGGGCGACGCCGAAACGCTGGTGCTGTATCGCGATGGGGATCAGGTGCGGGCGTGGTTGAACGTCTGTCCACATGCCGGGCGTGCGCTGGATTGGGCGCCGGGCCAGTTCCTGAAGAGCCGCGAAGGGCATCTGGTATGCGCGGTGCACGGGGCCTCGTTCGAGCTTGAGGGCGGCACCTGCGTGGCGGGGCCGTGCAAGGGCGATGCGCTGCGCGCTGTGCCGGTGCGGGTGCAGGATGGATTGGTGCTGCTGGGCTGAGCCGAATCCAACCGCCCCCTTGTAGCCTTGTGGGAGCGGCGTTAGCCGCGAAGCTACAGATGCCTGATGCCAGGATACGCCGGCATTCGCAGGGGATGGCGCTGTGTCATTACCGCCGGAAGAATCGCCAGTTTCGCGGCTTACGCCGTTCCCACAAAATGCCCCGGCCCTTGCTCAGAACATGATGTTGATCATGATCACCACGATCGCGGTGTAAAGCAGCGATAGCGGCCCACCGACGCGCCACATTTCGCGCGGGGTGTATTTGGCTGGGCCCATCGCCATCGAGATGACCGGGTTGGAGGCGGTCATCAGATTGTTGGACGCCGACAAGGCCACGATCAGGGCGAACGCGGTGGGGTTGCCGCCCGCGGCCAGCGCAAGATTGACTGCAATGGGCACCATCACGATGGTGGCGCCGACATGGCTGATCACCAGCGAGAACGCGGTAGTCAACAATGCCAGCGCGATTTCGAGTACCCACACTGGAATGCCGCTGGGCAGCTTGTCGATGGTATGGCCGGCAATCCACGCCGCCGCGCCGCTGCTGTCCATCGCCCAGCCCAGTGGAATCAGGCCGGCCATCATGAAGATGGTCTTCCAGTTGATCGCTGCGTAGGCCTCGTCCATGCGCAGCACGCCGGTCAACAGCATGCCGGCCACGCCGGTGAGCAGGGTCAGCGCAACCGGCAGGTGCGAGGTCAGCGCGATGATGATGGTGATGGCGAAGATGGCCATCGCGATCTTGAACTTGTGCGGGCGCTGCTCGCCCTTCGGGTAGTCGGTGACCACCACGAAATCACGGGTTTCCGCCGCTGCGGCAAGGTCCTGCCAGATGCTGTGGAAGACCAGCATGTCGCCGGCGCGCAGCGGCGTGTTGCGCACGTCCTCGCGGATCACCTGCTTGTCGCGGTTGATCGCCAGCAGGCTGATGCCACGTTCCTTGCGTAGGCGCAGCTCGCCGGCGGTCTTGCCTATCACCTTCGAAGTTGGCGGCACCACAGCCTCGGAAATACCGGCGCGGGCAGGGTTGAACAGGTCGCCCAGCGGCTTCAGCCGTGAGGACATGCGCAGGAACTGGTTCTGGGCGAAGTCGGACACCTGCTGGCGCGGGCCCATGGCGCCGATCACGCTGCCAACCCAGATGCGCATGTCAGCCGGTGGTGACAAACGGGTGTCATCGCCTGTTTTCAGTGCCAGCAGCAGCGGGGCGTCGAACAGGTTCTCGGCTTCACCGACGGTCATGCCGACGAGCGGGCTTTCGGCGGTCACCAGCAGTTCGAAGACGTCGCCTTCAATGCCATAGGACTTGGCGAAATAGCTTTCGGTGCGGGCCGGTGCCTGGCCGTCTTCGTTCTCGCTCTCTTCTTCCTTGAGCTTGCGGCTGCCGTAAAAACGGAAATAAGCCAGCGAGGCGATCAGCAGGGCAACACCGATCGGCAGCGGCGCGAACATGCGCAGTGGCTCGATGGTGGCAGTGCCCGAGGGCAGGTTGTTGTTGGCTGACATCAACAAGTCGTTGAGCAGGATCAGCGGCGAATTGCCGACCATGGTCAGCGCACCGCCCATCACGATCGCTGCCGAGATCGGCAACAACTGGCGCTTCAGGGTGAGTGCGGTGCGGGAGGCCAGGCGTGAGGCGACCGGCAGATACAAGGCCATCACCGACGGGTTCTGCATGAACGATGAGTTCAAGCCGGCGGTGGCGGTGGTCAACAGCAACAGCCGTTGTTCCAGCCCGTGCGAGCGCCGCAGCAACCAGCCCGCGAGCCGGTTCAAGGCGCCGGTGCGGTCCAGGCCGGCGCCAAGAATGGTGGTGGCGATGATGCTCATCACCGCGTTACCGGAGAAACCACCGAAGATTTCCTCCGGTGCAATCAAGCCGGTGACGCCCAGCACTACCATCACCACCAGCGCCACCACGTCGGCGCGGATGCGCTCGAACAGGAACATCGCCATCGTGAAACCCACCAGCCCGAGCACGAGCTTCATATCGGTGGTGAGCGTCAGCGCGGTATCCATCAGGGCAGGTGCTTGGAGAAGGAGAGCAGGGACGGGATGACAACGCAGTCTGCCATCAACGCTGCATGGCCAGCGTGTGGATCAAGCGGGTTGTGGCTTGCAACTGTCATCACGCCCTCAGTCCTCAGCCAGCGTCGGTGGTGGCTGGCTTGTCGTACAGCAGGTCCCAGACGCCGTGGCCGAGCTTCTGCCCGCGGGTCTCGAAGTGGGTCTGCGGGCGCCAGTCCGGACGCGGCACCGCGCCACGTGGGCCGGCACGGTTGACCAGTCCAGCGGTGGCATCAAGCACGTCCCACATCTGCTCGGCATAGTCCTCCCAATCGGTGGCGCAGTGCAGGCGACCACCCGGCCGCAGCTTGCGCACCAGCAGCTCGGCGAAGCCCGGCTGCACCAGGCGGCGCTTGTTGTGGCGCTTCTTGTGCCAGGGATCGGGGAAATAGATGCGGATCTCATCAAGCGCGCCGTCGGCGATTTCCTTCTCCAGCACCTCGACCGCATCGTGGTGGTAGAGCTTGACGTTGTCGGCATTGTCATCGGCCAGCGCATTGAGCAGGCGGCCAACGCCCGGTGCGTGCACCTCGATGCCGATGTAGTCCTTGCTGGTGTCGAACTGTGCGGCGTAGCGCAGCGCGGCGCCATTGCCGAAGCCAATTTCCAGCACCTTGGGCGCGTTGCGGCCAAAGGTGGCGTCCAGATCGCGCGGCTCGCCGTTGAAGTCGATGCCGAAGCGCGGCCAGCGGTCGTCAAACGCACGCTGCTGGGCCGGGGTGAAGCGGCCCTGGCGCAGCACGAAGCTGCGGATCTCGCGGCGGCCTTCGGTCACGGTGAAGGGCTTGGGCGGTGCTTTGGAGCCCGCGCTGTCAAAAGGATTGGTCATCAGCCGATCAGCCCATCTAGCGGGGAGGAGGCGCTGGCATAGCGCTTGCGCGGGATGCGGCCAGCGAGGAAGGCCTCGCGGCCGGCTTCGACGGCCTTGCGCATGGCGCTGGCCATCAACACCGGGTTACGGGCACCGGCAATGGCGGTGTTCATCAGCACGCCGTCGCAGCCCAGCTCCATCGCGATGGCCGCGTCGGACGCGGTGCCGACGCCGGCATCGACAATGATCGGCACTTTGGCGTTCTCGATGATCTCGATCAGGTTGTACTTGTTCTGGATGCCCAGGCCCGAACCAATCGGCGCGGCCAGCGGCATCACCGCAGCGCAGCCGATTTCTTCCAGGCGCTTGGCCAGGATCGGGTCATCGGAGGTATAGACCATGACGTCGAAGCCGTCCTTGACCAGCTGTTCGGCGGCCTTGAGCGTGGCCATCACATCGGGGTACAGGGTTTTCTGGTCGCCGAGCACTTCAAGCTTGGTCAGGTTGTGGCCGTCGAGCAGCTCACGGGCCAGGCGGCAGGTGCGCACGGCGTCCTCGGTGGTGTAGCAGCCGGCGGTATTGGGCAGGATGGCGTAGCGGTCCGGCGGCAGCACGTCGAGCAGGTTGGGCTCGCCGGGGTTCTGGCCGATATTGGTGCGGCGGATGGCCACAGTGACGATCTGCGCGCCGGCGGCCTCGGTGGCCAGGCGGGTTTCTTCCAGATCCTTGAACTTGCCGGTGCCGGTCAGCAGCCGGGAGGAATAGGTCTTGCCGGCGATGACCAGCGAGTCGGTGGGGACATGTGCATTCATGCCCGAATTATCACCCATCCCGCCGACCCGTAGTGCCGAGCCATGCTCGGCAGAGGCCTGACCGGCAATGTCCCAGCGCAGCATGGCTGGGCTCTACAGGTGAAGCGAGCAAGCAAGCCACCGCTCCCTGCCTTTCGTGCAGCGAGGGGGAGGGGGCTTTCAACGCTGCTAGCTTCGCGGCTTACGCCGCTCCCACAAGCATTTCAAACATCGCTGGGAACGCCTCTGCCGAGCATGGCTCGGCACTACCGCTGCGCGACCCTCAACCACCACCCAGCGCATGCACGATTTCCACCACGTCACCGTCCTGCAGTGGGTGGGCCGCATGCTGGCTGCGCGGCACGATCTGGCCGTTGATCTCCACCGCCACGCGGCGCTCGCCCAGCCCTTCGGCGGCCAGCAGCTCGATCAATGACAGGGAAGGTTCGACTTGGCGGAGTTCGCCATTCAGATGAATGTTCATGTCGCCATTCTCGCCAGCGCCGCCCCAAAAGCCCAGCCACGGGCACAGTTTGCGGCAGCGCAGCGTGTGCGTCTTACGCAGTAATGAAAACATAACAACGTGCGGCGGCGTATGTCCGCCGGTTTTCCCCACCCAGGAGTTGAACATGTCCCTATCCCTTCGCCCGCTGCGCGCTGCCGTGGCTGTTGCCATCGCCTTGGCTGCAGCGCCGGCCATGGCGCAGTCGCCGTATTCCAAGACGGTGTTCTTCGGTGACAGCCTGACCGATACCGGCTACTTCCGCCCGGTGCTGATGAAGTTGGACCCGAATGCCGCCCTTGTTGGCCGCTTCACCACCAACCCGGGTTGGGTGTGGGCGGACTATGTGGCCGACCAGTACGGCACCAATGCCAGCCCCAACGGCAACGGCCAGACCGGTGACAACTACGCCGTCGGTGGTGCCCGCGTGGGTGTGGACTCGGTGGGTGCGCTGGGCGCGACGCCATCGATGAAGACGCAGATGGCGACCTATCTGGCTGCCAATGGCGGCAAGGCCGACGCCAATGCGCTGTACACGGTGTGGGGCGGTGCCAATGATCTGTTTGCGGTGCAGGCCGCACCGGCGCAGGCGCAGGCCATCATCGGTGCAGCCGTGACCGACCAGATCGGTATTGTCGGCACATTGAAGGCTGCGGGTGCCGAGTATGTGATGGTGCCGAACCTGCCCGATATCGGTTTGACCCCGGCCTCGCGCGCCGGCGGTGCCATGGGCATGGCGCAGGGCACCGCGCTGGCCAAGGCTTACAACGATGCCTTGTTTGGTGGCCTGAAGCAGGCCGGTCTGCAGGTTATCCCGGTGGATACCTTCACCATCCTGCAGGAAATCGTCGGCAACCCCGGCACCTATGGCTTCACCAACGTCAGCAACATGGCCTGCACCTCGGCCTCGTCGGTCACCTGCTCGCCGCTGAGCCTGGCAGCACCCAATGCAAACAACACCTATGTGTTTGCCGATGGCGTGCACCCGACCACCGCTGCCCATCAGATCCTCGGCCAGTACGCCATCTCGGTGCTGGAAGCACCGCGCCTGCAGCAGGTGCTGAGCCATTCGGCACAGACCACCGGCCGCGCCCGCGCCGATCAGGTGGGTGCACATGTGGGTCCGCGCCCCGCTGATGGTTTGAGCTGGTGGGGCAACCTGCGTGGCGACATGCAGCGCTATGCACATGCCGACCTGTACGACGGCATGGCCCCGGCTGGCTTGTTCGGTGTGGATTGGACGCGCGACGGCCTGGTGCTCGGTGGCTTTGCCGGCTACGGCCGCATGGACGCCGACTTCGGCAACAGCAAGGGTGACTTCACCCAGGACGACACCACCCTGGGCCTGTTCGCTGGCTGGTACGGCGAGCGCGCCTGGGTCAACGGCCAGTTGAGCTACAGCTGGCTGGGCTATGACGTGACCCGCAAAGTGCAGCTGGGCCCGGCTACCCGTGAGCACAAGGGCTCGCCGGACGGCAGCAACCTGACCGCAGCCATCAATGCCGGTTACGAGTTCGGCCAGGCCGGTGGCTTCCGCCACGGTCCGGTAGCGGCGGTGATCTGGCAGAAGGTGAAGCTGGACGGCTATGTGGAGAGCAACGCCAGCGCCACCGCGCTGGGCTATGGCGACCAGGACCTGGATTCGACCGTGGGCCGGATCGGTTGGCAGGCCCGCTTCGACGGCGCCAGCGTGCAGCCGTACGTGCAGGTCACCTATGACCACGAGTTCGAGGACGGCAAGCAGGCCGGTGCCTGGTTGCAGACCCTGGCCGACGTGGGCATGTACAAGGTGCCGGGGCTGGAGTTCGACCGCAACTACGCCACCGCCGTGCTTGGCGCCCGCCTCAAGTTGTGGGGCCTGGACAGCAATATCGGCCTGAGCACCACCACGATGCAGAAGTCCGCACGTGATGCGACCGTGTTCGCCAGTTTCGGCGGCAGCTTCTGAGTTGCCGTAGTAGCAATTGACTACGACGTTGTGTGTGGGAGGCGGTGCCGCATCTGCGGCATCGCCTCTTTTTGCATGTGGGGTAACAGCTGATGTGCCTGCAGGACGGGTGCTGGTGCCGCCTTTCCGGGCAACGCCAGTGGTACCCGATCAGGCGCGCAAGGCGGCCTGGGAGCGGCGGAAACGGACAGTTGCGGGCGTTGCTTTGTCCCAGCGTGGCGCATAGACTTCACGCTCGCCAACGCGGGCGTAGCTCAATGGTAGAGCTGTAGCTTCCCAAGCTACTGACGAGGGTTCGATTCCCTTCGCCCGCTCCATGCTTGGCCGATTATCGAAGGGGTCGGGGGCAGCAACAGGCTTGCCAACCGTGCGCTGAAGTCCTGCTGCAAACTCCTCGTTTCAGATCATCCGGAACCGGTAACGCCGCGATATGCTGCGCGCCTACAGACCACTCCCGCCGCGATGAAACTGGCCATTCTTTCCCGTAATACCAAGCTGTACTCGACCCGCCGCCTGGTCGAAGCCGCCCGTTCGCGTGGCCATACGGTGCGCATACTCGATCCGCTGCGCTGCTATATGCGCATCACGTCCAGCGGCTTTGGCATGCACTACAAGGGCAAGGCGCTGACCGGGATAGACGTGGTGATTCCGCGTATCGGTGCGTCCATCACCCGCTATGGCACGGCCGTTCTGCGGCAGTTCGAGATGATGGGCGCACGCACCCCCAATCCTTCCGATGCGATCCTGCGCGCGCGCGACAAGTTGCGTGCCCACCAACTGCTCGCCGCCAAGGGTATCGACATGCCGGTGACGGTGTTTGGCGACAACCCGGACGATACCGACGACCTGCTGTCGATGCTGGGGCCGCCGCCGCATGTGGTGAAGCTCAGCGAAGGTACCCAGGGCAGGGGGGTGATCCTCACAGAAAAGCTCAGCGCGTCCAAGGGCACCGTCGAAGCCCTGCGGGGGCTGTACGCCAACTTTCTGGTGCAGGAGTTCATTGCCGAGGCCCAGGGCGCGGACCTGCGCTGCCTTGTTGTGGGCGACCAGGTAGTGGCAACCATGCGCCGGCAGGCTCAGGACGGTGACTTCCGTTCCAATCTTCATGCCGGCGGCAGTGCCGAACGGGTGCAGTGCAGCAAGGCCGAACAGCAGGTGGCGGTGCGCTCGGCCAAGGCGCTGGGCCTGGGGATTGCCGGCGTCGACCTGATCCGCTCCAAGCGCGGGCCGCTGGTGCTGGAGGTCAATTCGACCCCTGGGCTGGAGGGCATCGAAGGGGTGTCGGGGGACGATATTGCCGGGCGCATGATCGAATACGTGACCAGCCTCAAGCGTTGAGGCCGGGAATGCAATTTGTTTGCATGGTTTTAACAAGCCTTTAATCCGGCTGGCCCTAGCCTGTTTCCACTGTGCCCAGCCCTCCTCAGTGGGTCCGGTGATCGGGAATTTTTAAGGCCCTGGCGGTTCTCGCCAGGGCCTTGTTTTTGCCCGATTGCCCTGCTGTTGTTGTATGACGACGGCAGCGCTAGAGTTAGTCAAATCCACTGAGAGAGTCGGTATGGCACGTAAGTTATTGCTTTTATTGGTTTTGGCTACCCCTGTAGTGGTTTTTGCGAAGCCTGCAGAGCTTCCCTTGCGCTCCGGCGAGTCTTTCCAGGTCCAGCAGCAGAAGGTTCAAGCCGATCTGCGGGGTGGGGAGGTCTATAGCGAGATATCTGCCGAGAACCGCGGCCGGGTGCTCGAGGCGCTTGAGCGCATGTCCTCACTCGTCGGTGAAGGTAGCGTCGAGTCGCTTTCACCCGAGAAAAAAGTCGCGGCCTTCAACGACCAGGAACTTGTCAATAATTTGCTTACCCAGGCACGGGAAGACAGCCGGCTGATCTGTCGCCGTGAGAAGACTCTTGGCTCGCAGATGGCAACGAGCCAGTGTTTTACAGTCGCCGAGCGTGAGCGCATGAAGCAGAACTCTCAGAGCTATATGCGGTCTATGCAGAGTGGCAAGGACGTAAAAGTCGGCAACTGAGTGTTGATTGGCAGGTGGGTAGCTGCATAAATGTGTGGCTACCGGCCGTCATCCGGATGTAAGAAGTTAACGATGGGTGTGCTGTAATTCCTCGCAAGCGGACTTTTGAGTCCGCCTGTACTTTTCAAGACATAAGGTAATCGCCCACGTGCGCATTCTTGTAATCGAAGACAACAGTGACATTGCCGCCAATCTTGGTGACTACCTTGAGGATCGCGGGCATACGGTCGATTTCGCCGCTGATGGCGTGACCGGCCTGCATCTGGCCGTGGTGCACGAGTTCGACGCGATCGTGCTCGATCTCAACCTGCCAGGCATGGATGGCATCGAGGTCTGCCGCAAGCTGCGCAACGATGCACGCAAGCAGACGCCGGTGCTCATGCTCACTGCCCGCGACTCGCTGGACAACAAGCTGGCCGGTTTTGATTCCGGTGCCGATGACTACCTGATCAAGCCGTTCGCGCTGCAGGAAGTGGAAGTGCGGCTCAACGCATTGTCGCGGCGTGGCAAGGGTGCACATACCCGCGTGCTGGAAGTGGGGGACCTGGAATACAACCTGGATACACTGGAAGTGCGCCGGCAGGGCAAGCTGCTGCAGCTCAACCCGACCGCACTGAAGATCCTGCAGGCGTTGATGGAAGCGTCGCCTGCTGTGGTTACCCGTCAGGAGCTGGAAACCCGCGTCTGGGGTGAGGAGCTGCCCGATTCGGATTCGCTACGCGTGCATATCCATGGCCTGCGTGCGGTGGTGGACAAGCCCTTCGAAGTGCCGATGATCCAGACCCGTCATGGCATTGGTTACCGTATCTCTGCACCCGATGCCTGAAACAGTCCTGCCTGAGGTCGTGCGCAGGCGTGGGCGCTACCGTCGGCGTCTGCGCAGCCGCATCATCGTTTCGTTCGTATTGTTGGGCTTCTGCCTGACCACGCTGTTCGCCTTCGCCACGAACTGGGCGCGGATGCGTGTGGAAAACCAGCTGGTAGAGGATGTGATGAATCGCAACCTCGACGCTTCCTGGCAGAGCTACATGCGCAGTGGCGGCACCGATGTGGTTGCTCCGGTGCAGCAGATGCGGGCCTTTTTGTTCCGGCCGGACAAGCTCGACGGGCTGCGCCGTGACTATCCCGAATGGGAAGGGTTGCAGGACGGCATTCATACGATCAATGGCGAGGATGCCGAAGGCAAACCTTTCTCCTACAAGGTAGGTGTGCGTAAAACACCGGATGCGTGGTTCTTCATTGCTTACGACATGGGCCAGGCGCTTCGTGGTGAGCAGCAACTCAACCGCGCGCTGTTCCTGTCGGTAATCATCTTCAGTCTGCTGTCCTGGGTGTTGGGCTGGTGGTCCGCCTCGCGGGTGATGCGGCCGGTGTCCGACTTGGCATCCCGGCTGCGCGCCTACCGTGGCGGTGCCAAGCACCCCGAGCCCTTGGCACCGCGTTTTCCGGACGACGAGGTCGGCCAGTTGGCTGAGGCGCTGGATGACTATTCCGAGCGCCTGACCGAAGTGGTCCAGCGCGACCGCGAGTTCAATGCCGACGTCAGCCATGAGCTGCGTACGCCGCTGGCTGTGATCCGCGGTGCTACCGAGCTGTTGCTGGCCCGGCCAAATCTGGATGAAAAAGTGTTGCAGCGTCTGCAGCGCATCCAGCGCGCCGAACAGCAGTGCAGTGACTTGATTGGCTCATTGCTCCTGCTGTCGCGCAACGAGCGCGCGCAGGGCAGCAGCAATGTCGCCCGGGTTGCCGAGCAGTTGCTGGAATCGCACCGCGCCCAGCTCGGTGGCAAGCCCTTGGAGCTGGTGCTGGAAGGATCGCGCGAGCTGGTAGTCGATGCGCCAGAGTCGGCGTTGTCGGTGGCGCTGGGCAACCTGATCGGCAATGCGGTGAAGTATTCGCAGGAAGGTCGGGTGCTGGTGCGGGTGGGGGCAAATGCGGTGGAAGTCATCGACAACGGCCCGGGGCTGAGCGAGAAAGATGCTGCAAGCTTGTTCCAGCGCGGCTATCGCGGCACCCACGCTGGCCATTCGCAGGGCGGGGGGATCGGTTTGTCGATCGTCAGCCGACTGTGCGCGCTATATGGCTGGCAGGTGGATATCCGGCCGGGCAAGGAGCGCGGAGTGATTGCGACGCTGACATTTGCGCCTGAACTGCCCTGATCATGGTGATCGCAGAGGTGCTGGCCTCCTGCGTGCGTGCGTGGTGAGAGGAGCAGTTTGCGAGCCACAGCTGCGCTGTTGATCGAACGACCTGGCACTGTCGCAAGGGCAGGGGAGCAGAGCGCAATGCTATGCACGTGAGCATTCGAGTCACCCGCAAACCGACGCAAGGCCACCGGCATAGATTTTTTTGTAGGAGTGGCGTAAGCCGCGAAGCAAAGAAATCATCAGATGAAGAGATTACGATAACGCTAACTTCGCAGCTTGCGCCGCCCCCACGGGCACGTAGCAGGCCCGTACCCCCAAGTGATTCCGGCTGAATTTCGATATCGCGGCTGCTCATGACGAGCTGCATTTGAGGTGCGGCGCAGGGATCAGGGCGCCCCGGCGGATGGCTTGAATCAACGCGGCGCCGCAAGCTTCCGATAACGCGCATCCAGCACTTCGATATGTGCCTGCAACGCATCAGGATGGCCATCGTTGACGATCACATCGTCGGCCAATGCCAGGCGCTGCGCGCGGCTGGCCTGCGCCTGGATCATGCGCTCGGCCAGTGCCGCATCGATATTGTCGCGACTGAGCAGGCGTGCATGCTGGACTTCTTCCGGTGCGTCTACTACCAGAACACGTTGCAGCCACGGATAGGTTGGTCTGCCTCCGGCTTCCGTGAGTAGCGGAATGGCTGCAATCGAATAGGGGCTGCTCGCTGCTTCGCAGATGCTGCGCACGCGGGCACGGATGGCCGGATGGGTGATCGCTTCCAGTGCGCGGCGTTCATCGGGATCGGCGAATACGCGCTGACGCAGGTAGGCCCGGTCCAGGCTGCCGTCAGCCTGCAGAACCTCGGCACCAAACAGTTCTGCAATCGCCGCAAGGCCGGGGCTGCCAATCGCGACAACCTCGCGCGCTGCAACATCCGCATCGGCCACGGTGATGCCCAGGGCCTCGAAGCGCCTGCTGACTTCACTCTTGCCCGAGGCGATGCCGCCGGTCAGTCCGACGATGAAATTGCTCATGCAATGACTCCAAAACAACAATGGCCCTCGAAGGGGCCATTGTCGCTGGTGATTGATTATTGCTGTAGCCCTGCCAGGCGCATGTAGCCGCCTATCATCTGGTCGCCCCACATGAAGACCAGCCAGCCTGCGATGGCCAGGTAGGGGCCGAATGGAATCGGCGTGGCGCGGTCGCGCCCGCGCGAGTACAGCCAGATCGAACCGATAATGGCGCCGACCAGGGAGGACAGCAGGATGATCGGCAGGATGCCCTTGAGTCCGCACCAGGCGCCCAACGCGGCCAGCAACTTGAAGTCGCCATGGCCCATGCCTTCCTTGCCGGTGATCTGCTTGAACAACCACCACACCGTCCATAGCGACAAGTAGCCGACCGCGGCACCAAGCAGCGCCGGTTTGGCGGGCATGTAGAGGTTGTCCATGCTGCCTATCAGGCCCAGCCACATCAGTGGCAGGGTGAGCTGGTCGGGTAGCAGTTGGGTGCGCAGGTCGATGCCTGACAGCGCGACCAGGAAGCAGCTCAGCACGATGGCGCCAAAGCCCTGCCAACCGAAGCCGAACTGCCAGACGCTGGCCAGCACCATCAAGCTGGTGACCAGTTCCACGATCGGGTACTGGATGGAGATCGGCGCTTGGCAATGACGACACTTGCCACGCTGGATCAGCCAGCTGAACAGCGGAATGTTCTCGTACCAGCTCAGCTTGTGCTTGCAGTGCGGGCAGTGCGACGGCTCCACCACGATGCCCGGCGGCGGCGGCTCATAGATATCGGGCTCTTCGAGGATTTCGCGCGCATCGCGCTTCCACTGCCACTCCATGCGCTTGGGCAAGCGCAGGATCACCACGTTGAGGAAGCTGCCGATCAGCAGTCCCAGTCCGGCCGCGGCGGGATAGCCGAGACCGGGATGCTGGTCGAGAAATGCCATGTGTTAGATCACGGATGCCAGTTTGAAGATGGGGAGATACATGCCGATGACCATGCCGCCGACGATGGTGCCGATGAATACCATGATCATGGGTTCCAGCAGGCTGCTCAGCGCGTCAACCGCGTTGTTCACTTCCTGCTCGTAATATTCGGCAACCTTGAACAGCATCGCGTCCAGCGCACCGGCTTCTTCGCCGATGGCGGTCATCTGGATGACCATGTGCGGGAACAGGTTGACCTGTTTCATCGCCATGTTGACCGGGTAGCCGACGGCGACGTCGTCGCGCATTCGCAGAACCGCTTTTTCGTAGACGCTGTTGCCGGTGGCGCCAGCAACGATGCCGAGCGCTTCAACCAGCGGGACACCGGCCTTGAAGGTCACGCCAGTCGTGCGCGCGAACCGGGCGATTGCGCTGTTGTGCATGATCTGGCCGATGATAGGCACTTTCAGAATCAGCTTGTCCATCGTGTGCTGCATGGCTGGCGAGCGTTTGTAGGCAAATAGGAAGCCAACTATTGATCCAACTAGGACGATCAAGATGAGCCACCACCATGCGACCATGAATCGCGAAAGGCCCACAATCATCTGGGTGAACGCAGGCAGTTCGGCGCCAAAGCCCTTGAACACGTCCTCGAACTGCGGCACCACCCAAACCAGCAGGATGGAGCTCACCAACAGCGCTACGGCAACAACCATCGCCGGGTAAAAAAGCGCTTTTTTGATCTTGCCCTTCAGCGCTTCGATGTTCTCTTTATAGTTAGCAACCGTATCAAGCACGGTTTCCAGTACACCGGCGCCTTCGCCGGCCTTCACCAGGTTGCGGTACAGCTCATCGAACTGCACCGGGTGCTTGCTGATCGCCTCATAAAGCGACGAGCCGCCTTCGATATCGGCCCTGATTTGGCCGACCATCTTCTTCATCCGTGGGTTCTTTTGCCCATCGCCGATGATTTCAAGCGAACTCACAATCGGCACGCCGGACTTCATCATTGTCGCCATCTGGCGACTGAAGAACGCGATTTCCTTGGCCGTGATTCTTGAGCCGGCAGCGCCAAACAGAGGCTTCTGTTTTGGCTTTACTACGGTCGCGGTGATTCCCTGCTTGCGCAGCTCCGCGCGAACCATGTTCAGGTTCTTTGCCTGCTGCTCACCCTTCATCTTCACGCCGCGTTTGTCTGTTCCCTCCCAGACAAACGGCAGCAACTGATTGGTGTTGCGCGCTATGGGGTCGTTCTTGACTGCATTACGAGTGGCGGACATCGGTTTGGGCTCCCCGCCCAAGCCTTCCCCAGGCCGGGCATCTGTCTGCATGGTATCTGCTTCGATACGAACTGGCACGTATCCAATAGCCGGCTCAGAGCGATTGTTGCTATCGAAAGGCGGGGTGTGTCACAAAGTGACGTGTTGCGTCACAAAGGGGTGTGGCGGGCAAAACCGGAGCTGGGGGCTTCCATTCCTGAGCGTTGCTGCCATCATTGTGGTGGGGAGCTGGGGAGCTGTCTGAAACTTGGCATGCATCCTGCTTTGCACTACCCCGCATGGGAGGGAGTCTGCCTATGCGGCTTTCACCCTCGTCAACTATTAAAAACCTCTAGGGGATGTACCTAATGAAGAAGCAGCAGGGTTTTACGCTGATCGAACTGATGATCGTTGTTGCGATCATCGCCATCCTGGCCGCCATCGCGCTGCCGGCTTACCAGAACTATGTCGCCAAGTCGCAGGTCACCGCTGGTCTGGCTGACATTCGTGGTGGTATCACCGCGTTCGAAGAGGGCATCCAGTCGGGTACCCAGACCACCGCTCCGACCGCGCTTTCGCTGGGTCTGGCTTCCTCTACCCCGCGTTGCGCTATCGCTGTAACTGGCGCTTGGGCAGATGCTGCAAACCAGAAGATCTCTTGCACGTTGAAGGGCAATCCGAAGGTCGCCGGCTCGGTTGTTCTGCTGACCCGTGACGCTTCTGGCGCATGGAACTGCACCGCAACCGGTGCTGTTGATTCCAAGTTCCTGCCGGCTGGTTGCACCAAGTAATTTTTATTACTTGTTGTAAGGAAAGGGGCGGATATCGCCCCTTTCTTTTTGTTAAAAATTGGACTTCTGGTATATCGATTCGATAGAAAGGGGGGGGGGGGATGAGCAGGAATGAAGGGTTCACCTTGATTGAGTTGATGATCGTTGTTGCAATTATTGCTATTCTGGCGGCAGTAGCGTTGCCGGCATACCAGAATTACGTAGCGAAGGCGCAGGTTACTGCGGGTCTGGCTGACATTCGTGGTGGCCAAACAGGGTTCGAATCGCATGTGCTTGTCGAGAGCGTTGCAACCTTCGATCTTGTTGATATTGGGCTTCCTCCGACTACGCCGCGGTGCGATCTGTCAATGGACTCGGGAGATGCGGGGTTTATCCGTTGCCGCTTGAAAGGCAGTCCATTGATCGCGGGAAAGACTATTGAGATTGCGCGTTCCGCTTCCGGGGCTTGGCAATGTAAAGTGGATGCTAGTATCTCATCCAAGCTGTATCCGGCTGGTTGCAGCTGATTATATTTGGCGAGATGCGCTTAGCGATTAAAGGGCTGGGAATGGTCGGTCGTATGGCGTTAATTCGCTCCGTTGGGTTGGCTGCATTAGCGGTGGTGGTTGCTGCTGTTTATTGGCCAGGATTGAGCGGGCCTTTCATATTTGATGATTTTCCTGCGTTGGTGGATAACAGCAGGGTGCATGTCGAGGCTCTTGGCTTCGGCGAGCTGTGGAGAGCTGCCTTTAGCTTTGATCCAGGCGGTACTGGTCGCCAGCTGGCGATGTTGAGCTTTTCACTTAATTATGCTCTCGATGGTTTAAATCCATGGGGTTGGAAACTGGGTGGGTTGCTAGTTCACCTGGTAAATACAATCTTGGTGTATGCACTATGTGTCAGATTGCTCGCTTTGGCGGGGGTGGGGCGGCTTCTGCGTTGGTCAGCTGCTGCAATTGCGCTGCTATGGGCCGTGCACCCTTTGCAAGTTTCCACCGTGCTATATGTAGTGCAGCGCATGGAAACCCTGTCGCTGATGTTTGTCTTGCTGGCGCTGTTGGCTTACTTGCGTGGTCGCCAGGCGCAGATACAGGGTGCCCGAGGCTGGGTGTGGCTTGCTCTGTGCGCGCCATTGCTGTTAATGGCGCTCGGGGCGAAAGAAACTGCGTTGTTGCTGCCGTTGTACACATTGGCGCTGGAGTTGACGCTACTCCGCTTTGATGGGTACACATCAGCTCAAAAGCGATTTTGGCGTTGGGGTTACGCGATCGGTTGCTTGATCGTGTTGGTCGTGTTTGTTGCGGTGGTGATTCCGGCCTACACGGCTCCGCAAGCCTATGCGATACGCGATTTCACCGCTGGCGAGCGTGTGCTGACTCAGCTTCGTGTGCTACCGATGTATCTCGGGCAGATTCTATTTCCCTCGCCTGCGCTCATGTCGTTCTATTACGATGATCTTCAGGCGTCACGTGGGCTGTTTGAGCCGATTACTACTATTGCCGGTGCGCTCCTATTGCTTGCGCTGTTTGCAGTCGCTTGGATATTCCGCAGGCGTGCCCCGTTGTTTAGTTTGGGTCTGTTGTGGTTCTTTGTCAGTCATGCAATTACTAGCAATGTATTGGCGCTGGAGTTGGTGTTCGAGCATAGGAATTACTTTGCGATATTGGGTATTCTGTTGGCGGCAGCTGACCTGGTGCGGCGTATTCCTGTGCGCGACGGCCCTGGTATAAAAATAGCTGCTGTCGCAGCGCTGGTGTTGGGTGTGGGATTTCTTGGGGTAGTACGGGCAGCTACCTGGGGTAACGTGCTGCTGCTTTCAACGGAGTTGACGCACGTGAATCCTGATTCAGCACGTGCTGCGCAAGATCTCGGGATTTTATACAACGCGATGTCGGACGGTGATGTTGATTCGCCATTTTTTGGTTTTGCGGTCGCTGAGTTGGAGCGTGAATCGAAAATGGACTGGGCGACTGTTCTTGCGGAGCAGTCATTGATTCTGTTGCATGCTGAGAACAACCTGCCGGTCAAGCCGGAGTGGTGGAGTCGGCTGCAGTTTCGCCTTCGGGATCGACCTATTGGTCACGAAACGGTGGGCGCCATGTTTCGCTTGCTAGATCGACGTATGGCTGGCGTGAGGATGGATGATTCTGCGCTGTCTAGTGCTTTTGACATGCTCTTTGAGCGGAAACCAATGCCGCCGTATAGTTATGGGGCCGTCGCGCTTCATGCGCTGAAATATCAGAATGACACGGCGCGGGCTAAACGCTTGCTGGTGCGGGCAGTGGATGGTGCCGCCCCTTACCCGGGGTATCTGCAGTCGTTAAGTGAGCGCCTCAGGGAAGGGGGTAATTCAGATGTGGCGGATTGGCTGGATATTGAGGCGGCGAAGTCGCGCAAGCTACAATAGATACTGGTGGATTGCACCGCTGTCTTTCGAGTCCGCTATGCGTTGAGTAAATTCACTGTTCTGGTGCAGTTGAGTTTATAAGTTTATTAATAACTCCTTTCCAGATGAGCGTAAGCGCTTCGCTGGATAGGTATTTTTGGTGATAAACGGCGGCGGCGGCACCCATCTCTCTTCTTTGGTCCGGCGCATTAGCTAGCGTCTGGATGGCACTGCTCAGCGAATCTACATCGCTTGAGATTGCCATTAGAGGGGGGGGCGGAGTGTTCTCCGGTAAACCGTAATTGTCCTGTGATATGACAGGCTTGCCTGCAGCGAGGGCTGAGTAGATTTTAAATGGCAGCACTCTGGCTGCCTTGCCGTCCCCGCCAAATACGCCGAGGCAAATATCCGATTGCTCAATATTCTTGGCGATAACTTCCTTTGGTTGCCATGCGCGTAGCCATGTGACGGACTGATTTGCTCCAAGCCAAGGACTGGCGTCGGTCGCTTGCTGCCCATCTCCGATCAACGTGAACTCGATATCGTGGGCGTTGCGCAAGGCGTGGATGGATTTCGCTATTAAGGTGGTTCCCTGCAGGGGCACGAAAGTTCCAACGAAAATGACGTTCACCCTGTTGTCATCATCGTTTTTTTTGGGCGGGCGAGGGCGGTCGGGGAGCGGTTGCAGCGCCAAGGGCAGGGCGCGAATCCGGTCCCGCGCCACGCCGAATGTAAGGCTGATGTGTTCGGCGTTCTTGGTTGTGTCTGAAACTACCATTTCAGCGGTGCGAAGTGCACGCGACTCAATGGAGAGCAGTATTCGAGAAGCGGTGCTCTTGCTGTTTCCGAGATTTCTATCCTGATACAGAGAGTCCCATACGGTTATATAGGCGTCGCAAATGAATCGTGGGCGGATTCTTTCAGGTAGCCATGATGCCAGCCAGAGAATGAATATTCCTGGGTACGGGACGTAAGTGAGGCTTCTGGCTGGAGTGCGTGCCAGCAGTTTGGCAAGCGATATAAGATTTGAGCTAGCAATTCTTGTGACGCCAACCAAGGCGTCTGCTTTCGATCCACTAGCGAGTTTCCACAGCTTGACGTCTTGGGGTAGCCAGCAACTGTGGTCGATTACAGCTAAATCGTCCAGGCAGGTAAGTATTTTTACTGTGTTCCACGCATTCGGATAGCCGTCTCCGCGCAATCCCGCGCCAGCGATATATATTTTTTTGATGGGTGGCTCAGTCTCTGGCATTTTTTGCAAGCTGTGCTGTTACAACCAAATTCAGGGAATTCTCTTGGTTCTCGCCAATGATAAAGTCGTGCTCATCGAACTCGAATTTTTGAATTGCAACGGAGTGGGCTGGTTTGAATTTCCCGATGACACGGTGGACAAGGTTGAGCGCACCGATACGGATAAAATCTGGCATGCCGGGGAGTGTGGCGGGAAGGCAGAGCCATTTGGTGCGTGAGTATCGCTTTATTTCTATGGACGCAATTTCCCGGCGGGCTCCCATCTGCAATGCCTGTGTCACCGTCAGGTGCCGATTGATGAGTTTGACGAGAGTGCTCATGTCATATTCGCGCAGATGCCATCTGTTCCATGGCTTTTGACCTGGGAGCAATCGGTTCTTTCTGTCGGGTGTGATGACGACCAAGGTGCCGCCCGGCTTGAGAAGTCTCCTGGCCTCGCGTAGATAGCCATCTTCGTCACTGACGTGCTCTATGACTTGAAATGAAAGTACAACATCGAAGGAGGCGGTAGCGAACGGGAGCTGTTTGCTGGGGTCAATTTTACGGAAGTGCAGATTCGCATTTTTGAATCTTTCCTTTGCGTATGAAATTGCATCCTCCGCGACGTCTACGCCGTGTACTTCGTTCGCAGTCTTGGAAAGGCGCATGGCGCCGTATCCTGAGCCGCAACCAAGGTCGAGCACCTTCTTTTCACTGCACAGTTTCTCGACGAAGCCGTAGCTGGCGGCGTGCATTGCATAGATCGTATAAGCTCCGATTGAATGCATGTACACATCCTCAATGACGCGTTCGCCGGTTGGCTCCAGGTCTATTCTCATGTCAGCATCTGCTTTTTTCTATTTATATGGTTGGAAAGTAGTACGCTGGCCGAAAAGACAATCAGATCGCCAAGCATGGTGCTGGCTCGTGAGAGCATTACCAGCTGGAGAATTTTTTCATCACTGCCATTTCCTGTCAGTACCAGTAGCATTACGCCCTCGCGCGCGCCAAGGCCAGCAGGTGCGCCAGGAGCCAGAAAGCCAAGGATCCACGCTATGGCGAAAGCAGAAGTGGCGGTCCCGTAGCTTACGCTGGATAGACTAAGCGCCAGTGCCAGCAGCCATATCCCAATACCAATGATCAGGTAATTGCAGCTGTATGCGGCCAGTGCTTTTAGCGTAGTTGACGGACCGGGGAGGCCGCCAGTCATGTAGAGGAACTTGCTTATAGGTCCATTTTTGCGAGCACTACTTGGGGGTACATTGATGCAGAAAATAAGAATGCCAATGCAACTCAAAGCTAGAGCAGTGAGGAGGACGGGTCTGTAATGGCCTACGGTAGAGTGCCAAGTCGCCGGTGCCAGAAATAATATGCCGATCAGAACGCTGGCGGCTGCGGCCAGCAAGGTTTCCTGGACGATTGTCGTGGCATATGGCCGCATCAGCATCCCGTGCTTGAACGAATAGGCCGCGCGGCAGATGTGCTGCGCGATGTTTCCGGGCACATACTTCGCCAGTTGGGTAATGCCGATAAATACGGTGAGTTGCGTGGGACTCCAGTTCTGTCCCTGGCGCAGAAGTAGTTGGCGCCACGCCAGTCCAGTCAGAGGATATATGGCTGTGTAACAGAGGCTGGCCGCGAGCAGTGCGCCGAGCACGCTTGTCTTGTTTGGCGTTGCTATCAGAGTGTTGAGGTCCAGGTGCTGCAAGCAGAACCATAAGAAATATCCGCCTAACGCCAGCGACACCAGGAGGCTGCAAATTCGCCACGCAAGTTTCATTGGCGACTAGCCATGACAAGGTAGCCACTGCCCCAGTTGCGGCCTTTGGTCAAAGACTGCAAGCCGTCGGCTAAGGATATGATTGCTCTACCTGACAAGGTGTTGATCCACCTGTTCAATTTAAGATAGCTGCGGCGATCTACGCCACTGGAGGCGGTGGCATCGCCCTTTGACTGGCTCTCCGCTTTATTCAGCATTCTTTTATACGCGATATTGCCCAGCGCTTCAGTAGCATTTGCCAGGGGGAATCCATAGCACTCGAAGTACTCAATTTTCAGGCCGTGCGCAGCAATCAATTCTCTCAATTCGCTATGGTCGTAGCGGCGCCAGTGGCCTGCCCACACATCGCCGGCTCCCCAGCGTGATCGGTGAGCTGGCACTGAAATAATCAGAGACCCCTTGGGGCTAAGCCATTGCAGCCACTCTTGAAGTGCGGCATCGTGGTCTTCGATATGTTCGAGGACGTCGAAAGCACAAACGATGTCGAATTTTCCGTGCCAGCCAGACTCAGGGCTCGCCAGCACGCTGTGTGTACTTTGTACAGCATTCGCCAGCTGTGTCGCCATCGAAAGTGCCTTCAAAGAGGTCTCAAGCCCCTTTGCGTCGTAACCCATGCGGCTCAGGTCGCACAATAGTGCTCCGGCACCGCAACCGATTTCCAGTAGTGCTGCGGGCGGGCGACATTTCTTGAGTAGGGACAGAATGCGTGCCCGGCGCAGCAGGTAACGAAGCGGCGGCGCCCACCCCAAGGCAGGTGCTATGACCCCCATTCTCTCAGAATAAGTAGTCTGCTCTGCTGGAATCTGATCTTTCATGTGCTTGGACTGGTATCTGCTTGGCCTTCAGCTGTCACGACGATAAGTAAGATTGGTTATCTGCTCTGAAATGAGTCCGATCAAGAAAATAATGACCGCGGCGCTGAACAGTAAAGTGCTCATGTTCGTCAGCCGATGCACAGTCGCAAACGTATAGCCGTAGTAGGCAGCGCCTGTCATGAAGAAGGTCAATGCGATTGGCCCAAACAACTTCATCGGCGAATACAGCGTCGCGATCTTGAAAATGATCAGCAAAAATCTTATGCCATCCTTGATCGGCCGGATATGGCTGCCATTACCGACACGCTTGGCTACCGGGATTGGCACATAGGCCACCGGGTAGGCGCTGCGGAAGAACGCCATCGTGCTGGTGGTTGGGTAGCTGAAGCCGTTCGGTAGCAGGTGCAGGAATTCGCGGAAGCGCTCGGCGCGCACGGCGCGGAAGCCGGAAGTGAGGTCGTCAATGCGGTGGCCGGTCATATGACTGGCAAGCTTGTTGTAGAAGGCATTGGCCAAGCCCCGATGCAGATTGGCCTGGCCGCTGCTGTCGCGGGCGCCGACGACCATGTCGTAGCCTTCGTCCAGCTTGGCCAGCAGCTGGGCGATATGGCCAGCGCTGTGTTGACCATCGGCGTCCATGAAGACCAGGATCTGGCCGTTCGCGGCGCGGGCGCCGCGCTTGATCGCCGCACCGTTGCCCATCGAGTACGGGCTGCTCAGCACGCTGGCGCCTTGTTCGCGGGCGATGGCGGCGGTCTGGTCGGTTGACCCGTCATCGACCACGATGATCTCGGCGGACGGATACGCTGCGCGCAGTTCGGGCAGGGTCCGTTTCAACCCTTCGGCCTCGTTCTTCGCAGGCAGGATGATGCTCAGTTCACGCACGTTTGATTACCGGTAGTTCTCCCCGCCGCCATAGTAGCCGGGTTGCCGGCCTGGGTGCGGATGGACTGACGGTTTACAGGGGCTTGAGGTAATCTGGGGGCTGCTTTCAGGGGACGCCTCAATGAATGTTGCCAACGTAAACCTCGTCGGAATCACCGGCATCGCCCGCCGGCTGGTCCAGGATGGTGCCTTGGACGAGGCTGTTGCCCGTACGGCCATGACCCAGGCAGGCGACGCCAAGGTGCCGTTGGCGCAGTGGCTGGCTGACAAGAAGCTGGTGAGCGCCGCGCATATGGCTGCTGCCAACGCCATGGAATTCGGCATGCCCTTGCTGGATGTGTCGGTGTTTGATGCCAGCCAGAACGCGATGAAGCTGGTCAGCGAGGAATTGCTGCGCCGGCATCAGGTGCTGCCGCTGTTCAAGCGTGGCGGCAAGCTGTTCGTGGGTACCAGCAACCCGACCCAGCAGCTGGATGAGATCAAGTTCCAGACCAACCTGGTGGTCGAGCCCATCCTGGTCGACGAGGAGCAGATCCGCCGCACCCTGGACCTGTGGCTGGCCAGCAACGACTCGCTGGGCGACAGCCTTGGCGGTGACGATGAGGGCATGGGCGACCTGGACGTCGCCGCCGGTGACGAGGACATGGGCAGCGGTGGCGACACCGGTGTGGATGCCAAAGGCGATGACACCCCGGTCGTCAAGTTCGTCAACAAAGCCTTGGTCGATGCCATCCGCAAGGGCGCTTCGGATATCCACTTCGAGCCTTATGAAGATGATTACCGGGTGCGCTTCCGTATCGATGGCCTGCTCAAGAGCGTCGCCAAGGCGCCGGTGAAGCTGAACCAGCGTATCGCCGCGCGTCTGAAGGTGATGGCGCAGCTGGATATCGCTGAAAAGCGGGTGCCTCAGGATGGTCGCATCAAGCTCAACCTGTCCAAGAGCAAGCAGATCGATTTCCGTGTCAGTACCTTGCCGACGCTGTTCGGCGAAAAGATCGTGCTGCGTATCCTTGACGCCAGCGCTGCCAAGCTGGGCATCGACAAGCTTGGTTATGAGCCGGACCAGCAGAAGCTGTTCCTGGATGCCATCCACAAGCCTTACGGCATGGTGCTGGTAACCGGGCCGACCGGTTCGGGTAAGACGGTGTCGCTATATACCGCGCTGGGCATCCTCAATGACGAGACCCGCAATATCTCCACCGCCGAGGACCCGGTTGAAATCCGGCTGCCCGGTGTGAACCAGGTGCAGCAGAACAACAAACGCGGCATGACCTTCGCTGCCGCGCTGCGTTCGTTCCTGCGACAGGATCCGGACATCATCATGGTCGGCGAAATCCGTGACCTTGAGACCGCGGAAATCGCGATCAAGGCCGCGCAGACCGGTCACATGGTGCTGTCAACGCTGCATACCAACGATGCGCCGCAGACCATCGCGCGTCTGATGAACATGGGTATCGCGCCCTACAACATCACCTCGTCGGTGACCCTGGTGATTGCCCAGCGCCTGGCGCGGCGCCTGTGCTCGAACTGCAAGCGTCCGACCCAGTTGCCGGAGAATGCATTGCTGGCCGAGGGTTATACCGCTGAGCAGATCGCCAAGGGCATCAATCTGTTCGAGCCGGTGGGTTGTGATGAATGTACGGAGGGCTACAAGGGCCGTACCGGTATCTATCAGGTGATGCCGATGACCGATGACATCGCGGCGATCGTCCTGCAGGGCGGCAACGCGATGGATATCGCCGACGCTGCGCAGAAGATCGGCATCAATGACCTGCGCCAGTCAGCGCTGATTAAGGCCGCGCAGGGCACCACCAGCCTGGCCGAGATCAACCGCGTCACCAAGGACTAAGCCCCCGTAGTGCCGAGCCATGCTCGGCAGGGGCTTTACCAACAATCCCGCACTCGTAGTGCCGAGCCATGCTCAGAGGCTTTACCAGCAATCCCGCACTGTAGTGCCGAGCCATGCTCGGCAGGGGCTTTACCAACAATCCCGCACTCGTAGTGCCGAGCCATGCTCAGAGGCTTTACCAGCAATCCCGCACTGTAGTGCCGAGCCATGCTCGGCAGGGGCTTTACCAACAATCCCGCACTCGTAGTGCCGAGCCATGCTCAGAGGCTTTACCAGCAATCCCGCACTGTAGTGCCGAGCCATGC
>NZ_JBDJMY010000010.1:0-123745 GCF_039674165.1 Stenotrophomonas terrae
CCCCACCCCGCCGGCGCTCGCCGCGCCCCCCCCCCCCGCGGCTCCTGCCCCCCGCCCCCCTGCCCGCTCCCCGCCCCCCACTACAGGTTTGGCCTTCCAATCAACTTCCGCGCTGATATAGATGCGTCATCAACGCGCGCAGTGCCGCGGTCCGCGCCTGCTTGGAGACATAACCCCAGTTGCGTTCGCGTGCGAGCTGGCGCAGCTCGGGATCCTGTTCGGCGGTGAACAGGATCACACCGGGCTCGCTGCCCCAGCACTCGACCAGCATTGGCAGCAAGGCAGGGCCGCTGATATCGCCCATGCGCACATCCAGCAGCAACAGGTCGGGCACATTGTCCGAGCGGGTCGCTGCCAGCGCCGCTTCCACGCCGCCGGCAAATTCAACCTGGCAGCCCCAACGTTCCAGCAGCAGGCGTGTGGCCAGGCTGATACGCGGATCGTCGTCGATGCACCAGGCCCGGCAACCGGCCAGCAGGGAATCGGCCTGGGCTTCTTCTGGCGGGTTCACCGGCAATACGCTGCAGCCGACATCGCCGCGCGGCAGGGTGACCGAAAACACGCTGCCGCGCCCGGGCGTGGAACGCAGACCGATACGGTGATCCAGCAGGTGGGCGATGCGGTCGACGATGGCCAGGCCGAGGCCGGCGCCGGGTTCTTCGCTGCCGGCGTTGTCGAGCCGACGGAACTCCTCGAAGATTTCCTGCTGGCGTGCCTGCGGAATGCCCGTGCCGGTGTCGTGCACTTCGATGCGCAGCTGCTCGCCGTCGCGGCGGCAACCGATGACGATATGGCCGCTGCGGGTGTAGCGCACGGCATTGGACAACAGGTTCTGCAGGATGCGCCGCAGCAGCGCCTCGTCGCTGCGTACCACCGCACTGGTGGCCACATGGTGCACACGCAGGCCGCGTGCATTGGCGAGGATGCCGAACTCTATGGTCAGCGCTTCCAGCAGCGGCTCCAGCGGGAAGTCGCGGACACGTTTTTCAAGTGCGCCCGACTCCAGCCGCGAGATGTCCAGCAGGCTGGTCAGGATGCCGTCCTGCGCGGTCAGCGCATTGTCCACGTTGTCGGCGATATCGCGGCAGCTGGCATCCGTCAAACGCCCGCGCAGGGCCGACAGGAACATGCGCGCTGCGTTCAAGGGTTGCAGCAGGTCGTGTACGGCAGCGGCTACCAGCCGCGTCTTGGCCTGGTTGGCCTCTTCGGCCTGGCGCTTGGCGCCGGCCAGGTCGTGGGTGCGCTCGCTGACGCGCAGGCTGAGGGTGTCGGCCAATGAGCGCAGGTCGCGGGCGGCGTTGCGATAGGCGGTGATATCGGTATAGCTGGTGACAAAACCGCCATCAGGCAGCGGATTGCCGCGGATCTCGATCACATTGCCGTCGCCGCTCTCGCGCTCATGCATATGCGGGGTGGCCGAACGCAGGTGGTTGAGGCGGCGTTCGATCGCTTCCTCGACCGGCCCCGGGCCAAGCAGACCGCGCCGCGCGTTGTAGTGGAAGACGTCGGCAATCGGCCGGCCTACCTGGATCAGCCCCGGCGGGAAACGGAACAGTTCGATGTAGCGCCGGTTCCATGCCACCAGGTTGAGCTGCGCATCGACCACGCAGACGCCTTGCGGCAGATGCTGCAGGCTCGCGCTTTCGCCGTAGTCGGCCGCGTGCGCGGCATGCACAACGCCATCTTCGGTGGTGCGCAGTTCCTGTGCGTGCTGCTCCACCAACTGCTCCAGTTCGTGGCGGCTGCGCTCGCGCAGGCGTGCCAGCCGCTGCCGTTGCCATAGCCCGTAGCCCAGCAACAACAGCGCGATAAGGCTGGCCATCAGCGCGCCGGCAAAGCTGCGCGCACTGGCAGTACTGGCGGCGGTGCTGCGCAGCAGATGAAGGGTCCATTGCTGTTGCGGCAGCTGTTGCGATACCCAGATCACCTCGCCGGCATCTGCCAGCTGCACGCGTTGCTGGTTCGGCCCCAGCGAGGTGCCCGGAGAGCGCCGCAGCTGGTGCTGCGGCAGCTGCGCGTACTGGCGCGTGCGCTGCAGTTCCTCGCGTACACCCGGGCCCAGCGCATGCAGGGTGAGGTAGCGCCAGGGCCGGTAGCTGGAGAGGAAGATCACGCCATGGCTGTCGCTGGCGAAAACCGTGTCGGCGGAGTCGTCCCAAGTCTGCTCCAGTGGCCGCAGCACCACTTTTACCACCACCACGCCGACCGCCTTGCCGGTGTCGTCGCGCACCGCTTCGGACAGGAAATAGCCGGGCATGGCGGTGGTGACGCCTTCGGCGTAGAAAGTGCCGCTGCCTTCCTGCATTGCCTGGCGGAAGTAGGGGCGGAACTGATAGCTGTTGCCGACGTTGGTACTGCGGTTCATCCGCCAGTTGCTGGCTGCCAGTGCCACGCCATTGCGATCGAGCAGGGTGAGGGTGGAGGTGGCTGCCACGCCATTGACGCGCTCCAGCTTGCGATTGAGACGGTCCAGTTCCGGTTTGCCCAGCGCGGCCTGTGACAGTGACGCGCGCACATCCGGATCCAGCGCCAACACCGCCGGCAGTACGCGGTGGCGCTCGATCAGCGCCTGCAGGGCTTCGCCATGAAGATGCAGCTGGGTCTGCGCCCGCACCGCTTCGCTGGCAAGACTGCTGCGCTCGAAATGGCGCAGCGCCGTCAGCCCGATCGCCGCGATGGCGAGTGCGGCGGTGAGCGGCAGCAGCCAGCGCATACGGCGCCGATGGGTGGGGAAGAACGGCATGTACCGATGGTCCGGCACCATCGCGGCGCAGTGCCATAGGTCTTGTCCGGTTATTTGCCACTGCCGCAGGCGGGCCGGTAGCGCGGATGCGGGTGCGCCGGAGGGCTGTCTTAACACCAATGCGTTATCGGCGTTGCGCGCGGGGGCCGGTAAAAAAGCCGGCAGTCAGTGAATCTTCGAGGTTTCCCCCATGCATGCCGCTTCCGCCACTGTCGCTACCCCTGCGGGGCGCCGGCTGCCGCTTTACCGCCAGCTCTACGTACAGGTGCTGGTCGCGATAGCGCTGGGTGTGCTGTTGGGGCATTTCGAGCCGGTGTTCGCCGAGCAGCTCAAACCGCTGGGCGATGCCTTCATCAAACTGGTGAAGATGATCATCGCGCCGGTGATTTTCCTGACCATCGTCACCGGCATCGCCGGCATGACCCATCTGCGCAGCGTTGGCCGCGTGTTTGCCAAGGCGATGGCGTATTTCATGTTTTTCTCCACCCTGGCCCTGGTAGTGGGCATGGTGGTGGCACATGTGGTGCAGCCCGGTGCCGGCATGAACATCAATCCGGCCGATCTGGACCAGAGTGCGGTGGAAGGCTATGTGCAGCGCTCGCATGAGCTGACCCTGGTGGGCTTTGCCTTGGACATCATTCCCAAGACCCTGCTGAGCCCGTTCGTCGGTGACAACATCCTGCAGGTGCTGTTCGTGGCGGTGCTGTTCGGTATCGCGCTGGCTTCGGTCGGCGAAAAAGGCCGGCCGGTGTTGAACCTGCTCGAAGCGCTGACCACGCCGGTATTCAAGCTGGTGCACCTGCTGATGCGCGCCGCGCCGATCGGTGCGTTTGGCGCCATTGCCTTCACCATCGGCAAATACGGCATTGCCTCGCTGGTCAATCTGGCCTGGCTGGTGGGCTCCTTCTACCTGACCTCGCTGCTGTTCGTGGTGGTGATCCTGGGCGCGGTGGCGCGCCTGTGCGGGTTCTCGGTGCTCAAGCTGGCCCGTTACCTCAAGGCCGAACTGCTGCTGGTGCTGGGCACTTCCTCATCCGAATCGGCGCTGCCTTCGCTGATGGAGAAGATGGAGAAGGCCGGTTGCGGCAAGTCGGTGGTTGGGCTGGTGGTGCCAACCGGCTATTCGTTCAACCTCGATGGCACCAACATCTACATGACCCTGGCGGCGTTGTTCATTGCCCAGGCCACCAATACCGAGTTGAGCCTGGGTCACCAGATCGCGCTGCTGCTGGTCGCCATGCTCAGTTCCAAGGGCGCGGCCGGGGTCACCGGTGCGGGCTTCATCACCCTGGCTGCCACCTTGGCGGTGGTGCCGGAGGTGCCGGTAGCCGGCATGGCATTGATCCTGGGCGTGGACCGTTTCATGAGCGAATGCCGCTCCTTGACCAATTTCATCGGCAATGCGGTGGCCACGGTCGTGGTGTCGCGTTGGGAAGGGGCGCTGGATCGGCAGCGCCTGGCGCTGGTGCTCGATGGCGTTGAGCCGTCGGAATTGCCCCCAACGGTACCGACAGCAAAGGTTTGAGGTTTACCTGTGTGTGCGTTTTTGCGCGGGGCCTGCTGACGAACAGGCGGCCCCGCGACTTTTTTGCGTCCTGTGCTTGTCACTATCAGGGCCGAAACTGTTGCGCACGCCGTGGTGTGGATAGATCCGAATTGTGCACTTGCAGCATTCGTGCGACAGCATAGCGACAGGTCCAACTGCCTTAACGGCGTTATCATCTCCCGTCCTTCTTGCCCATTAGCGCCCACAACTCGATGTCCAACGAAGATTTCAAGCAGGCCGCCCTCGAATACCACCGGATGTCGCCGCCTGGCAAAATCAAGGTGGTGGCAACCAAGCCCATGTTGACCCAGCGCGACCTGTCGCTGGCGTATTCGCCGGGTGTGGCACATGCCTGCGAAGCGATCATGGCCGACCCCGCCATGGCCAGCGAGATGACGGCACGCGGCAACCTGGTCGGCGTCATCACCAACGGCACCGCCGTGCTGGGCCTGGGCAACATCGGCCCGCTGGCCGGCAAGCCGGTGATGGAAGGCAAGGGCGTACTGTTCCAGAAGTTTGCCGGAATCGACGTCTTCGACATCGAAATCAACGAGAACGACCCGGACAAGCTGGTCGAGATCATCGCTTCGCTGGAGCCGACCTTCGGCGGCATCAACCTGGAAGACATCAAGGCACCGGAATGCTTCATCGTCGAGCGCAAGCTGCGCGAGCGGATGAACATCCCGGTGTTCCATGACGACCAGCACGGCACCGCGATCATCGTCGGCGCCGCCGTGCTCAACGCCATGTGCATCACCGGCAAGAAGATCGAAGAGGTCAAGCTGGCCACCACCGGCATGGGCGCGGCGGGTATTTCCTGCGTCAATATGCTGGTTTCGTTGGGTTTGAAGCCGGAAAACATCCTGGCCTATGACCGCGACGGCGTGATCCACACCGGGCGTACCGACCTGGACCCGGAAAAGGCGCGCTACGCCCGCGACACCGACAAACGCACCCTGGCCGAGATCGTCGACGGCGCCGACATCTTCCTGGGCCTGTCGGCCGGCGGCATCCTGACCAAGGACATGGTCGCCAGCATGGCGCGTGATCCGGTCATCTTCGCCCTGGCCAACCCCTACCCGGAAATCCTGCCGGAAGACGCCAATTCGGTGCGTTCGGACCTGATCATGGGTACCGGCCGTTCGGATTACCCGAACCAGGTCAACAACGCGCTGTGCTTCCCGTATCTGTTCCGTGGTGCGCTGGACGTGGGCGCCACCACCATCAACGAAGAAATGAAGGTTGCCTGCGTGCGCGCGATTGCCGCGCTGGCACGCAAGGAAGCCTCCGATCTTGGCGCCGCTTACGGCGGTGACGTGCCCAGCTTCGGTCGCGACTATGTGATTCCGCGCCCGTTCGACCGCCGCCTGCTGGTGGAGCTGTCCGCCGCCGTGGCCCAGGCCGCGATGGATTCGGGCGTTGCTACGCGGCCGATCGCCGACATGGCGGCCTACCGCGACAAGCTGGCCCAGTTCGTCTACCGCACCAGTCTGTTCATGAAGCCGGTCTACGACCGTGCGCGTTCGGACAAGCAGCGCGTGGTTTACGCCGAGGGCGAGGAAGAAGTGGTGCTGCAGGCGGTGCAGAACGTGATCGACGAAGGCGTGGCCTTCCCGATCCTGATCGGCCGCCCGGAAGTGATCGAAGCCCGCATCGAGCGCCTGGCGTTGCGCATGCGTGCCGGCGTTGATTTTGAAGTCACCAACATCAACGACGACCCGCGCTTCAACGACTACTGGCAGTACTACCACGAGATGACCGGCCGCAAGGGCGTCACCGTGGCCGCCGCCAAGAACCTGATGCGCTCGCGCCCGACCCTGATCGCGGCGGTGATGGTTGCCCGTGGCGAGGCCGATGCGATGCTGTCGGGCCTGGTTGGCCGCTTCCACAAGAAGCTGGGCTATGTGCGCAGCGTGATTCCGCTGGAGGCCAAGGTCAGCTCGACCTCGGCGATGACCGGCGTGATCAACAATCAGGGCGTGTTCTTCTTCGTCGATACGCACGTGCAGGAAGATCCCAGCGTCGAGCAGATCGTCGAGTCCACGCTGCAGGCGGCCTTCCGCATGAAGCTGTTTGGCATCGAGCCGAAGATCGCATTGCTGTCGCATTCCAACTTCGGCAGCCACGATTCCAAGGACGCGCTGAAGATGCGTCAGGTGCGTGAGGCGCTGCTCAAGCGCAACCCGCGCTTGAACGTGGACGGTGAAATGCAGGGCGATACCGCATGGGATGAAGCACTGCGCGACAAGCTGCTGCCCAACAGCACCTTGAAGGGCCGTGCCAACCTGTTCGTGCTGCCCAACCTGGAAGCGGCCAACATCGCCTACAACCTGGTGCGCGTGTTCACCAATGGCGTGGCAATTGGTCCGATCCTGATGGGCATGACCAAGCCGGTGCATATCCTCACCAGCAGCGCCAGCTCGCGCCGCGTACTGAACATGACCGCGATCGCCGCGGTGGATGCGCAGATCCGCAAGCAGATGGAAGCCGACCGCGCCGGTTGATTGCCAACCTGCATGTGTCAAACAAAGCCGGCCTTGTGCCGGCTTTGTTTTTTGCAGCAGCGCTGTTTTGTAGGAGCGGCGTAAGCCGCGAAGCCAATATTCCTGAAGTGCCAGGCGCTCTTCCATCTGATGGGGCTCCTGCTTCGCGGCTTACGCCGCTCCTACAAAGGAGCCTGTCTATCGTGTTGCACAAGCGGCGCCGATGTAGCCCTCGGGCGCCGCTGCCGATCAGAACTGATGGATCTTCTGCGCTTCCACTATCTGCAGCACCAGCTTTCGCGTGGCCGCGCGGCACGAGCGGTAGGCCAGCAGCAACCTGCGTTCGGATGGATCATCCACAAGCTCCGCATTCTCGTTGGGCGTGGCTGCGGAAATGGCGTCAAGTTCACCACGCCCGGTTGCCAGCCATTCGAACGAAACATCGGTGACCAGTGCGATGGTGATCAAGCGCATGGTGCTGGGCGATATACCCGTTGGACTTTCCCAGTTTCCTACTGCACTACGGCTCACCTTCAGTTGGCCTGCCAACTCCGCCTGCGTCATCCTCATCTTTCTCCGCGCTTTGCGGATGCGGATTCCCAGATGGTCATGCATAAATTTCTCCTCGAGCGTTGACCATGAGAGCCGACTAAAAGCCTAAGCCATTGCGAGCTTGCGCAGTCGGCAAAGACTTATTGTCAATGTTCATTACGTTCTTGGATTATCGGAACCGGGGTCGTCATCAATATTGACGACTTTTGCCAATGTAACTTGCACCTGCTCCCTGCTTTGTTTGATGTCGCTACGCTGCAGTGCGGAAAGTACTTTCAGCCAGAGCTTGTTCGTAAAACGCCGACAGCTTGACGAGCTTTTTTCTTAAGCGTTGAACCAATGGTGCAAGCGTGGCGCAAACCACTACGAGTGAAAAACTGCAGGCTGCTGCTCGGCATTGGAGGTCACTGATGGAATTCAGTCAGCCGTGGAAACTGTCTCTGTATTTGATGGGTACATTGACGGGCGTGCTGATCGCGTTGGCGGCGCTGGCCATCCGCAGTGGCAATGAATCGGCAACCATTGCCGGCCGATTGGTGCCGGTGCAGGGAATGGCAACGGTACTGGCGCCGGTTGCCGGGGTGGTGCGCTGGCTGGATGTGGATGACGGCAAGCGGGTGGTGGAGGGCGACACCCTGGCACTGGTAACCACCGCGCGGGCGATGCCTGATATCGGCGATGCCAATCTGGCCTTTGAGTACGGCCTGCAGCAGAAGGAAGACAGCATCGTGCTGGCGCGTGAGGCCTACAAGGAACAACTGGCGGCACAGTCGACCGGTTTGCACGAGCAGATGCAGGCCGCCCGCGTCGAAGCGCAGCAGATCGATCTGCAGATACGTACACGGCGCGAGCTGATCCGCATCGCCGGCGATGTGCTGACCCGGAAACGCGGGTTTGAAGCTGCTTCCGCCGCAGGCCTCGCCGCAGCCGAGCAGCAGGAGGCGCTGGTGCTGGACTACACCGCGCAACTGCAGTCGCTGCGACGGCAACAGGCGGCAACACAGCGGCTGATTGCCCAGCTCAAGCAGGCCATGGGTGAACTGCCCGGCCGGCGTAAGGCCAACGATGCCGCCTATGCCGAGCATCTGGCGCAGCTGCGGTTGGATCGGGTCGAGAACGAAGCCAATGCGGCGTTGTTGGTGAAGGCGCCGGTGGATGGCGTGGTGGTTGCGCAGATGGTCAAGCCGGGGCAATCGGTGCGCCTGGGCCAGCCGTTGCTCAGCCTGCTGCCCGGCGATGGGCGGCTGCAGGCCGAGTTGCTGGTGCCAGGACGTGCGATCGGGGCGATGGCGCCCGGCGACCGTGTGGTGCTGCGCTACCAGGCGTTCCCGCATCAGAAGTTCGGTGCGCAGCACGGCACCATCGCGCATATCAGCCGCACCGCGGTGGACAGTGAGCAGGCCAGCTTCGCCGCGGAGCTGCCAGCGGTGAGGGAAGCCTTCTATCGCGTCACCGTGGAGTTGACCAATCAGGCCATTCTGGCGCACGGCAGGATGGAGCCGCTCAAGCCGGGGATGATGCTGGATGCGCAGGTCAGTGGTGAGCGCGCGCCGCTGAGTGATCGTCTGCTGGCACCGATGTATTCGTTTGGTGGCTGGTTGGGTGGGCGTTGAGTTGGCGTAGCTGCTACCGATGCATCCAATCATTGCAGTGTGTGGAACCGCCTTCGGGGTGCCACAGCGCCGTTGGGTTTGCGATGATGGGGGGGCGTTATCCACTTGCCCGATGGAATTCAGGGCAGGGTACGCGCAGGGATGGGTGTACTGATCGCACTACCGAGGACTGGATCCGGATGATGAAACTATCTTGTTGTGCCTGGGCCGTCGCGCTCTCGTTGGCATGGGCGCCGTTGGCACAGGCAGAACAGGCGGCGGCCACGCTGCCCAGAAGCGTGCAGGCGGGCCCCTGTGTTGAAGGCGTCTGTGAGTACCGGCTGCAGAACGGCTTGCGGGTCTTGCTGTTTGCCGATGCCAGCAAGCCGACGGTGACCGTCAACCTGGTCTATGGCGTGGGTTCGCTGCACGAGAACTACGGCGAGACCGGCATGGCACACCTGCTTGAACACCTGATGTTCAAGGGCACGCCCAAGCATCCGGATATTCCCGGTGAAATGCAGCAGCGCGGCGTCGACAAGAATGCGACCACTTCGCTGGACCGCACCAACTACTTTGCCTCGTTCCCCACCAACGACGACACCCTGGACTGGCTGCTGGGGCTGGAAGCGGACCGCATGCTCAATTCCAAGGTGGCCAAGGCCGACCTGGACAGCGAGATGACCGTGGTCCGCAACGAAATGGAAGCCGGTGACAACAACCCGGTCGGCGTATTGATGAAACGCATGCGCTCGGTGGCCTTTGACTGGCACAACTACGCCAACATGCCCATTGGTGCGCGTTCGGACGTGGAGAACGTGCCGATCGGCAACCTGCAGGCGTTCTACCGCACCTGGTATCAGCCGGACAATGCGATGTTGATCATCGCCGGGCGTATCGACAATGGGAAAGTGCTGGCGCGCGTTGCCGCCCACTTCGCGCCCTTGCAGAAGCCTGCGCGGGTCATGCCGGCTTTCCATACGGTGGAGCCGGTGCAGGACGGCGAACGTGAAGTCACGGTACGCCGCAGCAGCGAGCTGTCATTGATTGCCGCCAGCTATCACGTTCCCGCTCTTGCGCAGGCCGACAGCGCGCCGCTGTCTGTATTGGGCAACGTACTCGGCGACAACCCGAACGGGCGCCTGTACAAGGTCTTGCAGGAACCCAAGCTGGTCGCGTTTGCCGGTGCCAGCGGTGAGACCCTGCGTGATCCCGGTTTGTTCACCCTGGTTGCGGCGCTGCCCAAGGAAGGTGATCCGGCCAGGGCCGAAGCCGAGCTGCTCAAGCAGGCCGAAGCCATCGTCGCCAGCCCTGTCACCGAGGCGGAAGTTGCGGCGGCCAAGCAACGTATCGGCAATGCCATCGAAAAGCGCGCCAGTGACGTCAATGCGATGGCGATGGCCTTGTCCGAATACCAGGCGGCCGGTGACTGGCGGCTGCTGTTCGTGCAGCGCGATGCCATCGACGGCGTCACCGCGAGCGACGTCAACCGTGTCGCGGCTGCCTATCTGAAGCCGCAGAACCGCACCGTTGGCCGTTTTGTGCCGACCGCGGCGCCGGACCGTGCGGCCATTTCCGCAGCGCCGGCGGTTGCCAGCCTGGTGGACGGCTACAAAGGCCGCGTTGCCGTTGCTGCCGGGGAGGCGTTCGAGCCCAGCCTGGAGAACATCGCCGCGCGTACCGAGAGCTTCGTCATTGGCGATGGCCTGCGGGTATCGCTGCTGCCAAAGCGCAATCGCGGGCAGACCGTAACCCTGGATGCCAGCTTTCACTTTGCAGATGAGCTGTCCATCACCGGCCGCAGCTACGCCGGCAGCTGGGTAGGGCCGATGTTGATGATGGGCAGCGAGCGCATGGACCGTGGGCAGATTGCCGCGCGTTTTGATGCGCTCAATACACAGGCGCAGGTCAGCGGCGGCGCGCAGGGGGCTGCCATCCGCCTCAACGGCAAGCGCGAGACGCTGCTGGAGGCGCTGCGTCTAGCCGCCGATGTGCTGCGCCATCCGGCGTTTCCCGCCGATCAGTTCGAGCAGTTGCGGCTGCAGGCCATCACCGGCCTGGAGTTCCAGCGCAAGGAGCCGGGCACGCTCGCCTCGATGGCGCTGAGCCAGTACTTCGATCCGTGGCCGGTTGGCCATCCACTGCATGTGGAGTCGATTGATCAGTCGCTGGCACGCCTGAAGGCGATCAAGGCCGAGGATATCCGCGCCTACCATCAGGCCTTCTACGGCAGCTCTGTCGGTGAGATCGCCGTGGTCGGCGATTTCGATCCGGTGGCGATGAAGGCCGAACTGCAGGCCTTGTTTGCCGACTGGAAGGCGCCGCGTGCGTATGCGCCGATCAGCACCCATTACCGCGAAGTGGCCGCCAAGCACGAGCGTTTTTCAACTCCCGACAAACCCAATGCGGTGTTGCTGGCGCGGCAGAATGTCTCGATCAATCTGGCCGATGCGGACTTCCCGGCGCTGAACATCGCCATCGGCATTCTCGGTGCCGATCCGCTAAAGGCGCGGCTTGCCGAGCGCATCCGCCAGAAAGAGGGCCTGAGCTACAACGTCGGTGCGGGCCTGAGCGCCGACGAAAGCCGCGAAGGGCGCGACGACAACGGCAGTGTCAGCATCCAGGCCATTGCCGCGCCGGAGAACATGGCCAAGCTGGAAGCAGCCCTGCGCGAGGAATTGGCGCGGCTGGTTGCCGACGGCATCACCGCGCAGGAACTGCGGGACGCCGTAGCGGAGAAGAAGGTGGCGCGCGAGCAGTCGCGCGCGGTCGATGGCGCTGTCGCCGGGTTGCTGAGCGACCATCTTTACTATGGTCGTGACATGCGCTTTGAAGCGCAGCGCGATGCCGCCTATCAGGCGCTGACGGTGGAGCAGGTCAATGCCGCCATCCGCAAGCACCTCAAACCCGAGCAACTGAGCGTGTTTGTTGCCGGTGACTTCAAGTAAGCGGTTACCCGGGGCTGTCTGTCGCAGCCCCGATTCTGCTGTCTGCCAAGGTGTGCCCGGCTCGCCGGCCCTGTTATCTGCCCCAGGTCGGCAGTGCCCTGACCAGACGGGGCGGATTCATCGGCGCGGCTGGCCCCGCTTCAGGTTCCTCGCCCTTGTATCTGCCGAGCCGGTTGCTGCACGGGCGGCCGCGTTGGCCCGGCACTGCTAGAATTGCGCGGACCCGTTTTTTTCGTGAATGACGCCATGAGCCATACCGCAACCGCGCCCGCCAATGCCGAGAAGCGTTACACCGTACATCGCGCTGACCTGCCGCTGAGCTGCCCGACGCCGGAAATGGCGCTGTGGAACTCGCATCCGCGGGTTTACCTGCCGATCGAGGACGAACCCAATGGCGAGGCAGCCTGCCCGTATTGCGGTTCGGTATTCGTGCTGGCTGACTGAACCGCCGACCGATGCGCCGTTTGACGGTGGTGCAGTTGCTGCCGGCGCTGCATTCCGGCGGCGTCGAGCGTTCAACCCTGGAAATCGCCGCGGCACTGGTGGCTGCCGGTCACCGGGCCATTGTCGTGTCCGCAGGTGGCCGACTGCTGCAGCCGCTGCTGGACAGTGGCGCCGAGCATCTGACCTTGGACATCGGCCGCAAGTCGCTGTTTACCCTGCGCCATGTGGCCTCGTTGCGGCGCCTGTTCAGTGAAGCCGGTGCCGACATCGTGCACGCGCGTTCGCGGCTGCCGGCATGGCTGGGCTGGTACGCCTTGCGTGGCATGCCGGCAGCGCAGCGCCCGCATTGGCTGACCACCATGCACGGGCTGAATTCGGCCGGCCGCTACAGCGGCATCATGGCCAGCGGGGAGCGGGTGATCTGCGTATCGCAGACCGTGCGTGACTACCTGCAGCAGCACTATCCACAGACCGATCCGGCCAAGCTGCGGGTGATACCGCGCGGCGTGGATGTGGCCCAGTTCCCGCGCGTGGAGCGCAGCGACCGGCGCCCGCGTCTGGCGTTGGCCGCGCGCCACCCGCAGTTGGGCAGCGAACTGCCGCTGCTGTTGTTGCCGGGCCGGGGTACCCGGCTGAAAGGGCATGCATACGCCTTGCAGCTGCTGGCAGCATTGCAGAACGCCGGCCGGCCGGCGGTGTTGTGGATGCCCGGTGTGCGTGAGCCCGGCCGCGAAGCCTATGTGCGCGAGCTGGAGCAGTTGGCGCAGACGCTGGGTGTAGCCGGCCAGCTGGTGCTCAGCGAACCCACCACCCGCATTGCCGAAGCCTATGCCGCCAGCGATCTGGTGTTGCAGCTGTCCGACAAGCCGGAGGCATTTGGCCGTACCGTATTGGAGGCCTTGGCGGTCGGCCGCCCGGTTGCAGGCTGGAACCATGGCGGCGTGGGTGAGCTGCTCGGTCAGCTGCAGCCTTCCGGCGCGGTGGACTACGCGGACATGGCGCAGCTGACACAGTGCGTGCTGGCCCTGCTGGGCAACCCACCGCTGCTGCCACGGCGGATTCCGTATACGTTGCAGGCCATGCAACGTGCCACCCTGGATGTCTATGCAGAACTCGCTGGCTGAGCCGTCCTTTGCCGCCCCTCCGCGCCAGCCCGGGTGGTGGGCGCCGGTATGGGTGATTGCCTACGTGGCCCTGCTGCCGCTGCCGGGCATTGCCGAGTCGGTGCTGGTGCTGGGTGCCTTGTTCACCGTGCTGCGCTTGTTGCTGCTGCGCCTGAAAAAAGGTGCGGGCATCCGCAGTCTATTGGGTGTGCCCGCGTTGGCCCTGACCAGCGTGCTGTTCTGTGCCTATTGGTTGCCGCAGCTGGGTTCGGCGCTGGGTGCCGAAGATGCGGGCAAAGTCTGGGGCAAAGTTGGTGGTGGCCTGCGTTATCTACCTTTCATGTGGTTGGTGGCCATCGCGGTGGCCACCCCGCAACGCCGGCGCCTCACCTTTGGTGGTCTGGCCTTGGTGACGGGAGTGTGGGCGTTCGATGCCTTGCTGCAGGCCTTTGCCGGAACCAGCCCCTTGTTCTGGGGCCTGGACCAGCTCAAATGGCTGCTAAGCGGGCACGGCCTGTGTTCACCGGAAGAAGCAGCCATGGCCGATCGCCTGGCCGGCATCTTCGGGCCGTGCAATCTGAAATTCGGCCAGGTGCTGGCCAGCCTGTCGCCGTTCCTGCTGTTTTTCGTGGGCCTGCGTTGGGGCCGTTGGAGCTGGGTGCTGGCCGCTGCGGTGGTGGGTGTGGTGCTGGTGTATGCCGGTTCGCGCGCGTCGCTGATCACCTACGGCCTGGTGCTGCTGGTTTCCGGTTGGCGGCTGCTCGGTGGCAAGTGGCTGCTGTTGCTGATACTGGCAGGGGTGATTGGCGTCGCTGCGGTGGCTGCCGGTTCCAGCCAGGTGCGTGAGCGTTTCGAGCGTACCGCGATGGCCTTCGGTGACGGCGCTCATGGCATCAATGAAGCCTTGTCCGGGCGGGCGCAGATCTGGGCGGCCGCGCTGTGCATGGTGCGCGAACATCCCATCAACGGGGTGGGCGCGCGTGGTTTCCGTGAGGCGTATCCGCACTGCAATCCGGATGCGTCGCAGGCGCCGGTGTGGGGCGATGGCCCAGCGCTGCACGCGCACCAGATCGTGCTGGAGATCCTTGCCGAAACCGGCCTGCTCGGCTTGCTGCTATGGATTGCCGGTGCGGCGATGGCGCTGCGGGCCTGGATCTATTCCGGGCCCGAGGCGCGCGAACGCGCACGCCCGGCAGCGGTGGCACTGGCGGTAACGGTATTCCCGTTCAATACCCATCTGGCGTTCTATTCCGCGTTCTGGGGCGGGCTGACGGTGATGCTGGCGGCGCTGTATGCCGGTGCGCTGCTGGCCGAGCCGGACAAGCGCGGCGACTGAGGCGGCAAGCGGCTCAGTCGTAGAAGTCGCTGCGGCCTTCGGGCTGGCGCTTGAACCGGCGGTGTATCCACAGGTATTGCGCTGGTGCCTCGCGCACCATTTCCTCGATGGCGGCGTTGACCTTGGCGGTGTCGGCAACCACGTCATCGGTGGGGAAGTCGGGCAGCGGCGGGGCGATTTTCAGCACGTAGGCGCTGCCAACACGGCGATGGAAATAAGGCACCACGGCGCAACCGGTCATGCGTGCGAATTGGTGGGTGGCGGTGATGGTGGATGCCGGCATGCCGAAGAACGGTACGAATACCGAGTCCTTGCCGCGCATGTCCTGGTCCGGTGCATACCAGAGGAAACCGCCTTTTTTCAGATGCCGCACGGTGGCGCGGATGTCTTCGTTGGCGAACATCGCGCAGGCATATTTCAGCCGGCCGCTCTTCACCGCCCATTCCATCACCGGGTTGCGGTATTTGCGGTACATGCCGGCCAGCGGTACGTGATCGCAGAGCAGGCGGCCGCACATTTCCAGGGTCATGAAGTGGCCTGATACCAGCAATACGCCGCGGCCCTCGGCCTGCAATGCCTTCAGGTGCTCCAGGCCTTCCCATTGCACCTGCGGGCGGATGACGTCGATCTTGCCCCACCAGGCACGGGCGAATTCGAACACCCCTACGCCAAGTGCGTCGAAGCTGTCACGCAGCAGGCGCTGCCGCCAGGCCTCGTCCTTTTCCGGGAAGCACAGCTTGAGATTGACCACGGCGGCGCGGCGGCGACTGCGCGCCAGGTGCAGGGCCAGCCAGCCAATGCCACGGCCCAGTGCGCGCTGCAGCGTCCATGGCAGGCGTGCGGCGATGAAGGCAATGCCAAGCCAGGCATAGGTGGGCCAGTGGCGTGGCTGCAGGAGCGAGGGCCGGGTGGCGGTGGAAGGCGAATCGGACATGCGTCGATTCTAAGCCACCGCGGTGAAGGCGGGAGCAGCGGCGAGGAGGGCAGGGCAATGGCAACTGCTAAGGCGACTGCAAAGGCAAAGGCAACTGCAAAGGCAAAGGCAAAGGCAACTGCAAAGGCAACTGCAAAGGCAAAGGCACCCCTCCTCAATCCTCCCCTGCGCTGCGCGCAAGGGAGGAGGTAGAGGCAATGGCCGTCGGAAGATCGGCTTCGGCTTCGGCAACGTCAACGTCAACGTCAACGGCACCCGCACCCGCACCCGCACCCGCAGCAACAGCAGCAACAACAGCAACAGCAACAGCAACAGCAACAGCAGCAACGGTCGGAATGGTCGGAATGGTCGGAGCGGCGGCAACGGTCGGAACGCCAGAAACGGCAGCAACGGCATCAACAGCCGCAACGGCAGGAACGGCAGGAACGGCCCCCCCCTCCGCGCCCCTCCCTGCGCTGCGCGACAGGGCGGCGCGGTACTGCACCTAGGCGCCCACGCTCGGTTCTGTGCTTGGTCGCCTGCCGTGGGCAATAGCACTGGGCCTTGTCGCGCTGTTGCGTGGTTCTCCCGTATCCTTCGCCGATGCGCAAGGATCCAGTTGAATTTCTGCTGCGCGGCCTGTATTCGGCCGTGCTCTATCTATTGCTGCCCATCACCGTGTACCACCTGGTATGGCGCGGTTTCCGGGTGCGCGAATACTTCCGGCGTTGGGATGAGCGCTATGCGTCCTACCCGGACAGCGGCGCGCAGCCGCGTGTTTGGTTGCATGCGGTGTCGGTGGGCGAGGTCAATGCGGCCGCGCCGCTGGTCAATGCGCTGCGTGCGCAGCGCCCGGATATCCGCTGGATCATCACCACCATCACCCCGACCGGTTCGCAGCGCGTGCGCGCGCTGTGGGGAGATGCGGTGGACCATGTGTATCTGCCCTATGACGTCCCCGGCAGCGTCAGCCGCTTTCTGGAGCATTTCCAGCCCAGCCTGGCGCTGATCCTGGAGACCGAGTTGTGGCCCAACATGTTGTTCGGTTGCCGCGACCGTGGCATTCCGGTGTACATCCTCAACGCGCGTTTGTCGGCGCGTTCGTTGAAGGGCTATCGCGTGCTCAAGGCCCTGGTCGGGCGTGCCCTGCGCACGGTGACCTGCGTCGCGGCGCAGTCGCAGGCCGATGCGGAGCGCTTCATCGAGCTGGGCGCATTGCCTGCGCAGGTGCAGGCCCTGGGCAACCTGAAGTTCGATATCCATCCGCCGGATCCAACCGAAGTGTTGCAGGCCTTCCATCAGCACGTGGCCGCCACGCGGCCGATATGGATCGCCGCCAGTACCCATGAGGGCGAAGAGCAGGCGGTGATCGAAATCCATGCGCGCCTGTTGCAGCAGCATCCCGATGCACTGTTGTTGTGGGCGCCGCGTCATCCCGAACGCTTTGCCAAGGTGGAAGCCCTGGCTCGCGAGCCGGGCTGGCGCGTGGCCACGCGCAAGGCGCAGCAATGGCCTGCGGCCGATACCCAGGTATTCGTGATCGACACCCTGGGCGAGTTGATGGCGTTCTATGCCTGCGCGCAGGTGGCCTTCGTCGGTGGCAGTCTGCAGGCCATTGGCGGCCACAATCTGCTGGAGCCGGCGGCGATGGGTACGGCGGCGGTTACCGGCCCGCACCTGCACAACTTCGCCGAGATATCACGACGCATGGATGAGGCCGGTGCCTTGTGCATCTGTGCCGATGCGGCAGAAGTGGGCGCAGCCGTGTCACGTCTGTTGCAGGATGATGCCGAGCGCGAACGCATGGTGCAGGCCGGGCGAGCGCTGGTGGCCAATGGTCGCGGTGCGCTGGAGCATACGATTGCATTGATTACACCGCAGTTGCCGCCGGCCAGCGAGGCCGCTGCATAACCCACCGGCAAGCGCAGCGCTGGGGCTTGTCTGTAGGAGCGGCGTAAGCCGCGAAGCAGGTACAGCATCGGTGTGCATTGAAGCAGGCCTTCAAACAACATCAGCTTCGCGGCTTACGCCACTCCTACAGCGAAGCAATGCTGTGCTGCACGGATGGCTGCACCGGTTGGGTGTTGGCACTCGCGGCCAATGTTCCAGAAACAAGAAAGGCGGGCCGAGGCCCGCCTTTCTGCATTACGTTGCCGCGCCGGATTACTGCGCGCTGTTCGACTGCAGCTTGGAGCTGGCATCCACCGTCAACAGGCGGTTGATGTCCTGGACTTCGCTGATTTCCAGATCGCCGATGGCCTGGCTCAACTGCAGGCGGGCCAACAGGAAGTTGTAACGCGACTGGGCGTAGTCCACCTGGGCTTGGAACAGGGTGCGCTGGTTCTGCACAACGTCAAGCACGGTACGGGTACCCACTTCCAGACCGACCTGCGAGGCGTCGTAGGCGCTCTGTGCCGAGACCACGGTCAGGCGGCGGGCTTCGACTTCGCTGATGCCGGCAACCAGGGCCTGGTAGGCATTGCGGGTGTTGCGGTCAAGGGCGCGCTTCTGCTGCTCGAAGGTGTCCTGGGCGATATCGCGACGGGCCAGCGCCTGACGCACGCCGGACTGGGTGGCGCCACCGGCGAAGATCGGCACGTTCAAGGTCAGGCCGATTGCGTTGGTGGTGGCATCGGGGGTCTGTGAGGCGCTGCCGGTGTTGTCGCCCCAGCGGGCGCTCTTGCCCCAGTTGCCGCCCAACGACAGGGTCGGGTAGTGGCCGCCACGTGCGGCAGACACGTTGGACTCGGCGGCGCTGACCTGCAGCTCCTGTGCCTTCAGCGCCGGGTTGCGCCCGACTGCATCGGTGACCAGCTGGTCAACGTTGCCACGGTTGGCCGGCACTTCCGGACGGAAGTCGACCGGCAGGCCACGCACGTCGCGCACCGGCTGGCCGGTCAGCTCGGTCAGCGCCTGGTAGGCGTCTTCCAGTGCATTGCGGGCAAGGATGGTGTTGGCGCGGGCCTGATCGTACTGGGCGCGGGCTTCGTGCATGTCGGTGATCGGCGCCAGGCCAACTTCCAGGCGCTTGTCGGCGTAGTCGAACTGCTTCTTGGCGGCTGCTTCGTTGGTCTCGGCGGCGGTCAGCGATTCAATGCCGACCAGCACATTGAAGTAGGTGGTCGCGGTGCGCACGACCAGTTCGTCGTTGGCCGAATCCAGGGTGAAATCGGCGGCCTTGCTGACGTCGCGCTGCGCACGCAGGTTGGCGAACTGGCTCCAGTTGAACAGGGTCTGGCTGCCGTTGATGCCGTAGCTGCGGGTCTTGGTGGTGGCGCTGCCACCGCCGGCACCGGCGATGCTGTCGTACTTGCTGTGGTTGCGGGTCAACGAAGCTTCACCGCCGATCTGCGGCAGCAGTGCCGCACGTGCCTGCACCTGGCCTTCCTTGTCGAACAGGCGCGTGGACTCGGCTGCAGCCAGCTGCGTGTCACCGTTGCGGGCCATTTCGTAGACCTGCAACAGGTCGGCGGCATGGGAAGTCAGCGGAGTGAGAGCGACTGCCAGCGCAAGGGTGAGGGATCGGCGGATCATTGCGGCTTCCTTGGAAGGTTTCAGAGTTGGAATTGCGGTGCGGGCGCAGCGCCCTGCAGGTAATCAAGATCGGTTTCGAACAGCGAGGCGATGCTGCCGTCGGCCTGGACCAGCACCGCTTCCATCACCGGCGAAACGCCGCGGATGGCAAACAGGCGGCCGCCGCTGCGCAGCAGCTTCAGCAGTTCCACCGGAACGGTTTCTACCGCACCGGTGATGCAGATGGCGTCGAACTGACGCTGGCTCTGCCAATTCAGGGCATCGGCGACTTCAATGCGGACATTGCTGCCCAGCTTGGCCGCGTCCAGGTTCTGGCGGGCGCGCTCGGCCAGCTCGGGATGGATTTCCAGGCTCAGCACTTCGCGGGCCAGTTCGCCCATGCAGGCGCTCAGGAAGCCGCTGCCGGTGCCGATTTCCAGCACTTCGTCAGTGGGCTGCAGATCCAGCGCCTGCAGGGTGCGGCCTTCGATGACCGGCTTCATCATCTTCTGGCCATGACCCAGCGGCAGCTCGATATCGGCATAGGCCAGGGCGCGGTGCGATTCAGCGACGAAGGCCTCGCGCGGCAGGCGCGCCAGCACGTCCAGCACGCGGACTTCCAGCACATCCCAGGGACGGATCTGCTGTTCAACCATCATTTCGCGGACGTGGGAGTAATCAATCGTCATGGGAAGCTCATCATTCCAGCGCAGTGGGCCGGCCATTTTACCGGTTACCAGACACAAAGTACGGACCCAACATTGCGGGGAGGGCCGCGCGTGACGCAGTGCCGGAAGTCATTCGGACCTCCGGTTCATTCAGCTTGCCGGTGCGGTTCATAGGCGCGGATGAAGAAATCCACGCTGGCGGCGATATGGACGTCGGCACCGAGCTGGTCCGGGGCGGCGCACAGGCCACACATCATATGCGTATGGACCTCGCCCTTGATCAGGCAGAAGAACTGCCGGGCGGCCAGCGCCAGGTCCTCGATGGCCAGCTGGCCACGGCTGACGCGGGCGCCGAGGAACTCGGCCAGGGCGCTTTCGGTACGTGCCGGGCCGGCCTGCCAGAACATCTGGCGGATACGGTCGTCGGTGTCCGGGGTCATCATCATGCGCTGGGTGGCAATGGCCGCATCGCTGCTGATCAGGGCGAAAAAGGCATGGCCGATGCCCAACAGCTGGCCGCGCAGGGGCGCTTCGTTGTCGGTGACAAACAGTTCATCGGGCATCATTTCCACGCACTTGGCCTGGATTGCCTCGGTGAACAGGGTTTCCTTGTCACCGAAATGACTGTAGACCGTCAGTTTGGAAACACTGGCGCGGGCGGCAATTTCGTCCATGCTGACGCCGTTGAAACCCAGTTCGATGAACAAGGCCTTGGCCGCATCGAGGATGGCCGCGCGCTTGCCAAGATCCTTGGGGCGACCCGGACCGGAGCTGCGTGGCGCCGCTGTCGTGGGCGCGGAAGAGGGCTTTTTCGGGCACATCAGGCAATACTAGACCAGCTGGTTCGATATTTATACTATACCGATGCGTTTAGTAATGGCGGCGAAATCCCGCCATCTTCCTCCCTTGCGATCGCGACCTATATCTATGACCTCCCTGCGTTGGATTGGCTGTTGCCTGTTGTTGCCCCTGCTTGCCGCCTGCGGCAAACCCGAGACCGTACCCGTACACGCCGTACCTGTATTGGTGGAGCATCCGGCTGGCAATGGCGGGGTGGCCATTGGTGCCTATCCCGGCGAGGTACGCGCGCGTGAGGAAGCCGCGCTGTCCTTCCGCGTTGGCGGCAAGCTGCTGCGGCGCGAGGTGGACGCCGGCCAGCGGGTGAAAAAGGGCCAGTTGCTGGCCGAACTCGACGTGGCCGACTACAACCTGCAGGCACGCGCGGCGCAGGCACAGTTCGCTGCCGCCGAGGCGGATCTGGTGCGTGCCCGTGATGAGCACAAGCGCTACCAGGCGCTGGCGAGCCAGCAGCTGGTCAGCCAGTCGGCGCTGGACGCACAGACGGCGGCCTTGAAGGCGGCGCAAGGCCAGGCCGATGCGGCGCGGGCCAATCTGGATGTGGCCCGCAACCAGTCCGCGTATGCCCAGCTGCATGCGCCCGAGGACGGCATGATCGCCAGCCGCGAGGCCGAGGCCGGGCAGGTGGTCGCGGCCGGACAGACCATTTACACGATGGCCGCTGACGGTGCCCGCGAAGTCGCGATCGCGCTGCCGGAAAGCGTCATCCGCGATTTCAGCGTCGGCCAGGCCGTCGAAGTGGAGTTGTGGAACCAGCCGGGCAAGCACCTGGCCGGCAGCATCCGCGAGATCGCCGCCGCCGCCGATCCGCAGGCACGTACCTATGCCGCCCGCGTCAGCCTGGCGGCCGATGCGCTGAATTCGGTGGAACTGGGCCAGAGCGCGCGGGTCTTCATTGCCCACGGCAAGAACGGCGTGATGAGCGTGCCGCTGTCTGCGGTGCAGGCCGGCAAGCAGCCGCAGCAGGCCAGCGTCTGGGTGGTGAACCCGGCCGATGGCAAGTTGCAGGCGCGTGCGGTGACGTTGGGTGCCTATGGCCCGGAAACCGTACCGGTGCTGCAGGGTTTGAAAGCCGAGGACTGGGTGGTGGCCGCCGGTGGCCATCTGCTGCGCGAAGGCCAGCCGGTGACTGCGGTGGACAGGAGTAACAGGCCCATTGAACTTGGCGCACCGAAGAAGGCTGCGTCGGAGGGCTCGCGATGAGCCTGTCGAAATCTTGTATGTGCGACAGCTTCGCCCTTCCCTCTGCCGGGGAAGGGGACGGGATGGGGGCTGACGCACGCGGCAATGCCGAGCGGCGCTGGACCCGCGCTGAAAAGGGGACTGAGGCGTGAAACGCTTCAATCTCTCCGAATGGGCGCTCGGTAACCGCCCGCTGGTGCTGTTCATGATGATCGCCATGGCGATCATCGGTGCCTGGTCGTACAAACACCTGGGACAGTCCGAAGATCCGCCGTTCACCTTCAAGGCGATGGTGGTGCAGACCATGTGGCCCGGCGCCACCGCCGAGCAGGTGTCCAAGCAGGTCACCGAGCCGATTGAAAAGGCGTTGATGAACACCGGTGAGTTCGAGTTCATCCAGGCCTATTCGCGCCCGGGTGAGTCGCAGGTGATCTTCATGGCGCGCGACTCGATGCCGTCCAAGGATGTGCCCGAGCTGTTCTACCAGGTGCGCAAGAAGGTGGGCGACATCCAGTCGCAGCTGCCGGCCGAAGTGATCGGGCCATTCTTCAACGATGAATTCGGCGACACTTTCGGCAATATCTATGCGTTGACCGGCAAGGGCTTCGACTATGCGCTGATGCGCGACTACGCCGACCGCATCCAGCTGCAGCTGCAGCGGGTGGACGACGTGGGCAAGGTCGACCTGATCGGCCTGCAGGACGAGAAGGTTTGGATCCAGTTGTCCAACACCAAGCTGGCCACGCTGGGCGTGTCGATGCAGCAGGTGCAGCAGGCCTTGGCGCAACAGAACGCCATCGCCCCGGCCAGCTGGTTTGAAACCCCGACCGACCGCGTGCAGCTGCGCGTCAGCGGCCAGTTCACCTCGGTCGAAGACATCCGCAACTTCCCGATCCAGGCTGGCGAGCGCACGGTGCGGCTGGGCGATATCGCCGAGGTGAAGCGCGGCTTCGCCGATCCGGCCTCGGCCAAGATGCGCTTCATGGGCGAGGATGCCATCGGCATTGCCGTGGCGATGAAGAGCGGTGGCGACATCCTCAAGCTGGGCAAGACCCTGGACAGTGAGTTCGAGCAGCTGCAGAAGACGCTGCCAGCCGGTATGCAGCTGCGCAAGGTTTCCGACCAGCCGCATGCGGTGAAGGAATCGGTAGGCGAATTCGTCAAGGTGCTGACCGAGGCGGTGGTGATCGTGCTGCTGGTGAGCTTCTTCTCGCTGGGTTGGCGCACCGGTCTGGTGGTGGCGGTGTCGATCCCGCTGGTGCTGGCGATGACCTTCTTCGTCATGCATCAGTTCGACATCGGCCTGCACAAGATCTCGCTGGGCGCTTTGGTGCTGGCGCTGGGTCTGCTCGTGGATGACGCGATCATCGCGGTGGAAATGATGGCCACCAAGATGGAGCAGGGCTACGACCGCCTGCGTGCGGCCAGCTTTGCCTGGACATCCACCGCCTTCCCGATGCTGACCGGCACGCTGATCACCGCCGCCGGTTTCCTGCCGATTGCCACGGCGGCATCGAGTACCGGTGAATACACGCGTTCGCTGTTCCAGGTGGTGACCATCGCGCTGGTGGTGTCATGGATTGCCGCGGTGCTGTTCATTCCCTACCTCGGCGACAAGATGCTGCCGGACCTGCACAACCCGCAGCCGCCCAAGCCGGGCAGTATTGCCGGGCGCTGGCATGCGCTGCGTCTGCGCTGGGCTGATCGCAACCCGGCGCTGGCCAACGTGATCAAGCCCAAGGAACTGGCGCACGACCATGACCCGTACAAGAGCGCGTTCTACCAGCGCTTCCGTGGCTTCCTGGATGCCTGCCTGCGCCGCCGCTGGCTGGTGATCTTGGCCACTGCCGGCTTGTTCGTGTTCTCGCTGGTGATCTTCCGCTTCGTGCCGCAGCAGTTCTTCCCGGATTCCACCCGGCCCGAGCTGATGGTGGATATCGAACTGGCCGAAGGCGCGTCGTTGACCGCCACCCAGGCGCAGGCGCAGAAGTTCGAGGCGCTGATCAAGGGCCACAAGGGCGTGGCCAACTTCGTCGGCTACGTCGGCAATGGTTCGCCGCGCTTCTACCTGCCGTTGGACCAGCAGCTGCCAGCAACCAACTTCGCCCAGTACGTGGTGCTGGCCGAAGACACCAAGGCACGCGAGGAGCTGCGTGATTGGATGTTGAAGGAAGTGGTGCCCAAGTTCGGTGACGTGCAGCTGCGCGTGACGCGCCTGGAGAACGGCCCGCCTGTGGGTTACCCGGTGCAGTTCCGCGTCTCCGGCGAGCATATCGAGCGGGTGCAGGCCATTGCCGCGCAGGTCGCCGACAAGGTGCGGCAGAACCCGCATACCACCAACGTCAACCTCAACTGGAGCGAGCCGAGCAAGGTGGTACGGCTGGTGGTGGACCAGGACCGGGCCCGCGTCTTGGGTGTGAGCAGTGCGCAGATCGCACAGTTCCTGACCAGTGCGCTGTCGGGCATGAGCGTGAGCACCTACCGCGAAGGCAACCGCCAGATCGGCATGCTGCTGCGCGGGCCGGACGATGAGCGCGCGCGCCTGGACATGCTGGGCAGCCTGGCCATCCCCACCGCCAGCGGCAAGGCGGTGTCCTTGTCGCAGGTGGCCAAGCTGGAGTACGCCTTCGAGGACGGCATCATCTGGCACCGCGACCGTCTGCCCACGGTCACGGTGCGTGCCGATATCGGCGACAGCATGCTGCCGGTAGGCGTGGTCGAGCAGATCCTGCCAACCCTGGACGAGATCCGTGACGCCCTGCCCAGCGGCTATCTGCTGGAAACCGGTGGCACGGTGGAGGATTCGGCGCGTGGCCAGAACTCGATCAAGGCCGGCATGCCGCTGTTCCTGGTGGTGGTGGCGACGCTGCTGATGGTGCAGCTGCGCAGCTTCTCGCGGGCGGCGATGGTGTTCATCACCGCGCCGCTGGGCATCATTGGTGCCACCTGGTTCCTGCTGTTGTTCCAGGCCCCGTTCGGTTTCGTGGCGATGCTGGGCACGATTGCGCTGGCCGGCATGATCATGCGCAACTCGGTGATCCTGATCGACCAGATCCAGCAGGACATCGATGCCGGCCACGACCGCTGGCACGCCATCATCGATGCCACCGTGCGCCGCTTCCGCCCGATCGTGCTGACCGCACTGGCGGCGGTACTGGCGATGATCCCGCTGTCGCGCAGCGCCTTCTATGGCTCGATGGCGATCTCGATCATGGGCGGGCTGATCGTCGGCACGGTGTTGACCCTGGTATTCCTGCCGGCCCTGTATGCGGCCTGGTTCCGGGTGCGCCCGGATGAGGCCACGCACTGAGTTGGGCAACCGCTGACGCTGGCCGAGTGATCGGCCAGCGTAAGAAATGGCGATGGATTTCACGGTTGGGATGGTAGATTGGCGCCGTCGGCGGGGGAGCCGGCGCGACCTGCGGAGGCGGGTTTGTCCAGACGCCAGAGGTTTTTCGACGTCATGCCTGCAATGCCCGCCGGCCACAAACGGTGGGTGGCGCTGCTGTGGGCGTTGCTCGCATGCGCCCTGCTATGGGTCAGCGGCGCGCCGCTGGCGTTGGCGGCACGGCATACCGTGGCAGGCTGGGGTATGGAGCAGGGGCTGCCGCACAATCTGGTGCAGTCGGTGGCGCAGGGCAGTGACGGCTTCATCTGGCTGGGCACCTGGGAGGGTGTGGTCCGCTTCAACGGCCGCAGCTTCACTGTGTTCGACCGCCAGAACACCCCGGGGGTCGAGCTGTCGGGTGTGTCGAAAATCGTGCCCGAGGCCGATGGCGCAGTGCTGTTCGGCACGATTTCCGATGGCGTCTATCGTTATCACCGTGGTCGCTGGGAGGCACTGGGTGGTGCCGATGCACGGCACCTGTCGGTCAGCGCCTTGCTGCGCGATCGCTCCGGCGGCTTGTGGATAGGCGCAAAAGAAAAACTATTGAGATTGCTGCCCTCCGGTCAGCTGCTGGATGCCGGCAGTGCGCTTGGCCTGCCGGAAGTGCCCATCACCGCATTGCGTAGCGGTGCGGACGACACGCTGCTGGTGGCCACCGAGAAGGGCGTGTACGAGCTGCGGCTGGGGCGGCTGAGCGCATGGAACGACACCGCCGGCTGGGTAGTGCGCGACCTGCTCGATGACGGCCATGGCGGCTGGGTGGTTGCGGCCGACGATGGTGTCCATTGGTTGCGCGGCAACGGCCAGCGCCAACATCTATTGCCGGGCGAGCGGGTGGACGCCTTACGCCTGGACAGCAGCGGCGCACTTTGGCTGAGCCTGTCAGCCGGGCGGCTGGTGCATTGGAATGCAGGCACCATCGAACGGATCGCGGTCCCGGGGCAGGTCAGCCCGGCCCTGATGATCGATCAGGAAGGCCTGGTCTGGGCGGGCAGTACCGATGGTCTGTTCCGTATCGATGAAGGCGCCGCGCGCGGGCTGACCAGCGAGGACGGCCTGGGCTCGGATTATGTGCGCGCGCTGATCCAGTCGGCCAATGGTGATGTCTGGATCGGCCACTCCGAAGGACTGGACCGGATGCGCGGTGATGCCATCAGCCACGTGCGCTTGCTGCCCGGCAACGGTCGTGACGCGTCGGTGCTGGCGCTGGCCATGCGCGATGGCAACGTGTGGGCAGGCACTTACAACCAGGGCGTGTTTCGACTGGATGGCAGCGGCCGTGTCATGCAGCAGATCCGCTTGCCCGGTACGGTGCAGCCGCTGGTGCGCAGCCTGCTCAGTGAAGGTGATGGCAGTCTGTGGATAGGCAGCTCGGAAGGCCTGTTCCATTACCAGCAGGGGCAGCTGCGCCATTACGGCCTGGACGAAGGCCTGCCGGGCCTGGCGGTGCACGCCTTGTACCGCGACCCGGCCGGCGTGCTGTGGATTGGCACCAATGACGGTGTGGCCAGCCTGAACCCTGATGGCAAGCTGCAGGGATGGTCGGCCGATCTGGATTTCCCGGCACGCTATGTTTTCGATTTCCTCGGCGACGACAACGGCGACCTGTGGATGGCCACCGACCATGGCCTGCTGCGCAAGCGCGGGCTGGACATCACCGTGTTCGACCATCGCAACGGTCTGCCACGGGACAAGATATTCCGCGTGATCGATGACGGTGACGGTCATCTTTGGCTGCCCAGCAACCAGGGCGTGTTCCGGCTGGACAGGCAGGACCTGATTGCCGTGGCCGCAGGCGCGCGCACCCATCTTGCAGTGCAGGTGCTGGACCATACCGACGGCATGCCCAGCAGCCAAGGCAATGGCGCCTCGTCGCCGGCAGGCTGGCTCACCCACAAGGGGGAACTGCTGTTTCCCACCGGCGGTGGCTTGGCGGTGATCGACCCGCAGCGGGTGGATGGCAATACCCGCTTCCGCAAGTTTCCGGTCGTCATTGAAAGCGTGGTGGTCGATGGTGATCCACAGCCATTGCGCAGCGGCTATGGGCTGCCGGCCGGGGTGGAACGTATTGCCGTGGCCTATAGCGGGCTGGGTTTCCGCGCACCGGACAAGATGCGTTATCGCTATCGAATGGAAGGCTTTGACACCGCTTGGGTGGATGCGGGCAGCCGCATCGAAGCTGTCTACACCAATCTGCCGCCAGGACAGTACCGGCTGCGGATCCAGGCGATGTCGTTGCCGTTGGATTGGGAAAATACCAGCCGTGGTGGCGAGGCGGTGCTGAACCTGGACATCGCCGCACCGCTTTGGCAGCGGCCTTGGGTGCGCTGGTTGAGTGGGCTGGCATTGCTGGCCTTGTTGCTGCTGTTGCTGGGCTGGCGCACCACCAGCTACCGGCTGCGGCAGAAGCGGCTGAACAATGAAATCGCTGCGCGCACGCAGGAACTGAGCGAAAAGAACCGCGCGCTGGAACAGGCCGATTTCGAACGCGCCAGCCTGTTGCAGCGGCTGGAACACCAGGCCATGCACGACGCGCTGACCGGCTTGCCCAACCGCCGTGCCGGCGATGCCTGTCTACAGAATGCCTTGTCGCAGGCAGCGGCCAACGGCGCGCCGCTGAGCGTCGCGTTGATCGACGTTGATCACTTCAAGCAGATCAACGACCGCTTCGGCCACGATGCCGGCGACCAGGTGTTGCGCGATATCGCCAGTCTGCTGCAGTTGCGGCTGGACAAGGGCCAGTTTGTGGCCCGCCATGGTGGTGAGGAGTTCCTGGTGGTGATGCCGGGCCTGTCATTGCAGGACGCGGTGACGGTGCTGCAGGAACTGCGCATGCGGCTGGCACGGCTGCGCTTTGAAGAAGTGGATGCGGAAGTCAGCGTGACCGTCAGCATCGGTGTTGCCGCGCTGGGGCCAGGGCAGAACACCGGGCGTACGCTGTTGGCAGCGGCGGACCGGCAGCTGTATCGCGCCAAGCGCGAAGGACGCAACCGGGTGCTGTCGTGATGCTGCTGCAGCGGTGCCGGTAGGCAGCGCTGCAACAGCAAGTGCAGGCGCGGCAGGACTCAGTACAGGCCCTGCGCAAGCATTGCGTCGGCAACCTTGACGAAGCCGGCGATGTTGGCGCCATCGACATAATTGACGCTGCCATCGGCACGCACGCCGTGATGCACGCAGTTGGCGTGGATCTCTTTCATGATCACGTGCAGGCGTTCATCGACATCGGCGTGGCGCCAGGACAGGCGCAAGGCGTTCTGGCTCATCTCCAACCCTGATGTGGCCACGCCACCGGCGTTGCTGGCCTTGCCCGGTGCATACAGCGTGCCGGCCTGCAGGAAGACATCCACCGCTTCCAGCGTGGACGGCATGTTCGCGCCTTCGGCCACGCACAGCACGCCGTTGTGCACCAGGGTACGTGCGTCGTTTTCGTCCAGTTCGTTCTGGGTGGCGCAGGGCAGGGCGATGTCGGCCGGGATGTGCCAGGGCCGGCGGTCGGCAAGGAACTCGAAGCGGGCATCGTCGGCCAGCTCGGACAGGCGGCCGCGCTGCTCGTTCTTCAGCACCATCACTTCCTGCAGGCCCTGCTCGTCAAAACCATCGCGTGCATACAGGGTGCCGCCGGAGTCGGAGAAGGTCAGCACCTTGGCGCCGAGTTCGCTGGCCTTGATTGCCGCGTACTGGGCCACGTTGCCCGAGCCCGAAATCAGTACCTTGGCACCCTGGGTCTGGCGCTTGGCATGGTGCAGCATCTGCTCGACGAAGTAGACCGTGCCGAAGCCGGTGGCCTCCGGGCGCATCAGGCTGCCGCCGTAGGCCAGGCCCTTGCCGGTGAACACACAGGCTGCATCGTTGCTGAGCTTTTTCATCATGCCGGCCATGAAGCCGACTTCGCGCGCACCCACGCCGATATCACCGGCCGGCACGTCGGTATCCGGGCCCAGATGGCGGTACAGCTCCAGCATCAGCGCCTGGCAGAAGCGCATCACCTCGCCATCGCTCTTGCCCTTGGGGTCGAAGTCCGAGCCGCCCTTGCCACCGCCCATCGGCAGCGTGGTCAGCGCGTTCTTGAAGGTCTGCTCGAAGGCCAGGAATTTCAGGATGGACAGGTTCACCGAGGGGTGGAAACGCATGCCGCCCTTGAACGGACCAATCGCCGAGCTGTGCTGCACGCGCCAGGCGCGGTTGACGTGGGTTTGCCCCTTGTCATCTGCCCAGGCAACGCGGAACTGGATGACCCGCTCCGGCTCGACCAGACGCTCCAGCAACCCGTATTGCGTGTATTTCGGGTTCCGCTGCAGGAACGGCCACAGACTGTGGGCCACTTCCTTCACTGCCTGCAGGAACTCGGATTGGTTGGGGTCGCGCTTGGCCACATGGGCCAGGAAGTCGTCGGGGGTACGGTAGTTCAAGGTCATTCCTTTGTTGTTGCGGGACCTGAAGCAACAGGTCCAATGAAGAAACGGCGTGGTATCCACCTGCGGGAATGGCCCGCAAAAAACTGGCCCGCAAGAAAAAGACGCGGCCAAGGGCCGCGTCGCGTTGCTTCAGTGCAGCTGCGCAAGCACGGCCTGGCCGGCTTGCTGGGTGCTGAGCGCCTGGCCTTGCGCGGCCAGGTCAGCGGTGAACTGACCGGCATCAAGTGCGGCGCTTACCGCCTGCTCGATGGCGGCCGCTTCGTCCTCCAGCCCCAGCGAGTGACGCAGCAACATGGCCGCGCTCAGGATGGTGGCGTAGGGATTAGCGATACCCTTGCCGGCGATGTCCGGCGCCGACCCGTGGATGGGCTCATAGATGCCGACCTTGCCCTGTTCGCCCAGCGAGGCCGAGGGCAGCAGGCCCAGCGAGCCGGCCAGCATCGAGGCTTCGTCGGTGAGGATGTCGCCGAACATGTTCTCGGTGACGATCACATCGTAGACGCGCGGCTTGGCGATCAGGTGCATGGCCATCGAATCGACCAGCTGGTGTTCCAGCTCGACGTCCGGGAATTCTTCGCGGCCGATGCGGGTGGCGATGTCACGCCACAGGCGCGAGGTTTCCAGCACATTGGCCTTGTCCACCGAGGTCAGTTTGCCGCGCCGGGCCTGGGCCAGGCGGAAGGCGCTGCGCAGCACACGTTCGATCTCGACCGTGGTGTAGCGGCACAGGTCGCTGGCGCTGTCGGCGTCGCGGGTCTTGTCGCCGAAGTAGATGCCGCCGGTCAGCTCGCGCACGACCACGAAGTCGACGTCCTTGAGCAGCTCCGGCTTGATCGGCGAGGCATTGAGCGCCGCCGGGTGGGTGCGCACCGGGCGCAGATTGGCGAACAGGCCCAGCGCCTTGCGGATGGCCAGCAGGCCTTGTTCCGGACGCACCTTGGCATTCGGGTCGGACCACTTCGGGCCACCCACGGCGCCCAGCAGGACCGCATCGGCCTTGCTGCAGGCGTCCAGCGTGGCAGCCGGCAGCGGCTCGCCGTGCTTGTCGATGGCGATGCCGCCGATGTCGTATTCGCTGAAGCTGAAACTGTGGCCGAAGCGGGTGGCGATGGCATTGAGCACGTCAACGGCAACGGTGGTGATTTCAGGACCGATGCCGTCACCCGGCAGTACGACGATGTTGGCTTGCATGTAAGGGTTCCGGTTGCTGTTTTTGTTTTTAAAGCCCCTCTCCCTGCGGGAGAGGGGTTGGGGAGAGGGTAGGGAGCATCGCGCAGTGCTTGGCCATGCGAGGCTTCGCCCTAACCCTCATCCGCCCCTGCGGGGCACCTTCTCCCGAAGGGAGAAGGAAAGCACTAGGCTGCCTGCGCAGCCTCATACCGCTCGATCTCATCCGCACGCCCCAACAACCAACCCAGCTGGTCCACACCTTCCAACAGACAGGTCTGCGAGAAGCCATCCAGCGGGAAGCTATAGGTCTTGCCGCTGGAAGTACGCAGCTCGCGCGCCGCCACATCCACGGTCAGTTCGTCGTCCGGGTTCTGCATCAGTTCCTGCACGTCGGCTTCGTCCAGCACGATCGGCAGCAGGCCGTTCTTCAGCGAATTGCCACGGAAGATGTCGGCGATCTCGCTGCTGACAATCGCCTGCAGGCCCAGGTCGGTCAATGCCCACGGCGCATGCTCGCGCGAAGAACCACAACCGAAGTTGCGCCCGGCCAGCAGGATGGCGCGGCCCTGGTTATGCGGCTGGTTGAAGGCGAACTCGGCGTTCGGCGTGCCATCGGCCTGCCAGCGCCAGTCATTGAATGCGTTCTTGCCCAGGCCGGCACGCTCGGTGGTGGACAGGAAGCGCGCCGGGATGATCTGGTCGGTGTCGATATTGGTCTGGCGCAGCACCACGCTGCGCGAAACGATGCGGGTCAGTGCGGCCATCAGTACAGCTCCAGTACGTAGCCCTTCTCCCACCGGGAGAAGGTGGCGCGCAGCGCCGGATGAGGGTGGGCTTGTGCAACGGCCATCACGCCACCTCCTTGGCAAACAGATCGCGGGTATCGGCAACGCGGCCATTGACCGCAGCCCAGGCTGCGCTCATCGGCGAGGCCAGCAAGGTGCGCGAGCCCGGGCCCTGGCGGCCTTCGAAATTGCGGTTGCTGGTGCTCACGGCCAGCTGGCCGGGGGCAACCAGATCGCCATTCATGGCGATGCACATCGAGCAGCCAGGCTCGCGCCATTCGGCACCGGCGGCACGCACGATGTCGTGGATGCCTTCGGCCTCGGCATCGCGCTTGACGATCTCCGAACCCGGCACCACCAGCATGCGCACGCCATCGGCAACGCGGCGACCGCGCAGCACCTGCGCCACTTCGCGCATGTCGCTGAGGCGGCCATTGGTGCAGGAACCGACGAACACCACGTCCACCGGCGTACCGATCAGGGCGTGGCCGGCTTCGAGCTTCATGTAGTCCAGGCCTTTCTGCGCGGCGGCATCGTTGGCGGCCGGGATCGGCGCGTCAACCGCAATCGCGGTGCCCGGGTGCGTGCCCCAGGTCAGGGTCGGGCGGATGTCGGCGGCATCGATATTCACTTCGACATCGAAGCGTGCGCCGTCGTCGCTGGCCAACGAGGACCAGTACGCAACGGCCTTGTCGAAGTCGGCGCCCTTGGGGCCGCGCGGGGTCTTGGCGACCCAGTCGAAGGTGACCTGGTCCGGTGCGACCATGCCGGCGCGGGCACCGGCTTCGATCGACATGTTGCACAGGGTCATGCGCTGTTCCATGTCCATCGCACGGATCGCCGAGCCACGGAACTCCAGCACATGGCCGGTGCCGCCGTTGACGCCGATCACGCCGATGATGTGCAGCACCACGTCCTTGGCGCCGACACCCGGGGCCAGCTTGCCGTCCACAGTGATCGCCATCGTTTTGGCTTTGCGCTGCAGCAGGCACTGCGTGGCCAGTACGTGGCCGACTTCGCTGGTGCCGATACCGAAGGCCAGCGAGCCGAAGGCACCGTGGGTGGAAGTGTGGCTGTCACCACAGACGATGGTCATGCCCGGCTGGGTGAAGCCCTGCTCCGGTGCGATGACGTGGACGATGCCGCGGCTGGCCGAGGCCATGTCGAACAGCTCGATGCCGTATTCGGCGCAGTTCCGGGCCAGGGTTTCGACCTGCGCTTCGGAGGCCTTGCTGGCATAGGGCAGCTTGCCATCGGGGCCGGCCGGCAAGGTCGGCGTGGAGTGGTCCATCGTCGCCTTGGTGCGGTCGGTGCGGCGCGGCTTCAGGCCACGCGCACGCAGTTCGGTGAAGGCCTGCGGCGAGGTCACTTCGTGGATCAAGTGCAGGTCGACATACAGCACGGCCGGTGCGTTGTCGGACTCGGGGACCACGACGTGCGCGTCCCACAGCTTGTCATACAGGGTTTTGGGTGCGGAGCTCATCAGTACGTTCCGTTGCCTATGTTCTGCCGTCGCGCTCAGGCGCTGACGGCTTCCTCGGTCTTGCTGCCTTCACGCTGGCGCAGCAGGCGGTTGGTGACATCCAGCCAGGCCAGCGCGCTGGCCTCGATGATGTCGCGGCTGGTGCCGGTGCCTTCGAGGATCTCGCCTTCGTGGCGCACGCTCAGGTTGGCTTCGCCACGTGCATCGGCGCCGATGCCGACACTGTGCACGTGGTAGCTGTCCAGGCTCAGCTGGATGCCGGTGGCCGCCGACAGCGCCGAGAACAATGCATCGACCGGGCCATCGCCCTGCGCGGTTTCGGCCACGCGGTTGCCTTCCGGATCGGACAGCTCAACCAGTGCGTTGGCGCGGCTGCCAACATCGCTGATGGTCATCGAGGCCAGGCGGTAGCCGTCGCTGCTGGAGGTGCCCTGCATCAGGGTCTGCAGGTCGGCGTCGGTGACCACGCGCTGCTGCTCGCACAGCGCCTTGAACTGTTCGAAGATCAGCTTCAGTTCTTCTTCTTCCAGCCAGAAGCCCAGCGCACGCAGGCGTGCTTCGACCGCTGCGCGACCGCTGTGGCGGCCCAGCACCATCTGCGAGGATTCCCAACCCACGTCTTCCGGACGCATGATTTCGTAGGTGTTGCGGTTGCGCAGCATGCCGTGCTGGTGGATGCCCGACTCATGCGCGAAGGCATTGGCACCGACGATGGCCTTGTTGCGCTGGACCGGCATGCCGACCAAGCGCGACAGCAGCTGCGAGGTTGGCACGATGCGCTGGGTGTCGAAGCCGGTGTCGAAGTTGTAGAAGGCATTGCGCACCTTCAGCACCATCGCGACTTCTTCCAGCGCGCAGTTGCCGGCGCGCTCGCCGATGCCATTGATCGAGCCTTCCACCTGGCGTGCGCCGCCTTCGATGGCGGCCAGCGAGTTGGCCACGGCCAAGCCCAGGTCGTTGTGGCAGTGGGTGCTGAAGATCACCTTGTCGGCACCGGCGGCATTGCCGATCACGTGCTGGAACATGGCGCGGATTTCTTCCGGCGTGGTGAAGCCGACGGTATCGGGCAGGTTGATGGTGCGTGCGCCGGCGGCAATGGCCACCTGGGTGACTTCGGTCAGGAAGTCCAGTTCGGTGCGGGTGGCGTCTTCGGCGGAGAACTCGATGTCATCCAGATAGCCACGCGCCATGCTCACATGCTTGTGCACCGATTCCAGCACCTGCTCCTTGCTGATGCGCAGCTTGTGCTCGCGGTGCAGCGGACTGGTGGACAGGAACAGATGCAGGCGCGGGCGCGCAGCGGCTTCCAGTGCCTTGACCGAGGTTTCGATATCGCCGGCCAGGCAGCGCGACAGCACTGCCAGGACCGGCTGGCGTACCTCGCGGCCGATCAAGGCCATCGCTTCGCGGTCGGACTGCGAACTTGCGGGGAAACCGGTTTCGATCACGTCCACGCCCAGTTCCGCCAGCGCCCTTGCCATCACCAGCTTCTGCGGTGGGGTCATGCTGCAGCCGGGTGATTGCTCACCGTCACGCAGGGTCGTGTCGAAGATGGTAATTCGCGGGGTGTTGTTGGTTGGAGTATTCACCAGAGGGTCTCCTCGACTGCGGCGGTAACGGAAATTTGGGGGGATTCGGATTTGGTATTGCGCTGTGTCGATGCAACGACACGGCTTCTAAGTCGTTCGGCGTTACGCCGTCGAGGTTTGCGTGGCGGGCTGGGGCGGACTTCAGACAACAAGGTCGACAATACCGTGGCATCGATGTTGCCGCCGGACACCACTGCGCATTTACGCTTGCCGGAAACACGGCGACCGGCAGCCAATGCCAGTGCGCCGGCACCTTCGGCGATGACGTGTTCTTCCAGTGCCAGCCGCACCAGGGTTTCGCGCAGTTCGGCCTCACGCACGATGACCACATCGTCCAGCAGGCTGGCGCACAGGCGGCGGGTGATGAAGCCGGGGATTTTCACCTTGACGCCATCGGCCAGCGTCGGCACCGGGTCGATCTCGCGCACGTCGCCCTTGATCGCACGCGCCATCGAGTCGACGCCTTCAACCTGCGCGCCGATGATGCGCACGCCCTGCGACTTCAACGCCAAGGCGACGCCGGAGGCCAGGCCGCCGCCACCGATCGGCACGATCACCACGTCCGGTGCATGCGGTGCCAGTTCGATGCCCAGCGTGCCCTGGCCGGCGATCACATCGGGATCGTCGAAGGCGGACAGGAAGCGGTAGCCGTTCTGCTCGGCCAGTTCGCGGGCGAAGGCAAAGGCTTCGTCATAGCTGTTGCCGTGCTGGCGCACGGTGGCGCCCCAATGCTGCACGCCGGCAATCTTGGTGGCCGGTGCGCCGTGCGGCATCACCGTGATGGCCTGCACGCCCAGCCGATGCGAAGCCCAGGCCACGCCCTGTGCATGGTTGCCGGCCGAGGCGCAGATCACCGGGCGCTCGTCACCACGCTCCAGCGCGGCCAACAACGCGTTCAGGGCGCCACGCACCTTGTAGGAACCGGTGCGCTGCAGGTTTTCCAACTTCAGCCAGGTGCCGAAACGCTCGGCGTAATGCAGCGGGGTAGGCGGCAGGAAACGGCGCAGGCGGGCCTGCGCGGCCAACACGTCGGCAACGCTGACGTTCAGGACGTCAGCGGGTGTTGCAACTGCGACGGGGCGGCCACGATCAGGCATGTACGTGGCCGTCACCGCAAACCTGCGAGCGCCCTGTCGGTTGCCCGCGTTGAAGAAGACCCCTCCGTTGCTTGCGGCGGCGTACTACCGGTACGCCACTTACATCGCTGTTCATACGCTGGCACCTGCTACCGGTACCACGCGCACCGAATCGCAGTCATAGATTTTCTGCAATTGATGGCACAGCGTTTCCAGTGGGCGCGTGCCATCGATGTCGATCTGCACGTGCCAGCGGCCGGCATCGTCGGCCTTGCGGGTGCCGGCGATGTTGCTGGCGGAAAAACCGCGACGCTCGACCATGCCGAGCACGCGCACCAGCGCGCCTTCGGCAGGCTTCAGCACCAGGTCAAGCCGGTATTGCATTGGAACTCTCCTGCGTTGCCTTGGCATGGGCCGGGTTGCTGTCCAGCATGGTGCTGTTGGCGTTGTTGGGTGGCACCAGCGGCCAGACGTTGGCGCGTGCGTCGATGGCCACGTGCAGCAGCATCGGGCCGGGCGCGTCGAACAGTTCGGCCAGGCCGTCCTCGACCTCGGCGCGGTCGACGATGCGCTTGGCCTTGATGCCGAACACCTGGGCCAGGGCGACGAAGTCCGGGTTGTCGGACAGATCGATCTCGCTGTAACGCTCTGCGTGGAACAGCTCCTGCCACTGGCGCACCATGCCCAGCGAGGAGTTGTCCAGCAGCACGATCTTGATCGGCAGCTTGCAGCGGGCGATGGTCACCAGCTCCTGCACGTTCATCATGAAGCTGCCATCGCCGGAAACCAGCACCACGGTGCGGTCGGGGCAGGCGAACTGCGCGCCCATCGCCGCCGGCAGGCCGAAGCCCATCGTGCCCAACGCACCAGAAGTGAGGTGGTTGCGCGGGTGGTTGAAGCGGCAATGCTGCGCCACCCACATCTGGTGCTGGCCGACATCGCAGGCGATGACGGTGTCGGGCGGTGCCACTTCGCTCAGCCGCTTCAGCAGGCGCGGCGCGTAGATCTGCTCGCCGGGAGCGTCATAGCGGGCGGTGAACTTTTCGCGGTTGGCCGCGCAGCGGGCGCGCCAGGCATTGCAGTTGGCTCGCTCGCCGATCAATGCCTGCAGGCCGTCGCGCACATTGCCCGGCAACGAGATGTCGGCACCACGCAGCTTGGAGATTTCATAGATATCCGCATCCAGGTGGATGACGCGGGCAAACGGCGCGAACTCGGTCAGCTTGCCGGTGGCACGGTCATCAAAACGTGCGCCGACCACGATCAGCAGGTCCGACTCCTGCACCGCCATGTTGGCGGCGCGGGTGCCGTGCATGCCCAGCATGCCCAGGTATTGCGGATGGTTGGCGGGCAGGGCACCCAGCCCGCGCAGGGTCAGCACGGTGGGGATGCCGGTGGCTTCGACGAACTGGCGGAACTCGCCTACCGCATCGGCCAGAGCGATACCGCCGCCGCCATAGATCACCGGCTTCTCGGCCTGGGCGATGGCTGCCAGAGCCTCGGCCAACGCCGCGGCCGCCGGTGCCGGAATCGGATCGACCGAGGCCGGCACGTGATCGGGCAGATGTGCGGCATTGGCCAACTGCACATCCTTGGGCAGGTCGATCAGCACCGGACCGGGCCGCCCTTCGCGGGCGACACGGAAGGCTTCGGCAACCACGTGGGGCAGGTCATCGACGCTGCGCACCAGCCAGCTGTGCTTGACGATCGGCAAGGTCATGCCGAACACATCCAGTTCCTGGAAGGCATCGGTACCCAGCAACGGGGTACCGACCTGGCCGGTCAGGCACACCATCGGTACCGAGTCGAGCATGGCATCGGCGATGCCGGTGACCAGGTTGGACGCACCCGGGCCGGAAGTGGCCACGCATACGCCTACCTTGCCGCTGGCGCGGGCGTACCCGTTGGCGGCCAGCGCCGCGCCCTGCTCGTGACGTACCAGGATGTGCTTGAGGCTGGAGTCCACCAATGCGTCATAGAACGGCATGATGGTGCCGCCCGGGTAACCGAACAGCGTTTGCACGCCTTCGGCTTCCAGGGCCTGCGTCAGCCAGCGTGCGCCGTTACGGGGCGCACCGGGGGTGGAAGTGTTCATGCAGCGACCTTTGCCAGTTGCGGGTGGGGGACCGCGGATTACGCAGTCTGACCTTGCAGCCAAACCATCTTGGCGCGCAGTTCCTTGCCAACCTTTTCGATCGGGTGCTCCATGTCGGCCTGCTGGAACTTCTTGTAGTTCGGCAGGCCGGCGTCGTACTCGGCTTCCCAGTTCTTGGTGAAGGTGCCGTTCTGGATGTCGGTCAGCACGTCCTTCATGCGTGCCTTCACCGATGCATCGATGACGCGCGGGCCGCTGACGAAGTCGCCGTACTGCGCGGTCTCGGAGATGAATTCCAGCATGCGGGTGATGCCGCCTTCGTAGAACAGGTCCACGATCAGCTTCAGTTCGTGCAGCACTTCGTAGTAGGCGATTTCCGGCTGGTAGCCGGCTTCCACCAGCGTTTCAAAGCCGGCCTGCACCAGCGAGGAAGCGCCGCCGCACAGCACGGCCTGCTCGCCGAACAGATCGGTTTCGGTTTCTTCCTTGAAGGTGGTCTTGATGATGTTGGCGCGTGCGCCGCCCAGGCCAGCGGCATAAGCCAGGGCGTACTGCTCGGCATTGCCGCTCTTGTCCTGGTAGACCGCGTAGATGCACGGCACGCCGCGGCCGATTTCATATTCGCGGCGGACCAGCGCGCCCGGGCCCTTCGGCGCGACCAGCACCACGTCCAGGTCGGCGCGCGGTTCGATCATGCCGAAATGCACGTTCAGGCCGTGCGCGAACAACAGGCAGGCACCCTGCTTCATGTTCGGTGCCAGCACCTCGTTGTACAGCTTCTTCTGCACCATGTCCGGGGTCAGTACGGCGACCAGGTCGGCGTCCTTGACCGCTTCGGCCGGGGTCTTGACGGTGAAGCCATCGGCCTGGGCCTTGACCTCGGTGGGGCCACCAGCGCGCAGGCCGACGATCACGTCGAAGCCGGATTCACGCAGGTTCATGGCATGGGCGCGGCCCTGGCTGCCGTAACCGACGACGGCGATTTTGATCTGGGGCAGTTCGTTGGTGCTCATGGTGCTTGGTTTCCTTGCGATGAAGAGAGACATGCAGAAAAAGAAACGGCCGTTGCGTCAGGACGCAGCGGCCGGGGCGGGCAGGGCAGACACCATGCAGGTCGCAGCGCTGCAAGTGGCAGCGTTGGCGGTGTGTTTGTTCAAGGTGTCTGGGGTCGAATACATGGTTTCAGATGAAATAGAAGCTGGAAACGAAAAACCCCGCGCCGGGGCCGGTGCGGGGTCTTTGTTCGAATCTGGCATTTTCTGCTACGCGCCAGCTCGCCCCGCCCCTGTAGGTTCGGTAATAAGTACGAGTACAAGCAGCGACGCCGCGGCGCGAGCCGGGGTCGAAGACAAGTTGGCGGTGGTGTTGTGGCGTTGCAGCATTAGTCGAGATAACCACCGCCGCCACGCGCTGTCAACGCTTGCAGGTGTGATTGTCTTGAACCACCGCGTAAACCCCGCCGTAGGGGCATGGTTGCGGCTGAAACCTCCACTGACGCCTGCGCGCAGTGTGCGGATTGCGCGGATTTGAACCATTAATAGGCACTTGAGTGAAGCGGGTGAAAGTTTTTCCCACGCCGATGATTGGATTGCGCCGCTTTTGCCGGTTTAACAAGTAAGGGCCTCTTTCTGCCGGCCCAGCCGGGGGAAACCATGACGCAATTAGTAGAGCAGGATGCCGCCTGCGCGGGCACCAACCGGTGTGGCGGGCACAGTGGCGCACCGATTACTGGCCTGGTGCAGCTGATGGGCCAGATCGATGGCTTGCCCGCGCCGCTGATCTATCGCAAGGGCTGGGCCCTGCTGGGCTATCTGGCGATGGAGTCCAATCGCATGCATTCGCGGGCGGCGCTGGCGGCACTGCTGTGGCCGACCCTGGGTGAGACCAGTGCGCTGACCAACCTGCGGCAGGTGCTGAGCAACCTCAATCGCTTCTGCTGCATGGCACTGGGCGCCGATATTCTGCGCATCGAGCGCTCGGCGGTGGGCCTGATGCGCGGCAGTGAGCCCATGTTCGATATCGACCTGCTGCATCTGGCGCCCTGCCAGTCGGTCTACCTGCTGGCCGAGCAACGGATATTCATGGACGGCATGGAGGACATTGCCGACTCCAATTTCCAATCCTGGCTGGAAGCCACAAGGCAGATGCTGGAGGCCCAGCTGATGGGCGCGGCCGAGCGCTGCTGCGATGAGATGCTGGAAACCTCGCGCTGGGAGCCGGCGATACAGCTGGCGCGCGCACTGAGCCAGCGCGATCCGTGGAATGAAGCGCATGCGCGACGGGTGATGCGCGCCCATGCCGGCGGCGGCATGCGCACGGCGGCGCTGAAGGTCTACCAGCGCTTCGAGTCGCTGCTGCGCAGCGAGCTGGGCCTGGACCCGGGCACGGAGACGCGGCAGCTGTTGGAGCAGATTGGTGGCCGGGCGACAAGCCCGCTCGCGGCGGCAAGCCTGGCGGCCGCGTGATGGGCTGAAGCGGTTCGCAACGCGACAGAAACAACGATGGCGGCCCGAGGGTCGCCATTGTTGTTTCTGCCGGCGGCATGATCGCAGCTTGCTGCGGGCAGAGGGCATGCAGCCGTGATCGCCGCTATCGTTGATCAAGGCTGCATGCCGCGACCGTCGGCCTGCACGGCGCGTACATACAGATCCTGGGAAAGCTCGCTGGAAAGGTGGGTCAAGCCGGTTTCCGGTTCCTGGATGCGTTTGTACAGATCCTGGGACCGCTTGAGTGCCTTGTCGGTGGAACTCTTGAGAATGCCGGCCTTGATCGCCACGGTCGCAGCCGCCACGGTTGCTGCTATGGACAGCGCCAGCTTGGTGTTGCCGGTAAATATCTCCGGCGACTTCAGCTCCGGGTTGGCCGCCGCCTTGGCCAGATCGGCCAGGGCACCGGCGATGCCGGCGCTGGCCCCGGTTGCACCGGCAGTGCCTTCAAGCACCGAGGCGGTGGCGAAATCAGCGTTCACCTTGGCCAGTTTCTCCAGGATGCGCAGCTGTTCCTGCAGGTCGAGCATGGACTTGGCATCCATCTTGGCCGCTGCGGCCACGTTGAAGTGGCTGTAAGTCACCGACGCTACCGGCTCTGAACACTGCAGGCGCGCCCACAGCTGATCGGTGCCGGTGATGCGTATCTGGTTCAGATAATCGGCATCGTTGCTGCGCCGTAGCGAATGAAACCCATTGGGTTTGCCACTGATGATGCTGGAGCTGCTGCCGGGCTGGCGGGTGGCAATGGCGTAGGCCACGTTGCGGCCGCGCGGGGCGCCAGCGACGTCTTCCACGCTGTGCAGGTGATTGGTATTCAGCGGCAGCCGCATCGCCACGCGCAGGCCGTGGCAGAGATCCAGGCCATTGACGTTGCCCAATGCCACGGTGGTGGCTACATCGCCGGTCAGCATCTGCAGTGGCCGGTTGCGGTCCTGCAGGCTGGCCAGGTCGGCGTCCAGCTGCGGTGCTGCCGCGTTGGCATAACGCAGCACACCATAGGCCAGTTGCCCGGCGCGTGCGTCGGGCAGGCCCAGCGACTTCCACGGCAAACGCCCGGTAGCTGGCGCTGCGCAGTCCTCCATGCCCTGTTCGTCACTGGCCGGGCACGGAAGCCGTTGGTGGGTGGCGGCAAAACCGAGCACCGCATCGTCCGCGCGTTGTACCAGGCTGCGTGTATGGGTCTGCTGTTTCTGTTGCTGCACGTTGCCGTACCAGCGCACCAGGATGACGCCGATGACGCCCAGTATGACCAGCACCAAGGCCAGTTCCAGCAACGAAAAGCCACGCTGCCGGCGTGCGGTGTTGGCTGCGGGTGAGAGTGCGCTCATGGGTTCAGCCCGGTTGCATCGAGTTGACGCGCCTTCAGTGCGGCGGCGTTGCGCAGCTCGGTGATTCTTGCAAGCTGCGCGGCGGCGGCGGCTTTGCTGTTGAGCGCGGCCTGGTAGCCGGTGCCGGCATCTTCCTTGGCTTGCGCCGCAGCCTGCACCAGCGCGTAGACGGTGGTGCCGATCTGCGCCGCAGCGATGATGCCTTGCGCAATGGCGACGGCAACCTTGAACGCGTCTTCGGGCGGAACCAGATCCGGAACCGCCATCACTGCGGACATCGCCACCTGAATCAGCCCAAGGGCCAGGTCGAATGCAGCAAAATCGACCGCGATCTGCGCATTGTCGCGGTCCAGGTCGGCAATCTCCTGATAGAAGTCGCGGGTGGTCTTGTGCAGGTCGGCCAGCAGGTACTCACTTTGTGCGGTCTGCGCCGATTGCGCGGCCGCATAGGCGCGCGGCAGGCGCTCGATACAGCCCATGCGCGCATACAGCTCGCCCATGCCAAGCCCATTGGTGAGCAGGCTGGCATCGCCGGCAGCAGGGCCGTTATAGGCGCTGGAAATGCTGATCGGGACTGCTTGGCCACCGCCATCGGCTAGACGGTGGCTCAACGCGAAGGCCGAGGCGACCGTGCCGCCTACGTGCAAGCCGTTGTTGTTCAAGGTGCCGGCCAGACGCACGCAGAAGTCCAGACCGTTTGCCAACGGCGTGGTGGCCACGCCGGCCACGACGGGCAGATCCGGGTTGTACAGCATGGGGTCGGCCGCAGCCGCCAGTTCGCCCTTTACCGCATAGCCCATCGGCGCGTTGTCGGCCAGGCCCAGGGTTGAGCCGGGCAGGCGCCCGGCCAGCGCGCCGATATCTTCCCGGCCATCACCATCCTGATCGGCATAGGGCAGGCGGAAATGGCTGAGTGAGTAACCCACCAGTGCATCCTGTGCCTGCGACAGGCGTTGCTCTGCCAGTTCCTGCGCGCCCATTTTCGCGCCCAGCGGCAACAGCGGCAGCACCACCACCGCCAACAGCGCGGCAATCACCAGCACCACTGCCATTTCCAACAGGGTCCAGCCGGGCGCTGGACGCAGACGGCTGCGCTCAATCATGGCGACACCGCCGATTGCACAGCTGCGTTGCGATCAGGTCCCACTGCACCACGGTCATCTGCTGCCTTCACTGTCTGATTGGGGCCAAGCCACAGCTCGGTGCCCGCCGAATTGGAGTTGTTGAACGCGACTTTCAGCAACTGCTGGTAACCGGCCACGGCAGCGGCGAACTGGCTGGCCGTGGTATCGGCATTGGCGCGTGACTTTGCCGCAACCTGTGCGCGGGTCTTGTGTTCACGGTAGGCATCGCCATACGACAGCCAGAAGCCGGAGCCCTGCCTGCGTATCAACGGCAGGTAATTGCCATTTTTCCAGTACGGGAACAAAGCGGTCAGTGAGTTGCACTGCTTCTGCTGGATCATCTCCGCCGAGCAGAACGGCCATTGATTGCCGGGCGGATAGCGGCTGGCGTAAGGCGCTGACGTGACCCAGTAACCGGCGGTTACCACATTGCCATCGGCGTCCTTCACCGGCTCGATCCAGACATTGCTGAACTCCTTGGTGGCGCCGGAGCTGGCAGCATTGTCATACAAGCGGTCCACGATGACCTGGTGTTCGGCCATCTTGCCGTTGTTGTAGACAATGGCATCCTTCAGCGCCGGGATGCAGTAAGGGCCGGCGGTGGACGCGGAGGTGCCATCGGCGTTGACGGTCGGGGCGAACTGCTCCAGCACGCCATCGCGCACGCAGGTTTTGACATAGACAACGTTGCTGGCGGAGCTTTCGCAGACGATTCTTTCGATCTCCGACGGTTCCTTCTCGCAGCTTTTGGAGGCGGCAATCTGCTCCAATGCCGCGCGGCAGCTGATTCTGTCTGCCTCTGCGCCTTTCTTGTTGCACTCGGCCAAGGCTTTAGCACGGTCCGCGTCGCTGTCGTCGTATTGATCGATCAGCGATTGAAACTGCTTCAGGCGCTCGGCGTAGTTCTTCTGGTCTGCTTTCAGTACGTCAAAAGCGATGAGGGCATCCATGTAGTCACGTGCTGTCTGCAACTGGTAGCGGAGCAGATTCAGCTGGCGGTTCCGCTCAGTGGTGGACATGCCACCCCAGCCCTGGATGCGGTACTGCAGGTTGCGGTCTTCCCAGTGCAGCATGTACTGGTTGTAGTAGGCATCGCGTTTTGTTTCCGCAGCCTTGGCTTCCGCTTCGGCCTCTTCGGAGGTCTGCTTCAGGCCCTTCGGATCACAGACGCTGCTGACCGCGCCGGTCAGCGGGTCACGGTGGTCCTTGCAGACCCCATAGGCCGAGTCGCGCGCGCGCTGGATGGCTTCGGCGAGGCTGGTGGCGTTGGCTTCGACAGCGGAGTTGGCCAGACGCAGCACGACGTCGGCCTCGGACAGGGCCGCGCTGTTCTGGCCCAGGGCAGCGATGTTCTGTGCCAACGCTGCGATGTTCAAGCCAAGCGCCACCGATTGCTTGACCAGCGCTGCGGTTGAGAGGGGGACGCGCCAGCATTCGATGCCCAGTGATACCGCACAGCGCACCACGTTCTGGGCCAACAGTACGATGGCCTCGGCCAGATCCAGGCCGGCAGCGGCTACGTCGACGCCGGCCATCACCACGCCGATGGTGCCGAAGGCGACCGCCTGCTGGCCGCCGGCAACCGCGTCCTCGGCGTTGCCGACGGTGCTCTCCTGGGTGTCCTTGACCGAGTCGTCGATGCCCGCTGCATCGGCCAGCAGATCAAGCGACGAAACCGGCACGTTGTCGGCGAAGGCGACGCGGCCATTGCTCGCCAGACGCGAGGTCAGCAGGCTGCAGCCCACCAACTGCGCGAGTGATTCGAAGGTGCGCACGCGTACGCGGTCATCGTAGTCGGCGGCGTTTTCTTTTGCCGGGTCGGCCAGGGTCAATGCGTTGCTGAGGTTGGCATCGTCGAAACGACCGTTGCTGCCCGCGTCAGGCCCGGCGACGGCGACGCCGTAAGCAATGACGCGGCTGCTGCCGGCCACGGTGGTCGACAGGCCGCTGCTGCCGGCGACCGCGGCCTGGCCCAGCGATGCGCAGAAGTCGAGCCCATTGATGGCGTCGTACTCGAATGCGGTAGCGGGTGCACCCGGCGTGCTGGCAGGCACTTCGAAGTCGTCGCGTGCCTCGTAGACGTTGTCTTCGCCGTTGTAGGCGGGGGGGCTGTAGCGCGCGGAGGCAAGCGCCAGATCAATGGAGGTGCCTGCGCTGGCCGCGTAAGGCGCCGCTGCCGGTGCTGCTGCAGGCCGGTTCACCGCGTACAGCACGGGACTGGGGAGTCTGCCGCCGCCGGAGGAACCGATGATCGAACTGCTGTTGGCGTCGAAGAACGTGTCCAGCGTGGCTACCGGCAGGTAACCCTTGCTGTTGCCGGAGGCACAGTCTTCCTTGCCCTCCGGCGTGCTGGCCGGGCACGGCAGACGCGAGTTGGCGGCAGCGAAGGCGGTGATGGCCTGGTCGGCCCAGCTCAGCGCCTGCGCTTGCTGCTCGGACTGCCGGCTGGCCGTACGCGACTGCAGCACCTGGAAGCCGGATGCGATCAACGCGCCCAACAGCAGCAGCATAAGTGCGACCTGCAGCAAGGTCATGCCGCGTTGTCGTACCGGCGAGGGAGCGCGCAACGCGCGCAGGTTGGCGTGTAAGGTCATGGCGATTCAGCCCGGTCAGCGATTCAGCTTGAGGTAGGCATCGACGGCGAGTACCTGGCCGGTGTCATTGGCGTGTGTGCGGCTGTCTTTTTCGTTCCTGCTCCACGGGAACTCCGGCGGTGGCGCCGACACCGCCGACGTCAGGTTGTGCGAGCCGACTTCGCGCACCCGGCCGAAGCGGGCGTTGATATTGCCGTCGATGCGCACATCCAGTTGCCGCGCAAGCTCCGGGGTGAGCCCGGTCAGGCGCATCACATTGCGCGGGCGTGGCAGGTAGGCGTTGCCGGTGGTGGGCTCGGCCCAGTCGGGTACGGCCTGGAAGCACACCTCCAGTTCGCGCGGCAAGCCTGCCGCGTCCTGGTAGACGTAGCGTGACTCCAGTCCTTCGGCGCGGCCCTCGGGCAAGGTGATGCCATAGCGCAGCATTTCGTCGCGCAGGTTGTCCCGGCACAGCGCCGAGCTGCCCTTGTTGACCTTGCCGGTGGGGTTGGCGATATCGTCCGCCGGTACCCCGCCGACCTGGGCGACGTACTGGTCGTAGGCCAACATCCAGCCCTGGATGAACTGGCTGCCGATACGTTCGGCCACCGCGCTGCGATAGACATCACGGCCAACGCTGACCCCGCCGATGAGCACGGCGATGATTACCAGCACCACGGCCATCTCCATCAAGGTGAAGCCGCGCGCGTTGCGTGGATTGAAACGAATCATCGGGAGTCCTTGATTACATGTGAGGCGCGGTGATCGCCTGCTGCACGAGGTCATAGACCGGCAACAGCAGCGCCACGATCAGAAACACGAACATGCCGCCGGCAAACAGCACGACCACCGGCTTGATGATTTCCGACAGATTGGTGATCAAGCGCTGCAGCCGCAGGCTGTATTCCTCCGAGAGCCGCGAAAACTGCGAGTCCAAGGTGCCGGTGTCCTCACCAACGCCGATCATGCGCACCATCATCGAAGGGAAACCGCCAACCTGACGCATTGCCGCCGAGACGCGGTCGCCGCGTTCCAGTACCTGGCGGATGGCGATGATGCGGTCGCGGTAATACTCGTCCTGCATCGCCCGTTCCATCACCTGCAGGCTGCTCACCATGTCCACGCCGGCGCGGATCAGCAGCGCCATGTACTCGGTGAAGAAAGCCAAACCAGACGAATACATGATGGTCTTGGCGATGGGCAGCTTGTGCAGCGTGTAGTGCGCCGCACGCCGGAATGGACGCGAATGGCGCCAGGTGACCCACAGTGCGAATGCGGCCAACACCATGCCGGCAACGATCCAGGTGAAATGGCCAATCAACCACTCCGACCCTTTCATCACCGCGATGGTGAGCGGTGGCAGCTTGGCATTCATCTGCTTGAAAAGATCGGACAGGTTCGGGATCACGTAATAGATCCAGAAGCCACCCGCGGCGAAGATCGCCGAGAAAACGAAGGCCGGGTAGATCAATGCCTGGCGGGTGTCGGCAGTCATCTTGGAGATGCGTTCGACATGATCGGCCGCTTCCTTGAGCATGCGGTCCATCGAGCCGGTTTCATCGCCGATCATCACCAGGTTGCGTACGGTCTCCGGGAATGCATCCGGGTAACGCGCAAACGCCTCGCTGAAGGTGGCACCCGCATCCAGTTCCTCGAGCAGGCGCCTTGCCAGCTTAGCCGGGTTGGAGGTTGGCCCACTGCCCACTTCGTTGGCGACCGCGCGCAGTGCCTCCATGACGGGAATGCCGGCGCTGGTCATCACTGCCAGGTCGCGCAGCATGCCGGCCAGTTCCACCGGTTTGATGGTCGGCTTGAACAGGTGCGAGAGCGAACGCTGGGTCTCGGCCAACCAACCCGGGAGCCGGTACAGGGTGAGCACCACGGCATCGAAGTTCTTTTCCAGCCACATCCGTGCGGAGGCATCGCGCTCGACCGACAGCTGGGTGACCCCGCTGCGGACGCGGCCGCTGTTCAACAACAGGCGGTAGTAGTAGACGTTCATGGCGAGGGACCCACGCCGACCACGCGCAGGATTTCCTCGCTGGTGGTCTGGCCGGCAATCACCCGCCGTTGCGAAATCTGCTCGATGCCCCGGAAGCCGGCGTTCATCGCCAGGTTGCGCACGGTTTCGCGGCTGGCGTCGTCGGAAATGCCATTGGCCAGCGGTTCGTCCACCATCATGATGTCGTACACCGGCAGGCGCCCGTAGTAGCCGCTGCCACGGCAGCGGTCGCAGCCTTGACCACGGCGTCCGCAGGTGCCGGGCGGCAGGTTCATCCAGGCCAGTTCGGCTTCGGTGAACGGGACATCCGTGCTGCAGAACATGCAGTTCTGCCGGACCAGACGCTGGTTGACCACTGCCAGCAGATTGTCGGCGATGACCTGTGCTTCCAGACCAAGCGGACGCAGGCGCGGCACCACGCCGAACACGCTGGTCACGTGCAGGGTGGACAACACCAGATGGCCGGTGGCCGCTGCTTCCAACGCCGCCTGTGCGGTTTCCGCATCGCGCATTTCGCCGAGCAGGATCACATCCGGATCGTGGCGCAGGAAGTGGCGCAGCGCGGAGCCGAACTCGTAGCCGGCGCGGCGGTTGACTTCGGTCTGGCCGGCGCCGGGCACGCGGTACTCGATCGGGTCTTCGACGGTCAGCACGTTGCGCTCGATCAGCGACTGCATGCGCAGCGCGGCATGCAGCGATGAGCTCTTGCCCGAGCCGGTGGGGCCGGTGATCAGGATCAGCCCGGCCGGGCGCGAGAACAGGCGCTCCAGGGCGGCCACGTCTTCGGGGAAGAAGCCCATTTCCTCCAGCCCGGCCAGATCGCTGTGCTCGGGCAGCAGACGCATCACGGTGCGTTCGCCAGAGTCGGTGATCAGGGTCGACACACGCACGGTAATGGGCGAATCCAGTACGGTGGCGCGGAAGCTGCCGTCCTGCGGCCGGCGTTGTTCGGAGATGTCCATCTCCGCTGCCAGCTTGATGTAGCCGAGCAGGCGGCTGAGCGAGTTGGGCATGGCCCACATCGGGCGAAGCACGCCGTCGATGCGGAACAGCACATGCAGGCTGTGCTCGGAAGGTGCGATGTGGATGTCGGTGGTGCGCTCGCGGATGGCCAGATGCAACAGGTAATCGAGCAGTTTCTCCGGGCTGTAAGCGTGGTCGTTGTCCACCGCCAGGCGCCGGATCTCTTTCTCAAGCAGGCTCTCGATCGGGTTCTGGGCGAAGTAATAGGTCTGCCGGATCAGCCGCGCAACCTTGCCGTATTCGCCCTGGAAGAAGCGGCAGCGCAGGCCGCAGCGCTGCAGCACCAGCTGCTGCACCGCCGCCGGGTCAGCGTCGCCGAGCAGCACTTCGAGCTGGTCGCCGCTGCGGCGCAACGGCAGGAACTGGCGCAGCTGGCACAGCTCGCGGTTGAAGATGGCCAGTACCTGCGCGTCCGGCACGGGCAGGGTATCGACCTGCGCGTACTCCATGTTCTCCAGCTCGGCCTGGGTGCGGACAATATCCGATTCGTTCGCCAGACCATGGCGTATCAGCAGCCGGCCGAAGCTGGTCTGCTCGACCAGATTCTTCTGCCGTGCGTACAGCAGCTGGATGGGATCAAGCAGGCCGCGCTCGTTGAGCACGACACCGAGCTTGGCCTGCTCGAGGCTGACCAACCCCTGGGTGTTGTTGGCCGAAGCTGGGGGAATGCGGGAGTCAGCCGTTGTCATGGGATGCGGAATCCGTAGGTCTGGAAAGAGAGGTGGGGTGGCCCGTGCGGTCTTCGAGCAGGCGCAGCGTCAGCGGATCGATCTGGCCGCTGGCAGGCACCCCGAGCTCGTGCTGGAAGCGGGCCAAGGCGCGTTGGGTCAAACGGCCGAACTGGCCATCGATGGCGCCGTCGTAATGGCCCAGGGCAGTGAGCTGTATCTGCAGCCCACGCAGCGCGTTGTCCACGGTGGCTGGGTCCTGGAAGTTGTGGACGCCCTGCGGCGGGCTCCAGGCGATCTCCCAGCCGCCGCCATGCTGCTGGCTGCACAGATCAGCGGAGTCGTGCACGGCCAGCGCAGTACGCGCGGAGACAGGATCCCGGCGTTGCTGTGGGGTGGCGGTGCGATGCAGACAATCGGCCCAGGACTCGTGGCTTGGCGTGCGTTCGGCGGAGGTTTCCAGTGGCGCAGCGTTGACGACGCTGGTGCTGTTGCTGTCGGCGCGGGATTCGTTGCTGCCGATCAGCAGGCCCACCAGGCCAAGGCCCGTGGCGAGCAGCACGCTGGCGGCAATCGCCAGACCATTGCGGGGGACGTGACGGCGCGCTGGGCGCACGCCCGACTGTGCGGCCGCGCTGCGGATCAGCCGGGTATCGATCTGCCGTTGCCCCTGCGGTTGCGCATACAGGCCATACAGGCAGCGATCCATGATCAGATGGATGCGGCGCGGATTGCCCTTGCTGCAACGGTGCAGCGCGGCGGCTGCAGCGGGTTGCACCTTGATGGAGCTGGCGGCACCGGCCGCAGCAAGGCGAAAATCAACATAGGCACGGGTCTGCTGCAGATCCAGCGCATCCAGCCGCACGTGCTTGCAGATGCGGCTGGTCAGCTGGCGGATCTGTGGCTGGTCCAGGTTGTCGCGCAGCTCCGGTTGCCCGGACAGCACGATCTGCAGCAGCTTTTCCTGGCCGGTCTCCAGGCTGGTCAGCAGCCGTACCAGCTCGAGGCTGGCCAGCGTCAGGTTCTGTGCATCATCGATGATCAATACGCAGGTGGTGCGGTCCTGCCAGCGGCTGATCAGGAACCGGTTGAGGATTTCGATGTCGTTGGCGGCGTTGCCCTTGGGGGTCAAGCCGAAATCACGCAGGATCGCAGCGAGCAGGTCATCGCCCTGCAGGAAAGTATTGAATACCAGCGAAACCACGATGCCGTCGGTTTCCAGTTGGCCCAGCAGACGGCGCAGGAACGTGCTTTTGCCAGTGCCGACTTCACCGGTCAGCAGCACAAAACCGGCGCGCGTCCGCAGCGCATGGGTGGCCTCGACCAACTCGCCTTCCAGCATTGGCGTGGCGTAATAGGAAGCAGCATCGGGCGTGGGTGGAAACGGTGAGCGTTCCAGGCCAAGCGTCTGCAGATGTCGGGCCAGGGCAGGGTTCATTGCCGAGCCGTCTCCAACTCGGCCTGGGCGCGGCTGACCATCTGCGAGCCGGTGTTGCGTGCGGCCAACTTGGCCAGCCGATCCCTGGCCTGGTTGAGGTCTCCGCGACGGGCATCGATCAAGGCCAGATTGACGCCTGCGTACTCATCATCAGGAACCCGCTGCAGGATCGCCCGGTAATAGCGCTCAGCGTCTTCGATGTCGCCGTTGCCATGTGCAGCCCAGGCGCGCGCACGCAGCAAGGTTAGGCTGTCAGCTGGAAGCAATGCCTGCAGCTCGCTCAAGCTGGTGTCGCGCACCGCATTGTCACCGCTGGCAACGGCCGCCTGCAGGCGTGACATCGCGGTCTTGACCTGCATCGGATCTGGTTCGTCGCCGCTGGTCGGCGCCGATGTCGCAGATGCGGACTTTGCCGGTGCCTGGCTGACGGTGATCGTCACCGCTGATGTTGCTTCGCGGACGCTGGGTGCTGTGCTGGTGACAGCGCCGGGAGCCGCGGCAGCGATGTTCGCCGAGGTTGCGGCAGCGGCCGCGATCGGCGCGGCAGGGGCGACGCGCGTTGCCAACACGATCGGTGGCAGCGTCCTGACGCCAGCCGTCTGCACAGGGCGTTGTGTGGCTGGGTCGGCGCCCGGGCGTGCGCCGGGCGATGTGTTGATCGCAGGCGGCATTGCTGCGGGGCCTGGCAATGACGCTGGCGCCTGGATAGGCGTTGCCGCCGCGATCGGCGCTTGCTCATTGCCGCCACCACGGGCCAGCAGGTAGCCGGCGGGGCCGGCCAATACGACGCCCAACAGCAGCCACCTGCCGTGGCGTGGCAGCTGCTGCCACGCTGCGGTCTGCGCTGTCTGCCGGTCGGCGGCAGGTGAGGACTCGCCGCCGCTCAGGGCGTCATGGATCAGGCTCACAGCACTTTCACCCGCAGCACGACCACCAGTTCGCGGGTGTTGTGGGTCTTGGCGCGTGAACCGAACAGACGGCCGAACACCGGCACGTCGGAGGCGCCGGGAATGCCGCGGTCGTCCATCGACGAGTTCTGGTCGATCAGGCCGCCCAGCAGCACGGTATCGCCGTCACGCAGATTGAGCGTGGTGGTGATGCCTTTGACATTGATCTGCGGCAGGGTCACCGCATTGCCATTGGGGAACTCCTGCAGCTTCAAACTGCCTGGTTGCACTTCGGTCTGCATCGGATGCACCAGCAGTTCCACCGTGCCGTTCTCGTGCACCATCGGCGCCACACCAATGACCACGCCGGAGAACAGCGAGTCGGTCTGGATGTCCGAAGAGGTGAAGCCCGACCCGGTGCCCGAACCGCCAGAGAAGTTGGTGGTGGACTTGGTGACGTAGCGGATATTGGTGCCCACGCTCAGGTAGGCGGGACTGCCGTTGCGCACGCGCACGCTGGGGTTGGACAGCACTTTGACGTTGCCAAAGCCGCGCAGCACATTGACCGCAGCGGAGAAGGTGTCGCTCATGTAACTCAGGCCAAGTGCACGGCCGGCAACCGAGCCCAGCGTCTGGTTCGGGAACACGATGGTACGGCCCTGCTCGCCAAGCCGGTTCATGGTGCTGTAGGGCAGGACGCTGTCGGCCACCGGCATGATCGTGGCCGGGGCGTCGCCGTAGATGCCGGCAACGCGGTTGCGCAGCAGGTTCCAATCGACGCCGTAATTGGAGTTGTCGTTGAGCGACACGTCGAGGATCTGTGCTTCAACCAGCACCTGCCGACGCATCTTTTTCTGGCTGTGCTCCAGCAGATCTTCGATGGCGCGGACCTGCGAGGGACGCGCGCGCACGTACAGCGTACCGGTGCCCGGATCCAGGCTGTAGCGTGCCGATTCCGGCGCCGGCGGGCCATTCGGATCGCGTGCTGCGGCGGTCTCGGCCTTGTCCTCGGCCAGTATCACCTTCAGTGCCGCATCCAGCTGTTTGTAGGGGTCGCTCTCCTTGCCCATGCTGCCGGAAATGCTCAGGTCACCCTTCAGCGATTGACCACCACCGCCACCACCGGCCTGCATGCCAGCGCCGAACACATCGCCGCCGGAGGCCAGGTCCATCATCGTGACCGAGTTGAGCATGTCGACGTTGAAGATCCGCTCGCTCATCTGCGACACCACCAGCGAACCGCCACGGACCTGACCATTGAGGTCGAACGCATCCAGGATGTGCCGGTAAACCTCACGCGCGGACACATTGCGCAGGTGCAGGCTGGCGCGCTGCTTCTGCTGCAGCACCTTGGGGTCGACGATGAGGTTCATCTTCAACTCGTCAGCCAGCGCCCACAGCAGCTGGCCAACATCGGCGTCATACATGCTCAGGCTGACCACGCTGTTCTCCAGCGGGTCGTAGGCCGGCGCGATGGGCGCAGCCGCAGCAGGTGCCGGCGCGCGATGCTCCACTTCCTCGAACAGCTTGTCCTGGCGCGCAGCGAGCTTGGCCGATTCCTCGTTGATCGCGCTGCCGGTGCGCTCCAGCGCCTTGTACTCGGTCGGCGGCATATCCTGGGTGCTGCGCGGCGGCATGTTGGTACAAGCGGCCAGCAGCAGACTGCCGGTGCTGACAGTCAGCAACCTGGTGAGAGAGCGATGGCGCGGGGTGAGTCTGGAGTTCATGAAAGCGGCCCTGGATAGATGGTTCGTTTCGTAGTGCGGCGGGATCTAGCGGGTGGCGTTGGAGATCCAGCCCAGAAGTTCTGCTGTGCTCTCGGCAACAACAACGTCGTCCATGCCCGCGTCGGCGCGATGTGCGGGCGATGCGACGCAGTTGCTGCTGCTCCCGAAGGCGCCGTGGGGCGCTTCGAAGTAAGTGTTGTTGCCGGCCAGGTCGGTCGCCGGGGCGATGACCACGAATGCGGGGTTCACGCTTGTCGCGCCGGTGCAGCTGACGCTGCTGCCCTGTGAGGTTGATTGCACGTAGTAAGCAATGCTGGTCTGCGCCGGGGCCGCCGCAGCGGCTGCAAGTGCGACCATCAAGCCGCCGCTGCGTTCCGGATCCAATCCGTCGCTGGCGGCGCGCGCAGGCGCAGTGAGATTGGCGACGCTGCTGATGTAGACGCCGTACTTCATCCGCTTGCGTTCCGGCGGTGGCGCCATGCCCAGCGTCTCGTATGGAAACCAGCCGTTGCCCTGCGTACACGGTGGTGGAGCTTCGCGGTAGGCACCGCTGCCGGCCGGGCAGGGCAGGCGTTTGTTGTTCAGGGCAAATGCGCGCACCGCGTTGCGGGCCGACTCGGCGTTGGCAATGGCCGCGCGTTGCTCAGCGAAGCGCTGGATGTTCTCCAGTCCCGAGGTGACCGCAAAGGTCAGTACGCCAAGCACGCCCACCACCACGCTGACCTCGATCAGGCTGTAGCCACGCTGGCTCCTGCGCTGGGTCGCGGGGTACATATGCTCAGTGCCCGCTGCTTGCCGACTGCCCTGCAGGCAGGTTGACGTCCAGGCGCAGCTGCCCCTGCAGCTGCTGCAGCTCGGCAAGAATGGTGTGAAGACGCTGGGTACGTTCCGGCGTGCTGGGTTGCTGGTTGAGGTTGACGATCTCCAGCGACAGGTACTGCGCGCGTTTGGCAATGGCGATGTTGTTGCGCAGCGCTGGCAGGTCTATCTCCTTCGGCAGCTGACCGCTGCTTTCCATTTCATCGAGCCGGCGAAGCATGCCGTCCGCTGCCGCACCGCTGCGCGCAATCTGCTCGCGCATCGCGGCCAAGGCCTCGGGCTGCAGCGGCGGTGGCGCGCTGGCGGCGCCGGCAGTGGCGGTGGCTCCAATCGGTGCCAGGACGGGTGCGGCGGCGGGCGCATCCCATGGATAGGCCTCTGCAGCTGGGTGCGTGGCTTGCTGTGGCGCCGTTGCCGTTGCCTGCGCGGTTGCGACCGGCGCAGCGTCCGCTGCTGCGTCGCTGTGCTGATTGCCAGTGCCACGTACTACCAGCACCAGCACCAGGCCGGCGATGATCGCGCCGCCGGCAATCAACAGCGGTTTGTTGCGAGGGGTCACTTGGCCGCTCCGCTTGCAGTGGAGATCAGGGCGGGCACCCGATAGGTCTGGTTGCCATGCACTGGATCATCGATGCGTACCCAGTCCGGGCCGATCGCGCGGACCCGGCCGCCACTGCTCAGGCGCTGGCCGGCGCGTACCTGCTCGCCATTGACGAAGGCGGTGCGGCTGCCCCCGGAGCTGAGTACCAGCGATACCGATGGCGGCGGCAGCGCGGCTTCCACCACATCGGCAGCGGCGGGACGCGGGGCGGCAACGGCCACCAGCGGCGCAGTGCTCAGATAGGCGTCGGAAAGCCCAAGCTGGGTGATGGTTTCGCGCATGCGTTTGTTGCGATCAACCGATGCACGCAGCTCCGCCATTGCCGCGGTTTCCTCGGCGTTCTGGTTCTGCCGCAGCACGGCCGGCTTGCTGATCACCATGCTGGCCAGCCAACCAGTGACGCCGAGCCAGACAATGAGCGAGAGCGCAGCGAAGTATTTCATTTTCATGGCGTGGCCCCTGCGTTCACTACGGGCTCTTTCAACAGATAGGAGAACAGGTTGCTGGTGCCGACATTGCCGCCTTGCGGGTCAAGCGGTACCGGGTCGTAGCCGGCCTGGCGCAGGCGTTCGATGAAGATGGGTACCTGCATGCCGCCGCCCTGGGCAGGATCCACCGCGCCATCCACGCGCAGTGTCGGCCGCTCCAGCGCGGCAAAGGCTTGTCCGGGCGCGGCGTTTGGTTGCGCGGTTTCCATGCGCAGGCGCAGCACACGTACCTGCCCAAAGGCCGCATCGCGGACTTTGCTCAAGCCGGCGATGGGGTCGATGCTCTGCTGCAGATTGTTGACCTTTTCGATGAAGGCATAGGTCTGGGGGAATTCGGCCGGTATGGCCTGTTCCTTGCTCAGCGCGCCGATCCGCATATCGGTGGCGGAGACTTCTTCGCTGATGATTGCGGCCTGGTCGTTTGCTTCGCCGGCGCTGAGCGTCCAGCGCGCACCGATCGAACCCAGTGCGATTGCGAACACGATGGAGGCGGCACTTGCCAGTGGCAGCGCCCACTCGGCCATATAGGCCAGGCGGCTGGCGGCGGGATTCACCGCAATGGTGGGTGATGCGCTTTTTGCCAACCAGGCGACGCCGCTGCGGAAGTGATTGCCGTGCTCGTCGCTGAGTGTTTCGGTCGGGACTGCATCCACGGCCAAACCACTGCGCGCCGAGAACACTTCGCGCAGGCTGTCATCCAGCCATGGCTCGCCGGCCGCCGGCGCCGGAACCAATACCGAGCACCAATGCGCACGCTGTGGTTCGAGTTGCTTGTCATCGCCCTCAAGGTCATTGGCGATTTGCTCGGCCAGGGCACCGGAGGTCATTGCCAGATCACCGGCATCATTGCTGTAGGCCAGCGATGAGCGGTAGATCATGGTGTGCTTGAGCAGCGCCAGCGCGGTGATCTGGCGGCCCGAGTGGTAGATCAGGACTTCGCCAGCCTTGAGCTTGCTCCACAGCAGCGAGGTGATTGGAATCAGCAGACAATGATCCGGCTGCGCCTCGGCCCAGGCGTACGTCTGCTGCCACAGGTCCAACGGTGCGGCGGTGAACAGGGTCTGGTAGCCCGCACCGACGGTGCGGGTCTTGTGGATCAGGATCTTGCTTTCGCTGTCGATCAGGCCGTCGGCGCGCAGGCGCTTTTCGATCAATGCGACGGCATGTGCCGGGCTGCCTTCCAGCGATACCACGCTGCTGACGCCGCCTTCGAAGTCGGCGATGGCCAGGGCCGAACGTTGCGGGCGCGGCCGCGTTTCGCTGCGGCTGACGCTGCCATTGTCAAACACCAGCCAGCTACCTTGCTGCTGGATCAGAAGCTGACGGCTCATGGGGCGGCTCCGCTGACGGTGGTGGTGTCGGCCGGGCTGAGCGCCGCATCGGTGCCCGCCGCGGTTGCGGCCGCGCTGGCAGTGGGATCGAACTCGCTGGTGCGGAACATCACGCTGCCACGGATGGTGACTGACAGCGGCGCGGGGATGCGGTCCACCGTGCTGGGCACGTCGAACAGGCCTTCGTCCGGGTGGGTTACCGACAGCTCGAACGCCTCGGTGCCGGTGATGCGGCCGTTGGAGCGGCCCAGCGCGCCGAGCAGGGTGGCCGCGTCACTGCGGGTCAGCTGCGCCTGCTGCAGGCTGATCAGGCGCTCGCCCCAACCGCTGGGCTGGAGATTGGCTGCGGTGGCAGCCAGTACCAGATCGCTTGCGGAGCGCGCCTGTTCCACTTTCAGCTGCGCCTCCTGCTCGCGCACCTGGGCTTCGGACAATGCCTGTTTGGCGTTGCCAAGGCGCCCGTAGGCGTCGGCAAGCGCGGAACGGGCACTGATGAACCATGTCGCCGTCGCCACCAGGGCGAACAGCGAAATGGCGAAAACGATCAGCGACGTGCGTCGTGATTGCCTCAGGCGGGCGAGTAGGTTGGGCGCTTTCATGGCGTGATTACTGGTTCATCTTGTAGTGGGCGGTCAGCGTCAGAACCTGCTCGGTGTCAGTGCTCTGGCCAACCGTCGCCGCGCTGCCCTGGCCCGAGCTTGCGGACTGGGTGTTGTTGCCTTCCCACTCTTCGCTGCCGGCCGTTGCACTGCTGTTGGCGGTGCTGTTGGCGGTACGCGCGGTGATGCCGGCCTGACGGAAAGCACCCGCCTTCGGGTCGGATTTGCCATCGACCATCTGGTCAAGCGAGCGCGCCAGATCCGGAGTCAGACCGGTCACGACCATGATGTTGCCCGAGCCCGAACCGGTGCCCGGTGGATTCCACTGGAAGCAGACCTGTACTTCCTGCGGGTTGCCGTTGGTATCCAGATAGGCGTAACGGTCTTCGAAACCATCGCCACGGCCCGGCGGCAAGGTGATGCCGGCCTTGCGCATGATGTCGCGCAGGTCGGTGCCGGTGGCGGCCGGGGTCACGCCGGCGGGCAGGTTGCCTTGGCACAGGGCACCGGGCGACTGGGTGTTGCTCATGTCGCCACCGGAGATGGTGGCGCCGGAGGTCACGCCAGCACCGTGCTTTGCACCGTTGACCATCAAACGCGGCGCCGCCTGGTTGTCGCCGACCGGCGCACCGGTGCGCTGACTGTAGGTGTTGTATGCGACCACCCACTGGTCCATGAATTTCTGCTTGATGCGCGTGTACTCGGCGTTGCGCTGGACATCGCGGCCGATCATCACCGCACCGATGATCACGCCGATGATGACCAGCACCACGGCCATTTCGACCAGAGTGAAGCCGCCCTGGCGGCGCTTGGATCGCATTTGCATTGAAGAGCCCCTTGTGGAAGAACCTGAGTACCCGGCGCGGATGTGTAGCGGCGACGGATTTGTTTCAGCGGACTAGATACGAGGCCGGCGTAAGACGTGCGTAAGAGCGGTGCCTGGGCTATCGTCGAAACACCTCCACGTTGGCCACTGCCATGCTGCGTACTGCGCTGTTGCTCGCTCTATCCACGATGCCGGCGACGGTGCTGGCTGCAGACCGTGTCACCGGTCACGAATTTGCCACCCGTTCGGAAGTCATCGCGCCGCATGCGATGGCTGCTACCTCGCAGCCCCTGGCCACACAGATCGCCCTGGACGTGATGAAAGGCGGCGGCTCGGCGGTGGATGCGGCCATCGCCGCCAATGCCGCACTGGGATTGATGGAGCCCACCGGCAATGGCATTGGTGGCGATCTTTTCGCCATTGTCTGGGATCCCAGGACAAGCAAGCTCTATGGCTACAACGGCTCGGGCCGCTCACCGCGTTCGTTGAGCCTGGCCGAATTCCAGCGTCGTGGCTTGAAGGAAATCCCCGCGACTGGGCCGTTGCCGGTATCGGTGCCTGGCGCGGTCGATGGTTGGTTCGCTCTGCATGAGCGTTTTGGCCGCAAGCCAATGGCCGACAATCTTGCACCGGCCATCGCCTATGCGCGCAACGGTCACCCGGTGTCCGAGGTGATTGCGTACTACTGGGACCGCTCGGTGCCCAGGCTGTCGCCGTATCCGGGTTTCAAAGAACAGTTCACCATTGACGGCCACGCACCGCGCAAGGGGCAGATGTGGCGCAACCCGAATCTGGCCAATACCCTGCAGCAGATCGCCGATGGTGGACGCGATGCGTTCTACAAGGGTGCTATCGCCCGCAACATTGGTGACTACTTCAAAGCCAATGGCGGCTACCTGAGTTACGAGGATATGGCTGCACACCAGGGCGAGTGGGTGGAGCCGGTCAGCAGCAACTACCGTGGTTACGACGTGTGGGAGCTGCCACCGAACAGCCAGGGCATCGCCGCACTGCAGATTCTCAATGTGCTGGAAGGCTACGATTTCTCGAAGATTCCGTTTGGCTCGCCTGAGCACATCCACTTGTTTGTCGAAGCCAAGAAACTGGCATTCGCCGACCGCGCCCGCTTCTATGCCGATCCCGCGTTCTCACCGGCACCGGTACAGCGGCTGATTTCCAAGGATTATGCCGCGCAGCGACGTGCGCTGATCTCGATGGACAAGGCCTTGAAAGAAGCGCAGCCGGGCACGCCAAAGCAGTTGGAAGAGGGCGATACCATCTACATGACCGTGGCCGATGCCGACGGCATGATGGTGTCGCTGATCCAGTCCAACTACCGCGGCATGGGCAGCGGCATGGCTCCGCCCGGCCTGGGCTTCATCCTGCAGGATCGCGGCGAGATGTTCGTGCTGCAGAAAGATCATCCCAATGGCTACGCGCCGGGCAAGCGGCCGTTCCAGACCATCATTCCTGCCTTCATCACCAAGGACGGCAAGCCGTTCGCCAGCTTCGGCGTGATGGGCGGTGCAATGCAGCCGCAAGGGCATGCGCAGATTGTGATGAACCTGGTCGACTTCGGCATGAACCTGCAGGAGGCCGGTGATGCGCCGCGCATCCAGCACGAGGGCTCAACCGAACCGACCGGGCAGGCCACCGCGATGAGCGATGGTGGCGAGGTCAATCTGGAAACCGGGTTTGCCTATGAAACGGTACGCAGCCTGATGCGCAAAGGTCACCGCGTGGTGTTTGCCGATGGGCCCTACGGCGGCTACCAGGCGATCATGCGTGATCCGGACAGCGGCGTTTACTACGGTGCTTCGGAAAGCCGCAAGGATGGGCAGGCGGCGGGGTATTGAGCCTTGCTGCTTGGGGTTGTGGCGGGGGCAGAGCCAGAGCCAGAGCCAGAGCACCCCTCCCCAACCCTCCCCTTCGCTGCGCGAAAGGGAGGGGGCTGTTCTTGGCGATCTGCAAGGTTGCGGCGGAGCCGCTTCTACTCCCTCCCTTTCGCGTAGCGAAGGGGAGGGGCCGTTCTTGGCGATCTACAAGATGGCGACGGAGCCGCTTCTACCCCCTCCCTTTCGCGCAGCGAAGGGGAGGGTTGGGGAGGGGTAGCGCTTCGCTGCCGTCCTTGTCACCCAATTGTTCAGAAGCACTACGCAACTGGACGCCTGGCCAGCTGCACGCACCGCGTTGATTCACAACCCAACGCAGCTTCCGTCTACTTGTCCAAGCCTGACGAATGCTCACCCGCCGCACGTGCTTCTTCCTGCGCAGCCTGCTCACGCTCGATCCAGGCCTCGACAATGTGCCGCGTGCGCAGCGCAAGCCGGCGCTGGCGGTTGTGTTCGGCATCAAGCACCCGGTACAGCGACACCATCACCAGTACCATCAGCAACGCGAATGGCAGCGCGGCGATGGTGATCATGCCCTGCAACGCCTCCAGTCCGCCGGCGAGCAGCAACACGGCGGCAATAAGCGCAACGGCGACGCCCCAGACCAGTTTGCGTGACAACGGCGGGTCGCCGGCTTCGTCGGTGGACATGCTGGCGAGGACCAGCACCGCCGAGTCGGCCGATGTCACGAAGAAGATCACCAGCAGTACCAGCGCCAGCCCAGACAGCCAGAGCGAGGCGGGCAGACTGTCGAACAGCGTGAACAACACGGTTTCATAGCCATTGCCGAGCGCCTGCACCAGGTCCGCATGGCCGAACAGCTGCGACCACAACGCGGTGCCGCCGAACACGGAGAACCACAGGAAGCCCAGCAGGGTGGGGGCAAGCACGACGCCCACCACGAACTCACGCACGCTGCGGCCGCGCGACACACGTGCGATGAACGCGCCGACGAACGGTGCCCAGGCAATCCACCAGGCCCAGTAGAAGATGGTCCAGTCCGCGACCCAGGTGCTGCCGGAGAAAGGCGACATGCGCAGACTCATCGTCACCAACTGGTTGAGATAGGAACCGAGCGTGGTGGTGAAGGTGTCGAAGATGAAACCGGTGGGGCCAAGCACCAGCAGTGCGGCAAGCAGCAGTGCAGCCAGTGCCAGGTTGAAGTTGGACAGCCACTTGATGCCGCGATCAACGCCGCTGGTAGTTGAAAGCATGTACAGGACGAAGGCCACCGCGATGACCGTCATCTGCAGGGGAACCCCTGCCTTGACGCCAAACACGCGCTGCAGGCCGGCGGCGATCTGGATGGTGCCGAACCCAAGTGTCGTGGCCACACCGATGGCCGTGGCGACCACTGCGGCGATGTTGACCAGCTGGCCGAACCAGCCGCGATGATGGCGGCCGATGATGGGTTGCAACATGTCGCTGATCAAACCGCGTCCGTTGCGGTTGTACTGGAACCACGCCATCGCCAGCCCGATCAGTGCATAGATCGCCCAGGGATGAAGGCCCCAGTGGAAAAACGCATAGCGCATGGAGGCGCGCGCGGCGTCCATGCTCTGCGGCGGCAACCCTTCCGGTGGGCTGACGAAGTGCGATATGGGTTCGGCGGCGCCCCAGAACACCAGCCCGATGCCCATGCCGGCGGCAAACAGCATCGACAACCAGCTGGCGCGGGAGAAATCCGGTTCGGCATCTTCACCGCCGATGCGCAGGCTGCCAAAGCGGCCAAACGCCAGATACATCAGAAAGATCAGGGTCAGGAACACGATCAGCAGGTACATCCACCCTGCTCCGCGCACAACCTGGCCCAGCATGGCCTGGACCACGTCGTTGAAGGGCCCGGGGGCGAAGCCGGCAATCAGCACCAGCAGTGCGACCAGCGCAATGGAGACACGGAACACCATCGAGGAGCTTCTCCGATCAGGTGGGCGAGAGGAACTCGCCCGGGCCGGCAGGGCAGCCGGCGGGCGCCCCAGCAGGGGTCAGGAGGGCGGGCCGGCAATTGCCGCGCGGGCGGCGTTGGAAGGGCCCATGAGCGAATGCTATGTAATCTGGCGTCACGACTGCGTTAGCGCGCCGTCTGCGCGGGTGTGGCCCACGCAGCGCTGGGTTAATGCAGGGCCAGCTGCTGCGGTCTGTCGCACTGCGGTTAAACACGTGCATGCACGCCACAGCCGGCTTTTTGCCGGGTTGGCTTTCCCGCCGATTGCAGGTCTAATGGCGCCCGAAGCGGGGGTACCGCGGCCATTGGGTCGCGGTTGAGACATACCCTTCGAACCTGATCCGGCTCATACCGGCGTAGGGAAGCTTCGTGTGCTGCCAGCCGCTGCGCCCGTAATGGGCCGTGTGCGGGTAGCGTGCGCCTTCGCTTCGTTCCGCCATGCGAATCCCTCGCGTGGCCTTCGCACCCCGTGTGCGGATCGACCAGGACGAATGCCAATGAATGCACAGCCCAGCCTGCAGCAACAGGCCCAGCAACTCTCCGAATCCGTGACCCGGCCGATTCCCGGCTCGTGCAAGGTCTTCGTCAGTGGTTCGCGCCCGGACCTGCAGGTACCGATGCGCGAGATCGCGCAGACTCGCACGCCCACCTTGTTTGGCGGGGAGGAGAACCCGCCGGTCACCGTATATGACACCTCCGGCCCGTATACCGATCCGCAGGCCAATATCGATCTTGCCGCCGGACTGGCAGCGGTGCGTGCACGCTGGATCGAGGAACGTGGTGATACAGAGCAGCTTGCGGGTTTGAGTTCCGACTTCGGCCGTGCCCGCCAACACGATGCCAGGCTCGATGCGGTGCGCTTCCCGGGGCGCATGCTGCCGCGCCGCGCCATCGGCGGCGCCAATGTCACCCAGATGCACTACGCGCGCCGCGGCATCGTTACCCCGGAGATGGAATATGTCGCCATCCGCGAGAACCAGCGGCTGGATGCCGTGCGCGATGCCGGCCTGCTTGCACAGCATCCGGGGCAGAGCTTTGGCGCCAATATCCAGCAGATCATCACGCCCGAATTCGTACGTGACGAGATCGCAAGGGGTCGTGCGGTGCTGCCGAACAATATCAACCACCCGGAAAGCGAGCCGATGATCATCGGCCGCAACTTCCTCACCAAGATCAACGCCAACATCGGCAACAGCGCGGTGTCTTCCGGTATCGCCGAGGAAGTGGAAAAACTGGTGTGGGCCATCCGCTGGGGCGGCGATACGGTGATGGATCTGTCCACCGGCAAACACATCCATGAAACCCGCGAGTGGATCGTGCGCAATTCGCCGGTGCCGATCGGCACGGTGCCGATCTACCAGGCCTTGGAGAAAGTGGATGGCCGCGCTGAAGAACTCAGTTGGGAAATCTTCCGTGACACGCTCATCGAGCAGGCCGAGCAGGGCGTGGACTACTTCACCATCCATGCCGGCGTGCTGCTGCGGCATGTGCCGCTGACTGCCAAACGCGTTACCGGCATCGTTTCGCGTGGTGGTTCGATCATGGCCAAGTGGTGCTTGGCGCACCACAAGGAGAACTTTCTCTACACCCACTTCGAGGACATCTGCGACATCATGAAGGCCTACGACGTGTCCTTCAGCCTCGGTGACGGGCTGCGCCCAGGCTGCATTGCCGATGCCAACGATGCGGCGCAGTTCGGCGAACTGGAAGCACTTGGCGAGTTGACCAAGATTGCATGGAAGCACGATGTGCAGACCATCATCGAAGGCCCAGGTCACGTGCCGATGCAGCTGATCAAGCAGAACATGGACAAGCAGCTGCAGGAGTGTGGCGAAGCACCGTTCTATACGCTGGGGCCGCTGACCACCGATATCGCGCCAGGCTACGACCACATCACCAGTGCGATCGGTGCGGCGATGATCGGCTGGTACGGCACGGCGATGCTCTGCTACGTGACGCCGAAGGAGCACTTGGGCCTGCCCAACCGACAGGACGTGCGCGACGGCATCATGGCTTACAAGATCGCAGCGCACGCCGCCGATCTGGCCAAGGGCCATCCCGGCGCGCAGGTCCGCGACAATGCATTGAGCAAGGCGCGTTTCGAGTTCCGCTGGGAAGACCAGTTCCACCTCGGGCTGGATCCGGAGAAGGCCAAGGAATTCCACGACGAAACCCTGCCCAAGGACGCGCACAAACTGGCCCATTTCTGCTCGATGTGCGGCCCGCACTTCTGCTCGATGAAAATCACCCAGGACGTGCGCGAGTACGCGGCCGAGCAGGGTGTGGAGGAAGCGCAGGCGCTGGCGACAGGCATGGCTGAAAAGTCGGCGCAGTTCCGTGAGCAGGGCGCGCAGGTTTACCGCGTCGAGTAAGGCGGCAACCGGTAGCAGGGCATCCTGTCGGGTGCCCTGCTGGCCACTTGACGCCGGGACGGGTACGGACGTGCTAGCTTGCAGCCGTCCACACCAGGGGTCTGCCATGAAAACTCGCGTCATTGCACGGTTTTTCGTCGTCTCGTTGCTGCTTCTGCTGGCCGCCTGCGCCAGCACCCCGCGTGTCGCCAGCCAGGCCGATCCCAGCGCCGACTTCTCGCGCTACCGCAGTTTTGCGTTCTTCAGCCCGCTGGCGCTTGAACAGCACGGCTATACCACCATCACCAGCAACCGCATCCGTGCGTCGGTGCGCACGCAGATGGAGGCCCGCGGCTATGTGTTTGATGAAGCAAATCCGGATCTTTGGGTGAACCTCAACGCCTATCTGCAGGACAAGACCCAGGTCACCACCATGCCGGAAGTGGATTACGACTATTACTACAGCTACCGCGCGCGCAGCTATGTCGCCGTGCCCTATTGGCGTGATCGTACCGATGTGCGCCAGTACACCGAAGGCACCTTGAATGTCGATGTGGTCGATGCGCGGCAGAAGCGTCTGGTCTGGGAAGGCGTCGCGGTCGGCACGGTAGGGCGGATGAAGCCTGAGCAGCGGGGCGAGCGGATTGATGCGGCGGTGGCGGCGATCTTCGCCGACTACCCGTACCGTGCCGGGATGTCGGCCAAGTCGACGCCCTGACACCGGCTTCGGCCGGCAACACGCCCGCAACCCACCGCAGCATTGGCCAGTGAGCGAGAAGGAAGCGTATGTATTCGCGCTTGAGATGGATCGTCATGGCGCGCAAGCATCCCTCGGCCTGGCTGCTGGCGGTGCAGTTGCTGGGCGTGCTGCTGTACCCGGCCATGGAACATACCCCGGCCGGGCGCGCCTTGTTCGGCGTGTTTGGCATGGTGGTGCTGGGCCTGGCGGTGTGGGTGGTGCGGCGCAGCCCGCTGGGCATCTGGATGGCGTTGACGCTGGCCGTTCCGGCGGTGGTGTTCTCCATCGCCGGGGCATTGCTGGAACGGCACTCGCTGATTGCCGTGTCGCAGGTGTTCGAGTGCCTGCTGTACTTCTACACCTCGTGCAGCCTGATCGCCTACATGCTGCAGGACCACAAGGTCACGCGCGATGAGCTGTTCGCGGCGGGTGCCACCTTCACCTTGTTGGCCTGGGCTTTCGCGTTTGCTTATTCGGTCTGTCAGCACTTCTACCCAGGCAGTTTTGTCGCCACCAGCGAGGGTGATTTCAGGAGCTGGGTAGAGCTGCTTTATCTGAGCTTCAGCTTGTTGTCAGGGGTAGGCCTGAGCGACGTCGTGCCGGTACATCCGCAGGCACGCGGGTTGGTGATGCTGGAGCAGTTTGCAGGCGTTATGTACGTAGCTTTGGTGGTTTCCAGGCTGGTAGGCCTGACCATTTACAAGGCCGAGAAAACTGAACGCTAGATAAAAAAATCGCGCCATACGGCGCGAATCATGTAGCTGATTATGTAATTACGTCGGCGAGAGAGAGCCTGATGTCATCCACGTGCAGGCACGCGGGGAACGCCAGTAGAGTAATATCCATTTCAGACGAAACATTTGCTCTTTGCGTTGATGCCTTTTGCGGAACTTGGCGGCTTATAGGGCTTGAGCCCGGCGAGCTGGACACAGGATGAGTGTCCGCCAGCGACTTGATTGACCGCGATGGCACTGAATCTCACAGAAAAAAATAGCTCTGACCGACTGCGCGTCGGTGAGTGTCTGGTGGTGCTCTCCTCACGTGAGGTGCATCTGCCAGGGACACGCAAAACCCCACGGCTCACTCCCAAATCGGTAGGCGTGTTGCTGGCGCTTGCGCGTAATCCCGGGCAGGTCGTCACGCGCGAGGAGTTGTTCGCCGAGGTCTGGCCGGACACCATGCCGACCAACGACGTGCTTACCCAAGCCGTTACCCAGTTGCGCAAGGCCTTTGCCGCAACCGGTGCGGAGGAGGGCGCAGGTTATATCGAAACCATCGCCAAGACCGGCTATCGCCTGCTGGCGCCGGTGGCGTGGGAAGCGAGTACTGACGCGGCAACGATCGATGCGCCCACGGCAGGCGGAGTTTCCGTAGCGGAGGCCGCCGTTGCACCCGTGCAGCCTGGTGTACGCGGCAAGCACCGCCGGCTGCGTCGTCATGTATTGCTGGTGCTCGGTATCGTCCTGCTGCTCAGCACCGTGGTGATGGCCTGGTTGCTGTGGGGTCGTGCTGCGCCGGCAGCGCAGGACACGACGGTTGCCGAAGGCAATCGCGTATTGGGCAGCCCTGCGCGTCCGTATCGGCTGATCACCGCCACCGAGGATGTGGAGGTCAACCCATCGCTTTCACCCGACGGTGCCTTGGTGGTGTTCGCACGCGAGCGCGACAACCGCTCCAGCCTTTGGATACAAAGCGTCGGCAATGCCACCGCAACACCGCTGCTGGCCACGCCGACGGGCGCCTCGGACCGCTTCCCGGTGTGGTCGCCCAATGGCCGCAGCGTCGCATTCGCCCGGTTCCTGCCGCAGGGTGATTGCGAGGTGTTGGTGGTATCGGCTACCGGTACCGGCCTGCGCCGTGTCACCCGTTGCGATGGCACCGACATGCTCAGCTTTGACTGGGCGCCAGATGGCGGCAGCCTGCTGTTCGGCTCGATGACCGGGCGTTATGCCAGCCGTGGTATCCGCAGCCTGGACCTGGCATCCGGGCGCTGGTCCTCGTTGCAGTACGCGATGGGCGCCGACGATTTCGACTATGCACCGCGCTATTCGCCCGATGGCAAGAAGATCGGCTTTGTGCGCAATCCACAGGTAGGCGATATGTGGATGATGGATGCCGATGGCAGCAACGCGCAGCGCTTGACCGACGACGCAGCGGAGATCCGCGGCTGGAGTTGGCTGGGTTCGGACGAGATGGTGTTCGGCCGGCGCATCGACAGCGAATCGCGCCTGTACAGGCTGGATGTGGCTACCCGGCTGTTGCGCGACATGGGTATCGATAACGCGCAGAGCCCGGCGGTATCGCGCGGCGGTGGCAACCTGGCCTTCATGCGCAGCCAGTTCCAGTCCGGCCTGTTCCGCATTCCGCTGGGCGCGAATGGTGGGCCGCCGCAACGGCTGTTTGCCTCCTCGGCGCGTGATGGGCAACCCATGGTGTCGCCCGATGGCGCGCAGCTGGCGTTCACGTCCGACCGCTCGGGCACGTTCGCACTGTGGTGGGCACGTTTGAATGAGCCGGCTTCGTTGCAGGTGCTGGAAGGCGTGCGGCCGGAGGCGCGCCAGCCAATGGACTGGGCCGCCGATGGACGGCATCTGCTGGTGACCGGGCGTGATGCCGACGGCGCCCCCGGCATCTATGAGGTGGCACCGGAGGAAGGGCATTGGGTGAAGCTGGCCGTACCGGCGGCTGAGCCGCTGCAGGCGGTCTACGGCGCAGCGCCCGATACTCTGCTGGTGGTGGAGCGGGGCGATGAGGAGCGCATGACGTTGACCCTGTTTGATCGCAGCCAACAACCGTGGAAGCGGCTAGCTTCGCTGGAAGGGGTATCGCAGGTGCGCTATGACCGTGCCGGGCAACGCATCCTGTTCACGCGTCTGGCCAGCGGTGGGCTGTGGCAGGCGGCGCCGGACCTGGCGGCGGACAGCGTTGAACCAGTGCATGCCGAGCTGCCCAGCCGCTGGCGTTACCGCACCTGGGCAGTCGCTGCCCATGGTGCGGTGGAGTACCAGGACATCAGCCGCGAGTGCAGCAGCAGGCTCACCGCCATTGCCGGCGACGGGACCAGCCAGTGCCTGGACGCAAAGCGCTTCAGTGCCGGCAATGGGCTGAGCCTGGCGCCGGATGGCAGTGCGGTTTTCATTGCCTTGGCACTCACCGACAGCGCCGATATTGGGATGATGCGCATTCCCCTGCGCGCACCTCGACGGGTGATGGGCTTGGCTAAGTGGTTGTCGCCGTAAGGAAATTTTCCTTCGGAAGTTTTTCGTACGCTCTATCGGGAAGAATTCGGAGCATTCTCGCCGGACTTTCCTGACCAACGCCGCCAAAGTTGGCAAAACGTTCGCCCAATGAAGGCAAACGATGGTGTGCGACATGCGGCAGGTTTCGTGGGTGGATCGTGGTCAGTCGGTTTCGTTCGAAAAGCAGGCAGAGGATGGACCGCGTCCGGCCTGTGTCGGCGTGGCCCGGCTGGGCAGCCTGCAGACCTCCGGCACGGTATTCACGGTATGGCTGCAGCTGCGTGGCACCGCCTGGGTGGAATCCAAGGAGGGCAAGTTCCGCCTGCGTCAGCGCGAATGGATTGCCTTTGAAAAGGAATCGCGCCCGCTGATCCAGGCGGGCCGTGATGGCATGTGCATTGGTATCAGCCTGGATGCCGATGCGCTGCGCATGTTGGGCACCTTGGCCGACAGCAGCGTCTATACCGGACGTGGCCGCATGAGCCTGGGTGAGGCGCGGCTGGCGCTGCGCCTGTGGCGCGAAGCACAGGCGCCGGGCGCCACCATCCATCAGCTGCGGCCCTTGCTGCTGCATCTTGCCTCCCTGCAGCGTGACCTGGCCGGCACCGTGCAGCGCTGCCCGGGCCGCTCGCGCATCCGCAAGCGTCAGGTATTTGGCCGCATGCAGCGTGCGCGCATGTATCTGGAAGGCAACAGCCACCGCGTCGTGCGCATTGGTGAGCTGGCCGAGCTGACCAACTTCTCCAGCTGGTATCTGTCCAAGACCTTCCAGGCACTGTATGAAGAAAGCCCGCAATCACTGTCGGCGCGCCTGCGACTGGAACGTGCAGCGATGCTGTTGCGCGATACCGACATGATGATCGGTGAAGTGGCCTCTGCCAGCGGATTTGATAACTGTTGCAGCTTTGCGCGTGCTTTTCGTGCACGTTTCGGTGCATCCGCAACGCAGTACCGGGAGATGCCAATTGCGTTGAGGCCAGATTCGGCAAAGTTTAAGGATGGCTTGAGCAAAACCAAGGCGGCAGTACGAACGTAACGTTCAGGGGTGTTTAACACACCGCTAACTTTGTCGTTTGTTTTAGCTCTTTGGAGAGATTGATGAAGCTTCGTAATTCTGCAGTGCGGTTGGGCTTGCTCCCGGCCGGCATTGCTATTGCCTTGACCCCCTCTTTTGCGTCGGCGCAGGAAGCTGCTGCCGGTGCCACCACTCTTGATCGCCTGGAAGTCACCGGCTCGCGCATTCGTGGCGCGAACATGGAAACCCAGCAGCCGATCCTGACCCTGAGCCGTGAGAACCTGGAAAAGCAGGGCTTCACCTCGGTCGCAGACGTACTGCAGAACATGACCTCGGCCGGTTCCCCGGCAATCTCGCGTTCGGAAGCCCTGGCTTCGGGCGAGAACGTGGGTGGTTACTACATCGACATCCGTAACCTGGGCGCTACCCGCACCCTGGTGCTGATGAACGGCAAGCGTCTTGGCGCTACCTCGGGCGGTTACCAGGATCTGAGCCAGATCCCGATGTCGGCCATCGAGCGTATTGAAGTGCTGAAGGACGGCGCCTCGGCCATCTACGGTTCGGACGCCATCGCCGGCGTGGTCAACGTGATCACCCGCAAGCGTTTCGACGGTGCTGAAGCCCAGGTCTATCTCGGCCAGTTCGGCGAAGGCGACGGCGAGACCAACCAGTACTCCTTCACCATGGGCTCGGAAGGCGAGCGTGGTGGCATCACCCTGTCTGCCGAGTATTCGAAGCAGGATCCGGTGATGGCCAAGGATCGCTGGTTCTCGAAGGGCGGCGCCAAGGGCCCGAATTCGACCACCGCTGACTGGAGCGCACTGAGCCAGAACGGCACGTGGTGCGACCCGCGCGTGTTCAACGACTGCATCAAGCAGGAAGGCGAAGTAAACCCGGTTTGGCAGACGCTGAACCCGGGTGGCGATCCGAAGAACCCGAACGACTACCACCCGATCACCGGCGCCGAGTTCGCAAACTCGAACCAGCAGATGATGCTGCAGACCGGTATCGAGCGTAAGTCGGTCTATGTGAACGCTAACTACGACTTCACCGACAACGTGTCGTTCAACGCCGACATCCTGTACAACGAGCGCACCACGGACCAGCAGATTGCCGGCTATCCGTACCAGTCGCAGGCGTTCGACACCCCGCTGACCGCAGGTAGCGCATTCAACCCGATCGGCCAGGACGTCGAGTTCCGTCGCCGCCTGTGGGAAATGCCGCGCACCACCGAAAGCAAGCTGAAGACCCTGCGCTTCGCGCCGACCGTCAGCGGCTTCTTCGAGTTCGCCGGCAAGTCGTTCGATTGGAACGTCGGCGCGCTGTTCAACCGCAACGAGTCGACCAAGACCAACCACGGCGACATGAGCCTGATCGCTGCACGTCAGGCCCTGGGCCAGTCGTTCATCGATGCTGACGGCGTTGCCCGTTGCGGCACCTCGGCCAAGCCGATCGATGGCTGCCTGGCGTGGAACCCGCTGTTGCCGGCCGGCGTTGCTGGCCCGGGTTCGTTGGACAACAAGGATCTGCAGACGTTCCTGTTCCCGACCTTCACCACCACCGGCGTGACCAAGACCACCTCGTTCACCGCTGACCTGGCTGGCTCGATCGTGGCCCTGCCGGCTGGTGATCTGGGCTTCGCCATTGGCGTTGAGCACCGTGAAGAAGAAGGTCGTTTCGTCCCGGACGCATTCATGCAGTCGGGCGAGTACACCGGTCTGGCACAGACCACCACCAATGGTAAGTATGATCTGGACGAGGTCTACCTCGAACTGAACATCCCGGTGCTGGCCGACATGGCCTTCGCCAAGGAACTGACCATCAACGTTGCTGGCCGTTACTCGGACTACAGCAACTTCGGTGACACCGTCAACGGCAAGTTCGGCGTGACCTGGCGTCCGCTGGACGAACTGCTGGTCCGCGGTACCTACGCTGAAGGCTTCCGCGCTCCGTCGGTCGACAACATGTACGGCGGCACCGGCTCGAGCTTCGAGAAGTACACCGATCCGTGCTCTGTCGGCGTTGCCGGCTCGATCGCTGGCAGCCCTGCCTGCACCACCGCAGGTGTTGCTCCGAACTACGTCCAGCTGGGTCAGGGCCTGGAGCCGTGCACCACCTGGCCGTGCGCCACCCCGGACCAGTTCATCTCGGGCTCCAACCCGAACCTGATGCCGGAAACCTCCAAGAGCAAGACGGTAGGTATGGTGTGGAGCCCGCGTTGGGTGCAGGGTCTGGACATCTCGCTTGACTGGTACAACTACCAGATCAACGACATGATCATCACCGACAGCGTCGATCGCATCCTGCGTGATTGCTACGTGCTGGGCGATGCAGCGCGTTGCAACGGCATCGTGCGTGCTGCCGACGGTCACATCACCCAGCTGTTCTATGGCCTGGCCAACCTGGGTCAGATGGAAACCGAAGGTTACGACCTGGGTGTGAAGTACCGTCTGCCGGAACTGGCCATCGGTCAGATCAGCCTGGATTGGCAGACCACCTACGTCGCCAAGTATGACGAGCAGGGTCAGAATGCGGCCGGTGAGACCATCACCAGCGGCTTCGTTGGCAGCCCGGGTATCTTCCGCGTGCGTTCCAACCTTGGCGTCAACTGGGAACTGGGCGATTGGGGTGTCAACTACACCGCGCGCTACTACTCGGGCATGAACGAGAAGTGCGTCTCCCTGGCTGATGGCTGGTGCGACCAGCCGAACCGTTACCAGAACGGTGAGAAGGCTCCGCTGCGCAGCACCGGTTCCAACACCTTCCACGATCTGCAGGTGAGCTACAAGGCGCCGTGGGATGCGACCATCGCTCTGGGTGCGAACAACCTGTTCAACCACCGCGGTGCGCTGCAGTACTCGGCACCGAACAGCGATTACGCCTACTACGGCGGCTTCGACATCGGTCGTTACGTGTACATGAAGTACACCCAGCGCTTCTGATCCATCGAAGCTCTGTGATGCATGACAAAGGGTGGGCCGAAAGGCCCACCCTTTTTCTTTGCGCGGATCAGCGAAGACTGCGGTCGCATCACGGAAGTCATGCAAGCTGCTGCAACGCGCTCAAGTCCGTAGCCGGGGTATGCACAGCGCAGCTAGGGCAGCAGAGTCACATGAAGCATTCGTAGCTCGGGCAATTAGCCCGGGTAAGCGCAGCGCAGCCGGCACCTGGCAGAACCACCCAAGGCAGCAGTCTTGGCAATGCTTGCCGCGTTCGATCCACACAAACAACAACGGCCGCATCTGCGGCCGTTGTCATTCAATCGCTGTCCCGCAGTTGCTGCGGATCAGGCTCAGGCGTCGACGCTCAAGCCCATCATTTCATCGGCTATCGCGCGCCATTGCTCCAGCTTCGGCAGCACGCCGACGCGGGCCAGGTACTGCTCATCCACCTCGCTGCCGGAGGCCAGCGCGCTAGCCACGTGGACGGCACCGGCCACCCAGAAGCTACGGACATTGGAGCGGCCTGGCTGCAGCTGGAAGGCGACGGCTTCGATGATCGGCATCGGCAGGCCCCACAGGCCCATCAGATAGGCACCGGCTTCGGCGTGACCGGGCCGGGTTTCTTCAGCATCGGCAGGCTGGCGCTCGTCGCGCACGCCGGGCAGCAACAGGCCGATATCGGCCAGCAGCGCCGCCGTGGAGCCCAGCTCGGCGCTGGCGGCTGGCAGCATCTTGGCGGCCAGGCGCGAGGCCAGCAGCGCGCGTGACTGCATGGCGTTGCGATCAGGGCCGGACATGCCCGGCAGGGCGAAGACTTCGCTGGCCAGCACCAGGTCGCGCAGCGTCGCCATGCCCAGCCGGGTCACCGCGCCGCGCAGGTCGGAGATCGCGCGGCCATTGTTGAAGAACGCCGAGTTGGACAGCTGCAGCACCTTGGCGGCGATGGCCGGGTCGGCGGCTACCAGCTTGGCGACTTCCGCGGCGTTGCTGTCCTCGTCGTCTTCCAGCGCGTGCATCAGGCTCAGGTAGAGATGCGGCGGCGAGGGCAGCTTCTCGATGCGGCCGATGGCTTGGCGCAGACGCGGGCTGTCCAGCAGCTCGCGCAGTTCTTCCAGGCTGGTCAGCGCCTCAAGCAGGACTTCCGGCGGCAGCGGCAGGGGCAGGAAGCGATGGGCCACGCCAATGATCCGCGCCGAAGGCACGCGCTGGCTGTTGTCGCCATCGATCAGGGCGATGCGGATGGTTTCCGGGCGCAGTGTCCGGATCTGGCCGAGCAGGGTGGCCGGGGCCAGGTCGGGCAGCACCGGGGCGACGATGACCGCGTCGATCGTGGCGGAGGACACCGCAACGATGGCGGCGCTGCCGTCCGGAACCGACTCTACTTCCCACTCGTCGCCGAGATCGCCGATGTACTCAAGCAGCTCGGCCGACAGGCTGGCTTCGCCGCCGACTAACAGGATTCGCAAGACACTTCCCCTTGGACAAAACGCAAAATCCGAACAAAAAACAGGCCGGAAACCGGCCTGTCAATGTAGCTGCTCGCTGGCAAAGGGTCATGCCCTCTGCAAGGAAAACGTGATGGTTGTCGCTGCGCGGGGCCAGGTATTACGACCGCACGCAGGGCAAATCAGACGTCCTGTTCCTGGGTGGCGAGGTAGCTCTTGTGAGCTTCGACCAGGATGCGCTTGGCTTCAGCAGCGTCGCCCCAGCCTTCGATCTTGACCCACTTGCCCTTTTCCAGATCCTTGTAATGCTCGAAGAAGTGGCCAATACGCTCCAGCCAGTGGCTGGACACCTGGGCGATGTCTTCGACATGGGCGTAGCCGCTGAAGATCTTGGCGACCGGCACGGCCAGGATCTTCTCGTCGCTACCGGCCTCGTCGCTCATCTTCAGCACGCCGACCGGACGGCAGCGCACCACCGAGCCCGGGACCAGCGGCAGCGGCAGCACCACCAGCACGTCGGCCGGGTCGCCGTCGCCGCACAGGGTCTGCGGCACGAAGCCGTAGTTGCAGGGGTAGCGCATCGGGGTGGACAGGATGCGGTCGACGAACATCGCGCCGCTTTCCTTGTCCATTTCGTACTTCACCGGCTCCGAATCCTTCGGGATCTCGACGATGACGTTGATTTCTTCCGGCGGGTTCTTGCCCGGCGAGACCAGTTTCAGGCCCATTGCGCTGACTCCGAATCGTTGTTGGTTGAAAAAGAGCTCCATTCTACGCCCACGGCTATTGCGGCGCACCAAACCGCGGGGGTGGGCGGGGTAGCGGGGATTACAGTCGATGTCGTAATTGAGAACAATTGTCATTAACTCGCGGTTTTGGCGGTGCGAGGCGGTTTGAAACAGTGTCCTAAGCCGGCCGCACCGGGCCAGCCGACAGCGCAGGGCGAGCCAGGCCGCCAGAACCAGCTTCGGGCGGGGCACCGGGGGCAGGGGCCCAGGCATCGGCGGCAGGCAGGCCAGGGCGTGACGGGGCGGCGCCACTGTTCATAAATCGTGGGTAGGGAGCAGGTGCCGGGGCGGCCGTCCGATATGGCGTGGGAGCAGGACTGCAGGCGGGCTGCGCCATTCGCCCGCAGCGCGTAGCGGTGATCAGGCATTGCCACCAGGCATTCGCTCCAGCCAATGAGCACGCGCGTCGCGCAGGCATCGAAGTCTGTGCGCCTGCGTCAAAGTGCATCCGCCGATGCCGGCAGGTAGCCTGCAGCAATGGATTCCCTGATTGCGGCCTCTGCCCGCGCCCTGGCCAGCGGTGATGTCCTTACCGCGCTGAAGCATGTTGCCCTGCGTGACGATCCCCCTGCATTGGCCCTGCGCGGCATCGCGATGGCGCAGCTGGGCGAGCTGCCGCTTGCGCGCGAGTTGCTGCGGCGTGCGCAGCGGGGTTTTGGCGCGCATGAGGTCGTGGCGCGTGCGCGCTGTGGACTGGCCGAGGCCGAGGTGGCGCTGGCGTTGCGCGAACTCGGTGGTTCGTCCGAGCCGCTGGCGGCTATTGCCGCCCAGCTGGATTCCCGTGGCGATACGGCAAATGCATTGCAGGCATGGTTGATCCTGGCGCGGCGTTTGCTACTGCTGGGCAAGCTGCAGGAAGCCGCCCGCGTGCTGAGGCTGCTGGAAAACCGGCCCATGCCTGCGGCCTTGGCGGCGATGAGCGCGTTGACGGCGGCGACGCTGGCGTTGCGCACGTTGCAGACCGAACAGGCACGCACGGCGCTTGAGCGTGCCCGGGTCGCGGCCGCGCAGGCCGGTATTGCCGCGCTGCAGGCGGAAGTCGACGAGGCACTGCTCAAGCTGGATCAGCCGGCTGCACGCTGTCTGGGCGGCGGTGCCGATGCGCTGCTGCGCATTGATCAGGCGCAGGCGCTGCTGGCTTCGGGGGCGTGGGTGGTGGATGCCTGCCGGCGCGGGCTGAAAGTGGGCAGCCGTTGGCAATCGCTGGCAAGGCGCCCGGTGCTGTTCGCGCTGGTTCGCGCCTTGGCGGAGGCGTGGCCAGGCGACGTCGATCGCGATGTCCTGATCCTGCGCGTGTTTGGCAGGCGCGACAGCGACGAGACCCTGCGCGCGAGGCTGCGGGTGGAGATCGGTCGCCTGCGCGCGCTGATCGCCAGTCATGCGCGCATCGAAGCCACCTCGGCGGGCTTCCGGCTGTCGCCGTGTACTGCAACGCCGGTGCGGGTACTGGTTCCGCCCATCGAGGGCGAACAAGCCGCGTTGGTGGCGCTGCTGGGCGATGGCGCAGCGTGGTCCACGTCGGCCTTGGCACTGGCGTTGGGCGCTGGCCAGCGCAATGTGCAGCGGGCGCTGGTGGCGCTGGAGTTTGCAGGGCAGGCGCGCTCCAGCGGGCGCGGCCGGGCGCAGCGCTGGCGGTCGATGCCCTTGAACGGATTCACGACCATCTTGTTACTCCCTGCTGCGCTGCCGATTGACTAGTGTCGGTGGCAGGCAGCCAATCGCGGACATGCCAGGAGATTGCAGCGATGAACAGTGAAACCCTGAGCCCGGCCAGGACCGTGGCGAGTGTGCATGCCGCCGAGGTGGTGCGCGAGTACGGGCCATTTGCCGGCTCGGACCCCATCAATGGCGTCAGCTTCGATGGACAGAATGTCTGGGCGGCGACCGGCGCGGCGCTGGTCGCGTTCGACCCGCGCAATGGTGAACCGGTACACACGTTGGCCGTGCCCTGTGACGCCGGCACGGCATTCGACGGTACCTATCTTTGGCAGATCGCCGAAGCACGTATCGACAAGATTGACCCGCGTAGTGGCGAGGTGCTGGCTTCGATTCCCGCGCCGGGCGCAGGGACGGATTCCGGCATGGCCTGGGCCGAAGGCAGTCTATGGGTAGGGCAGTACCGGCAGCGCAGAATCCACCAGATCGATCCGGCCAATGGCGCGATCCTGCGCACCATCGAATCGGACCGTTTCGTCACCGGCGTGACCTGGGTGGATGGCGCGCTTTGGCATGCGACCGGCGAAGGCGGGCAAAGCGACATCCGCCGCTTGCAGGCCGATACCGGCGAGGTGCTGGAGCGTCTGCAGATGCCGGACAACATCAGCGTCAGTGGGCTGGAAGCCGATGGCGGCGGGTTGTTCTATTGCGGTGGTGGTGATGACGGCCGGGTGTATGCGGTGAAGCGGCCGCGTTGAGTGGTGTTGTCGTGCTTTTACGGGTAGCTGATGTGATGTCAGCTTCGCGGCTTACGCCGCTCCCACAAGTGCTGCTGGTTGCCGAAGCACTCCGCACACCTACCAACCTTCCAATCGCTGGATACGAGAGCCCCTCTCCCGCATGCGGGAGAGGGGTTGGGGTGAGGGCAGCTTTTCGCTGCCAGCGTGGATTACAGCAATGGCACAAGCAGCAACGCGAAAATATTGATGATCTTTATCTGCGCCTGCGGCGCCCCCATCCCGTTCCCTTCCCCCGCGAGCGGGGGAAGGGCGAAGGTGCCGTGCGCAGTCGGCTTCGATCAGAGCAGCGGCACCAATAGCAACGCGACAATATTGATGATCTTGATCAATGGATTGATCGCCGGCCCAGCGGTGTCCTTGTACGGATCGCCAACCGTATCGCCAGTTACCGCAGCCTTGTGGGCTTCACTGCCCTTGCCACCGAAGTGACCATCTTCGATGTACTTCTTGGCGTTGTCCCAGGCGCCGCCGCCAGTGGTCATCGAGATCGCCACGAACAGGCCGGTCACGATGGTGCCGATCAACAAACCGCCCAGCGCCTTCGGCCCAAGCAGCAGGCCAACCACCACCGGTACTGCGACCGGTAATAGCGAAGGCACGATCATTTCCTTGATCGCCGAGCGGGTCAGCATGTCCACTGCCTTGTGATATTGCGGCTTGGCGGTGCCTTGCATGATGCCGGGAATCTCGCGGAACTGGCGGCGTACCTCTTCCACCACCGCACCCGCCGCGCGGCCCACGGCTTCCATCGCCATCGCGCCAAACAGGTAGGGAATCAAACCGCCGATCAGCAGGCCGATGATCACCGTGTGGTCGGACAGATCGAAGGCAAAGGTTTCGCCCGGATGCGCCATCTGCAGGTTGTGCGTGTAGTCGGCAAACAGCACCAATGCTGCCAATGCTGCCGAACCAATCGCATAGCCCTTGGTCACCGCCTTGGTGGTGTTGCCTACCGCGTCCAGCGGATCGGTGATGTTGCGGATTTCCGGCGGTAGATCGGCCATTTCGGCGATGCCACCTGCGTTGTCGGTGATGGGTCCATAGGCATCAAGCGCGACGATCATGCCGGCCATCGACAACATTGCGGTTGCGGCGATGGCAATACCGTACAGGCCACCAAAGTGGAACGCCGACCAGATTGCCGCACACACCGCAATCACCGGCAAAGCGGTGGATTTCATCGACACACCGAGGCCGGCGATGATGTTGGTGCCGTGACCGGTGGTTGATGCCTGCGCCACGTGCTGCACCGGCTTGTACTGGGTGCCGGTGTAGTACTCGGTGATCCACACGATCAAACCGGTCAACACCAGCCCGATCAGCGCGCAGATGTACAGGTTGGTGGCGCCGTGGCTGTTGTCGGCCATCAGCTGCGTGGTTACCGGCCAGAAGGCGATGGCCGCCAACACGCCGGAGACAATCACGCCCTTGTACAGCGCGCCCATGATCGAGCCACCGGCCTTCACCTTGACGAAGAACGCACCGATGATCGAGGCGATGATCGATACCCCGCCAAGCACCAGCGGATACAGCACCGCATTGCGGCCAACCTCCGCCATCATCATGCCGCCGAGCAGCATGGTGGCGATCACCGTCACCGCATAAGTCTCGAACAGATCGGCGGCCATGCCGGCGCAGTCGCCGACGTTGTCACCGACGTTGTCGGCGATCACCGCCGGGTTGCGCGGGTCGTCTTCGGGAATGCCGGCTTCGACCTTGCCGACCAGATCCGCACCGACGTCCGCACCCTTGGTGAAGATGCCGCCGCCCAGTCGCGCGAAGATCGAAATCAACGAGCTGCCAAAGGCCAGCCCAACCAGCGCGTGCAGGTTGTCGGCCTGGCTCAGGCCCATGCGTTGCAGAATCAGGTAATAACCGGCCACGCCAAGCAGGCCCAGGCCGACCACCAGCATGCCGGTGATCGCGCCGCCACGGAACGCCACATCCATGGCTGCACTCATGCCATTGCGTGCGGCTTCGGCAGTGCGCACATTGGCGCGTACCGATACGTTCATGCCGATGTAGCCGGCAGCGCCGGACAGCACCGCGCCGATCGCAAACCCAATCGCCGTATACCAGCTGAGGAAGAAACCTACCAAGACGAACAGCACCACGCCGACGATGGCGATGGTCAGGTATTGGCGGTTGAGATAGGCCCGCGCGCCTTCCTGGATGGCGGCGGCGATTTCCTGCATGCGGGCATTGCCGGCAGGTTGGCGTAGGACCCATTGGGCCGAGATGATGCCGTAGACGATGGCGACAGCGGCGCAGACAAGCGAAAGCACAAGACCGTACTGTTCGAGCATGACCCCTCCAGCGTTGGTGGATGCCATCCAGCTGTGGATGAAGCGGGGACACGCCGGGTAGATCGAAGCACTGGAACAGACCCGGGCCGCATGCGGCTGTGGTACGTGTCGCTGTGTTCAAACACTCTGAGGCCGCCCGAGTATGACTGGCAGCTGTCTCCACCGCCAGCGGCCGCTTCTTGCTGCTCGGTTCAGTCAAGGGGTGGCAACGTCGGCGCCTGTCCTTGTGGAACTGCTGCCGATGAAAGCCCTGCTTACCCTTGCCGCGACGGTGTTGTTGCCGCTGCCATTGCTGGCGGCCCCCACCAAACCCGAGATCGAGCGCCCGGCAGCCACAGCGCAGGCCATCGGTGCAGTGCACACCGTGCGGCAGATTCCCGAAGCCTGTACCCGCATCGAAGGGCGCTTTACGGATACGGCGGCGCAGCCGTATGACATGCAGCTGGTGCGCACCAGCGCGCAGTGCCAGCCGCGCGCCTTGTTTCTGGATGCCAGCAAGGTCAATCCAAGCGAGGCGAGCGGTTGGAAACTAAACGAAGTGGTGCGCGTACCGTCGGCGGCCTGTAGTTCACAGCAGGCGCTGATTGAAGTGTGGCGCAAACCGGCGGGCCAGCAGGTGGCGCTGGACGGACAGGGCCAGAACCGTGTCTATCTTGAAGACGCCAAGGCGGAGGCTGCGGCGGGTCGTCTGGCGGCGTTGCCGGCGTACTCCGCGAAACTGGCAATGCAGGGTGCCGCCTGCCGATGACGCTTGCTGTGTTGCGAGCTCAGTGTTGTCGTGCGGGGGCGATATCGCCGTCGTGCTGTGCGATCTGCTGGCCGACGCGGTAGCCCGCAGCGGCCAGGACACAGACGGCAAAAAAACCAAGCATCCCGATCAGTATCTTGCGGAACATGGTGCACCGCCTGTGTGGAGACCCTGGGCGGAGGATGCGCCGCCGACTGCGGCGGCACACCTGTCTGAAGTCATGGCCTGCGCCCGGAGCGGGAGCGCCGAACCATGCTCGGCTAAAGCGCCTCACCTGTAGAGCCGAGCCATGCTCGGCTGGGGCTCTATCGGGAAAGCCTCTGCCGAGCATGGCTCGGCACTACAGTGCAGCCGCCTCTGCCGAGCATGGCTCGGCACTACATTTTCTGCTTAGCCTTCCCAGCCCACCAGCTTCTTGGCTACTGCCACATTCTTCAACGTCACGTACTTGGGCAAACCATCGCGGCCATAGGGCAGCGGCGCTTCGCCGCGGATCAGCGGCTGCAGGTAGCGGCGCGCTTTCTCGGTGATGCCGAAACCATCCTTGCGGATGAAGCCGGCCGGCATCTTCTTCTCGTGGTTGGCAACCTTGGACAGCGGCGCTGCCTCGATCTTCCAGCGGTAAGGCACATCCGAGCTGCGCACGATCACCGGCATCACCGAATTGTGCCCCTTCAGCGCGAACTGCACCGCTGCCTTGCCCACGGCCTGCGCCTGTTCCCAGTCGGTCTTCGAGGCGATATGGCGGGCCGAGCGCTGCAGATAGTCGGGCAGGGTCCAATGCACCTTGTAGCCGAGTTCGGCCTTGACCTTGCCGGCCAGGTAGGAGGCCACGCCGCCGAGCTGGGTATGGCCGAAGGAGTCCTTGACCCCACCGGCGTCGGCAACGAACTGGCCGTCGGCGGTGTGGATGCCTTCGCTGGCCACCACCACGCAGAAGCCAACCTTCTCGACGACCTGCTTCACCTTGGCCAGGAATACCGGCTCGTCATAGGCGCGCTCCGGCAGCAGGATGATCTGCGGTGCATCGTCGGGGTTCTCGCCAGCCAGGCCGGCGGCCGCCGCCAGCCAGCCGGCGTGGCGGCCCATCGCTTCGTAGATGAACACGCGGGTGGAGGTTTCGGCCATTGCCGCCACATCCAGCGCCGCTTCGCGCACCGACACGGCGGTGTACTTGGCGGCTGAGCCGAAGCCGGGGCAGGTGTCGGTCACCGCCAGGTCGTTGTCGATGGTCTTGGGCACGCCCACGCAGGTCAGCGGGTAGCCGTATTCCTTGGCCAGCTGCGAAACCTTCAGTGCGGTATCGGCCGAATCGTTGCCGCCGTTGTAGAGGAACCAGCGCACGTCATGCGCCTTGAAGACCTCCAGCAGCCGCTCATATTTGGCGCGGTCGGCATCCAGCGACTTGAGCTTGTAGCGGCACGAGCCGAAGGCCCCGCCCGGGGTGTGGGCGAGCGCCGCTATGTTGGCTGCCGACTCCTTGGAGGTGTCGATCAAGTCCTCGCGCAGCGCGCCGAGAATACCGTTGCGCGCGGCCAACACCTTGATTTTCTTCGATCTTGCTTCAGCGATGACGGCCGAGGCGGTGGCATTGATGACGGCGGTGACGCCGCCGGACTGCGCATACAGCAGGGTGCCTTTGGACATGGGCAATACTCTCCAGACTGGGGGACATTCCGGGACATTGGCCGGATGCGGTAAGCTGCACATATTGCGGTGCAGCGTGAATCGGCCCATGAGTCTAACGCCGCTGTCCGTCCCGTTTCCTCAAAACATATGGGAGTCAGGAATGCGATTGGTTCTGTTGGGACCGCCCGGTTCGGGCAAGGGCACGCAGGCAACGAGCCTGAAGGAACAACTGCAGGTTCCGCACATTTCCACCGGTGACCTGCTGCGCGCCGAAGTGGCCGCCGGCACCGAACTGGGCAAGCAGGCTAAGGCGGTGATGGATGCCGGCAACCTGGTGTCCGACGATATTCTGCTGGGCATGCTGGAATCGCGCCTGTCGCAGGCCGATACCTCCAAGGGCTTCATCCTGGACGGCTACCCGCGCAACGTGGCCCAGGCCAATGCGCTGGGCGAGCTGCTGGCCAAGCTGAACCAGCCGCTGGACGCCATCGTGCAGCTGGATGTGCCGACCGAACTGCTGGTCGAGCGCATCGCTGGCCGCGCCCAGGAGCAGGGCCGTGCCGATGACAATCCGGAATCGGTGCGTCAGCGTCTGCAGGTCTACAACGATTCCACCGCACCGGTGATCGATTTCTACGCTGCCAAGGGCACCTTGGCGCGCGTTGACGGTGTTGGCGCGCTGGACGAAGTGCTGGCCCGCATCCTGGCGGCGATCAAGCGCTGAGGATGCCGCGCTGTGGCGGGTGACCGTCGCAGCGCACAGCGGCCTGGCCGCTCAGGACGCCGCACATACTGAAACGCCCGGATCCATGAGCTGGATCCGGGCGTTTCGTTTGTAAAAGCCAGCTAAGGGCGTGCTCACGGCCCCATCAGCATGAGCTCCCTGGGGATGGCCTCTTGGGGAGTAGGACCTGAGGGATACTGAGGCTGGCGTCACGTATTCTCACTGTGAAGCGTGTGTGACGGTATCGGGGAATCCCCTACAGACGTTAGGGGTACACCTACACGGCTTCAGGCTTACCCCTTGGCGGCGCGCATCGGCGACAATCTGCGGATGAGCAAGATCCATATTCTCGGCATTGCCGGTACTTTCATGGGCGGTGTGGCCGCCTTGGCCCGCGAACTTGGCCATCAGGTCGAAGGCAGCGATCAGGCGGTGTATCCGCCCATGTCCACCCAGCTGGAAACGCTGGGGATCAAGTTGGCGCAAGGGTATCTACCCGGCAATATCAGCCCGGATTGCGACGAAGTGGTGGTCGGCAACGCGCTTTCGCGCGGCAACCCGGCGGTGGAGGCGGTGCTGGACTCGGGGCGTCGTTATACCTCCGGCGCGCAGTGGCTGTCCGAGCAGGTACTGCCCGGCCGTGACACGCTGGCCGTCGCCGGTACCCATGGCAAGACCACCACCACCACCATCCTGGCCTATCTGCTGCAGGCGGCCGGGCGCGAGCCGGGTTTCCTCATTGGCGGTGTGGCCGAGGATTTCGGGGTGTCGGCGCGGTTGGGAACGGGGCGCGAATTTGTTGTTGAAGCCGACGAATACGACACCGCGTTCTTCGACAAGCGCAGCAAGTTCGTCCACTACCGGCCGCTGGTTGCCATCCTCAATAATCTGGAATTCGACCACGCCGATATCTTCCCGGACGTGGCCGCGATCCAGCGCCAGTTCCATCATCTGGTGCGTACCGTGCCGGGCCGTGGCCGCCTGATCGTCAACGGCGAAGACAAGCACCTGGCCGAAGTGCTGGCGATGGGCTGCTGGACGCCGGTGGAACGCTTCGGCTTCGATCACTCGCTGGAATGGAGCGCTCGGCTGATCAATGCCGATGGCAGCGTCTTCGCGGTGCTGCATCGGGGTACCGAAGTGGCGACGGTGGAGTGGTCGCTGCTGGGCCGGCACAACGTGCTCAATGGTCTGGCGGCGTTGGCCGCAGCGCACGCGGTCGGCGTTGATGTGGCCAGCGTCGCGCCTGCGTTGGCGGGCTTCCATAGTGTCAAGCGGCGCATGGAGGTCATCGGCCAGGCGCAGGGCGTCACCATCTATGACGACTTTGCCCATCACCCCACCGCCATCCACACCACGCTGGAAGGCTTGCGCGCCAAGGTGGGCGCTGCGCGCATCGTGGTGGCGATGGAGCCGCGCAGCAATTCGATGCGGCTGGGCGCGCATTCGCAGGCCTTGGCGCCGTCATTGGATATCGCCGATGCAGTGGTGTTTCTGGCCCGTCCGGAGCTGCCCTGGGATGCTGCCAAGGTGATCGAGGCGGTGCGTGGTGATGCACTGGCCGTTGCCGATACCGATGCATTGCTGGTCAAACTTGGTGATGTCGCGCGTGCAGGCGACCACGTGGTGTTCATGTCCAACGGTGGTTTTGATGGCGCACCGCGGCGCTACCTTGCGCAGTTGCAAGGCGGCTGATGCGGTGTGATTGCAGCCGGGTTGCGTGCAACCCGGCGCTGCACTGAGTGCAGTGAAGTGGGCGATGAATTGTCGCCACAGTGCGGTGGAGTACCATCGCTACTGTCTGCCGAATATCTGTAGTTGCCCGGATGATGCAATCGTCAACTCTTGCTTTGTTTCCCCTGCACGCGGTGTTGTTGCCCGGTGCGGCTTTGGGCCTGCGCGTATTCGAACCGCGCTACCTGGACCTGGTGCGCGAATGCGGCCGCAACGGCAGCACCTTCGGTGTCTGTCTGATACTTGAGGGAGAGGAAGTCGGCGCGCCGGCGACCCCGGCGGCCTGGGGCGTTGAGGCCGTGGTCGAGGATTTCGATGTAGGTGCCGACGGCGTGCTGGTATTGCGGCTGCGCGGTGCGCGTCGCTTCCATGTGGTGGCAACCCACGTGCGTGACAGCGGCCAGGTGATGGCCGAGGTGGAGTGGTGCGAGCGCGACAGCGACGACGAGCTGCAGCCCGAGCACGGTTTGCTGGGCACCTTGTTGGAACACATCCTTGAACAGGTCGGCGGTGCGTATGCCGCTGCTGGTCCGGCGCAGTTGGATCAGGCCGCATGGGTGGGTTGGCGGCTGGCCGAGTTGCTGCCGCTGCGCGAGACCCAGCGCCTGCAGCTGGTGCAGGAGAACGATCCACGCGAGCGCTTGAATCGCCTGCTGGAATGGATCCCCGAACTCGATGTGCCCATCGAAGAAGATTTGTAGGGCGAGCGTTGCTGGGCGCCGTTTGCGGTTGCTGTTTGTAATTGCAGCTTGTGGGAGCGGCGTAAGCCGCGAAGCCGGGATATCGCCGGCGGACGGGCTGGGCGCGGGGTCAGATCTTGCCAGCTTCGCGGCTTACGCCGCTCCCACAGTGTTGTGATGGATTGCTGTGAAAGCCATTGCCGAGCATGGCTCGGCACTACCGGATTGCTGGGCAGTTCCCCACCGAGCACGGCTCGGCACTACGCTCCCTCCCTTGCGCCGAAGGCGTAGGGGAGGGTTGGGGATGGGTAGTTTTTGAAGCCTTCGCGCGGTGCGCGCTTCGCGGCTTACGCCGCTCCTACAGTGTTGTGATGGATTGCTGGGAAAGCCCCTGCCGAGCATGGCTCGGCACTACCGGATTGCTGGGAAAGCCCCTGCCGAGCATGGCTCGGCACTACGCTCCCTCCCTTGCGCCGAAGGCGTAGGGGAGGGTTGGGGAGGGGTGGCTTTTGAGGCTTCGCGCGGTGCGCGCTTCGCGGCTTACGCTGCTGCCACCGTGCGGTGATGGATTGCAGGGAAAGCCCCTGCCGAGCATGGCTCGGCATTACGGTTTTTCGCGGATCATCAACAATGGCAGGCCGGTCTCCGGCTGCACCTGCTGCTGGGTTTCCAGTCCGTCCAGCGATTGCTTGAGCGCGTCCAAGGCCGGATCAACGCCGCGCAGTGGCCGCCACATGCCAAACAGCTTCAGGTGCCGCTGGTAACGCAGGGTCTGTGCGCTGCCCAGCCATACCGTGGTTTGCCCCGGTTGCAGGCGCGCCGAGGACGGCCATAACCGCAGTGCGTAGACTTCATCCGGGCGTTCGCCGGGGTGCAGCATCAGCAATGCTTCGACATTGGTGTCCAGCGTGGCCGGCAGTACCGGCACCTGCTGCGGGGTGGCCTTCATGTCCAGCATCATCAGCGCTTCCTGCCAGCCCGCCTGCGTCTGCCGGTGCCAACCGTTGCGCTCGAGTTGCTGCTGCAGGGCGGGCAGCGGCCCTGCCACCTGCACGTCCAGCGGCCAACGCTGGTCGTCATCGAAATCATTGCGCCGTGCCGGCAGCTCGCGCCAGCCCTGTTGCCACCAGTGCGAGGCATCCATCAAGGCCGGAGCCTCCGCCGCCGGTTCGAATTTGGCCAGCTTGGCCGGCACATTGCGCGGTGCATACCAGAGCCCGGCAATCAGGAACACGCCATAGAACAGCCAGGCAACCGGCTTGACCCAGAACGAACGGTTGAAGCGGCGGCGGTAGGCGATGCCCAGCACCAGCAGCCAGAACAGGCCGAACAACATGCCGCCGATGACATCACTGAGCCAGTGCGCGCCAAGATAGATGCGGGCAAAGCCAATCACCGTGACCACCGCACCGGACAGCAGATACGGCCACACGCGGGTACGGCCGGGCAGCTCGCGGCCGATCAACACCGCAAAGAAACCAAAGGTGATGGTGGCCATGGTCACCGCCACCGACGGAAAGCCAAAGCCGCTGCTGGCGGCGGGCGGCCGCACCACATCCACCGTGGCACCCAGCAGCTTGGTCAGCGCAAGGCCGAAGGCCAGTGCCGCCAGCCAATGGAATACCGCCATCCAGCGCCGCCGCCAGGCCAGGTAACCCATGCCGGCTGCGATTGCCGGCAACAGCACCTGCCAGTCACCCAGCGACGCCAGTGCCGCCATCGGGTAGTCGGCCAGCGGGTTGCGCAAGGCCAACATGAGCCGGTGTACGGCCAGATCCAGGGCCAGCGGTTCACCGTGCCCCACCACCACCATCAACAGCACGAACCAGCCCCAACCCAGCACCAGCAACATCAGCGCCAGCATTGCCAGCGGCACCGACTCGCGACGCTTGGGATCGAATACATCGGTCAGCGAGTGGCCGAGGAAATGCGGGTGACGGTGCGACCAGGCCAGCAGGCGCGCCAGCCAACCGTCCATGCGCGCCGCCGACCAGCGGTAGCTGTACAGCACGATGGCCCATACCAGACCCAGCAAGGTGCCCAGCAGTGCCAGCACCACGAACAGGCGCCCGGCCACCGCCGCCACTGCATCGTAGGCCTGCCCCAAAGCCCAGCCGGGCAGCAGGAACAACACCGCCCAGGACAGGCAGGCAAGGCCGCTGGCCTTGAGGTAGCTGCTGAAACGCATGTTGGCCATGCCCGCAATGGCCGGCACGAACGGCCGGATCGCGCCCACATAGCGTGCGATCAGAATGCTCTTGAAGGCATTGCGGCGGAACATGACTTCGCCGCGGTCCAGCAGCTGCGGGTAGCGGCTGAACGGCCACACGCCGCGCAGTCGATCGCCCCAGCGACGGCCCACCCAATAGCTCAGGCCATCGCCGGCAAAGGCGCCCAAGGTTGCGCAGACCACGGCATACGGGCCGGACAGCTCGCCCATGCCAATCAGTACACCCACCGCGATCATCAGCGGCAGCGCCGGCACGATGGCACCGAGGATGATCACGGCATCACAGAAGGCAATGGCGAAGATCGCCAGGCCAGCGAGGACGGGATGGGCTGCGATCCACGCGAGCGTGGCATCGATCCAGGAAGAATTCATCTGCCGATTATAAAGGGAAGCCCCAGTCAGACCGATGGCAGCGACGGAGGTTCAGTGGATCGGCAGGGTTCTCGTTCACTTGCGATGCCGGTCAATGAATGCCACCGCGGGCACTAGAATGTCGCAATGACTGAATCTTCACCGGCTACCCCCGTTGCCCTGAAAGCTGACAGCTTCGGGCAGATCCTGCTGATGCAGGGCCCGCACGGGCAATTCGTGCGTCGCGACCTGGGCGCGACCCCGCTGTGGCTGCGGCTGCCGGCCTGGTGGCTGGCGCGGCGCGAGGCGCGGGCGTTGGCCAAGCTCGATGGCATGGAGGCTACACCGCGTCTATTGGCCTGGGACGGGCATTGGCTGGACCGCAGTTATATGGAAGGGGCGGCCATGTACCAGCGTCCGCCGCACGGTGACCTGGCGTATTTCCGTGCCGCGCGCCGGCTGCTGCAACGCGTGCACCGGCATGGCATCGCCCATAACGACCTGGCCAAGGAAGCCAACTGGCTGGTACGCGAGGATGGCTCACCGGCCTTGATCGATTTCCAGCTGGCGGTGTGCGGCAATCCGCGCTCGCGCTGGATGCGGCTGCTGGCGCGCGAGGACCTGCGCCACCTGCTCAAGCACAAGCGCATGTATTGCCGGCAGGCGTTGACCCCGGTGGAGTTGCGCCTGCTCAAGCGGCATTCGTGGGTACGTGAGCTGTGGTTTGCCACCGGCAAACCGGTCTACCGTTTCGTCACCCGTCGCATCCTGCATTGGGAAGACAACGAGGGGCAGGGGCCCAAGCCTTGAGCAGTGATGTGCGGGCGCACGAGGTCGAGATCTCGCCGGGCGCGTTGCTGCATCCGCTTTTGCCGGGCAGTCATTTCGCGCATGCCGCGCGGATCAGTCTGGTTCGCGGGCCCGACAGCGCCGTGCAGGCCTATCTGGACATCGCCCGGCAGGTGCCTGCCTGGTTTGACGGTTTGATGCGCATGCGCAATGCGGGCATGCGGCGGCTGGGAATGAAGGACCTGGGCGCCATACGCAGCGTGCCGACACACGTGCCGCCCCAGCTCGCGAGCGGGGATCGGCTGGGAATATTCACGCTGCAGGCGTTGCGGGCCGATGGCGTAGTGCTGGGTGACAGCGACCGCCACCTGCGGGTGGATCTATCGCTGGAGCTGCAGCCGGCAGATGAGGGCTGCGAGCTGCAACTGAGCACCGTGGTGCATCTGCACCGACCCTTCGGCCGGTTATACATGTTGCCGGTGGCACCGTTGCACCGGCGCATCGTGCCGCGTCTGCTGGAAACTTACGCGCGGCGGTTGTCAGCGCCAGCACGCGGCTGAGGGCCCACTGCCGGTTCTGGCTGGCAGCGACCGAAAGCCCTGTCCAATGACCGGCTGCAACTCAGCGCAGCTCGAGCAACTGCTTGCCTGTGAAGCTGCGCTTGCTGTCGAAGTCGTAAGCAATGGTCACCTGGCCATCGTCGGCACAGGCATGGCAGCTGCGCAGCGGCGTGCTGTACAGCAGGCGCACGCCGCCTTCGGGCAGGGGCTTGGTGCCGCTGGCAACGGCCGGGGCGAACGGGCCGGAGTCCGGATGCTTGGCGCTGAACGCCTTGTAGGCAGTGGAGGCGCGCGCTGCATCGTCGAGCACATCTTCATCCACGTCGATGGCCTGGCCGTTGGCATCCACCAACCAGGTGCCCTGGTTGGTATTGGCGCGGAACGGGAACTCCAGCGTGGCAACGCCGATGCCGTCGACGTTCTGCCACGCCGTGACATAACCGGGCTTGCCCTGCGCGGACAAAGTGCTGGCAGCGGCCAGTGCAGCCGGTGTGGCGCCGCCATCGCGCATTGTCTGCAGCAGGCAGTTGTCAGCGGCGGTACTGCTGTTGCGACAGGCTTCCACCGAGCCCTGCCAGACCGCGTTGGGGCCGATGCGGGCCGCCGCCTCGCCCAGCCCGGTGGTCTGCGCGGTGACATCCTTGGCTGGCGGCGGTGTCTGCGCGGCTGGCTGCGGTTTCTGGCAGGCGGCCAGGGCCAGCACCAGCAGTAAGGGTGAAGCTTGAAGCAGCGTTTTCATCGGGAATCCCTGCGCGATATCGCACCAGTATCGACATCGCGCATGAACGCAAAATGTCGCTGATGAAACGCCTGGCGGGACTGTGCGGGAAGGCCGGTATCGGCATAATGCCGATTGCTTTCTTACCGGTTCTGGAGTGCGTATGAGCAGCTTGCAAGGCAAGACCCTTTTCATCACCGGCGCTTCACGCGGTATCGGCCTGGCCATTGCCCTGCGCGCGGCGCGCGACGGTGCCAATGTCGCCATCGCGGCCAAGTCGGCGGTCCCCAATCCGAAGTTGCCGGGCACCATCCACAGCGCTGCCGCAGCGGTCAATGCCGCCGGTGGGCAGGGCCTGGCATTGAAGTGCGACATCCGCGAAGAAGAACAGGTCAATGCAGCGGTGGCGGCCACCGTGGATACCTTCGGTGGCATCGACATCCTGGTCAACAATGCTTCGGCAATCTGGTTGCGCGGCACCCTGCAGACGCCGATGAAGCGTTTCGACCTGATGCAGCAGGTCAACGCACGCGGCAGTTTCCTGTGCGCACAGGCCTGCCTGCCGCACCTGCTGCAGGCGCCGAACCCGCATATCCTCACCTTGGCACCGCCGCCCAGCCTGGACCCGAAATGGTGGGCGCCGCATACGGGTTACACCCTGGCCAAGATGGGCATGAGTTTCGTCACCTTGGGCTTGGCTGCGGAGTTCGGCCCGCAGGGCGTGGCGGTGAATGCATTGTGGCCGCGCACGGTGATCGCCACTGACGCGATCAACATGATTCCCGGCGTGGATGTGAGCGGCTGCCGCAAGCCGGAGATCATGGCCGATGCCGCGCATGCGGTGTTGACCCGGACCGCGGCCGGTTTCAGTGGGCAGTTCCTGCTGGACGACGAGGTGCTGGCCGAAGCAGGCATCACCGATTTGTCAGGTTATGCGATGGACCCGTCGCGTCCATTGATGCCGGACCTGTTTCTCTGATTGCCTCGCCCCCTTGCGCTGAAGGCACAAGGGGGGAGCCCTGTAATGCCGAGCCATGCTCGGCACTACGCTCCCTCCCTTGCGCCGTAGGCGTAGGGGAGGGTTGGGGAGGGGTTGGTTTTCAGGCCAGTTCCAGCATCAGCAGCTTCGCGGCTTACGCCGCTCCTACAGCCTGCGCGGAGCGGCTCAGTGCTCGATGTGCTCCGGCAGTTCATGCCCGCAGCGGTTGCAGTACTGCGCTTTGAACTCATGGCCTTCATGCCCGCAGACCGTGCAGCCACGGTTGTCGTGGCGGCTTTCGCGCAGCATGTTGCCGGCCAGCTCGGCGGTGTAGATGCCGGTGGGCACGGCCAGGATGCTGTAGCCGATCAGGATCAGCGCCGAGGTGATGAAGCGGCCCAGCGTGGTATGCGGGACGATGTCGCCAAAGCCGACCGTGGCCATCGTCACCACCGCCCAGTACATGCTGGTCGGGATGTTGCTGAAGCCGTATTGCGGGCCTTCGATCACATACATCAAGGCGCCGGCGATGATGGCGATGGTCACCACCATCGACAGGAACAGCAGGATCTTGCGCCGGCTGCGCCACAGTGCCGCCATCAGCACGCCGCTTTCCTCGATGTAGCGGGTCAGCTTGAGGATGCGGAATACCCGCAGCAGGCGCAGCACACGCACCACCAGCAGGCTCTGCGTGCCGGGGATGAAGAAGGAAATATAGGAGGGCAGGATCGCCAGCAGGTCGATGATGCCCCAGATGCTGAACGCATAACGCAGGGGCCGCCGCACCACCAGCAGGCGCAGCACGTACTCGGCGGTGAACAGCAGGGTGAAGCCCCATTCGACGACATAGAAGCCGGTGGCCCAGGCCACGTGGATGCGTTGCACGCTGTCGAACATCACCACCAGCACGCTGATGAGGATGGCCCAGACCAGCAGCAGGTCGAAACGCCGCGAGGGCGGGGTATCGGTACGGTGGATGATGTCGAACCAGCGGCGGCGCCAACCGCTGTCGCTGGCCGGGTTCAGTTGGGGGGCAGAGAACAGTCGCATGTGCCCATTGTGCCGCAGCCCCGTGGAATGGAGGACAATGGCACATTCATACCCACTGATCTGGAACGCCATGACCGCTGTCGTCGAGCCGCTGTTGTCCCTGTCCAATTACTACCTGCCGGTCTATCGCCCGCGCCAGCTGGTGCTGGAGCGAGGCCAGGGCGCGCGACTGTGGGATACGCAGGGCCGTGAGTTCATCGACCTGGCCGCCGGCATCGCCGTGTGCAGCCTGGGTCACAACAACCCGGACCTGAAGGCCGCGTTGTTCGAACAGGCCAACAAGCTGTGGCACACCAGCAACATGTTCTACAGCGAGCCGCCGCTGCACCTGGCGCAGGAGCTGGTGGAGGCCTCGCGTTTCGCCAAGCGCGTGTTCCTGTGCAACTCCGGCGCCGAAGCCAACGAAGTGGCGATCAAGCTGGTGCGCAAGTGGGCCAGTGCGCAGGACCGTGGCCCGGACAAGCGTTTCATCGTGACCTTCCGCGGCAGTTTCCACGGCCGCACCCTGGCGACGGTGACCGCTACCGCACAGCCGAAGTACCAGGAAGGCTACGAGCCGCTGCCCGGTGGCTTCCGTTATGTCGATTTCAACGACGTGGCCCAGCTTGAAGAAGCGATGGCCGGCGGCGACGTGGCCGCAGTGATGTTCGAACCGGTGCAGGGCGAAGGCGGGGTGATGCCTGCCTCGGCCGAGTTCATGCGTCGCGCCCGTGAGCTGTGCGACCAGCACGACGCGCTGCTGGTGCTGGATGAAATCCAGGTCGGCATGGGCCGCACCGGCGAGCTGTTCGCGCATTGGCACTGGGGCGTGACCCCGGACATCGTCACCCTGGCCAAGGCACTGGGCGGCGGTTTCCCGATCGGCGCGATGCTGGCCGGCCCCAAGGTTGCCGACATCATGGGCGTGGGCGCGCACGGCAGCACCTTCGGTGGCAATCCGCTGGCGGCGGCGGTGGCCCGCGTGGCGCTGCGCAAGCTGGCTTCCGACGAGATCAAGGCCAACGTGGTTCGCCAGTCGGCTGCGCTGAAAGCGGGGCTGGAAGCCATCGGCGAAGAGTTCGGTGTATTCGAACAAGTGCGTGGCATGGGCCTGATGTTGGGCGCGGTGCTCAAGCCCGAGTACGTGGCTGATATCGGCGTGCTGTTGGATCTGGCCGCTGAAAAGCAGGTGCTTATCCTGCAGGCCGGCACCAGCGTGCTGCGCTTCGTGCCGGCGCTGAACATCAGCGATGAAGAACTCGCAGAAGGCATCAAGCGCGTGCGTGAAGCGATTGCGGCGTATATGGCGTCGCGCTGAGTCAGGCTTGCACAGCTCGCGCAGGCCGGGTGAGCGGCCTGCTGCAGCTTGGCTTCTCCGGCGGGGAGAGGGGTTGTCCAATGGGGGCGCTCAGTCTGGGCTGGGCGCTCCGTCGTCGGCATGTGTCGCTGGGGGAACAGCCGCTCTTACGTTTGCATTCTAGAATGCGGCCAGGCATCGCCGTCGGCTGATTGCTGTCCGTTTCAACTGTTCTGTGCTGCCCAGGCTGGCTGCTGTCGAGGTTTGATATGCCTGCGCCGGATGCCGTCGTCAGATCGGATGCGCAGTGCCCTAGCGGGCATGGGCGTGTGCTTTCAGCAGAGGGGCAGGGCTAGGGCGGGAAGCCACATCGGTGACTTTCCGTGTTGTCTTGTAAATATCAAACAGGGGCTGGTGTCTTGGGATGCAGCGGATCTGAACTTCGCTGCTTGCCCGTGGCTGGCGGGTACTTGTGTAGACGTCAGCGTATGAATTTCGCATTGCATTTTCTGCGGGTCGCGGCCTTCAGAGGCGGCTTTGCGCGCCGCTATTCCATGTATGAGCAGGCTTCCAGGAAGGCGTCGCTGATGGCACGCCGGCCGGAAATGAAACTGAACCGCCACATCAAGGCGCCAGTGCGCGCCACTCCATATTGCGTCACCCAGGGGACCACGTGTCGAAGCTAACTTTTTTCCCGTTCGGAAAGGCCTTCCGGCGCTTGTGCCGAGTACCCGTGGCCTTGCTCTTGTCCGCTTGCCTTGCATCCGGTGCACAGGCGGCGTCGATTCCCGCGCCGGTGACAATCGACTTCAACTCCTCAGGCTTCGCGGAGCTTAAGGATCATGGCTCAACCGAGTTCAACCAGGGCGATTTCAGGATCACTCATAGCGCCAGCAACTGGTTGCAGCTATCTGTTTCTGGCAAGGACGGGTCTCCCGCTTTGTATGCGCAGTGGTTAGGTCTCGACGCGACCGTCAGCGTCGAGACGGTGTCCGGAAACGAATTCAGCTTCACGGGGTTCTACGTCGAATTAATTGACTCCCTCGCGGGGGGGATCATGAATATCGTGGGCTACAAGGATGGTGTGCCGGTCGGTGCCCAGTCCACGGGGCCAGGGTTCGGGGCATTTGTCGGCAAGTACACCGTGAGCTTGGATCCGTCCGTCTTCGGCAATGTCGACAAGGTCGTCATTACGTCCGGTCCGGGCGGTTTTGACGTTATTTTCGACCAGTTCGTGTTCGCCACCGCTGCTGACACCACCGCGCCCACCGTCACCAACGTCACTTCCAGCACCGCCAACGGCAGCTACAAAATCGGCGATGTTGTTTCCGTCCAGGTCAATTTCAGCGACGCGGTGACGGTCACCGGAACGCCGCAGCTGATTCTGGAAACCGGTGCGATCGACCGGGTGATCAACTACGCCAGCGGCAGTGGCACCAGCACGCTGACCTTCAGCTACACCGTGCAGGCCGGTGACAGCACCCCCGACCTGGATTACGTGGCCAGCAACTCGCTGTCCTTGAACGGCGGCAGCATCAAGGACGCGGCAGTTAACAATGCGGTGCTCATCCTGCCTTCGCCCGCCACGGCCGGTTCGCTGGGCGCGAACAAGAACCTTGTCATCGACGGCGTGGCACCCAGTGTCACCGGCATCACGATCAGCGGTTCGCCCGCCAGCACCGACAGCTCGATAGCCTTCACTGTGGCCTTCAGCGAGCCGGTGAGCGGCGTCTCCATGGACGACTTCACCCTGACGGCTACCGGGACCGCATCCGGCAGCATCGCCGTCGTGTCGGCCTCGAGCGGCACGATGTACGACGTCACCGTCGCCTCGATCAGTGGCAACGGCACGCTCAAGCTTGACCTCAAAGCTTCCACCAACATTGCCGACCCGGTCGGCAACACCGGCGTGGCCGCGTTCACCTCCGGCGCCGCCCATACCGTTGCCTTTGCTACCGCGCCGGGCGCGCCGACCATCGGCACGGCGACGGCTGGCGACGGCCAGGCCACGGTGACCTTCACCGCGCCGGGCAGCAACGGCGGCTCGGCCATCACCACCTACACCGCTACCGCCAGCCCCGGTGGCGCGTTTGGCACCTGCGCCGGGCCGGCGGCGTGCACCGCCACCATTACCGGTCTCAGCAACGGCACCGGCTATACGTTCACCGTGACGGCCACCAATGCCACCGGCACCAGCGTGGCTTCGGCCGCGTCGAACGCGGCCACGCCCAAGGGCAACCAGACCATCACCTTTGCGCAACCCACCAGCTACAACTTCGGCGCCACGCCGACCCTGAGTGCTTCGGCCAGCTCCGGGCTCGCGGTTGTCTTCAGCTCGTCCACGACCGGCGTGTGCACGACCACCTCCGGCGGCGCGCTGACTTTCGTCACCGCTGGCACCTGCACCATCGACGCCGACCAGGCCGGCAACAGTTTCACCAATGCCGCCACCACGGTCACCCACAGCTTCACCGTCAGCGCCATCGCCCCCGATGCGCCGACCATCGGCACCGCAACGGCCGGGGACACCCAGGCCACGGTGACCTTCAGCGCGCCGGCCTCCACCGGGGGGGCGGCCATCAGCCCCAACGGCTACACCGTCACTGCCAATCCGGGCGGCGCTACCGGCACCGGCTCCAGTTCGCCAATCACCGTTACCGGCCTGACCAACGGGGTCAGCTATACCTTCACCGTCGCCGCGACCAACAGCGCCGGCAACGGTGCTTCGTCAAGCGCGTCCAACAGTGTCATCCCGGCAGCGGCCCAGAAGATCACCTTCAGCAACCCCGGTGCGCAGAACTTCGGCACCACGCCTGTGCTGAGCGCGACCTCCGATTCGGGGCTGACCCCATCGTTCTCCTCGGCCAGCACCGGCGTGTGCACGATTACCGGCGGCGGCGCGCTGACCTTCATCAGCGCCGGCAGCTGCACCATCAATGCCAACCAGATCGGCAACGGCAGCTATCTGGCGGCGCCCCAGGTCAGCCAGTCGTTCCCCGTCAACGCGATCGTTCCCGGCGCGCCGACCATCGGTACGGCCACCCCGGGCGGCACCCAGGTCAGCGTAGCCTTTGCCGCACCGGCCAATAGCGGCGGCACCCTCATCACCGGCTACACGGTGACCGTCAGCCCGGCGGACGTGGCGCCGGTAAACGGTGCGGCCTCGCCGATCGTGGTCACCGGCCTGACCAACGGGCAGGCCTACACGTTCACCGTCACCGCGACCAACAGCGCCGGCACCGGGCCTTCGTCAAACGCGTCCAACAGTGTCATCCCGGCAGCGACCCAGACGATCACCTTCAACAACCCCGGTGCGCAGAACTTCGGCACCACGCCGACGCTGAGCGCGAGCTCCGATTCGGGGCTGACCCCGACGTTCACCTCGTCCACAACCGGGGTGTGCACGATCACCAGCGGCGGTGCGCTGACCTTTGTCACCGCCGGCACCTGCACCATCAACGCCGACCAGGCCGGTAGTGGCAGTCATCTTGCAGCGAGCCAGGTCAGCCAGTCCTTCACCGTCAACGCGGTGTTACCTGGCGCACCGATAGTCGGCACGGTCACGGTGACCGGCGTAGGGCAGGTGGCAGTGGCGTTCACCGCGCCGGCCAGCGACGGCGGCGCGGCAATCACCGATTACACGGTCACTTCCAATCCGGACGGGGTGACCGGCAGCGGTACGAGCTCGCCGATCACCATCAGCGGCCTGGGTACGGGCAAGAGCTACACCTTCAGCGTGACCGCGACCAACAGCACGGGCACCGGCGCGTCGTCGGCGGCCTCCAACACCGTCACCACGATGGCACCCCAGCTCATCGCTTTCGCCAACCCGGGTGCACAGGTTTTCGGCACCACGCCGACGCTGGTGGCCTCGGTGGATTCGGGGCTGCTGCTGCGCTTTGTCGCCTCGACGCCGGCAGTATGCGCGGTCACCGCTGATGGCCTGTTGAGCTTCAGCAGTGCCGGCAGCTGCACGGTAACGGCCCATCAGGACGGCGATGCCAGCCACCAGGCGGCATCAGTGACGCAGACGTTCAACGTGACCGCAGTGGTGCCGGCGACCCCGGTACCGGGGGCAGTGACCGTGGTTGGTTCGGGCGCAGTGGAAGTTGCCTTCACGCCCTCGGCCGCCACCGGCGAAACCATCACCTACGTGGTGACCGCACAGCCGGGCGGCATCACCGCCAGCGGCACGAGCTCGCCGATCAAGGTGACCGGTCTGACCGATGGGGTGAGCTATACCTTCACCGTCAGCGCCACCGGCCAGGCCGGCGACAGCACGACGTCGGCGCCGTCGGCTCCGGTGGTGCCGCAGGTGTTGCAGGAAGTGACCTTCGACGCGGTGGGCACACAGCCTTTCGACAAGCTGCCGGTGTTGTCCGCCCGCACCGACTCCGGCTTGCCGTTGACGTTCAGTTCGCAGACGCCGGCGGTGTGCACGGTCACGGCCGAGGGTCAGCTGGCCTTTGTGCTGGCAGGTGACTGCACCTTGGTTGTTGAGCAGGCCGGCGATGCCAGCCATCGCCCGGCCTCGGCTTCGCGCACGTTCCGGATTGAAGCGGTGCCGCCAGGCATGCCCGCCATCCAGACGCTGACGCCGCAGGGATCGGGGCGGGTCAGTGTGGCGTTCGCGCCGCCGACGTTCAGCGGTGGCGCGATCATCGACGGCTACCGCGTCACTGCCACGCCGCAGGGCACGGCGGCACCGGCCATCCGCGCGATGAGCCTGCGTGCGGCCGGCACACCGGGCGTGGTCACGACCACCGGCAGCGGCTCGCCGATCCTGGTGCAGGGGCTGGCCGACGGCGTGAGCTATGTGTTCACCGTGGCGGCCTACAACACGGCCGGCGAAGGTGAGTCGGACAGCGCGCAGGAACTGCTGGCCGCACCGGCCCTGAGCTGGATCGGCGACCTGCAGAAGGTATACGGCGAGGCCGATTTCGAGCTGCCCCTGCCGCAGAGCAACAGCTCTGGTGCGTTCACCTTCACCAGCAGCAACCCGGCGGTGGCTACGGTCAACGGCCGCACCGTCAGCCTGGTCGGCGAAGGCAGCGCCACGCTGACCGCCACCCAGGCGGCTACCCCCAACTTCCTCACCGGCGCGGTGATGCTGACGCTGGTGGTCAGCCCACGTCCCGACCCGACGCTGGATGCGCAGGTCAGCGGCGGTATCCAGGCGCAGGTTGATGCCAGCGTGCGCTTTGCGCAGGTGCAGGGCGACAACATCCGTGACCGTCTGCGCCAGGTGCGCAGTGGCCACAACGCCAGCAACGTCAACTTCGCGCTGGCCTATGCCGGCAGCCGGGGCGTCCCAGGGTTGTCGGTGCCGGTTGGCCGTGTGGCCGAGACGGCGCTGCCGGCCCTGCCCGAGGGTTGGGGATTGTGGCTGGCTGGTACGGCGACCTTCGGCAAGGCCGGTCGCAATGGCCGCAGCGGCGGTGGTTTCGACTTCAACACCGGCGGTATCACGCTCGGCGCCGACCGCGCGGTGGGTGAAGACCTGTTGCTTGGCATGGCCGGCAGTTGGGGCAAGCAGGGCACCGACTTCGATGGCACCCCGTCCAAGGTTGATGCAGACCAGCGTTCGCTGGCCGCCTACGGCCTGTGGCGGCTGGGCGAGCACCTGTTTGTGGATGGCCTGCTGGCCAACGGCCAGCTGGACTTCGATCTGACCCGCTGGAGCGAACCGGCCAACGCCAGCGCGCAGGCATCGCGCAACGGCGACCAGTGGTTCGGTTCGCTGACGCTCGGCTATGAACACCGCAACGCCGCGGGCATGACCCTGACCGGTTATGGGCGCTATGACGGCCACCGCGCCACGCTCGATGGCTATCGGGAGCAGGGGTTGGGCATCTATGACCTGGCCTATGGCCGGCAGAAGGTGGACAACAGCGCGCTGGCAGTGGGCCTGGAAGGCAGCCTGGCGTTCAAGCGCGAGCGTTTGAACTGGCGCCCGCACTGGCGCATCGAATACCGCAGCGCACTGGAAAACCGCAGTGATGTCGCCATGAACTACCTGCAGCGCCCGCAGAGCACGGACTACGTGCTGGCGATGCGCAGCTACAACGACGACATGCTGGCGCTGGGGGCAGGTATGGACCTGCAACTGGACAGCGGCTGGATGTTCTCGTTGCTGCTGGGCCACGAGCAGGGTCGCAATGCGATGCGCAGCAACAGCATCGGCTTGCAGGTGCGCTTTGGGCAGCAGGGTGCAGATGTGCCGATGTACAGCGATGAAGGGGGCGTGCAACAGGCCGGCGGTTCTTCGCGTCCCTGTCGCGTTTCTTCCATGCGCTGTAGCGCCCCATCGGGTGCTCAGCCCAGGTGATCAACAACAACGCCGGCGAAAGCCGGCGTTGTTGTTTCATCGCAGCCAACAGCGCAGCGCTGACGGACCGGCTTGCTCAGCGCAGCTGGTAGCGCTTGAGCAGCTTGCGCAGCGATTGAGTGTGGTGGGCGGTATCGGCCAGCAGGCCTGCGGCGCGTGCACCTTGCACATTGCGGAACAGATGATCGACAAACAGTGTGCGCGCCGGTTCGCAGTGCAGGGTCGCGCAGGCGGCGCGATAGACGCCCGGATCGGGTTTGCGCACGCCCAGCGTCGCGCTGCACAGCACCTGGATGCCGGGTAGCAGCTGTTCGATCACCGGTTGGGTGAGCAGGCCATTGTTGGTGAGGATGGCCACCTGCACACCCGGTCGCAGGTGGTGGAGCAGGCTCACGCTGTCGCGCCGCACGACGGTAGCGGCACGGCGTGCACGGTGCCAGTCCTGCGCCTGCAAGCGGCTGCCCAAGCGCAGGTTCAGTGCGGCCAGCAACTGCGGGCCACCCAGTTCGCCACGCGCATGCGCCAGTTCCAATCCTTCCTCGCGTAGTGCCGCATCGACATCTGCGCAGGTGCAGTGCGCGACCTCGGCCAGCTCGCTCAGATGGGTGCGATGGTCGTAATCGGCCAGCAGGCCGTCGAAATCCAGCAGTAAGGCGTGCGGTTGTTGCATGGGTGGCAAGGCAGACGTGGGGCTGCAGTATCGCTGGCGCTGCGCCTCAGTGCAGCCTGCGACATCGCGTCACAGGTGAAATCTGCTGGGCTTGCCTAGAATTCAGACACTGTAGTTGTCACTTGCACGGAGTTCACCTTGAAGCGTTCCAGTCTGCTGTTGTTGGCCCTTGCCGGCCTGTTGCCTGCCGCACCGGCGATGGCGCGCACCTGCGCGGTCACCATTGAAAGCAACGACCGGATGCAGTTCTCGCTGCCGCAGATCCGGGTTGCCGCTGATTGCACGCAGGTGGACTTGACCTTGAAGCACACCGGCAGGATGCCGGCCACCGCGATGGGGCATAACTGGGTGCTGACGCGCACGCCGGATTTCCAACCAGTGGCCACGGTGGGCATGCGTTCGACGCTGGCTGAAAGCTATCTGCCGAAGAACGATGCACGGGTGATCGCGTTCACTCCGGTGATCGGTGGTGGCCAGACCACGCAGGTGCGCTTTGCAACCAGCAAGCTGACGCGTGGTGGCGACTACACCTTCTTCTGCTCGTTCCCGGGCCATTGGGGAATGATGAAGGGCAAGCTGGTTTTTGGGTGATTGATGCGTTTCGAGGTTCCCGGGTGCGCTGCGCTTACCCGGGGTGCATTGGCGGTTCGTAGGCGGGTGTTTGTAGGAGCGGCGTAAGCCGCGAAGCACGCGACATCATCAGATTGCACGCGGGCCAAGGGGCGCAGCAACCTCAGCTTCGCGGCTTACGCCGCTCCTACAAACGATTGCACCATCCGCTCCTCGTTTCGGGTAACGCTGCTTCGCGAGGGCGAACAGCGTTATCCGCTGCAGGATCAACCTGCAGCAACCACCTTGAACGCCTCGCGCGCTGCTGCCAGCGTGGCTTCAATCACGGCATCGTCGTGCGCGCTGGACAGGAAGCCGGCCTCGTAGGCCGATGGTGCCAGGAACACACCGCGTTCCAGCATGGCGTGGAAGAACACGTTGAAGGCCTTGATGTCGCAGGCGGTAGCCTGGGCGTAGGTCTCCACTTTCTCGTTGGTGAAGAACAGGCCGAACATGCCGCCGACGCGGTTGGTGGTCACGGCAACGCCGGCCTCGCGTGCGGCCGCTTCCAGGCCATCGCACAACGTGTTGGTAGCTGCGGTCAAGCGCTCATGGAAGCCCGGTGCCTGCACCAGCTGCAGCATTGCCAGACCGGCGGCCATTGCCACCGGGTTGCCGCTCAGCGTGCCGGCCTGGTAGATCGGGCCGGCCGGGGCGATCTGCGACATCAGTTCGCGGCGACCGCCATAGGCGCCCACCGGCATGCCGCCGCCGATGATCTTGCCGAAGGTGCTCAGGTCCGGGGTGATGCCGTAATAGGCCTGCGCGCCACCCAGCGCGACGCGGAAACCGGTCATCACTTCGTCGAAGATCAGCAGTGCGCCGTACTGCGTGCACAGCGCGCGCAGGTGCTGCAGATAGCCTTCGCGGGGCGGGATGCAGTTGGCGTTGCCGACCACCGGTTCGATGATCAGGCCGGCGATTTCCTTGCCCTGTTGCTCGAACAGCGCAGTGGCGGCGTCGAAGTCGTTGTAGGGCAGGGTGAGAGTGAGTTCGCTCAGGCCGGCCGGCACGCCGGGTGAGGTGGGCACGCCCAGGGTCAGCATGCCGCTGCCGGCCTTGACCAGGAACGAGTCGCCGTGGCCGTGGTAGCAGCCTTCGAACTTGATGATCTTGTTGCGGCCGGTGGCGCCGCGTGCCAGGCGGATCGCCGACAGCGTGGCCTCGGTGCCGGAGTTGACCATGCGCACCATCTCGCAGGACGGCACCAGCTGGGTGATGGTTTCAGCCATGGTGACTTCAGCCGCACACGGCGCGCCGAACGACAGGCCATTGCCGATCGCATTCTGCACCGCCTCGCGTACCGTCGGGTGGTTGTGGCCAACGATCATCGGGCCCCAGGAGCCGACGTAGTCGATATAGGCGTTGCCATCCACGTCATGCAGGTAAGCACCGTCGGCGCGCTGCACGAAGAACGGTTCACCGCCGACCGACTTGAACGCGCGCACCGGCGAATTGACGCCACCGGGCAGCAGCGTCTGGGCGCGCTCGAACAGGGCGTGGGATTGGGCGTGGTTCATTGTGAGTCCTTTGAAAGAGCGCTGGATCGAGTTGCTGAGCGGAGCAGGGCGTTAGCCCTTCTCCCGCGTGCGGGAGAGGGGTTGGGGTGAGGGGAAGCTTCTAGCAAGCGAACGCCGAAACCTACCCTCATCCGACCCTTCGGGCCACCTTCTCCCAAAGGGAGAAGGAACATCATTGGTGCTGGAAACAACGCCGATAAGCCTCCAACGCAGCTACCGGGTCCGGCTCGCTGAACACGCCACTGATCACCGCGATCAGGTCCGCACCAGCTTCCACCACAGGCCGACTATTGTCCGGGGTCAAACCGCCAATCGCCACCCGTGGCACGCCCAGTGCGGCGCTTTGTCGCAGCAGCTCCGGGTTGGCGCGGCGCGGCGTGACCTTGCTGCGACTGGGGAAGAACGCGCCGAACGCCACGTAGCTGGCACCGGCAGCGACCGCGCGCTGGGCCAAGGCCAGTTCGTCATAGCAGGAGGCGCCAATGATGGCCTGCGGGCCGAGCAGGGCGCGGGCTGCGGCGATGTCGCCGTCGTCCTCGCCCAGATGCACGCCGGCAGCACCGACCTGCTGGGCCAGGGCAGCATCGTCGTTGATGATCAGCGGCACGCCAGCGGCGGCGCACAGCGCCTGCAGGGCGGTGGCCTGGGCCAGGCGGGTGGGGGCATCGACGGCCTTGTTGCGGTATTGCAGCCAGGTGGTGCCAGCCAGCAGCGGGCGCACCCGTTCGAGCAGGCGCGCGCTGTCGGTTTCGTCGGGGGTAATCAGGTAGACGCCTCGGGCGTCGGCAAGCTGGGTCATGGATGGCTACCGGTACGGCGGCGGGAGTGTGACAATCAACGCCGTTTCTCTGTCCGGTGATTATCCCCGATGTCCGACGCTACGGCCTCTACCCTGCGCAACTGGATGTGCGTCGTCTGCGGCTTCATCTACCGTGAGGCCGACGGCTTGCCGGAAGAAGGCATCGCCCCGGGCACGCGCTGGGAAGATGTGCCCGAGACCTGGACCTGCCCGGACTGCGGCGTGACCAAGGACGATTTCGAGATGGTCGAACTGGATTGAGCCGCGCAACGCGCGGGCTGTAGGAGCGGTGTCAGCCGCGAAGCCACTGCCGCATCCGAACCCAGCCAAGAGCATTCGCCTGCCGAAGAGGCGTCTTGGCGCGCACTGCGCAACGCCGCTTCTGCCGAAGTGCTGCGTTGATCAATGGCTTCGGATGCCGCAATGGCTTCGCGGCTTACGCCGCTCCCACAAGAGGTGGGATTGGCCTCGCGCGGCTCAATGCAGCCTCGGTTTTCCGCCACTCAACTCGATCAGGCGCTCGCGGATGTTGATGGCGTCCGCCGCGCCGGGTTCCATCTTCAGGTAGCGCGCCAGGTCATTGCGGGCACCTGCCAGATGTTCCAGCTGCAGATAGGCCAGGCCGCGGTCGCGCACGGCATCGGCCTGGTCGGGCGCCAGCTTGAGGATGCGGTCGGCGCTGCGCGCGGCGCGGTCCCATTCGCCGCGTTCGGCGTACACGCCATGCAGGTTGCGCAGCATGCGCATCAGGATGGCGCGGTGCGGCGCGGGGTCCAGGATCTGGGCGAGCACGCTGTCGTCCGGGGTCTCGCCGCCGAGGTTGCTGCGCGCGCGTTCACGCAGTTCGTCCACGCCCAGCGGCCGGCCGCCATTGAACGGGTCCATGATCAGTACGCCGTCTTCCACCGGCAGCCGCACCAGGAAATGGCCGGGGAAGGAAATACCCTCCAGCGGCAGGCCCAGCCGGCGCGAAACCTCGATCTGCACCAGCGCCAGCGAGATCGGGTTGCCCAGACGCCGCTCGAACACTTCGTTGAGATAGCTGTTGCGCGGATCGTAGTACTCGTCGTTGTCGCCGCTGTAGCCCACCTCGTTGAACAGGTGGTTGTTGATGGCGGCAACCTTGAGCGGCCATTCACCGATGGCTTCCACTTCCACCCGCAGGTGATCGGCATGGGCCTGCAGCACGCGATCGTAGGCGGCCGGGTCCAGCTGCGGGTACTCGTCGCGGGCGATCAGCAGGGCAGTGGGCAGCAGCGGCAGCGCCTCGTCGGGCAAGGCGGCCAGTTCTTCCCACTGCGGCAGGGTAATGCGTGTTTCAGACATGCCCCAAGACTGGCGGCAAAGCGGCGCCGGTTCAAGGGCGCCGCGGTTCAATCTGTGGGTCCGAGTCAGTTGCCGGTGGCAATGCCCGGGCCGAAGGTCAGCACGGCGCCGTCTTCGAGCTTGAGCTTGGCGGCCTGGCCGGCGTTGAGCTCCAGCACGTAAAGGGCTGGGTTGAAGCTGGGGTAGGGCGGGCACATGTCGCCAGCCGAGCACGGCGGTACGTCGCGCTGCTGGCCGACCAGGCGGCGCTGGCTGTCGAAGTACAGGATGTCCAACGGAATCTTGGTGTTCTTCATCCAGTAGGCCTGCGGTTCTTCGCGGTCGTGGACAAACAACATGCCGTGGTCGGCGTCCATCTGGTCGCGGAACATCAGGCCGCGGGCGCGGGTTTCATCGTTCTGCGCCAGTTCCACGTTGTAACGGGTGCCGGCCAGTTCCACCCAGTGCTTGCCGTCGGCGCTGGCGCAGCCGGCGAGGGCCAGCAGGGAAAGGGTGAAGATCGTACGCAGGAAGGATTTGGGCATGGGTTGGGACCTGGTTCCTATAGGGGGCCTTCTGGCAGATTCGGTGGAAGTCAAAAGCTTCCCCTCATCCGCCCGTTGGGCACCTTCTCCCGTGAACGGGAGAAGGGAAAAACATCAAGCCAAGGCTGGAGCGACAGCCAGAGCCAGAGCATCAAGCCAAAGCTCCAAGCCAGAGCATCAAGCCAGAGCATCAAGCCAGAGCATCAAGCCAGAGCATCAAGCCAGAGCATCAAGCCAGAGCATCAAGCCAGAGCATCAAGCCAAAGCTCCAAGCCAAAGCCTCAAGCCAAAGCCTCCAAAGCCGTGCTGCTTTGGCTTACAGCACCTGCGGCGGCTCGCCGCCGATGATGACCACGTCGGCCGGGCGGCGTGCGAACAGGCCAACGGTCACTACGCCCGGAATCTGGTTGAGCTGCTGCTCAAGCTTGACCGGGTCGGTGATGGCCAGGTTGTGCACGTCCAGGATCAGATTTCCGTTGTCGGTGGTCACGCCATCGCGCCATACCGGCTGGCCGCCAGTCAGTGCCAGGATTTCGCGGGCCACCAGGCTACGCGCCATCGGGATCACTTCCACCGGCAGCGGGAACTTGCCCAGCACCTTGACCTGCTTGCTGGGGTCAACAATGCAGACGAACTGCTTGCTGGCCTCGGCAATGATCTTCTCGCGGGTCAGTGCGGCGCCGCCGCCCTTGATCAGGTTCTTGTTGCCATCGCATTCATCGGCGCCGTCCACATACAGCGACAGGCCGCCGGTGTGGTTCAGGTCCAGCACCTCGATGCCGTGGCTCTTGAGCAGGGCGGTGCTCTGGTCGGAACTGGAAACCGCGCCTTCGATCTGGTCCTTGATGCGCGCCAGGGCTTCGATGAAATAGGCAACGGTGGAACCGGTGCCGACACCGACGATCATTCCCTTCTGCACGTACTCGATGGCTTTTTCGGCGGCCAGGCGCTTGGCTTCAGACATGGTGGGCTCAATCAGGTTGGAAAACATGTTTTTGTAGGAGCGGCGTAAGCCGCGAAGCTGACGTTGTCTCAGATAACCAGCTTCGCGGCTTACGCCGCTCCCACAACAGGAAATGCTTATCTAGGCTTCTTTTCCAGCGACAGCAGCAGCTTCCACTGGGCGGCGGTGACCGGGAACACCGAGAGCCGATTGCCCTTGGCGGTCAGCGGAAATCCTTCGCCCAGCTCCTCCGCATGCAGCTTGATCTCGTCCAGCGCGATCACCTGCGCCAGCTTGCGCTCGAAACCCACGTCCACCAGCATCCAGCGCGGTTGCTCGCGCGTGCTTTTGGGGTCGTAGTAATCGGATTTGGGATCGAACTGGGTGTCGTCCGGGTAGGCCTGGCTGGCCACCGTGGCAATGCCGACGATGCCCGGGACCTTGGTGTTGGAGTGGTAGAACAGGATGCCGTCGCCAACCTTCATGCCATCGCGCATGAAATTGCGCGCCTGGTAGTTGCGCACGCCGTTCCACGGTTCGGTGCCTACGCGCTGCAGGTCGTCGATGGAAAAGGCGTCCGGTTCGGACTTCATCAGCCAGTAGCGCTTGCGGGCGGTCATGCGTTCAACGGTTCCGGGTAGAGAGTGGCCTGCTCGGTACAGATGGCATCCACCGCCACATCCCAGTCCTCGACCGGCAATGACGGTACCTGCTGGGCGGAAAAACCTACTCCCACCAGCCACGGCGGCGCGGCCTGGCGCTGCCGAAATGCGAAGCTGCGATCATACCAGCCGCCCCCCATGCCCAGCCGCCGGCCGCCGCCATCAAAACCGACCAGCGGGGCGACCACCAGCGCCATTTCTTCCGGGCGCAGCGCCTGCGCCGGGTCCACGTCCGGCTCGGGAATGCCATAACGGTTGCTGACCAGCGCCTGCCCGGGCCGCCATGGCGCAAAACGCAGCAGCTTGCCGTGCAGCACTGGCAGGCAATAGGTCTGCTGCGCGGGCAGCTGCATCTGCCAACGGTGCAAGGCGATCTCGCCGTCCATTGCCCAGTAGCCGGCGACATGGCCGCTGATACCGGCGAAGGGCAGGGACAGCAGATGTGCCGCAAGTGTCTCGGCGGCGGCAATGCGCTCGGCGGCAGGGATATCGCGGCGGCGCTGGCGCAGTTGCTGGCGGAGGAGTTGGCGGGGATCGGTCATATGTGTACGTCGAGGCTTGGAAGCCCCTCTCCTGCGGGAGAGGGGTTGGGGTGAGGGTAAGTGCGGAGCACTCGTGCAGCCAAGTCTCATTGTGCTTCGCGCTTACCCTCATCCGCCCCTTCGGGGCACCTTCTCCCGCAGGGAGAAGGATAAAAAAAGAACGGCGCCCGTTGGGCGCCGTTCTGGAATATTGCATTCTCCGCGGTGACGATGCGTGCGAAACGACCTTGAACCCGGGGTTCAAGTGGGAACGCTGGGGGGCCATCGGGCTTCCCGCTACAAGGCGGACTTGCACACCCGGCTCCGTCGCGCCCCCGTGGTCGTAATTAAGGGACAAGGCGAATGTTTGCACACGCCGTCGTTCACAGCAGAGAACGCGTCGCCAGTATAGCGAGGTTGCACGGCTGCGTGCAGCCGTATTTCACTAATTGCGGATTCATCTGTCTGAGCTGCTCAGCTGGATCAACGCGCGTTGTCGATGGCCAGGTCCAGGCGCCGGTTCAATTCGTTCATGGCCGCTTGAAAACGCTGCTGCTGGGCGACCTGCTCATCGCGCAGCTGCTGCAGCTCGTGCGCCAGATTGAGCGCGGCCAGCACTGCGATGCGGTCCACCGCCGCCATCCGGTTGCTGCCGCGGATTTCGCGCATCTTGCCGTCGAGCACACGGGCGGCGGCGGTGAGGCTTTCGCGCTCGGCCGGCTCCACGCCAACGGTGTACTCGCGGTCGAGGATGTGGACGCTGACCGGTTCGGTTTGGCTCACGTGTGCTGCTCCAGCGACTTGAGGCGGGTGATCATGGCTTCCACCCGGGAGCGGGCCTGTTCGTTCTTGGTCAGCAGCTGCGAGCGCTCGCTGATCAGCTGTTCCTGCTGTTGGCGCAGGCTGCGGTTTTCATCGCTCAGCCGCTGGTTGCGCTCGAGCAGCAGCTCGATGCGGGAGACAAGGGCCTGCAGCTGGCCAGCGGGGTCGAAGGAGTCCATGGGCGGCACGATAGGCATGGCGATGAGGGCCGGTCAAGAAGGAGTTTGCGGCGCGGTTGATACACTGTACGGCCGCCGTCATATCAGTGTGCCGGTGATCCTCTCCGCTTTACAGACCAGTGACATGACCGATCTTCCTGCCGTCAACGACATCCTCCAGGCCAGCCAGTCGCTGGGCCTGGGTGCTTCCCCGGCCGAACTCCACGGCGGACTGTGCGGCTGGTTGGCCGCCGGTGGCGCCGATGTGCCCGCGTGGCCGGCCAAGGTATTGGCCGATGACGGCCTGCCAACCCCCGAGCCGGGCTCTGCCCTGGACCTGCTGCGGCAGGCCACGGTTGCGCAGCTGGAAGACCGCGACTTCGCCTTCGAGCTGGTGTTGGTGGACGCTGCCGAGCCACTGCAGGCGCGTACCGATGCGCTGTTCGAGTGGTGCCGCGCCTTCCTCGGCGGTTTCGGCTTGGCCTCGGGCAAGCGCCCGGCGCTGAGCGAGGAGGGCGAAGAGGCGCTGCAGGACCTGGCGCGTCTGGCGCAGGCATCGAGCGATGAGTTCGACAGCGCCGATGAAGACGAGGACGCCTTGTCGGAAATCGAAGAGTTCGTGCGGGTTGCGGCGCTGCTGTTGCACGGCGACTGCGTGATGGGCTCGCGCCATCGGCAAAGCCTGAACTGAGGTTGGCGATGAAGCGTCTGTCCGGGATAACCCCTGCCGAGTACGCCCGCCGCCGCCGCCAGTTGATGGAAGCGGCTGGCGATGACGCCATCCTGGTGCTGCCCGCCGCCCCTGAGCGGGTGCGCAGCAACGACACGTTCTACCCCTACCGGCAGGATTCGGACTTCTGGTACCTGAGCGGTTTTCAGGAGCCGGAAGCGGTGCTGGTGCTGATCCCGGGGCGCAAGCACGGCGAGGTCATCCTGTTCTGCCGTGAGCGTGATCCTGAGCGGGAAGCCTGGGATGGTCCGCGCGAAGGTCAGGATGGCGCGGTGTCGCGCTATGGCATGGACGATGCGTATCCGATCGATGATCTGGATGAAATCCTGCCCGGGCTGCTGGAAGGGCGGTCGCGGGTGTACTACCACTTCGGCCGCGATGCGGACTTCGATCTGAAGCTGATCGGCTGGGTGAACCGGGTCCGTTCGCAGGTGCGCGAAGGTGCGCAGTCGCCACACGAATTCCTTGAGCTGGGACATCTGCTGCATGAGCAGCGGCTGTACAAGAGCGCCGACGAGATCGCGCTGATGCAGGTGGCGGCCGATATCAGCGTGCGTGCGCACCGCGCGGCGATGCGTGCGGCGCGGCCGGGTATCCACGAATACGAATTGCAGGCGGCGTTGGAATGCGAGTTCCGCGCGGCGGATGGTTGGCCGGCGTACAACAGCATTGTTGGCGCTGGCGCCAATGCCTGTGTGCTGCATTACCGCGACAACAACCATGGCAGTGCCGATGGTGACCTGGTGTTGATTGATGCCGGCGCCGAATATCGCGGCTATGCCAGTGACATCACCCGGACTTTTCCGGTGAACGGTCGGTTCAGCCCGGAACAGCGTGCCTTGCACGATCTTGTGCTGGCGGCGCAGGCGGCCGCGCTGGAGCAGGCGCAGCCGGGCATCGCCTATGAAGAGGGTCATCTTGCGGCGGTCGAGGTCTTGACCGAGGGTCTGCTGCGACTCGGGCTGCTGAAGGGGGACCTGGAAGAGAACATCATCGAGGGCCATTACCAGCGTTTCTACCGGCACAAGACCGGGCATTGGCTGGGCCTGGACGTGCACGATGTCGGTGATTACCGGGTGGCGGGTGAGTCGCGTCTGCTGGAGCCGGGGATGGTATTCACGATCGAGCCGGGTCTGTACATCTCGCCGGAAGATCGGGGTGTGGAGGCGCGTTGGCGCGGTATCGGCATCCGCATCGAGGACGATGTGTTGATCACCGAGGATGGTCACCGGGTGCTGACGGCTGCGCTGGAGCGCAGTGCCGACGAGATCGAGGCTTTCATGGCCAAGCGCTGAGGCGCGAGGTGTTTGGCGGTAGTGTGCGAACTCGCACCCGCACCCGCATCCGCATCCGCACCCGCACTCGCACTCGCACTTGCACTTGCTGTTGCTGTTGCTGTTGCTGTTGTTGCCGTTGCTCCTGCACTTGCCCTCCCTTACGCAAAGCGTAGGGGAGGGTATGGGAGGGGTGCTCTGCTTTGGCTCCGGCAGTTGCAGTTGCATGTGCCTTTGCAGTTGCTCCAACGCTTTTGATCCACCGGGTCCCCTTCCGCAGCGACGCAGCCGACGGATAAGACCCCGAAAGGGGCGACGTGCAGGACGCACGTCGTTTTTCGACGATACAAGGATGTATCGTCGAAAAATCCCGGCGGCGGAGTGGACCCGCGTCGCGCAGCGGCGTGGGCGCGGAGGCAGGGTGTGCTTTCTTTTGGTTACTTTTTCTTTGCACAAGCAAAGAAAAGTGACTCGCTCCCCGAAGGGGAGTGAAAGCCTTTGCCTTTGCTTTCGACTTTCGCTCCAACCGCAACCGCAACCGCAATCAAGATCAAGGGCTTTCGCCCGCCTGCGGCGTGCGAGCACACCTTTCTTTGCTTGTGCAAAGAAAGGTGGCCCAAAGAAAGCACACCCTGCCTGCGCGCCCACGTCGCTATGCGACGCGGGTCCACTCCGCTGGCAGGATTTTTCGACGATACATCCTTGTATCGTCGAAAAACGACGCACATCCGTGTGCGTCGCCCCGTGCGGGGTCTTGTCTGCCAGCTCCGTCGCTGCGGAAGGGGACCCGGTGGATCAAAAGCGTTGGAGCAACTGCAAAGGCAACTGCAAAAGCAACTGCAAAGGCACTGCAAAGGCACTGCAAAGGCAACTGCAAAGGCAACTGCAAAGGCAACTGCAAAAGCAACTGCAAAAGCAACTGCAAAGGCAACTGCAAAAGCAACTGCAAAGGCAACTGCAAAAGCAACTGCAAAGGCAACTGCAAAGGCAACTGCAAGGGCAACTGCAAGGGCAACTGCAAGGGCAACTGCAAGGGCAACTGCAGAGCACCCCTCCCATACCCTCCCCTGCGCTGCGCGCAAGGGAGGGCAATGGCCAGTGCACAGCCTAGTAACTGCAGAGGCAGCTCCGGCAGTCATTACCTTGGTAATGGGGAATGCCTTGTTTGCTGAGCCGAGGTCAGCGGAAGTGAAGGGCTGGCGAGATCACGTAGCCCGGGTAAGCGTCAGCGCACCCGGGAAGCCCTGGACGTCAAACGGGGCAGGGGACGCAGCGCAGCCGAATGCTGCCCGGCTTTCGCCCGACCACAAAACATCCGATGCGCACGCCAACAGCCCGGGCGACAGCTACCTGCCACCCAGGCAAACGATCATGCTTGTGCGGCAAATTCCGGGCGGGTCAGGTTGTCCGCTTCGCCGTCAGTGCACAGCACTTCGTCTTCGATGCGTACGCCGCCATAAGGACGGAAGAAGTCCACGCGGTCCCAGTTCACGCTGGCGGCGTTGCCGGCCTTCTTTACTTCGTCCAGCAACATGTCGATGAAGTACAGGCCCGGTTCAATGGTCACCACCATGCCCGGCTCCAATACGCGGGTCATGCGCAGATACGGATGACCGGCCGGGCGCTCGATGCGGCCGCCGTCTTCGCCAGCGGCAAAGCCGGCCACATCGTGCACCTGTGCGCCGATCAGATGGCCGATGCCGTGCGGGAAGAATGCAGCGCTCACACCCGTGGCCAACGCAGCTTCCGGGGAGACATTGATCACCCCGAAGTCCTTGAGGATGCCCATCAGCGACAGGTGGGCATCCACATGCAACTGCTTGTAATCGAAGCCTGCACGCACCGCAGTGCACATCTTGAGCTGCGCTGCATCCACCGCTTCAATGAAGGACTGGAATTCACTGTGACCAGCCGCCGCATAGGTACGGGTAATGTCGCTGGCATAACCGTATGCCGAAGCGCCGGCGTCGATCAGGAAGCTGCGCAGCGGCTGCGGTGCCTGCTTGCCGAGATCGGTGTAATGCAGCACGGCAGCGTGTTCGTTCAAACCGATGATGTTGCCGTAGGGCAGCTCATTGGCGTCCTGGCCCACGGCGCTGCAATAGGCCATGTGGATCTCGAACTCGCTGGCGCCGGTGCGGAACGCAGCTTCGGCGGCGCGGTGGCCGCGTACGGCCAGTACCTGCGCCTGCCGCATCAGCGCGATCTCGTAAGGCGTCTTGTAGCCGCGGTGCCATTCAAGATGATTGATCACCTTAGCCGGGTTGTTGGGGGCGAAGCCGCCCAGCGCGCTCTGCGCTTCACCGAGGATGGCGCAGCGGCTCGGGTCTGCCGGCAACAGCGCCAGCGCTTCTTCAGGCTTGCGGATGATGTGGATGTTGAAGTGCTCCACCCACCAGCCGCTCGGCGCGTCCGGTACCACGTGCCAATAGTCGAAAGGCTGGTAGAACACCAGGGTCGGGCGGCTGCCCGGGGTGTGGATCAGCCAGCTGTAGGGCAGCTTGGTCAGCGGCAGCCAGGTCTTGAACTGCGGGTTGACCGCGTACGGGTAATCGCGGTCGTCAAATACCTGGTAGTGCTGGGTGCCACTGGGAACCACCAGGTGATCGAAACCACCGCGCGCCAGTGCCGCATCGGCACGGCGGATCATTTCGCCAAGGTGTTGGGCGTACAGGCTGGCTGGATCGTATTGGTTCATCGCGGTGGCTCGCTGGGGCATGCGGAGTTGCAGGCCCCAATTTTGCCGCAATCGGCTGAACGCTGCTGTGCCGTTTTCGGCACTCAGGCTGGGGGAAGTCGGTCCTCGATCCAGCGCTGCAGGTGCGCCTGCTGGCCCTTGTCCAGGGTCAGGAAGCGGAACCCGGCCCACGACTGCTCGGGTGCGTGGGTGGGCTCGAACCACAGCAGGTGCGCGCCGACGTCGATCTGCAACTGCCCGCCACGGCCATCGGCAATGGGGAACTGCAGCTGGTACAGGGCGTCGTCCTGCAATGCCACGGAGGCGATCAGCAACATGCCGGTTTCGGATATGTTGCCAAGCCGGCCGATCTGGGCACCGGTCATCTGGTCGCGTACCGGCACCAGCTCGGGTACCTGCAGGCGCGGTGCGCGGCGGGTATTGGTGATCATGCGGACTCCCCGGTATTGGTGGGCTGGCCGGCAATCGAGCGCAGTGCGCGCACGGTGGCCTGCCAGGCGCGGTCGATCAGGCGGCCGCGGTCTTCGGTGACGATGCGCAGCTGGCCTTTGGCCATCAGCCGCGACATCGTGTCCAGCGAATGTTCCGATACCTTCTGGCCACGCTGGTTAACGAACAAGGCATTGCCGGTGATCAGGCTGTACCAGGACAGGCGCTGGCGGCGGTTGTCGCCCTGCTGGTTGACGGTGAATTCGAACCAGGTGCCGAACGGCAGCGTGCGCAGCTGGCGGTAATGCGCCTCTTCCTGTTCGGTGCGTGCTGGCTCGACTTTCTTGCGACGTTCTTCTTCTTCCGGCTCGCCGGACTCGCCCAGGCGCGCGCGCATCTTGAGTTTGGCGGCCAGCTCGGTGCGTGAGGTGATGTCGTCTTCGCCGCCTGGCGTGGACAGCCGGCGTGAGATGGCGGCCGCTTCGTCCTGGTGGTAACCCACCTGCAGCAGCGATTGTTCGATTTCCTCGCCGAAGCTGGTATCGGCCGCGCCGCCGGGTGCCAGCCCGGTGATCTCGCCGATGCGCCGGGTAGCCTGCTCGCGCTGCTGCCATTCGTCCGAACCTTCGCCCTGGCGCAGCAGGGTGAGCGTCAGCACGTCGGCCCAGGCTTTGCGCAGCAGGGTCTGCACGAACTTCGGCGGTTCGCTGTTCTGGCACAGCGTGTCGATGGTGCGGTTGGCCAGCTGCTTGGCGGCCTCCAGGCGTTCCTTGCCACGCGCGGCGTCGACCTGGCGGCGCTCGGCCATCTCCGCGCGACGGGCTGCCGAGCGCAGGTGGCCCTGGATGATGTTGTTTGCTTCGACGAAGACCGTCTCGTCGCCCTGGTAATCGGTGACGACCTTGTTGACCGCGTCCTTGAGCTTGAGCAGCAGCACTGGATCGCTGTCGTCATCGCTGAGCCAGACCGCGCCGGACTCGGCCACCGCATTGAGCAGTTCGCGGGCCGGGTGCTGGTCACGCAGGAAGAATTCCTGGTCGCTGATGGCGGCACGCGCCAAGGGCACCTGCAGGCGCCGCAGCAGGTCGGCGGCCGGTCCTTCGCTGCGGACTTCCCGGTGCAGCTCGGAATAGAGCATGCCGAGCAGGTCCATGGTGTCGCCGTCCTGTACCGACAGCGTTGCGGCCGCGCCGTGTTCGGCCTTGACCTGGGCGAGCAGTGCAGTGCGGATGTCCGCCATGCTGTGACGGCTGCCGGAGGATGCTGCGGCGGCCTGCAGCTTGCCCAACACGTCCATCGCGGTCTGGGTGGAGACCGGTTGGGCGGCAGGGTTGCCTGCAGGCTGTGCGGCCAGTGGCGCGCCAGCTGCGCCGCCGTGCTGGGCCTGTGCTGCCTGCAGGGCGGCGAAGTCGGGCATGGCGCCCATGCCTGCGCTGGTGCCGCCGGCGCGGCCTGCGGGCATTGCGCTGCCGCCTGCCGGCGCAGCGCTGCCAGCACCACCGGCACCACCAGAACCGCCAGCAGCGCCAGCAGCGCCAGCGCTCATCGTAAGTGCTTGGCGGGCGGCATCCAGCAGGCTGTGCAGGCTTTCCATTGGTGCCATGGCAGCTGCGGCACCCGGCGAATGCGTCGGGGCGCCGGTGGCATGAAGCGGTGCAGCCGCTGCACTGGTCTGCAGTTCATTGGAAATACTGGCCCACGATGCCGCCGGCGCCTGGCCTTGCCAGCTGGTCAGCGGGGCATTGCCTGCCGCGCGCGGACCGGCACTGGCGGCATCGGCTTGGCCGCTGACAGCACCGCTGCCACGCGGTGCGGAGGGGCGGGGGAGGTGCGGGCGATACACCAGCCCAGGCAGCACGCCCTCGCGCTCCAGCAGGATGTTGAGCCTGTCCACCAGTTCGCCATGGCGCGGCATCACCATGCGGTCGAATACCTGGTACAGCACCAGCTGGGTGTCGAGGTTGAGCTGCATCTGCTCGCCGCAGTCGCGCAATGCGCGGCACAGGGCGTACGGGCCAACTGGCAGCCGCTCGGGATCAAACGCCGGCTGCGCCGCCAGTACCGCAAAGCGCTGGCCCAACAGCAGCAGCGGGCTGGTTGCACGGAAGGCCTCGCGTCGGGCCATTTCGTGCAGCACGATGTCGCGGTCGATGTCGGTGTCTTCAACCAGCGTCATCGCCTTGAATGCCGCTGCATGCGCTTCCGGGCTGGCTTTGGGCGGGTCTTTGAACGCCGCTACCTGTGCGGCAAGCGCGTCCAGGAAAAAGTCCGGGAGCTGCTCGGTGTGTTCACGCAGGACCCGCAGCTGGGCGTAGATGTCGGACTGGATCTGGCTGTTGTGGGCCATTTCCGCCTGCTTGAACAGGGCGCGCTCCAGGTCGATGGCGGTCAGCTGCAGCGGCGTGCGCAGGACTTCATCCGTGGCCAGGAAGGAAATTTCCAACAAGTGACGTACGCGGGCAGGTGCCTGCGTGGCGGCGATCCGTGCCATGGCCTGGCTGGACGAGCGTGGTGCGGTGCCTGACATCCGGTTTTCCTTCCCCTGAATGGGGGTTTTCTATCATTTATGTGATGTAAGTGTCACTTACGGCACGTTTCAGGCCAGGAACAACTCCACAACATCGTTGGTGAAGCGGCGGCCAAGCTCGGTGGGGACCCATTGGTCGCCGCTGTTGGTTATCCAGCCACGTTCCGCTGCCACGGTCAGGGATGATAGAAGCACGCTTCGTGCCAAACCGGTACGCGATTCAAAATCGCGCAGGCTGAAACCCTCGTGCAGGCGCAGCAGGTTGAGCATGTACTCGAACGGCAGCCGCTCGGCGCTGATCACCTCATCGCCGCCAATGCTGGCCAGGCTGCCGGCGGTATCCATGAAGGTCTGCGGGTGTTTGTGCTTCCAGCGGCGCAATACGTGCTGCTCGGCGCCGGAGCTGATCTTGCCGTGCGCGCCGGCGCCAATGCCCAGGTAGTCACCGAAGCGCCAGTAGTTGAGGTTGTGCTGGCATTGCCAGCCGTCGCGGGCATAGGCGCTGACTTCGTACTGGCCATAGCCACGCTCGGCGAGCAGTGCCTGGCAGTGTTCCTGGATGTCCCAGGCGCTGTCTTCGTCGGGAATGCCCTGCGGCGGCCGCGCGAAGAACACCGTATTCGGCTCCAGCGTCAGCTGGTAATGCGAGATATGGGTGGGATCGAGCGCGAAGGCGCGTTCAAGGTCGTATTCGGCCTGGGCCAGCGTCTGCTGTGGCAGCGCGTACATCAGGTCGATGTTGAAGTTTTTGTAGCCGGCGTCCTGCGCCAGCTTGACCGCGCGTTCGGCTTCGTTGCTGTCGTGGATGCGGCCCAGGCGCTGCAGCGCTTCATCGTTGAAGGTCTGGATGCCGAAGCTGATGCGGTTCACCCCGGCCGCGCGGTAGCGGTCGAAGCGGCCGTGTTCGGCGGTGCCGGGGTTGGTTTCCAGCGTCACTTCCAGGTTCGGCGCGAAACGCAGACGCGCGCTGGCTGCCTGCAGGAAGCGGTCGATGGCTTCGGGCGGAAACAGGCTGGGCGTGCCGCCACCGAAGAACACGCTGCTCACCACCCGGCCCCAGACCAGCGGCAGGTCCTGGTCCAGGTCGCGGATCAGCGCATCAATATAGGCATCGAACGGCAACTCGCCCTTGCCCGCATGCGAGTTGAAATCGCAGTACGGGCATTTGCGCACGCACCACGGCAGGTGCACGTACAACGCCAGCGGCGGCGGCACCAGCACGCCGGCGGCGTGGCCGTGATCGACCGAACAGGATTCGCCGGGAAGGTGGTTGCAGTGGTCGTGGGAGTGCGGCATGGAAGGCAGGTACGTAAGAGTGAAGGGTGTGGGCGCTATTGCGCGGCCAGCAAGCTTGGATCGACCAGCGAGCGCGGCTGTGCACGTAGCACGGTAGCGGCGATATCACGGAACATCGGCGAAGGGCCTTGATAGCCGCCCATTTCGTTGTCCATGAGGCGATGGCGAGCCGGTCGCGCACCGTTGCGCATATGCAGGTACAGGCCGGACACCATGGCTTTACGCTTGTCGACGAAGTTGTCGTAACGGACTTCGAGTACGTCGGTCAGTGGCACCTTGCGCCACCGGTGCGCGGTGGCGATGTTGTGGTAACGCAGCTGCCCGGCGCGCTCATCCAGCACCACACGCTGCCACATGATGGGCGCGGCAATCAGCGAAATCGCTACGGCGCAGCCAAGCGCCCAAAGCGGAAGGGCAAGCCAAGACTGCTCGCCGTCGTAAGCCAGCAGGCCACCGACAATGGCGCCGCTGATACCGCCAAGAATGGCGACCAGCCATACAAGTCCCAGTCCAGTGCGATAGCTGCGTGGCGTCATCCGTTGATCCCCGTGGTCAGTCGATCTTGAGTTGTGAGAGCTGCTGCAACAGCAGCTGCAGCGCCTTGGCGCGGTGGCTGCGGCCGTTCTTCTGCGCCGGCTCCATCTGCGCGGCGGTCAGGCCGAGTTCTTCATCCAGAAATACCGGGTTGTAGCCGAAGCCATTGCTGCCGCGCAGCTCATCGATGATGCGGCCTTCCCAGCTGCCTTCGCAGATCAGCGGTTGCGGATCGTTGGGGTGGCGCAGCAGCACGATCACCGCATGGAAGCGGGCAGTGCGGCGCTCGGCCGGTACATCGCGCAGCGCTGCCAGCAGCTTGGCGTTGTTGGCGGCATCGTCGGTGGGGCTGCCGGCATAGCGCGCGCTGTACAGGCCGGGCGCGCCGTCGAGAGCGTCGACGATCAGGCCGGAGTCATCGGCCAGCGCGGGCCGGCCGGTCACTTCACAGGCGTGGCGCGCCTTGATCAACGCGTTCTCGACGAAGGTCAGGCCGGTCTCGGGCACATCGTCCACGCCCAACTCGCGCTGCGGCACGATCTGCAGCGGCAACCCGGCCAGCATGGCCTGCAGTTCCTTCAATTTGCCGGCGTTGCCGCTGGCCAGTACCAGTTTCATTGCTTGGGCTCCAACAAGTCCCAGGTGTTGCCATACAGATCGCGGAACACCGCGACGGTTGCATAGGGTTCTTCGCGCGGGGTTTCGAGGAATTCCACGCCACACGCGCTCATCGCGGCATGGTCGCGCCAGAAGTCATCGGTGTGCAGGAAGAAACCAACGCGGCCACCGGTCTGGTTGCCGATGCGGCTGCGTTGTTCTTCATTGCTGGCGCGTGCCAACAGCAGCGCGGCAGCGCTGCCATCGGTCGGGCCGACCACCACCCAGCGCTTGCGGCCCTGGTCCAGGTCTTCCAGCAGCTGGAACCCCAGCTTGCCGGTGTACCAGGCAATCGCCTCGTCGTAGTCGGTGACTACCACGGTGACCAGGGCAAGGCGCCGGTTCATGCCTGCGCCAGTGCCGCCTGCTGTGCATCGAACAGCTCGCGGATGCCCTTTTCGGCCAGCACCAGCAGCGCGTCCAGTTCGTCGCGGCGGAAGGCGTGGCCTTCGGCGGTGCCCTGCAGTTCGATGAAACCGCCGCCATCATTCATGACGACATTCATGTCGGTATCGCAGTCACTGTCCTCTGCGTAATCCAAGTCCAGCACCGGCTGGCCCTTGTAGACGCCGACAGAGACCGCCGCAACCGCGCCGAACAGCGGGTTGCGCTTGATATCGCCGCGCTTCATCAGCAGGTTGACCGCATCGACCAGAGCGACATAGGCGCCGGTGATGGCGGCGGTGCGGGTGCCGCCGTCGGCCTGCAGCACGTCGCAATCCAAGGTGATGGTGCGTTCGCCCAGCGCATTGCGATCAATGCAGGCGCGCAGGGTGCGACCGATCAGGCGCTGGATTTCCAGCGTGCGGCCACCCTGCTTGCCGCGCGCGGCTTCGCGGTCGGAGCGGGTATGGGTGGAGCGCGGCAGCATGCCGTATTCGGCGGTCACCCAGCCCTCGCCCTTGCCGCGCAGGAAGCCCGGCACGCGGTTCTCGACGCTGGCAGTGCACAGCACGCGGGTGTCACCAAAACTCACCAGCACCGAACCTTCGGCATGACGGGTGAAGGAACGCTCGATGGTGACAGTGCGCAACTGGTCGGCCGGGCGGCCGCTGGGACGGGAAAAGGTCATGGGGGATCCGTTAGTACGAGATGATCAGGTGGACGTCCGGGCGGTTGATGCACCAGCGTCCAGAGGCGGCTAGGGTACCATTCGCCCTTTGAAACGCATCGGAAAGCACATGATTCGGAGCATGACCGCCTATGCCGGCGGCGAACGCATCACCCCGTGGGGCACGCTGGGTTGCGAACTGCGCTCGGTGAACCACCGGTTCCTGGAAGTGGGCGTGCGTCTGCCCGAGGACCTGCGTGCGCTGGAACCGCAGCTGCGTGAGCGCATTGCCGCCCGCGTCAGCCGCGGCAAGCTGGATCTGGTGATGCGCCTGCGCGCACCGGAAGCCGCCACTTCGCTGGCGGTCAACGAGGTGCTGGTCGAGCAGCTGGCTGAATTGGCGCAGCGTCTGCACGGGCGCTTCCCGGCCATGCAGGTCGGTTTCACCGATCTGCTGCAGTACCCGGGTGTACTGCGCGCCGAGGCTGCCGACAGCACCGCTCTGCATGCCGAAGCCCTGGCCCTGCTGGAGGAAACGGTGGCCAGCTTCGTGCAGGCGCGTGAGCGTGAAGGCGACAACTTGGCTACGGCCATCAGCGAGCGCGTTGATTCCGTTGAGCGTATTGCCGCGGAAGTGCGGGAACTGATCCCGGCCATCCGTGAAGGGCAGCGGGTCAAGCTGGCCGCACGCCTGGCCGACTTGCCGCACCCGGTGGATCCGGGCCGTGCCGAGCAGGAGCTGGTGATGTGGCTGCAGAAGCTCGACGTGGATGAGGAGCTGGACCGCCTGGACAGCCACATCGCCGAGATCCGCCGCGTACTGCGCCAGCGCGAGCCGGTCGGTCGCCGGCTGGATTTCCTGCTGCAGGAATTCAACCGCGAGGCCAACACCCTGGGCTCCAAGTCGGTGGACGCGCGCACTTCCAATGCCGCCGTCGAGCTGAAGGTGCTGATCGACCAGATCCGCGAGCAGGTCCAGAACATCGAGTAAAGGCAGTGCCGAGCCACGCTCGGCAAAGCCAAGGCCTGTAGTGCCGAGCCACGCTCGGCAAAGCCAAGGCCTGTAGTGGCCAGCCCAGCTAGGCCGAGGCGCTGCCCGGTAAGCCCAGCCGAGCAGGGCGCGGCGCGACCAAAGAGGCTCTACCGGTAACGCCCAGCCGAGCAAGGCTCGGCTCTACCAATGAGGCTCCACCGGTAACGCCCAGCCGAGCATGGCTCGGCTCTACAGGTGACGCTGCTCCCACAAGGCTCTGGGCGGCCATGAACGCAGCTGTCCCTGCACAGACCGGCCCACGCCGGTACAATGCCGGGCCATTCCGACGTTGGCCCACCGCATGCGTGGCACCCTCTACATCGTCGCTGCCCCGTCCGGGGCCGGCAAAAGCAGCATCGTCAACGCCACCCTGGCGCGCGACCCGCACATCTCGCTGTCCATCTCCTTCACCTCGCGGGCCATGCGCCCGGGCGAGGTCAACGGCAAGCACTACCACTTCGTCCCGGCCGCCGAATTCGAGCAGATGATCGCCGCCGGCGATTTCTTCGAGCACGCGCTGGTGCATGGCGACTGGAAGGGTACGGCGCGGCAGTCGGTGGAGCCGCAGCTGGCGTCCGGCAAGGACGTATTGCTGGAAATCGATTGGCAGGGCGCACGCCAGGTACGTGAGAAAGTGCCCGGTGCGGTCAGCGTGTTCATCCTGCCGCCGTCGCGGCAGGCGCTGGATGAGCGCATGCGCAAGCGCGGCCAGGACAGCGAAGCGGTGATGGCCCAGCGGCTGGCTGCCGCGCGCGAGGAAATGCTGCATTACGACGAGTTCGACTACGTCATCATCAACGAGGATTTCGACACCGCCGTTGGCGAAATGTGCTCGATCTTCGCCGCCAGCCGGCTGCGCTGCGCCCCCCAGCAGCAGCGCCATGCCGAGCTGATTGCCTCGTTGCTGGTTCCGGAAAACCGAGCAAGTGATTGATCCACAAGGGGCTGTTCAGGCGTTGACTTGATTTCAACCCCCACCTGCCCCTACAATCCGTCCCCTTTCCCTCATTCGATCGAGCGGCCGTTGCAGGTCGCCGGGAGCCCGCATGGCCCGCATTACCGTAGAAGATTGCCTGGAAGTCGTTAATAACCGTTTTGAGCTGGTCATGATGGCGTCCAAGCGTGCCCGTCAGCTGGCCAATGGTGTCCAGGCGACGATCGACAACAGCGAGACCGAGGACAAGCCGACCGTATTGGCGCTGCGCGAAATCGCCGCCCGTCGCATCGACAATGACCTGATCGAGGAAGTCGAGAAGTCCGAGCGCGAGCGTGCTGAACGTGAAGCACTGGAGTGGGCCGCCGCTGAAGTGGTTGCCGACGAAGACATGTCCAAGAACGACGATTGATCGCTTCTTAGCCATTGATTGATGTTGTCTGCAAACAGCCCGCCAAAAGCGGGCTGTTTGCGTTGTAGGAATTGCCGTGGAACGTCCACTGGCATAGTCTTCTGGCATGAACCCAGGCCCTTCCGCCCAGGTAGCCACGCCCGCGGGCGGGGTGGTACCTGACTATGTACTGCAACTCGAACGCGCAGCCAGCTATCTCCCTACCGAGCAGCTGCCGCTGTTGCGTCGTGCCTGGGAGGTCGGGGCGGCCGCGCACGCTGGTCAGACCCGCAAATCCGGTGAGCCCTACATCACCCATCCGGTGGCAGTGGCGCGCATCCTGGCCGAACTGGGCCTGGATGTTGAAACCCTGATCGCCGCGATCCTGCACGACACCATCGAGGACACCCCGCTCACCGGCGAAGAGCTGGCCGCCGAGTTCGGCCAGGCCGTGGCCGATCTGGTTGAAGGCGTGACCAAGCTGGACAAGCTCAAGTTCCGCGACCGCCAGGAAGCAGCGGCGGAGAGCTTCCGCAAGATGCTGCTGGCGATGTCGCGCGACCTGCGCGTGATCATGATCAAGCTGGCCGACCGCCTGCACAACATGCGCACCCTCGGCGCGCAGAGTGCCGAAGCGCGCCGCCGCATCGCCACTGAAACGCTGGATATCTACGCCCCCATTGCCCAGCGCCTGGGCATGAACCTGATCAAGTCCGAGCTGCAGAACCTCGGCTTCCGCGCGTTGTACCCGTGGCGCCACGCCATCATCGAAAAACACATCCGCAGCCAGCCGGTGGTGCGCCGTGAGTCGATGGCGCAGGTGGAGGTGCAGTTGTCGCAGCGCTTGGCGCGTGAAGGGTTGGAACATCGCCTGATCAGCCGCATCAAGACGCCGTGGAGCATCTACACCAAGATGCGCGAGGAGAACAAAAGCTTCGACCAGGTGATGGATGTGTTCGGCTTCCGCCTGGTGATGCGCAGCGTGCCCAACTGTTACCACGCGCTGGGCGGCGTGCATGCGGCCTTCAAGCCGCTGGACGGCCGCTTTCGTGACTTCATCGCCATTCCCAAGGCCAATGGCTACCAGTCGCTGCACACGGTGCTGTTTGGTCCGTACGGCTCGCCGATCGAAGTGCAGATCCGCACCGAGGAAATGGACCTGATCGCCGAGCGCGGCGTGGCCGCGCACTGGACCTACAAGTTCGGCGGCGACGGCCCCAACAGCGCGCAGAGCAGGGCGCATGCGTGGATCGTGGAACTGATCGACTCGCAGCGTACCGCCGGTTCGTCGCTGGAGTTCCTGGACAACGTCAAGGTTGATCTGTTCCCGGACGAGGTCTATCTGTTCACGCCCAAGGGCAAGATCCTGGCGCTCCCGCGCAACTCGACCGCGCTGGACTTCGCCTATGCGGTGCATACGGACGTGGGCAACCGTGCGGTGGCCTCGCGCGTGGACAAGAAGCTGGTGCCGCTGCGCACGCGTCTGGTGAGCGGGCAGACGGTGGAGATCATCACTGCGCGTTCGGCGTCGCCCAAACCGCAGTGGCTGGAATTCGTGGTCAGCAGCAAGGCGCGCACCGCCATCCGCCACCAGCTCAAGCAGCTGGAGCACGAGGATGCGGTGCAGTTGGGCCACAGCATGCTCGACCGTGCGCTGGAAGCGATGGACAGCTCGATTGAGCGGTTGCCGAAGGGGCGCCTGGATGCCTTCCTCACCGAGCACCGCTACCCGCGCCTGGAGGCCTTCCTGGCCGACGTGGCGCTGGGCAACTGGATGCCGACCCAGGCCGCGCAGGCGCTGATGTCCTATGCCGAACTGCGTGCCAGCGGCGTCACCCATCGTGCCCAGGAGAAGATCCTGATCAATGGCAGCGAGCGTGGCGTGGTCAGCTTCGCCAATTGTTGCCAGCCGATTCCCGGCGACGACATCATGGGTTACCACACCGCCGGCAAGGGCATCGTGGTGCACCGTCTGGATTGCCCGAACCTGGCTGAACTGCGCAAGACGCCGGACCGCTGGGTGCCGATTGGCTGGGATACCAGCGTGGTTGGCGATTACGACACCGCCCTGGTGGTCGAGGTGGAGAACGGCACCGGCGTATTGGCGCAGTTGGCTGCCGCCATCGCGCAGAGCCATTCCAACATCGAACGGGTGGACTACCTGGACCGCGACTTCAACGCAGCGGTGCTGTGCTTCAACATCCAGGTGCGCGACCGCAACCACCTGGCTGAAGTGATGCGTCGCCTGCGTCGCCTGCAGGTCGTGCAGGCCGTCCGCCGCCAGTAATGGGGAGTGCCGAGCCCTGCTCGGCAGTGTTTCTACCGGTAAACGGCAGTGTTTGTAGGAGCGACGTCAGCCGCGAAGCTGGCATCGATGATGCAACAGGGATGTTTGCCAGCCGGATGTCCTATCGACTTCGCGGCTTAACCGGTTGACGGCGGTGTTTGTAGGAGCGGCGTAAGCCGCGAAGCTGGCATCGATGATGCAACAGGGATGTTTGCCAGCCGGATGTCCTATCGGCTTCGCGGCTGACGCCGCTCCCACAAACAAAAACCGCATCGGGTGTACGGGGAAAGCCGCCCCAGCCGAGCATGGCTCGGCTCTACCTGCTTCGCGCTATCCACACAGGCTGTGTCCTGCTGCATCCACAAGTTGTGGATAAGCGCGCGCAGCCCTTGCGCTGCGGGCCTCTGCAAAACATGGTGATATTTTGTCCATGAGCTGTGGATGACCTGTAGTGCCGAGCCATCCATGGAAACCCGTAGTGCCGAGCCATGCTCGGCAGGGGCTCTACCGGTTAACGGCAGTGTTTGTAGGAGCGGCGTCAGCCGCGAAGCTGGCATCGATGATGCAACAGGGATGTTTGCCAGCCGGATGTCCTATCGGCTTCGCGGCTTGTCCGGTTAACGGCAGTGTT
>NZ_JBDJMY010000011.1:0-118253 GCF_039674165.1 Stenotrophomonas terrae
GGCAATGGCCCCATTGCCAAACGCGGCGGTGCCCGCAGCGGATGCCGTGGTGTAGACGCTGCCATCGGCGGCCCCGCCAACGGCGGTAGCTTCCTCTCCCGATGCCACAGCACCGACGCCTATGGCAGTGGCAACCGCTCCGCTCGCTTCAGCCTGCGCACCTATTGCTACGCTCAAATTGCCGGAAGCAAGCGAGGCGGCGCCCAGCGACAGGGCGAACTTGCCACCGGCCTGCGCTTCCTGGCCCATGGCCACTGCTGCATCACCACTGGCGATGCTGTCATGGCCAACCGCCACCGCACTGACTTCGCTGGCGACGGAGTTGGCACCCAGGGCCAAAGCGTTGTCGCCCAGGGCAGTGGCGCCGGCACCATAAGCCGAGGCCGACGCGCCCATCGCATTGGCAGCTTGGCCCGAGGCAGTTGCGCCCTCGCCTTCGGCATACGCGCCAACATCGCTGCCAGAACTGCCGTCGGCGACGAAGTACTTGCTGGTGTGCTCGGCCACGGCCGCCACCGCATCAAGCTGCGACTTGTTCACCGCATCGGTAGCCTGCGTGGCGGCTGCGACATGGGTGATCTGCCGCTCCTCGCCTTCGGCACCCACCGCTACGCTGTTGACACGATCCGCCAGTGAGCCGGCACCCAAGGCAACGCTGTTGGCAGCAACCGCCTGGGCGCTGGCGCCCAACGCCGTGGAAGCGCTGCCGCGGCTCACACTCGCATGACCGACTGCAATGCTGTTGGCGCCGGCAGCCCAACTGGCGCTGCCCAGCGCGGTGGCATTGAGACGTGTGGCCCGGGCCTGATAGCCGATGGCCGTGGCCTGTGCCGCCGCCGCTTCGCTCAGCGCGCCGGAGGCCAGGGAGAAGTGACCTGTCGCCTGCGAACCGGCGCCCAGTGCAGTTGCGGCATCACCACTGGCAAGGGTGCCAAGATAGTCCTGGTCGTCGGGCGAAAGCATCGCCGGCCCACCCAACGCGACACTACCCTTTGCGCTGGCCACCGCCGTTGCGCCAACAGCCACGCTGTACTGGCCACCCGCCGCAGCAGCTTCACCCGCGGCGACTGCGCCCGCAGCGCCAACCATGGCACCTGCATCGCTGCCGACCATGCCACTTGCCTTGAAGTACTTGTCGGTATTGACCGCAACAGCAGCCACATCATCCAACTGCGCCTTGTTCACTGCATCGGTAGCGGCGGTAGCCGCCGCAACATTGGTGATCTGGCGCTCGTTACCCGCCGAACCAACCGAGACCGAATTGGCCCGCTCAGCCAGCGAGTCCACGCCCAGGGCCACGCTGTTCTCCGCCGAGGCATTCGCGCCGGCACCCACGGCCGTACTCAGCAGGCCGTCCGCGGCACTTAGATAGCCCAGCGCGGTGCTGAAATCACCACTGGCAATGGCCCCATTGCCAAACGCGGCGGTGCCCGCAGCGGATGCCGTGGTGTAGACGCTGCCATCGGCGGCCCCGCCAACGGCGGTAGCTTCCTCTCCCGATGCCACAGCGCCAACGCCTATGGCAGTGGCAACCGCTCCGCTCGCTTCAGCCGACGCACCTACAGCTACGCTCAAATTGCCGGAGGCAAGCGAGGCGGCGCCCAGCGACAGGGCGAACTTGCCACCGGCCTGCGCTTCCTGGCCCAGAGCCACTGCTGCATCACCACTGGCGATGCTTTCATGGCCGACCGCCACCGCACTGACTTCGCTGGCGACGGAGTTTGCGCCCATGGCCAAAGCGTTGTCGCCCAGCGCAGTGGCGCCGGCACCATAAGCCGAGGCCGCCTCGCCCATCGCATTGGCAGCTTCGCCCGAGGCAGTTGCGGCTTCACCTTCGGCATACGCGCCAACATCGCTGGCAGAACTGCCGTTGGCGACAAAATACTTGCTGGTGTGTTCGGCCACGGCCGCCACTGCATCAAGCTGGGATTTGTTCACCGCATCTGTCGCTTCGGTGGCGGCTGCGACATGGATGATCTGCCGCTCACTACCACTGTCGCCTACCGATACGCTGCGCTCGCGGTCAGCGACCGAGCTGGCGCCCAACGCAACGCTGTTGGCCGCGCGTGCGGCAGCCTGCTGACCCAATGCGGTTGAACCATCAGCATCGGCGCTGCTTTTGAAGCCCACGGCAGTGCTTTTTTCGGCAGATGCCCTTGCGCCAGCACCTACCGCTGAAGTGCCCGCAGCAAGTGCCTCGGTGACATCGCCATCGACAGAGACACCGCCGATGGCAACTGCATCCTCGCCCACGGCAGTGGCGCGCACACCCAACGCGATGCTCGAATCCCCTTGGGCGGCGCTGCCCGTACCAATCGCAGTGGCATCAACTGCCATGGCCTGCGCACCATCACCGATGGCGATGCTGCGGTCTGCTCCCGCAAAACCATTGCTGCCAACTGCCAGCGCATTCGCACCGGCCACATAGTTGGCCAGGCCAAACGCGCTGCTGCCATCGCCGTCCACCTGGTTGAAGTTGCCGACGGCAGAACTATTGATGCCACTGGCCGTGTTCACATAACCGAGCGCACTGCTGTAATCGGCAGCAGCAATGTTGTAACTGCCTATCGCCACGCTTTCTGCACCGCTGGCAACGCTGCCAACACCGGCAGCGGTGGCACCAACGCCGCTGGCCTGGGCATCATCGCTGCCGTCCGCCGCGCCGTTGGCGACAAAATACCGGCTGGTCTGCGCGGCGTCGCCGGCAACAGCCTTGAGCTGGGCAAGATTCACCGCATCGGTGTCCTGACTGCCCGCAGCGACATTGCTGATCTGCCGCTCGCTGCCGGCAGCGCCCACCGATACCACGTTGTCACGATCGGCCAGCGCGTGTGCGCCCAAGGCAACACTGTTGCGGCCCTGCGCAACCGCCGCATTGCCCAGCGCCACGCTTCCCAACGCCGAGGCCACGCTCTGCGCACCGATTGCGACCGCATTGCTGCCTGCAGCCGCCGCATCGCCCTGCAGCGCGCAGTCGGCGAGGTTCATGCTGCCCAGTACGATGCACTTGGCATTGCCTCCCACCGCCACTGATTGCGCCTGCAGCGGCGCTACCTGCGCTCCCAGCCCCAAGGCAATTGCGATTGCCAGCGCCTGCAGACGATGGGAGCCTCCTGCGCGCTCGTCCACCAGCGCACCTGGCGCATTGCTGGCAAGTTCCGATGCCACGACCAGCTGTCCCAGTGCCTTGTTCCACACCTTGCGATAAATCCGATTCATCGAAACTGCTCCTGAAGTGGACTGAGTTTTCGCCGCAGGCGTGCTGGCTGATGCGGCATCGACGACTGTTTGCGTTGACGTGTGCTGCTGTCTTTCCCCGTGCTGTTTGCATGCCTCGGGCTCGCGCCCGTCACCGGCACCACGCTGCGAAGTGCAGCTGTGCCTGTAGAGCGGCGCGAGTTTCAGAGCGCTGTGTTTTGAACGTCAAGTTTCGTACTGGCCCCGAAAACCAGCGGTTACAGCGGGAAAAACACGCTGTTTGGCGAAACCCATCATGGTTTTTTTTTGACAAACAACTCTGTTCTGGCACATGCGGATACAGCGTCCGGAGCAGACTTAGAACGACATTCCAGAACGGAAAAAGCCCGCAGGCGTTGGCCTGCGGGCTTCTTGGTTTTCGTATGTGCTGAAACTATCTTTCGGCGTTTTCGCCTGTTCAGCCGCACCATACTCTTGCGTTGCGGAACATCCGCAGCCACGGCGAATCTTCGCCCCAGCTGCCCGGTGCCCAGCTCAGGTTGACGCTGCGCGGGGTACGTTCCGGGTGCGGCATCAGGATGGTGACGCGGCCATCACTACTGGTCAGGCCGGTGATGCCGTCAGGCGAACCATTCGGATTGAGCGGGTACTGGCTGGCCACGCGGCCATCGCCATCGACGTAACGCAGCGCGACACTGGCTGCGGCCTGGTCCACCGCGTTATCGAACTCGGCACGGCCTTCGCCATGCGCCACCGCCACCGGCAGGCGCGAACCGGCCATGCCACGCAGCAGGATGGACGGCGACTCCAGCACTTCAAGCAGCGCAGTACGCGCTTCGAACTGCTCGCTGGCATTGCGCAGGAACTTGGGCCAGTGCTCGGCGCCTGGGATGATGTCCTTGAGCTGGCTCATCATCTGGCAACCGTTGCACACGCCCAGCGCGAAGGTATCCGGGCGTGCGAAGAAGGTCGCAAAGGCCTCACGCAATGCCGGACGTTCGAGGATGGAGGTTGCCCAACCGCGCCCTGCGCCCAGCACGTCGCCGTAGCTGAAACCGCCGCAGGCAGCCATGCCGCGGAAGTCGCTCAGCTGCACGCGGCCTTCGATCAGGTCGCTCATGTGCACGTCGTAGGCATCAAAACCGACGCGCTCGAAGATGTTGGCCATTTCAATCTGGCCATTGACGCCCTGCTCGCGCAGGATCGCCACCTTCGGCCGTGCGCCGGTGGCGATGAACGGTGCTGCCACGTCCTCGGCCGCGTCAAACGACAGCTTCGGCTTCAGCCCCGGCGCGTTGAAATTACGGGCAATGGCGCGTTCCTGATCAGCCGCATCCGGGTTGTCACGCAGCTTCTGCATGGCATGGGTTACCGACCACCAGGCATCGAACAGTTCTTCCCAGCGCCATTCCACCAGCGTGTCGCTGCCCAGTTGCACGCGTACGGCAGCTGCGGTGGTGGGGCGGGCGATGCGCTGTGCACACTCGGTCAGGGCGTGGCGTTCGACCAGGTCGGCAAACGCGGCGCGGTCTTCCTTGGCGATCTGCACCACGGCGCCCAGTTCTTCGTTGAACAGGCTGCGGAACGGATCATCGCCCCAGGCATCGAGCACGATGTCCAGGCCCATGCGCGAGGCAAACGCCATTTCGCACAGTGCGGCGAACGCGCCGCCGTCGCTGCGGTCGTGGTAGGCCAGCAGCAGGCCGGACTCACGTGCATCGCAGATCAATTCAAAGAACGCACGCAGGCGCTGCGGGTCGTCCAGATCCGGCACTTCACCGGCGAATGCCGGCAGCGCACTGTGATCGGCCTGGGTCTGCGCCAGGATCGAACCGCCCAGACGCTGCTTGCCAGCACCCAGACCAATCAACCACAACTCACTTTCGGTTTCGCGGTCGAGCAGCGGCGTGAGCTGTTGGCGGGCATCGCTGACCGGCGCGAACGCGGTGATCACCAGCGATACCGGCGACACCGACTTTTCGGCCTGGCCATCGGCCTGCCACTGCGCCTGCATCGACAGCGAGTCCTTGCCCACAGGAATGCTGATATCCAGCTGCGGGCACAGTTCCATGCCGACGGCCTTGACTGCGTCGTACAGCAGCGCGTCCTCGCCGTTGTGGCCGCAGGCGGCCATCCAATTGGCGGACAGCTTGACCGTATCCAGCGCGGTCACCGGTGCTGCGCACAGGTTGGTGATGGCTTCGCCCACCGCCATGCGCGCCGATGCGGCGGCGTTCAACAGCGCCAGCGGCGTGCGTTCACCCAGCGACATCGCTTCGCCGGCATAGGTATCAAAGCCGGCCAGGGTGATGGCGACATCGGACATCGGCAGCTGCCACGGGCCGATCATCTGCTCGCGCGCAGTCAGGCCGCCAACGCTGCGGTCACCGATGGTGACCAGGAAGCTCTTGGACGCAACGGTCGGGTGTGCAAGCACACGCAGGCCGGCGTCATGCAGATCGATACCGGCGGTCTTCAGCGACGGCCAGCGCGGTGCCGGCGGGTGCACGGCGTCGCGGTGCATCTTCGGCGCCTTGCCGAACAGCACGTCCATCGGCAGATCGATCGGGGCATCGGCCGGGGTATTGCCCGGCGTCGCGCCATAGGCAACGACCAGGTGTTCTTCCGTCGTGGCGACGCCTACGGCGGCGAACGGGCAGCGCTCGCGTGCACAGATGGCGGCGAACTCGGCCAAGCGCTCCTGCGCCACGCCGAGCACATAACGTTCCTGCGACTCGTTGCACCACAGTTCCAGCGGCGACAGCGAGGGATCGTCGGTGGGCACCTTGCCCAGGTCGATCACGCCACCCACGTTGGAGTCGTGCAGCAGTTCCGGAATGGCATTGGACAGGCCACCGGCGCCAACGTCGTGGAAGAACCTGATCGGGTTGTTGCTGCCCATGGCCACGCAACGGTCGATCACTTCCTGGCAGCGGCGTTCCATTTCAGGGTTGTCGCGCTGTACGCTGGCAAAATCGAGGTCTTCGGCACTTTCGCCCGAGGCAACCGACGAAGCCGCACCGCCGCCCAGGCCGATCAACATGGCCGGGCCGCCGAGCACGATCACCGCGTCGCCAGCCTGCAGCTGCAGCTTGTCGACCTGCACGCGATCAATCGCGCCCAGCCCGCCAGCCAACATGATCGGCTTGTCGTAGGCACGGGTGATGCCGTCTTCCGGCAGCTCGAAGCTGCGGAAGTAACCGAGCAGGTTCGGGCGGCCGAATTCGTTGTTGAACGCGGCGCCGCCGAGCGGGCCGTCGAGCATGATGTCCAGGGCGGGCGCCATGCGCGGGTTCAGCGCGCGCGGTGCCTCCCACGGCTGCGGCAGGGTCGGGATGCGCAGGTGCGAGACCGAGAAACCGGTCAGGCCGGCCTTGGGCTTGCCGCCACGGCCGGTGGCACCTTCGTCGCGGATTTCGCCACCGGCGCCGGTCGCGGCGCCCGGGAACGGCGCAATCGCGGTCGGGTGGTTATGCGTTTCCACCTTGATCTGGAACGCGCTGGGCACCACCGCTTCGCTGCGGTACTTGCCGGTGGCCGGGTCCGGGCGATAACGCGCGGCCGGTTCACCTTCAATCACCGCGGCATTGTCGCTGTACGCGCTGAGCGTGTGCTGCGGGGTCTGCTGGTGGGTGTTCTTGATCATCTTGAACAGCGAGCGCTCCTGCGCCTCGCCGTCGATGGTCCAGCTGGCATTGAAGATCTTGTGCCGGCAGTGTTCGGAGTTGGCCTGCGCGAACATCATCAGTTCAACGTCGGACGGGTCACGACCGAGTTCGCTGTAACGCTGGCGCAGGTAATCGATTTCGTCATCAGCCAGGGCCAGGCCGAGGCGCTTGTTGGCCCCTTCCAGGTCATCCAGCGCAATCCGCTCCAGGGTGCCGCGGCCGACATTGTTGAACAGCGCCTGGGCCTGGCCGATATCGGCCAGCAGCGACTGGGTCATCGGGTCGTGCAGCAGCTTGGCAACCGCCGCCTGCTGGGCCGGATCGGCCGGCCAGCCGCTCAGGTCGATGCGGGTACCGCGCTCGACGCGCTGGATCGGCAGGCCGGCACCGCGCACCAGCTCGGTGGCCTTGCTCGACCACGGCGACAGCGTGCCCAAGCGCGGTACCACGAAGCGGGAAACCGCTCCCTCGGCGCGTTCGGCAGCCTGCGGCTGACCCTGCAGGATGCGGCCCAGCGTGGTCTGGTCGACCGCGCCGGCATCAGCGGCCTGGGTGAAATAGACGTGCCAGGCACCGGTGATGCGCAGATCGGCGGCAATGGACTGCAGGCGGGATTCAAGACGTTCGCGGCGGAACGGCGAAAGGGCAGCTGCGCCCTCGAGGACGATCATGTCCGGGAGACCATGGTGGGAATCGGCCCGCGATTGTACCGGACTCGGCCGCCCCAGGCCTCAGCATGGCGGCTACCAGAAGTCCTCAGCAATGACGCGGATCACACCGACAGCTGGCACGGCAGTGCAAACCGCGCAGCCGATTTTGACATCGTTATCCTCAATCGGCCGGCAGCAGCCTGCCGGCACACGGGCTCCCATCCGGGCGTTTTCATTCCTCCCAGCACCTTCTTCAAGGCCTGACACCCGTTTGTCCGGCATGCCGAAGGCGTGCCCGTGCGCGTACCACATCCACCAGAAGGAGACTGACCATGACGGAACATTCCCTGCGCCATTGCCTGCCCCCATTCATCCGCCCTGCCCATTCCGGCGTGCACCTGCGCGCGAGCCTGGTGCTGGCCTTGGCCATGGCGGCCGTGCCTGCGGCCCAGGCCGCCGACTGCAGCGGGGTCAAAGCCTGGCTGGGCACCACCATCTACCAGCCCGGCAACACCTTGCAGAAAGGCGGCGTGCTGTACCAGGTGCGCCAGACCATCTGGAACGCCCCGCCCGATCACCCCGCCGGCCGGCGCTACTACGACAATCTGGGCCGCTGCGACGCCAGCCCGCCCGTTGCCAACAAGCCACCACAGGTCCGCCTGACCTCGCCTGCCGCTGGCAGCAGCTTCATCGCCGGCAGCCCCATCACCTTCAGCGCCGAGGCCAGCGACAGTGATGGCACTGTCCGCAAGGTCGAATTTTTCCGCAACGCGCTGTCCATTGGCAGTGTCGGCAGCGCCCCCTACAGCCTGACCTGGCGGGGCCCGGCAGCGGGCAACTACATCCTCACAGCCGTAGCCACCGATGACCGCAATGCCAGCACCACCTCGGCGCCGGTCCATGTCGTGGTCACCGCCGCCGACAAGGACACCACCCCGCCCTCCATCCCCAACGGGCTGGCGGTGACTTCGCGCACCGCCAACAGCATCGCCCTGCAGTGGAATGCCGCCAGCGACAACCCCGGCGGCAGCGGCATGGCGGCGTACACGCTGTACCGCGATGGCCGGCAGATCGCCTCGGTCGGCGCGGCTGGCTACATCGATGCGGGCTTGCGCGCGGCCACCAGCTATCGCTATGTCGTAAGTGCACGCGACAAGGCGGGCAATGCCTCGGCCATCAGCACAGCCATCAGCGCCACTACCCTGGCCGAGGACACCGGCGGCGGTGATCCTACTGATCCGGGTAAACCAGTTGATCCCGGTAATCCGGTTGACCCAGGCAATCCCGTTGATCCCGGCACGCCGGCCGCAACTGGCAAGCGGGTCATCGGCTACTTCACCCAGTGGGGTATCTATGGCCGCAATTACCGGGTCAAGAACATCGACAGCAGCGGTTCGGCGGCACACCTGACCCACATCAACTACGCCTTCGGCAACGTCCGGAACAACCGCTGCGAAGTCGGCGTCACCCAGGCCGCCAACGCGTCCAGCGGTGCCGGCGGCGATGCCTATGCCGATTACACCCGCAGCTTTGGCGGCAGCGAGAGCGTCAGCGGTGTTGCCGACCGATGGAACCAGCCCCTGCGCGGCAACTGGAACCAGCTCAAGCAACTCAAGGCCAAGCACCCACAGTTGAAGACACTGATCTCGCTGGGCGGCTGGACCTGGTCACGCGGCTTCGCCAGCGCCGCGCGCCCGGAGAACCGCCAAGCGTTCGTCGCCTCCTGCATTGATGCGTATATCAAGGGCAACCTGCCGTTCACTGACAACGCCGGTGGCAAGGGTGTCGCTGCGGGCGTGTTCGATGGCATCGACATCGATTGGGAATACCCGGCCGCCTGTGGGCTGAGCTGTGGCACCCCGGCCGACCGCGACAACTTCACCGCGCTGCTGGCCGAGTTCCGCCGCCAGCTGGATGCGGTGCGGCCGGGGTTGCTGCTGACCGTGGCGGTCGGTGCCGGCATCGACAAGATCCGCCCGACCGACCCGGCGGCCTACCACCGCCACCTGGATTTCATCAATGTGATGACCTATGACTTCCACGGCGCCTGGGCCGGCACCACCAACCACCACAGCGCGCTGTTCAACGCACCGGCCGATCCGTCCCGCGGTGATGCCGCCCTGTACAACAGCAACGACGCCATCGAGGCCTACCTGCAGCGCGGCGTGCCGGCGGCCAAGTTGAACCTGGGCGTGGGCTTCTACGGCCGTGGCTGGACCAATGTAGGCCCCACCAACAACGGTCTGTACCAGAGCGGGCGGCCGGCGAACGGCAGGTTCGAAGCCGGCATCGAGGACTGGAAAGTGCTCAAGAACCTCGGTTGGCCGGTGTATACCGACCCGGCTGCACAGGCCACCTGGCTGTACAACGGCAGCACGTTCTGGAGCGTGGATACCCCGGAAATGCTGGGCCGCAAGATGGCCTACGTCAAAGCGCAGGGCCTGGGCGGTGCTTTCTTCTGGGAGTTCAGCGGCGATGACGCCCAGGGCACCTTGGTCAACAGCATCGGCAAAGGCCTGAAATAAGCCCCGGCCAAAACCACAACGCCCCTCTCGTTACCGGGAGGGGCGTTGCCTTTCACGCGTTGGGCTGCAGGGCTATCAGCGGCTGCCGCCGCCTTCCATGCGGTCCAGCGTTGCCTTCAGCTGGGCCGGCGGCAGGTAGCCACCAAGCTGGGTGCCGTCGGCGGCAAAAATCGCCGGCGTACCGTTGATGCCCAACTGCTGGCCCAGGTTGTACTGCATGGCCACCGGGTTGGTGCAGTTCTTTGCCGGAACCGGCTGGCCGGTCTTGGCGGCGGTCAATGCAGCCTTGCGGTCGCTGGCGCACCAGACCGAGATCATGTCGGTGGCGTCCTTGCTGGCCAGGCCCATGCGCGGGAACGCCAGGTATTCCACCGCAATGCCATTGCGGTTCAGCTCGGCGATGTCCTGATGCAGCTTGCGGCAATAACCGCACTCGATGTCCGTGAACACGCTGATGGTGTGCTTGGCATTGGGCGGCGCAAACACGATGCGATCCGAATGCGGCAGGGTTTCCAGCAGGCCGCGACGGTAGGCCAGCAGGCCCGGGCTGGTGGCCTGGGTCTTGTTGGCGATGTCATACGGGGTGGTCTGCAGCAGGTAGCGGCCGTCATCGGTGACGTACAGCACCTGCCCGGACACGATCACCTCGCGGAAACCGGCGAACGGTGCCGCGCCGATGTAATCGGGCTTGAAATTCGGATCGAGTTCCTTGAGCGCATCGCGCACGCGCTTCTCGACCGCCGCATCGGTGGCCGGGGCGGCAGCTGCGGCAGCGGTTTTGGAGGCTGCGGGCTGTTGCGCACAGGCAGTAAGGCTCAGCGCTCCCAGCAGCGCGGCAATGGCAAATCGGAACATGGCGACCCATCGAAAGAGAACGGGGGGATTCTCGCACACCCGCCGTGCACAGCTCCGCAACCGGCAGCTCACCAGCGGCGGAGGGCGTAAGAACGCAGGCCTGCAGGAGCGGCGCCAGCCGCGAAGCAGCTGAACCGGCAGGTCGCCAGAAATGCCTTTGCTCGGACCTTCCCGACTTCGCGGCTGACGCCGCTCCTACAAAACGCGAGCACTGGTAATGCCGAGCCATGCTCGGCAGAGGCTTTGCCGGTAAGGCCTCTGCCGAGCATGGCTCGGCTCTACAGGTGCGTTTCCGGCTATACCTGCTTCGCGGCTGACGCCGCTCCTACAAAAGCCTCGCGCTGGTAGTGCCGAGCCATGCTCGGCAGAGGCTTTGCCGGTAATGGCCCCAGCCGAGCATGGCTCGGCTCTACAGGTGCGTTTCCGGCTGTACGTGCTTCGCGGCTTACGCCGCTCCTACATAAAGCCGAGCACTGGTAGTGCCGAGCCATGCTCGGCAGAGGCTTTGCCGGTAGTGCCCCAGCCGAGCATGGCTCGGCTCTACAGGTGCGTTTTCGCCTTAACCCACTTCGCGGCTGATGCCGTTCCTGCAAACAAGCACGGCGGCGGCCTGCAACGCAGCCTTAGCCGCGCGGATGGTGATTGCGGTGCAACTTCTGCAGGTGTTCGCGGGCTACCAGGGTATAGATCTGGGTGGTTGACAGGGAACTGTGGCCGAGCAGCATCTGCAGCGCGCGCAGGTCGGCACCGTGATTGAGCAGATGGGTTGCAAAACTGTGGCGCAGGCCGTGCGGGCTGATCTTGCCGGGGTCGATGCCGGCTGCCGCAGCACTGGTCTTCACCAGCGCCCAGAACTGCTGGCGACTGAGCGGGGTACGGTCCACATCGACAAACAAAGGCACCTGCCCGCTCGGGGTCGCGGCGACCGGCTTGCCACCGGCAAGCAGCGGCCGCGCGGTAGCCAGGTAGCGCTCCAGCCAGTACTGCGACTCTTCGCCCAACGGCACCAGCCGCTCCTTGCTGCCCTTGCCGGTGACCCGCAACACGCCCTGACGAAGATTGACCGCATTGGCCGGCAGGTTGACCAGTTCGCTGACCCGCAGGCCAGCCGCATACATCAGTTCCAGCATCGCGCGGTCACGCAGGCCTACCGGCGTGTCCACATCCGGTGCGTTCAACAAGGCCTCGATCTGGCTTTCGGCCAGCGCCTTGGGCAGGGAGCGAGGCAGCTTGGGCGATTCCAGCAGGGCGGCCGGGTCCTCGCTGCGTTCGCCGCGCTTGAGCGCCTGGGCAAAGAAGGCCCGCAGCACCGACAGCAGACGCGCGTTGCTGCGCGCAGTCCAACCGTGCCGGGTACGCCAGGCCAGGTAATCGAACAGGCCGGCGCGATCCATCCCGGCCAGACCATCATTGGCGCCATCGCGCCAGCGCGACAGGCCTTCCAGGTCACGCCGATAGCTGTCCAGCGAGGCTCGGGCCAGGCCGTGCTCAGCCCAGATCGCATCCAGGAAACGTTGGATCAGATGCTCATCGGCAGCGCGCAGGGGCGGCAACTGCTGTACCAGCTGGCGGCGTTCGGCGGGGGTAAGTGCGGCGGACATCGGCGCAAGGATAAGCGTTGCGCCCGCGCCTGCCCATGCACGCCGGTAGCCACAAATCGTATGCTCGGTGCATGAGCACACCTGCCCTCGCCCAGACGCCCCGCCCTTCCGCGATGTTGCTGCGCCGCCTGGCCGCGCTGTTCTATGACCTGTGGCCGGTGCTGGCCTTGTGGATGCTGGTCTCGGCATTGTTCACCGTCGGCTACGCGCTGGCCGGGCACGCCAGCCGCGACAACATCCATCCGTTCAGCGCCCTGCAATGGCTGCTGTGGCTGAGCTGCTGGCTGATTGCCGGGCTGTACGCGACCGAAAGCTGGAAGCGCGGCGGCCAGACCCTGGGCATGCGGCCATGGCGCTTGCGCCTGCAGACCGTGGACGGGCAGTCGCCAAGCCGGGCGCTGCTGTGGAAACGCTATGCGCTGGGCAGCCTGTCGCTGCTGCTGGCAGGGCTGGGATTTTTCTGGGCACTGGTCGACCGCGAACGCCTGACCCTGCACGACCGCCTGAGCGGCACCCGCCTGCAGAAACTGTAGTGCCGAGCCATGCTCGGCAGGGGCATCACCAACATTGCCAGATGTAGTGCCGAGCCATGCTCGGCAAGGGGCCTTCCACACAGCCCTAGTAGGAGCGGCGTAAGCCGCGAAGCTACACACCCATACGATTGCAGGGATGCCGGTGATTTCATTGTCACCGGCTTCGCGGCTTACGCCGCTCCTACAACAACCTTGCTATCAGCCTACCCGCCGTCGTGACAGCCAGGCGGAGATGCCCAGCATCATGATCGGGGGCAATGCGTAGGCGATGCGGTAATCGAACTTCAACGCACCGGCCATGCGCCCGAAGAACATCTGCAGCAGCAGGAAGCCCAGCGCGAACAGCATCCCCAGGAACAGGCGTTTGCCCATGCCACCGCTGCGCAGCGAACCAAACGCGAACGGAACCGCCGCCAGACACAGCGCCAGCACGTTCAGCGGGTAGAACCAGCGGCCCCAATAGGTATCTTCGTAATCACGCGCATCCAGACCGTTACGCTTGCGGTAATCGATGCTGGTCTTCAGCTCGCCGGCGCTGAGGTTGCGCGGTTTGGCCAGGCCCGACGCCAAGGCCGCCGCATCCAGCTTGGACGCCCATTTCTCGCTGGGCAGTTCCTGGCGGCTGACCGAACGCTCACCGAACGTATCGCGACGCACCGTTTCCAGCACCCAACCCTGGTGGTCGTGGCGCGCAGTCTTGGCGTGGGTCAGGCTCAACAGACGGCCGTCTTCACCCAACTGGTACAGACGCACGTCATGCAGCAGCAGGGTCGACTGGCCATCGGCACCGACCTGTTCTTCGCCGGTCTGCGCATTGAGGAAGATGTCGCCCTCGCGCGCCCACAGGCCCGAATAGCGGGCGGTAGCGATATCGGTGTTGTAACGGGCACTGGTCTTGAGCGCATCGGCGCGGTTCTGCGCCCAGGGCGACAGAGTCTCACCGTTGACCACCATCAGCACGGTCAGCAGCGACAACGAGATCGCCACCGATACGGCAATGCGCCGACGCGACAGGCCAATCGCACGCAATGCGGTCAGCTCCGAAGTGGCAGCCAGCTGCCCCAGGCCCATCAGGGCGCCGATCACCGCCGCCATCGGGAACACGGTGTAGGCCCGGCGCGGCAAGGTATAGGCCACCCAGGCCAAGGCATGGCCGAAGCTGTAATGCCCCTGGCCGATTTTCCCGGCCTCGCCGGACAAGGCCATGATCGCGTCCAGGCCCAGCAGCACCATCCACACCACCAACACCGTGAGCAGCACGGTACGGCCTACGTAGATGTCATGGATCCGCGGCAGCAACCTCATGCCTTGGCTCCCACGCGGCGGCGGCTCAGGCGCCCATCACGGAAATACAGCCATAGCGCCAGGATCAGCAAGGGCAAGGTCAACCACCACATGCCCGCCTCCACCGGCAGCTTGCCCGACGCCAGCCACTGCTTGCCGAGAATGCTCAGGCTCACGCCCAGCGTATATGCGAGGAAGGCCACCATGATGCGGCCGTAGCGCTGCTGGCGCGGTGCGCTGCGGGCAAGCGGCAGGGTCAGCAGTGCAAATGCCAGGGCCAGCAGCGGCGGGGTGAGCCGCCAATGCAGCTGGGCCTTGGCCTCAGGCCGCGCATCCCCCAGCAACTGCCGGGTGGGCAACATTTCCGGATCATTCTGGTCGCGCACTTCGTCGCGGTCCGGAAGGGCCACCTCGTTGCGCGCATAGCGCATCAGCCGGTAGTCCAGGGCGCCGTTTTCCGGGCCCTCGACCCGATAACCGTCTTCCAGGCGCAGGTAGCGCTGGCGATCGCCTTCAAAGAACATTGCGCCGCTGTTGGCCGATACCACGTCGATACGCCCTTCCTTCTGCCGCTGCATGAACACCTTGCCCATCTTGGTGCCATCGCCGGCCAATGAAGACAGGTAAACCACGCCACCACCGGACAACGGGGTGAACTGGCCCGGCTCCAACCCGGCCACCACCATGCTGCGGCTGGCGTCCTGCAGCATCCGCTCGGCGCTGCGGTCGGCCCAAGGGCCCAGCCACAACGAGCAGGCCGCCACCAGGGCCACGACCGGCACGGTCAGCAGCAGGATCGGCTTGAGCATGCGCTTGGGGCCGACGCCGACCCCGGTGAGCACGGCCATTTCTGAATCGCGGTACAGCCGCGCGATCGACAGCGCCAGCCCCAGCATCAGCGCCAACGGCAGGATGATGGGCAGGTAGACGATGAACTGCAGGCCCAGCTGGGACAGCATCAGCCCGGCGGGGATGCGCCCATCGGCGATGCGGCCGAGGATGTCGACCAGCACACCGCCCATGCTGACTACCAGAAGTACGGTCAAAGTGGCCAGAAAGCTCTGGAGGAAGTCACTCAGCAGGTAGCGGTCAAGCTTCGCCATAGGGTCGGTGGTTTAAACTCTCGGTTTAGTCCGCAGAACGCCCGGCCTCGATGGCCCCGCGTATACAGCCTGCGATTGTACGGATTTGGCAACGGAATCTGATCAATGTCTCTGGAATTCACCCTGAACCACGCCGCCCCCGCCTCTGCCGAGGTGGATTGCGTCATTGTTGGCGCCTTCTCTGACAAGACGCTGTCACCGGCCGCAAAGGCCCTGGATACGGCCTCTGAAGGCCGTTTGGCGGCGCTGATCGAGCGCGGCGATGTCGGCGGCAAGACCGGCAACACCACTTTGCTGCACGATCTGGCCGGCGTCAGCGCTCCGCGCGTGCTGGTGGTTGGCCTGGGCGACCCGGCCAAGTTTGGCGTGGTGCAGTACCTGAAGGCCGCCGGCGACGCCGCCCGCGCCCTGAAGGCCGGCAACACCCGCAGCGCGCTGTTCACCCTGAACGAACTGGACGTCAGCGGCCGCGACAGCGCCTGGAAGGTGCGTCAGGCGGTGATCACCGCCAACCACGCCAGCTACCGCTACACCGCCACCCTGGGCAAGAAGAAGCCCGAAGCCCCGGGTCTGGAATCGCTGGCCATTGCCAGCAGCGACGAAACCGCGCTGCTGCAGGGCCAGGCCATCGCCGCCGGCGTGGAATACGCCCGCGAGCTGGGCAACCTGCCGCCGAATTACTGCACCCCGGCCTACCTGGCCGAATCCTCGGTCAAGTTCGCCGCCGAGCATGACGGCGCCGAAGCCGAGATCCTGGACGAGGCGCAGATGGAAGCGCTGGGCATGGGCTCGCTGCTGGCCGTGGCCCGTGGTTCGGCCAACCGCCCCAAGCTTGTCGTGCTGAAGTGGAACAATGGCGGTGAGGCCAAGCCCTACGTGCTGGTTGGCAAGGGCATCACCTTCGATACCGGCGGCGTCAACCTGAAGACCCAGGGCGGCATCGAGGAAATGAAGTACGACATGTGCGGTGGCGCCAACGTCATCGGCACCTTTGTCGCCACGGTCAAGGCCAAGCTGCCGCTGAACCTCGTTGTAGTCGTGCCGGCGGTGGAAAACGCCATCGACGGCAATGCTTACCGTCCGTCGGACGTGATCACCTCGATGTCGGGCAAGACCATCGAAGTGGGCAATACCGACGCCGAAGGCCGTTTGATCCTGTGCGATGCGCTGACCTATGCGCAGCGTTTCGAGCCGGCCGCCCTGATCGACGTGGCCACCCTCACCGGCGCCTGCATGGTGGCCCTGGGCCACCAGACCGCCGGCCTGATGAGCAAGCACGACGACCTGGCCAACGAACTGACCGCTGCTGGCGAGAACGTGTTCGACCGCGCCTGGCGCCTGCCGCTGTGGGACGAGTACCAGGGCATGCTGGATTCAAGCTTTGCCGACGTCTACAACATCGGCGGCCGCTGGGCCGGCGCCATCACCGCTGGCTGCTTCCTGTCGCGCTTCACCGAAGGCCAGCGCTGGGCGCACCTGGATATCGCCGGCGTTGCCAGCGATGAAGGCAAGCGCGGCATGGCCACCGGTCGCCCGGTTGGCCTGCTGACCCAGTGGCTGCTGGACCGCGTTGCCTGAGCAAAGCCAGGGTCGAAAACAGGGCCTGCGCCGGGTTGTACCCGGCGCAAGCTCCTGCTGACCCCGCTGTTTCACCCTCTTCCTTCCACTTCCTAGTGACCTGATGCGCGCCGACTTCTACCTGATCGCCAAGCCGCGTTTTCTCACCGAACCGTTGAAGCTGGTGTGCGAGCTCGCACGCAAGGCCAACGACGGCGGTCTGTACACGCTGGTTCTGGCCCGCGACCAGGCCCAGGCCGAGGAACTGGACGAGCTGCTGTGGTCGTTCGACCCGGACGCCTATATTCCGCACCAGATCATCGGTGAGGACGTGGATGAGGAAGAAGCCATCGTGCTGATCGCCGCGCCCGGCGCCGAAGCACCGGAGCGGCCGCTGGTCATCAACCTGCGCGATGAGCCCTACCTGGGCAGCTGCGACCGCGTGCTGGAAGTGGTGCCGGCCGACCCCGAAGCCCGCGAACCGCTGCGTGAGCGTTGGCGCCAGTACAAGGCCGCCGACTACACGCTCAACAAATACGATATGTAAGGGATTACACGCATGCGCCTGCTGATTGCCATCCTGCTGCCGTGGCTGGCCTTTTTCACCATTGGCCGCCCGATTTCCGGCATTGTCTGTCTCATCCTGCAGATCACCTTGATTGGCTGGCTGCCCGCAGCCATCTGGGCTGCCTATGCCGTCAGCCAGTACCACACCGACAAAAAGATCCAGCGCGCACTCGGCCGCTGATCCCCCTCCCGCTTTTACCGGTTCCCCCGCATGACCCAACTCGCCTCCAGCTACGACCCCAAATCCTTTGAAACCGCGCTCTATGAGTCGTGGGAGAAGGCCGGCCTGTTCAAGCCGTCCGGCAAGGGCGAGCCGTACACCATCCTGCTGCCGCCGCCGAATGTCACCGGCACCCTGCACATGGGCCACGCCTTCCAGCAGACGCTGATGGACGCGCTGATCCGCTACCACCGCATGCGTGGCTACGACACGCTGTGGCAGGTAGGTACCGACCACGCCGGCATCGCCACCGAAATGGTGGTCAGCCGCAACCTGGCGATGGAAGGCAAGGGCGAAACCCGCGACTCGCTGGGCCGCGATGGCTTCATCGACAAGGTGTGGGAGTGGAAGGCACATTCGGGCAACGTGATCGAAGGCCAGATGCGCCGCCTCGGCACGTCGGCCGACTGGTCGCGCAGCACCTTCACCATGGACCCGGGCCCGAGCGAGGCGGTGATCGAGTCTTTCATCCGCTGGCACGAGCAGGGCCTGATCTACCGTGGCCAGCGCCTGGTCAACTGGGACCCGGTGCTGAAGACCGCCATTTCCGACCTGGAAGTGGAGAGCGTGGAAGAAGACGGCTTCATGTGGTCGATTGCCTACGCGCTCAACGACGGTGCCAGCTATGAGCACGTCGAAGTGGACGCCGACGGCAACGAAACCCTGCGCGAGACCCGCAACTATCTGGTCGTGGCCACCACCCGTCCGGAAACCCTGCTCGGCGACACCGCAGTGATGGTGCACCCGGAAGACGGCCGCTACGCACACCTGATCGGCAAGAGCGTGACCCTGCCGCTGACCGGCCGCAGCGTGCCGGTGATCGGTGACGATTACGTCGACAAGGCGTTCGGCACCGGCGTGGTCAAGGTGACCCCGGCGCACGACTTCAACGATTACCAGGTGGGCGTGCGTCACAGCCTGCCGATGATCAACCTGTTCACCACCACCGCCACGCTCAACGAGAACGCCCCGCAGCAGTACCAAGGGCTGGACCGTTACGAAGCGCGCAAGGTGATCCTGGCCGAGCTGGAAGACCTGGGCATCCTGGTCGAGACCAAGGCGCACAAGCTGCAGGTGCCGCGCGGCGACCGTACCGGCCAGGTGATCGAGCCGTATCTGACCGACCAGTGGTTCGTGAAGATGGACGGGCTGGCCAAGCGCGGTCTGGAGCTTGTGGAGAACGGCTCCATCAAGTTCGTGCCGGGCAACTGGATCAATACCTACCGCCATTGGATGGAGAACATCCAGGATTGGTGCATCAGCCGCCAGCTGTGGTGGGGCCATCGCATCCCGGCGTGGTTCGACGAAGCTGGCAACTGCTACGTGGGCCGCAACGAAGCCGAAGCCCGCGCCAAGGCCGGGCTGGGCGACGACGTGCTGCTGACCCAGGACAGCGACGTGCTTGAGACCTGGTTCTCCTCGCAGCTGTGGCCGTTCTCCACCCTCGGCTGGCCGAATGAAGCAGCGATGGCCGAGCGCGGCTTTGAGCGCTACCTGCCGTCGAACGTGCTGATCACCGGCTTCGACATCATCTTCTTCTGGGTGGCGCGCATGATCATGGCCACCGACAGCTTCACCGGCCAGATCCCGTTCAAGGACGTCTACATCACCGGCCTGATCCGCGACGGTCAGGGCCAGAAGATGTCCAAGTCCAAGGGCAATGTGCTGGACCCGCTGGACATCATCGACGGCATCACCATCGACGATCTGGTTGCCAAGCGCACCCATGGCCTGATGCAGCCGAAGATGGCCGAGAAGATCGAGAAGGCCACGCGCCGCGAATTCCCGGACGGCATCATCGCCCACGGTGCCGATGCGCTGCGCTTCACCATCGCCGCGCTGGCTACGCATGGCCGCGACATCAAGTTCGACATGAGCCGCGCCGAGGGCTACAAGAACTTCTGCAACAAGCTGTGGAACGCCAGCCGCTTCACCCTGATGAACACCGAGGGTGCGAGCTTCACCGGCGCACTGCAGCCGCGTACCGATGCCGAAAAGTGGATCCTCTCGCGTCTGGCCAAGGTCTCGGCCGAAGCGCAGCAGCACTTCGCCGACTACCGCTTCGACCTGTTGTCGCAGGCGCTGTACGAGTTTGTCTGGAACGAGTTCTGCGATTGGTTCCTGGAACTGACCAAGCCGGCGCTCAACGGTGACAACGCCGAAGACGCAGCCAGCACCCGCCACACCCTGCTGTACGTACTGGAAGCGGTGCTGCGTTTGCTGCACCCGCTGACCCCGTTCGTCACCGAGCAGCTGTGGCAGCAGGTGGCACCGCGCCTGGGCATCACCGATGCGTCCTTGTCGCTGCGTGCCTACCCGACCGCAGCGGAGTTTGCCGGCGATTACGCGCAGGCCGAAGTCGACGTGGAGTGGTTCAAGAGCATGGTCAGCGCGTTGCGCCGCGTGCGCAGCGAGTTGAACGTGCCGCCGTCCAAGCAGGTGTGTCTGTTGTTGCAGGGCGGCCAGGAAGCTGACCGTGCACGCGTGGAGCGCTTTGCCTCGCAGCTGCGCTTCCTGCTCAAGCTGGAGAGCATCGACTGGTTGGCGGCTGATGCGGTGACGCCACCGGCGGCGGCGGCGATTGTCGGCGAACTGAAGTTGCTGGTGCCGCTGGAAGGCCTGGTGGATCTGGATGCCGAGCGTGCACGTCTGGACAAGGAAATCGCCCGCGTTTCTTCGGAGAAGGACAAGAGCGAGGTCAAGCTGTCCAAGTTCACTGACAAGGTGCCGGCAGCGGTGGTCGAGCAGGAACGTGTGCGGCTTATCGATTGGAACAGCCAGCTGGCCGGTCTGCAGGAGCAGCGCGCGAAGCTGTAAGGCCTGCTGATTGCTGTTGTGGAAAACGCCGCCTTCGGGCGGCGTTTTCTTTTGTGCGTATTGAACACGGAGAGCTGAAAGCCAAAGTCAAAAGCCCCCTCATCCGCCCTGTCGGGCACCTTCTCCCGCAAGCGGGAGAAGGGAACGCAATGCGCCCATGCACTTCTGCGGGGTTACTGAGCAATCGGCTCTATGCGCTCCGGCTCCGGCTCCGGCTTCGGCTTCGGCTTCGGCTTCGGCTTCGGCTCGAGCGTGATCGCGCGGCCAACCCATCACAACGCAAAAATCATTGCAGTCCCTTCTCCCGCGCGCGGGAGAAGGTGCCCGACAGGGCGGATGAGGGGGCTCTTTGTTCTTGGCTTTTGGTTTTGCCTTTTGCCTTCCCCTCCCCACAACCCCAACACCCTCAATCCCAGCTACCCTCAACAAGCCACCAAAAAACACCCATCCAAATGTCACTCGGCATCTTCTGCGCCGTCCTGTTCGCCGCCCTGCTCCATGCCAGTTGGAACGCCATCGTCAAACTCGGTGGCGACAAACTGCTGACCACCATCTTGGTCACCGGCTGGGCCGCCGTGCTGTCAGCCATGGTCCTGCCCTGGCTGCCAGCACCTGCAGAACAAAGCTGGCCTTGGCTTGCTGCCTCCGCCGTGCTGCAGACCGGCTACTACGTGCTTGTCGCCCGCGCCTACCACAGCGCCGACATGAGCCTGTCCTACCCGTTGATGCGCGGCTGCGCGCCGCTGCTGGTCGCCGTCGCCGGCACCTGGCTGTTCAACGAACACCTGCCCGCCAGCGCCTGGGCAGGGATCGCCCTGATCAGCAGCGGCATCCTGTGCATGGCCGGCAGCAGCAAGGGCGGCAACCTCCGCCTGCCGCTGTGCATCGCCGTGGTCATCGCCACCTACACCCTCGTCGACGCGCAGGGCGCGCGATTGTCGGGCAATGCCCTGAGCTACACGCTGTGGTTGTTTCTGCTATCCGGTCTGCCGCTGCCGCTGTGGGCGCTGTTCGCCCGCCGCGCGCAATTGAACAGTTATCTGCGTGGCAACTGGCAGCTCGGCCTGGTCGGCGGCATCGGCACCACCGCCTCGTATGCGATCGCACTATCGGCAATGACGCTTGCGCCGGTGGCGGTGATCGCAGCGCTGCGCGAAACCTCGATCCTGTTCGCGTTGTTGATATCGGCGCTGCTGCTGAAAGAACACATCAGCCGCCGGCGCCTGCTTGCCGCCGTGCTGATCGTCGCCGGTGTAATGCTGCTGCGGCTTGCCTGACAAGCGCGCCCTGAAAGCCTGGCTTACAGCGGCGGCATCACGCTGATGTCGTCGTCCACCAGCTCCATCGCCATCACCAGCGCATCTTCTCGCCCGTTGCTGGTGGGGTAATAACGCGGCCGCCGGCCAATCTCGTTGAACCCTTCGCTGTGGTACAGCGCGATGGCCGAAGCATTGGACGGACGCACTTCCAGGAACACACGCAGCGCACCGCGCTGGCGGGCAACCCGCACCAGCTCGCGCAGCAAGCGCCGGCCATGGCCGCGCGACTGGCACAAGGGATCAACACAGACGTTGAGCACATGCGCCTCATCGGCGGCGAGGCTGAGCACGCCGTAGCCGACGATGCCATCGTCCTGCACCAATACCCGGCTTGGGTAATCGGCACGCAGGCAGTCCTGGAAGATGCCGCGCGTCCACGGGAACGGATAGGCGCGCAGTTCCACCTCCATCACCGCATCCAGATCCCCGTCATACATGGGACGCAGGACTGTGCCCAACGTGCTCATTGCCGCGATTTCCGCCGCAATGCCCGCAGCTGCGGCCACAGGGCACGCTTGGCCGCCGGATTGGCGCGCAGCTCGGCCAGCGGCCAGCTGTCCATCAAAACCCGCGTCTGCGGGTCGTTCGGGTTGCAGCCGGAAGCCCGCAACAAGGCGATCTGCAGGCGATCGGGCATGCGCAGGCCACCACTGCGGCGCGCTCCGCCGGTTGCGCCCACAACAGACACCGGCGCCGGCGCGGTACTGGGTGCCTCCGGCGCCTTGGCTGCGGTTTCCCGCGGCGGCGCAGCGGCAACCGGTGTGTTCATCACCGCTGCCTGCGGCGGCGTACGTTTCACCGCCTGCGCCGGAGCATCAAACGCCGGTGTGGCGACGGCGGGCGGTGCGTCCAGCGCACTGCCCTCCAGATACACGGTATAGCCCATCGCCTGCAGCCATGCCTGCTGCTCCGCGGTCCACACCGGTTCGGGCGAGAAGCCGATCACTGCACCTTGCCAGCCGGTTGCCGAAAGCGTTGCAGCAGCCACATCACCGGCCCGGACAGCGCGTAGATCACGCCGACCACCAGCAAGGTGCGCGCAGGATCCAGCACCACGATAGAAATCACGATCGGTACCAGCGCCAGCACCATGAACGGCACCCGCTCAGAGCGCGGGCCCTTTTCACTGCCGCCCTTGAAGCTCCAGAACCGGATCCGGCTGACCATCAGCAGGCCGGACAAGATGGTCACGCCCAAGGCCACATAGCGCAGCTGCTCGCCGTTCCAGCCCAGCTCGCCGTCCGCAAAGGCCCAGACAAAGGACATCATCAAGCCGGCCGCAGCCGGGCTTGCCAGGCCGACAAACCAACGCTTGTCGACCGTTCCCACCTGGGTATTGAAGCGGGCCAGCCGCAGCGCGGCGCAGGCGGCATAGAGAAACGCTGCCGACCAGCCAACCCGGCCCAGCACGTCGCCATCGAACTTCAGGGAAGACAGGGCCCAGTGATACATGACCAGCGCCGGCGCCATGCCGAAGCTGACCAGATCGGCCAGGGAGTCGTATTGCACGCCGAATTCGCTGCTGGTGCCGGTCAAACGCGCAACCCGGCCATCCAGCCCATCCATCACCGCCGCCACGAACACGGCAATGCTGGCGTTGACGAACTGCCCGTTGGAAGCGGCGATGATCGCGTAGAAGCCGGCAAACAGGCCGGCGGTGGTAAACAGGTTCGGGAGCAGGTAGATGCTGCGCGAACGGGGTGGTGGTCTCAATTCGTCCATACCGGCCAGTTTAATCGACTTGCCAGCCACGTCACCGGGTGCTGCAATCGCCCCCTGCCCTGTTTCGGTGTCTGGAGTTGCCATGCTCGCCCTGTCTCGCCTCTGCTGCCTGCTCGTGCTCACAGCCGCCGCCGGCGCCCACGCCGGCAATCTGTACAAGTGGAAGGACGCCAATGGCGTCACCCAGTACTCGGAACGGCCACCGGCCGGCAAGCCGTACGAAACCCGCCGCATCACCACCAGCGGCGCGTCGATCGCCGAACCGGCGGCAACGGCTGAAGCTGCCGAATCGGAGCAATGCCTGGGTGCGCGCAAAAACCTTGATCTGCTGAACGGCAGCGGCCCGGTGCTGCACGACACCGACGGCGACGGCAAACCCGATGCCCCCCTGGATGACGCCCAGCGCGACGCACAGAAGCGGCTGGCCGAGGCGGCAGCGGCGGCTTATTGCAAGCCGGCGCCGAAGAGTTAAGCCGTCCGGCAATTGCCGGATGCTGACTTTTTGCGGGTTTGAAGGTTGCTGGACGATCAGGTTGTGGGACTGTGGGGCTGTGGGAGCGGCGTAAGCCGCGAAGCTCATAATCCCTGCAATTGCCAACACTTCCGGCAACCTGGATCGGCTGGCTTCGCGGGTTTTCTCCTTTGTCTTCAAGCCAAAGGAAGATTGGGAAGGGTTAGTTTTTGAGGTTCTTCCGTATTCCCGGCTTCGCGGCTTACGCCGCTCCCACCGCTTTGCCCCAGCTTTGCTCCCTCCCCTTGGCCGCAGGCCAAGGGGAGGGTTGGGGAGGGGTTGGCTTTCGGGGCCTTTCTGTATTCCGGGCTTCGCGGCTTACGCCGCTCCTACAGCCTTGCTCCCTCCCTTTGGCCGCAGGCCAAGGGGAGGGCTGGGGAGGGGTTGGTTTTTGAGGCCTTTCCGAAACACCCCGCTTCGCGGCTTACGCCGCTCCCACAGCGCGTTCCCTCCCCTTGCCACTACCCTGACCTGATCGCAGCGGTACGCAGGGGCCTGCAAGGCTGGCAAAATAGCGGATCGTCCGTTCTGCGAAGCCCCCTGCCATGCGCCTTTCCCGTTTCCACCTGCACACCACCAAGGAAACCCCTGCCGACGCCGAGCTGGTCAGCCACCGGCTGATGCTGCGCGCGGGCATGATCCGCAAGCTGGCGTCGGGCCTGTACACCTGGTCGCCGCTGGGCCTGCGTGTGTTGCGCAAGGTGGAAGCCATCGTCCGCGAGGAAATGAATCGCGCTGGCGCGGTGGAACTGCAGCTGCCGACCATCCAGCCCAAGGAACTGTGGGAAGAAACCGGCCGTTGGGAAAAATTCGGCGGCCAGCTGCTGAAAATCAAGGACCGCAAGGAGCAGGAATACTGCTACAGCCCCACCGCCGAGGAAGCCATTACCGACTTCGCGCGCCAGGAGCTGTCCAGCTACAAGCAGCTGCCGGTCAATTTCTACCAGGTGCAGACCAAGTTCCGCGACGAAATCCGCCCGCGTTTCGGCGTCATGCGCTCGCGCGAGTTTCTGATGAAGGATGCCTATTCCTTCCATCTGGACGACGCCAGCCTGGTCGCCGAATACGAAAACATGAAGGCCGCCTACACCCGCATCTTCACCCGCCTGGGTCTGGAATTCCGCGCTGTGCAAGCCGATTCCGGCGCTATTGGTGGCGACGCCTCGCAGGAATTCCACGTGATCGCCGATTCCGGTGAAGACGCGCTGGTGTTCTCCACCGGCTCGGATTACGCCGCCAACGTGGAAGCGGCCATCGCCGCCGACCCGGCTGCACGCACCGGCGCCAGTGAGGCCCTGCGCAAGATCGATACCCCCACCCAGAAAACCTGTGAAGAAGTGGCCGCGCTGATGGGCATCGCCCTGCTGCGCACGGTCAAATCAGTCGCGGTAATGAGCACGGATAATCAGTTCGTGCTGGCACTGGTACGTGGCGACCACGAAATCAATGAAATCAAATTGGCCAAGGTGGCTGGCCTCAACGATTACCGCATGGCCAGCGAAGCGGAGATTGCCGATTATCTGGGCAGCGAGCCGGGTTTCCTCGGCCCCTTGAATCCGCGCAAGCCCATCCGCGTGGTGGCTGACCGTGAAGTGGCGGCAATGGCGGATTTTGTGGTCGGCGCCAATGAGAAAGGTCTGCATATTGCCGGCGTCAATTGGGGCCGCGACCTGGCCGAGCCGGAGGTTGCCGATATCCGCAACGTCAAGGCCGGTGACCGCGCGCGCGACGGTGGTGAGCTGAAGATTACCCGTGGTATCGAAGTCGGCCACGTATTCCAGCTGGGCCGCCAATATGCGCAGGCATTGAAGGCCACCGTGCTGGACCAGAACGGCAAGGCTGCGGTGATGGCGATGGGCTGTTATGGCATTGGTGTGTCGCGCATCGTCGCTGCGGCCATCGAGCAGAACCATGATGAGGTTGGCATTATCTGGCCGGTGAGCATGGCGCCGTGGCAAGCGGTTGTCTGCATGATCAACCCGAAGCAGGACCCGACCGTAACCGCCGCCGCCGAAGCCTTGCTGGTCCAGCTGCAGGCCGCTGGTGTGGACGCCGCGCTGGATGACCGCGGCCTGCGCCCGGGCCAGATGTTTGCCGATATGGAACTGATCGGCATTCCGCACCGCATCGTGGTATCCGAACGCGGCCTGGCCGCTGGCACCGTGGAATACCGCGCACGCAGCGCCAGCGAAGCGGAAAATCTGGATCAGGCAACCGCGATCAGCAGGATTACCGGCTGAATCTGGTGACTTGAAACGCCGGGGCATTGTCCCGGCGTTTTCATTTGCGGATAACATGGAAAACGGTATTTATCTGTCATTCCCGTAACCGGCCCGGTATGCTTTGCCGCGCTGCCACGGAATGGCATTCACCCCCAAACCCATTATCCGGAGTAGTTATTCGATGAGTATCGATCTGTCCCAGCTGTCGGCCAAAGAACTGGCCGTGTTGATCCGCGACGCACAGAAGCGCAAGACCGTTGTCGCCAAGCGCCAGCCGATTGCCAAGGCCCGTGCCCTGGTTGCCGCTGCCGCCAAGAAGGCTGGTTACACCGTCGAAGAGCTGTTCGGCACCGGCGCCGCCGTTGCAGTAAAGGCCCCGCGTGGCGCCAAGGCCAGCAAGGGCGCTGCCAAAACCGGCCGCAAGCTGCCCAAGGTTGAGCCGAAGTACCGCAACCCGGCCAATGCCGCTGAAACCTGGACCGGCCGTGGCAAGCAGCCGCGCTGGCTGGCCGAATACACCAAGGCAGGCCGCAAGGTTGAAGATTTCCTGATCCAGAAGTAATCAATCTGGAATATCGATTACAAACTGGCAGCTGCGGTAATGCTGCCTGGTCAAGTAATTGAGTCACTAGGAAATCCGATGCCAGCGCTCTGGCATCGGATTTTTTGTGGGAGCGGCGTAAGCCGCGAAGCAGCCACATCGTCAGATGACGCAGGCGCCAAAGCCTTGAGCAATACCAGCTTCGCGGCTTACGCCGCTCCCACAAAAAAGCGACATTGCCAATACGAACCGCATTTCAGCTCCAATCAACGCCTTTACTGGCCTGCAGACGCATCTGACCTAAAGATTCTTGCGCGCTGGCACCAGCAGATTGCCGAACAGCAGCCCGGCCACCAGCGCCATCACCACGTTGACCACGGTCAACAATGCCGACTCACCGGCATTCACGTTCTGCTGCTGGATCAACCTCAGCACCCCGCGCAGGCTGGTGCTGCCGGGCACCAGCATGATGATGCCCGGCAAGCGGATGATCGCCCCCGGCCGCTGCACGATGCGCCCGAACAGATTGCCGGCGGCAGTCACCGCCATCGCCGCCAGAAAAATACCCGCTGGCGCGCCCCATAACTGGCCGCCATAGCGGGAAATGGCGTAGCCGGCCACCGATGCCGCCATCACCCACACGTAGTCGCGTCTGCTGGCCCGGAACAACATGGCGAAAGCAAACGAGGCCACCAGCACCGAGCCCCATTCCACCCAGTTGGATTGCGGCCGCGAGGCGCGGATAACCGGTTCCAGACCGATGGAATTGGCGATGGTGACGGCGATCATCGCGCCCACCGTGAGCTTCATGATGGTGGTCAGCGCACCGGCGAACCGCGCCGTGCCCGACACCCAATGCCCGCTGGCCAGTTCATTGACCGAGTTGGTCAGCGCCATGCCGGGCAGCAGCACCACCAGCGACGCGATGATGGTGGAATTCAGATTCAAGGGGCCGATGAAACTGGCCACCAGCACCGCGACGAAACCGGCCAGCAACGCCGCCAGGGCCTCACCGGCCTCCCGCGTCGCCACCCGCCGGTCGGTATAGAACAGCATCAGGCCGATCAGCAGACCGGTAATACCTGCGGTGGCAATATCCAGCCACGGCAGCCGCCACAGACCGGCGACGCCGGCCGAGCCCAGGGTGAAGGAGGCCAGCAGCTGGATCTTGCTGCGCAGGCCGCCATCCTTGTCGAGCTGGCGCAGCGCGGTGTGGCCTTGGGCGATGGACATCTGCCCGGCCGCCACCGCATCGGCGATCTGGTCGGCCATGGCCAGCTTGTGCAGATTGGTATCGCCCGGCCCCAGGCGGATCACGCGGGTGATGTCACTGGAACCAATCGCTCGGGTCGGGTCGCTGAAACTCAGAATCAAACCGGTCGGGTTCGACCACGGCTCGCAATCCAGATCCAGCTGCTGCGCCAAGGCCACCACGGCCGCCTCCAGGCGCTGGGCGGTTGTGCCATAGCTGTGCAGCCGCCCAGCCATCTCCGAAACGAAGGCCACACGTTGCGCATAGGTGGCCCGATTGGAAGCAGTGGCCGGGGCAGCGGCAAGGGTTTCGGCAGACATGGCCGTTAGTATCACCTGAAGCGGATGAAATACTCATCCGGGTTGAAGGACGGACAGGTTATTCTCCGCAGTCAATGGTCACCATGAAAGACATTCCCCCACCCGACTGCGTACTTCCTCCCGATGCGGATGGCCTGCTCAGGCTTTCCGGCAACTGGACCTTGGCCACTGCATTGCGCTCGGGCGAGGTATTGCATGCGCAGACCGGGACGGTGACCGGTATCGATGCACGCGCCATTGATCGGCTGGATTCGGCCGGGGTGCTGCTGTTGCTGCGCTACGCGCACAAGCTGGGCCTGCCCGATGATGCGCTGCAGTTCCGTGACGATCACCAGGCGCTGGTCTGCACCATCGAGGAAGTTGCCGACGAGCGCCCCAAGCCGCAGCGCGATTACGGCGTAGCCGCCGCGCTGGATCGACTGGGCCGCTCGGTGTACGCCATTGCCGGCAACATCGTGGTGCTGGTCAACTTCCTCGGCGAAAACCTGAGCAAGCTGGCGCGCCTGATCCGCCAACCGCGTCGCTTCCGGCTGACCGCGGCGGTCAACCAGATGGAAGAAGTTGGCCTGAACGCAGTGCCGCTGGTGGCGCTGCTGTCGTACCTGGTGGGCGCGGTGATTGCCTTCCTAGGCTCCACCATCCTGCGCGACTTCGGTGCGGAGATCTATGTGGTGGAGCTGGTCTCGATTGCCTTCCTGCGCGAGTTCGCGGTGCTGCTTACCGCCATCGTGCTGGCCGGGCGCACCGCCAGCGCCTTCACCGCGCAGATTGGCGCGATGAAGGCGCGCGAGGAAATCGACGCCATCCAGACCCTTGGCCTGGACCCGATCGACCTGCTGGTGCTGCCGCGCGTGGTCGCGCTGCTGATCATGCTGCCCCTGCTCACCTTCGTGGCGATGATCGCCGGCCTGGCCGGTGGCGTCACCGTTGGCGCGTTCGACCTGGATATTCCGCCGCAGATGTATCTGGCGCGCATGCACGACACCATCGAGGTGCGGCACATGCTGGTTGGCCTGTCCAAGGCGCCGGTATTTGCATTGATCATCGCCCTGATCGGCTGCCTGGAAGGCTTGAAGGTGGAAGGCACCGCACAATCGGTCGGCGAACGCACCACTTCCAGCGTGGTGCAGACCATCTCGCTGGTCATCATCCTCGACGCGCTGGCCGCGTTGTGGTTCATGCACATGGGTTGGTGAGCCGATGAACACCCCGCAAGCCACCACCGTTGAAGACACCGAACTGGCCATCCGCTTGCGCGGACTGGTCAACCGTTTCGGCAGCCAGACCGTGCACGATGGCCTGGACCTGGATGTGCGCCGTGGCGAAATTCTCGGCGTGGTTGGCGGTTCGGGCACCGGCAAATCGGTGTTGATGCGCTCCATCCTCGGCCTGCGCACGCCCGATGCCGGGCAGATTGAAGTACTCGGCGTGGATGCGCGCTCGGGCAACCCAGACGACCGCCTGCGCATCGAGCGCAACACCGGTGTTCTGTTCCAGGACGGCGCCCTGTTCTCCTCGCTGACGGTGGGCGAGAACGTGCAGGTGCCGCTCAAGGAACATCATCCCGAACTCAGCGAACGCTGGCATTACGAACTGGCCCTGCTGAAAGTGAAGCTGGCCGGCCTGCCTGCCGACGCCATCAACAAGCTGCCTTCGCAGCTGTCCGGTGGCATGCGCAAACGCGCCGGCTTGGCGCGTGCGCTGGCGCTGGATCCGCCATTGCTGTTTCTGGATGAACCGACCGCCGGGCTCGATCCAATCGGCGCGGCCGCCTTCGACCGCCTGATCAAGACCCTGCAGGAAGCACTGGGCCTGACCGTTTTCCTGATCACCCACGACCTGGACACGCTTTACGCCATCTGCGACCGCGTCGCGGTGCTGGCCGACAACAAGGTCATCGCCAACGCTCCCTTGCCCGAGATCGAACAACTCGACCATCCGTGGATACGCGAGTACTTCCACGGCCCCCGCGCCCGCGCCGCGCGCGGCCTCCAGCACGAGCCTGCTTGATATGGAAACCAAAGCCAATTACGTCCTGATCGGCGCCTTCACCCTGCTTGCCGGCATTGCCCTGCTGGCGTTCGGGTTGTGGGCCGCCAAATATTCGTCCGATCGCACCTGGCAGGAATACCAGGTGGTGTTCACCGAAGCAGTGACCGGTTTGTCGGTTGGCAGCCCGGTGCAATACAACGGCATCGCGGTCGGCTCGATCACCGAGCTGACCCTGGCCCCGGATGACCCGCGCAAAGTCGTTGCCAAGCTGCGGCTCAATTCCACCACTCCGGTCAAGACCGACACCCGCGCAAAAATGGCCATCACCAGCCTGACCGGGCCATCGATCATCCAGCTCAGCGGCGGCAGCCCGCAGGCCGCTGCGCTTACCGCAGTGAGCAAGGAACCGGTGCCGACCATCGCCGCTGCGCCCTCGGCCCTGCAGAACATCACCGACGTGGCCAACCGCGTGGTCGAGCGCATGGACGAACTACTCAGCGATGAGAACGTCCGCAAGATCACCACCACGCTGGCCCACCTGGAAACCATCAGCGGCGGCCTGGCGGACCGCGACGAAGGTACACAGGCCTTGCTGGTGGAAGCCCGCGACGCGGCGCGCAACCTCAACGTCACCCTCGGCAGCGCCAATGGTGCGATCAAGAACCTGGACGAGAACGTGTTGCGGGAACTGCCGGCAACGATGGACAAACTGGACACCAGCCTGGCCAAGCTCGACTCGGCCGCCGGCAATGCCGACGCCATCCTTGGCGAGAACCGCGCAGCGATCAACAGCTTTGCCAACGATGGCCTGGCCCAGCTCGGCCCGACCCTGACCGAACTGCGCGGCCTGATCCGCGACCTGCGCCGGGTCAGTGACCGGCTGGAGAACAACCCGGCGCGCTACCTGCTCGGTCGCGACGCCCCGAAGGAGTTCGAACCCAAATGAAGCCCATCACGATGCTCAAGCTGCTCGCCCCGGCCTGCCTGCTGGCGCTGGCCGGCTGCTCGGTGCTGGCTGGCGGCGACCGCCAGTCCACCACCATCTATGCGCCACAGGTGCGGGTACAGGCCGATCCATCATGGCCGCAGGTCAACTGGCAGCTGGCCATCGCCAAGCCCAGCGCCGCGCGCCTGATCGACAGCCCGCGCATCAACGTGCGGCCAACGCCGGGTGAGCTGGAGGTCTACCGCGGTGCCACCTGGTCGCAGCCGGCCACCGACATGCTGGAAGACACCTTGCTGCGCGGCTTTGAAGATTCCGGCCGGATCGATGCCGTTGCGCGCATTGCCACCGGCATCCGCTCCGATTACAAGCTGACCACCGACCTGCGCCGCTTTGAATCGGACTACCGCGGCGGTGAGCTGCCCTCGGCCACCATCGAACTCAACGCCAAGCTGATCTACAGCCTGGACCAGCGCGTGGTCGCAGCACGCACCTTCATCGTCGCCGAACCTGCCACCTCCACCGATATCGGCAGCGTCGCCAGCGCCTTTGAAACCGCGCTGGACAAGACCGCCACCGAGCTGATCGGCTGGACCCTGCTCAACGGCCAGCGCGACGCGGCACAGCAGCGACCTGGCGGAAAGTGAGGTTGATACGCTCGCCAGCCACCCGCGCGGTTTTCGGCAAGGCATGCTGGTAGTCGCGCTGGCAATCCCCGCGCATCAGCAACAGATCGCCGTGACCGAGCCGGTATTCGAGCTTGCGTGCGGGGTCATCGCGGCGACGCAGTAGAAAGCGGCGCTCAGCGCCCAGGCTCAGCGAGGCGATCAGCGGCGTCGGCCCCAACTCGGGCTCGTCATCGCTATGCCAGCCCATGCTGTCGCGGCCATCGCGGTAGCGGTTCAGCAGCACGCTGTTGAAGCGCGCATCACAGGCCTGCTGCAGCCGCTCGCGCAGTTCATTTACTGCCGGCACCCACGGATGCGGAATGAAATCCGCCCCCGAATAGCGATAGTGAGCATCCGCATCGCCCATCCAGCAACTCAGGCGCGGCGAATCCAGCCAGCGCCCAAACATGCGGATGCGGTGGATTTCCCAGGCAACCTGCGTGTGCAAGGCCAGCAACAAGGCATCCGCCTGCGCTGCAGGTAGCCAGCCGGGAAGATGCTGGACGTCCGTCAAGGCCGATGTATCGGGAAACAACATTGCGCGATGCGGGGCAGCCACGCCGCCCCGCTCTCTCACTCAGCCACGCCGAAACGCACCCCCGGTCTTTTCCTTCAACTCGTCATCACTGACACCCGGCGCAGCTTCCACCAGCACCAGGCCATCGGCGCTGACATCGAAGATCGCCAGATCGGTGATGATGCGGTCGACCACGCCCACGCCGGTCAGCGGCAAGGTGCAGTCCGGCAGGATCTTGTGCTCGCCGTTCTTGGCGGTGTGCTCCATCAGCACAACTACGCGCTGCACGCCGGCGACCAGATCCATCGCGCCACCCATGCCCTTGACCATCTTGCCGGGCACCATCCAGTTGGCCAGGTCACCCTTGTCGGTCACCTGCATGGCGCCGAGGATGGCCAAGTTGATGTGGCCGCCACGAATCATCGCGAACGAATCATGGCTGCCGAAGTAGCTGGCACCTGCACGTGCGGTAACAGTCTGCTTGCCGGCATTGATCAGGTCGGCATCCACCTCGGCCTCGGTCGGGAACGGGCCGATACCAAGCAGGCCGTTCTCCGACTGCAGCCATACATCCACACCATCGGGAATGTGATTGGCCACCAGCGTCGGCAGGCCAATGCCCAGATTCACGTAGGCACCATCGGTCAGCTCGCGCGCGGCGCGCTGTGCCATTTCGTCACGGGTCCAGGCCATCTCAGTTCCCCTCCTGACGCACGGTGCGCTGTTCGATGCGCTTCTCCGGCGTTGCGTTCAATACGATGCGATCGACGTAGATGCCCGGCAGGTGCACCTGGTCCGGATCGATGGCGCCCACCGGCACGATTTCTTCCACCTCCACCACGCAGACCTTGCCGGCCATGGCGCAGGCCGGGTTGAAGTTGCGCGCGGTCTTGCGGAACAGCAGGTTGCCAGCTTCGTCGGCCTTCCACGCCTTGACCAGCGACACGTCAGCCTTGAGTGCGGTTTCCAGCACGTAGTGCTTGCCGTCGATTTCGCGGGTTTCCTTGCCTTCGGCAACGATGGTGCCGTAACCGGTGGCGGTGAAGAACGCGGGAATACCGGCACCGCCGGCGCGCAGACGCTCGGCCAGGGTGCCCTGCGGGTTGAATTCCAGCTCCAGCTCGCCGGCCAGGTACTGGCGTTCGAATTCCTTGTTTTCGCCCACATAGGACGAAATCATCTTCTTGATCTGGCGGGTTTCCAGCAGCTGGCCCAGGCCGAAGCCATCTACGCCGGCGTTGTTGGAGATTGCGGTCAGGCCCTTGACCCCGCTGTCGCGCAGCGCGGCAATCAGTGCCTCGGGGATGCCGCACAGGCCAAAGCCACCTACGGCAAGGGTTTGCCCGTCGGCCACGATGCCAGCCAGGGCATCGGCGGCGCTGGCAAAGACCTTGCCGCGTTGCCGGGCCGGAGAGGAGAGATCGCTCATCGCATCACGCTCACAGTACTGAAGATGACCATATTCTAGCCATACTGTGGTGATGGCCCCCCTTGGACCTTCGTCCAGCGCATCCGGCCCCCTGAAATCTCCATCCAGCCAGCAGACAGCCTCCGAACGCGTACCCGACTAAACTAGGCAATCTTTCACCCAGCAGGATGCATGCATGCCCCTCCCCGCGTTCAAGGCCTACGACATCCGCGGCCGCGTGCCTGAAGAACTCAATGAAGACATGGCCCGCAAGATCGGCAAGGCCTTGGCCGCCGAGCTCGGCGCCGGCCCCGTTGTGTTGGGCCATGACGTGCGCCTGACCAGCCCTGCGCTGCAGGATGCGCTGGCTGCAGGTCTGCGCGGACAGGGCCGCGAGGTCATCGATATCGGCCTGTGTGGCACCGAAGAAGTCTACTTCCAGACCGGCCATCTGCAGGCCGCCGGCGGCGTGATGGTCACCGCCAGCCACAACCCGATGGACTACAACGGCATGAAACTGGTGCGCGAGCACGCGCGCCCGATCAGCTCGGACACCGGCCTGTTCACCATTTCCGATGCAGTGGCCGCCGATGATTCGCAGCCACAGCCCGCGCGCGCCGGCCAGAGCGAGCAGCACGACAAGAGCGCCTACATCCAGCACCTGCTCAGCTATATCGACGCCAGCCAGCTCAAGCCGCTGAAGCTGGTGGTCAACGCCGGCAACGGTGGTGCAGGCAGCATTGTCGATCTGCTGGCGCCGCATCTTCCGCTGGAGTTCGTACGTGTCTGCCACGAACCCGATGGCAGCTTCCCCAACGGCATCCCCAACCCGCTGCTGCCGGAAAACCGCGACGTCACCGCCAAGGCCGTGCGCGAGCATGGTGCCGACTTCGGCATCGCCTGGGATGGCGACTTTGACCGCTGCTTCTTCTTCGACCACAACGGCCGCTTCATTGAAGGCTATTACCTGGTCGGTCTGCTGGCCCAGGCCATCCTCGCGCGCAACCCCGGCGGCAAGATCATCCACGATCCGCGCCTGACCTGGAACACGGTCGAGATGGTCGAATCGGCCGGTGGCGTGCCGGTGCTGTGCAAGAGCGGCCACGCCTTCATCAAGGAGAAGATGCGCGCCGAAAACGCCGTCTACGGCGGCGAGATGAGCGCGCACCATTACTTCCGCGAGTTCGCCTATGCCGATTCGGGAATGATCCCATGGCTGTTGATTGCCGCGCAGGTGTCCAGCGGCGGGTTGTCGCTGGCCGAACTGGTTGAAGACCGCATGGCGCGCTTCCCGTGCAGCGGCGAAATCAACTTCAAGGTTGCTGACGCCAAGGCCGCCGTTGCCCGCGTGATGGCGCACTTTGAAGCACAGACGCCCGCGCTGGATCACACCGATGGCATCAGCGCCGACTTCGGCAGCTGGCGTTTCAACCTGCGCAGCTCCAACACCGAGCCGTTGCTGCGCTTGAACGTTGAAACCCGGGGTGACGCAGCCTTGCTGGCAGAGCGTACTGCTGAAATCTCTACTTTGATCACCGCCTGAGAACCTTCATGAGCCATATTCTTCCCGTCATTCTTTCCGGTGGTTCCGGTACACGCTTGTGGCCCCTCTCACGTGAGGCCTATCCAAAGCAGTTCCTGCAGTTGGCCAGCGAGCACAGCATGCTGCAGTCCACCTGGTTGCGGGTGGCCGACGTCGCCACGCAGGCGCCGATCGTGGTGGCGAACGAGGCGCATCGGTTCGTTGCCGCCGAACAGCTGCAGCAAGTGGGTACCACGCCGTCGGCGATCCTGCTGGAGCCAGTAGGCCGCAATACCGCACCGGCTATCGCTGCCGCTGCATTGGAGGCCTGCCGCGACGGCGCCGACCCGCTGCTGCTGGTGCTCCCTTCAGACCATTTGATCCGTGATGCCGCGCATTTCCACCGCGCCATCCTGGAAGCTGCGGATATCGCCGAACAGGGCAAGCTGGTTACCTTCGGCATCCAGCCAACCGCGCCGGAAACCGGCTACGGCTACATCAAGGCTGTGCCCGGTGACGGTGCACGGGCCATCGAGCGTTTCGTCGAAAAGCCCGACCTGGCCACCGCCCAGGCCTATGTGGCATCCGGTGAGTATTACTGGAACAGCGGCATGTTCCTGTTCCGCGCCTCGCGTTACCTGCAGGAACTGGAACGCCTGCAGCCGCAGATCCTGGCCGCTTGCAGCGCTTCGTGGGAGAACGCACGACGTGAAAGCGACTTCATCCGCCTGGATGCGGACGCATTCAAGGCCAGCCCATCGGACTCCATCGATTACGCGGTGATGGAAAAAACCGCCGACGCTGCCGTGGTTCCGCTGGATGCTGGCTGGAGTGATGTCGGTTCATGGACCGCGCTGCGCGATGTCTCCGAACAGGATGCCAACGGCAACGCGCATCGCGGCGATGTCATTGCCATCGACTGCCATGACACCTTTGCGTATGGCGAACGCTTGATTGCGATGGTGGGCCTGGACGACGTGATCGTGGTCGAGACCGACGATGCGGTACTGGTCGGCAAGTCCGATCGCATGCAGGAAGTGAAGGACGTCGTCGCGCGTTTGAAGGCCGATGGCCGCAGCGAAGCCACCTGGCACCGTAAGGTCTATCGCCCTTGGGGCGCCTATGACTCCATTGACCACGGTGAACGCTTCCAGGTGAAGCGCATCACGGTCAAACCCGGCGGCACCCTCAGCCTGCAGATGCACCATCACCGCGCCGAGCACTGGATCGTGGTCAGCGGCACGGCCGAAGTCACTCGTGGCGATGAAGTACTGCTGTTGGCCGAGAACCAGAGCACGTACATCCCGCTGGGTGTCACCCACCGTCTGCGCAATCCGGGCAAGCTGCCGCTGGAGCTGATCGAAGTGCAGTCGGGCAGCTATCTGGGTGAAGACGATATCGTGCGCTTCGAGGATACCTACGGCCGCGCCTGAGATAGAGAGCAAGCCGCGCAGAAAAAACCCCGGGCAGTCCCGGGGTTTTTTCATCTCAGCGCCGGCATGATGATCCATCGCCATGCGCATGAGCGCAGCTCAGGCTTTTGCGATCTCAGCGATCACGTGTCGCAGGCCCTCGCGCCAAGCCGGCAAGGTGATGCCAAAATCCTGCTGCAGCTTGCGATTATCCAGCACCGACCAGGCCGGGCGCTTGGCCGGCGTCGGGTATTCCGCGCTTGAGATTGCCTGCACGTTCGGTGCCTTCGCCAACACACCTGCAGCGACTGCCTCGGCGAAGATCGCCTCGGCAAAACCATGCCAACTGGTTTGCCCCGATGCCGTCAAATGCCAGGTGCCGGACAACTGCCCCGGATGCTGCAAGGCCTGCGCAGTCACATCGGCGATCAAGGCTGCCGGCGTCGGCGTGCCCAGCTGGTCGGCCACCACCCGCAATTCATCGCGCTCAGCGCCTACCCGCAGCATCGTGCGCAGGAAGTTGCCGCCATGCGAGGCATACACCCACGCGGTACGGAAGATCAGGTGCCGGCCACCAGCTGCACGCACCGCATCTTCGCCGTCACGCTTGCTGCTGCCGTATACGCCCAACGGTGCCATGGCATGCTCTTCAGCATAAGGCGCAGTGCCCTGCCCATCGAATACATAGTCAGTGGAGTAATGCACCATTGGCACGTTGTGAGCCGCACACCATCGAGCGATCGCGCCCGGCGCCTGCGCATTGGCCCGGAACGCCGCTTCGGGCTCCTGCTCGGCCTTGTCGACGGCGGTGTAGGCGGCAGCGTTGACGACCATCGAAGGCTGCAGCCGATCCAGCAAGGTCGGCAGGCCTTCAGGCGAATCGAAATCCGCCACCTCGCAAGCACTGCCATCCGCCAGCTTTCCGCTGCGCGTGGTGGCAATGACGGGCCCCAGTGGAGCCAGTGCCCGCAGCAGCTCCCGGCCCACCTGCCCGTTGCCGCCAAAGACCAGCACGGTCATGGCGCATAGACCGGCAGGCGGTCTTCGGCTATGTCCTTCAGGAAAGGCGCTGCTTCGTCCTTGGCCGACAAGGTCGGAGCGCGGATCGGCCAGTCAACGCCGATATCGGCATCGTTCCAGCGAATGCCTGCATCCGCTTCTTTTACATAGACGTCCGTGCACAAATAGTTGAATAGCGCGCGTTCCGAAAGCACGGCAAAGCCGTGCGCAAAGCCTTCGGGTATCCAGAACTGGCGCTTGTTCTCTGCGCTCAGGATGACAGCTTCCCAGCGGCCGAACGTCGGCGAGCCACGACGGACATCCACCGCCACGTCATACACCTCGCCTTCCAGCACACTGACCAGTTTGCCCTGCGGACGCGGCCACTGGTAGTGCAGGCCACGCAGCACGCCCCTGCTTGAAGCGGAAACGTTGCTCTGCACGAACTTGTCGGGCAGGCCCAGCGCTTTGAAACGTTCGGCATTCCAGGTTTCGAAGAAGAAGCCGCGCTCATCACCAAACACTGCGGGTTCGATGACCGCGCAGCCAGGCATTCCCGTTTCAATCACTTTCACGGAACGATGCCCCGCTGAATCAACTTCTGCAGGTACTGCCCATAGCCATTCTTGGACAAGGGTGCAGCCAATGCTTCGAGCTGTTCTGCGCTGATCCAGCCCTGCCCGTAAGCGATTTCTTCAGGGCAGCAAACCTGCAGGCCCTGACGGGTCTGGATGGTTTCAATGAAGTTGGAGGCTTCCAGCAAGGATTGATGCGTGCCGGTATCCAACCAGGCGTAGCCACGGCCCAACGGCTCCAGCTGCAACTTGCCTTCGTCCAAGTAACGTTGGTTGAGGTCTGTGATCTCAAGCTCACCGCGCGGTGACGGCTTCAACGCAGCAGCGTAATCGCTGGCATTGCCGTCATAGAAATACAGGCCGGTCACTGCGTAGTTGGAGCGCGGCTCAGCAGGCTTTTCAACCAACCCGACAACCTTGCCATCCTTGCCGAACTCGGCCACACCATAACGTTCCGGGTCATTGACCCAGTAGCCGAACACCGTCGCTCCATCATCACGCGCATCAGCGCGCTTGAGTACTTCGCGCAGGCCGGTGCCGTGGAAAATATTGTCACCGAGCACCAAGCAGCTGGGCTTGCCGCCGACGAAATCACGGCCGATCAAATACGCCTGCGCCAAGCCATCCGGGCTGGCCTGTACCGCGTACTGAATGTCCATTCCCCACTGCGAACCATCACCCAGCAGCTGTTGGAACAAAGCCTGTTCATGCGGCGTATTGATGATCAGCACTTCACGGATGCCCGCCAGCATCAGCACGCTGAGCGGGTAATAGATCATCGGCTTGTCGTAGACCGGCAGCAATTGTTTGCTGACGCCCTTGGTGATCGGATACAGCCGCGTGCCAGAGCCGCCGGCCAGAATGATGCCTTTACGTTGCGTCATGGTTGTTCTCTAGTTGGTCCGCCGGGGAGCATGGACACTGGATCATCGATATCAGGCGTCGGTGCCGATGCGCTGCAGGCGATAGCTGCCATCCAGCACGCCGTTCACCCATTGCTGGTTTTCCAGATACCAGTCCACCGTGAAGCCGATGCCCTGCTCGAAGCTGTGCTTCGGTTCCCAGCCCAGTTCGTTCTTGAGCTTGGACGCATCGATGGCGTAGCGGCGGTCGTGACCGGGACGATCGGTGACATAGGTGATCTGCTCACTGCGTGGCTTGCCATCCGCACGCGGACGGCGTGCATCCAGCAATGCACAGATCGCCTCCACCACCTCGATGTTCTGCTTCTCGGAGTTGCCACCGACGTTGTAGGTCTCGCCCACCTTGCCTTTGGCCAGTACGGTGCGGATCGCTTCGCAGTGGTCGGCCACGAACAGCCAGTCGCGCACCTGCTTGCCATCGCCGTACACCGGCAGAGGTTCGCCGGCCAGGGCCTTAGCGATCACCAGCGGAATGAGCTTCTCAGGGAAATGATACGGGCCGTAGTTGTTCGAGCAATTGGTGGTCAACACCGGCAGTCCATAGGTGTGATGGAACGCACGCACCAGATGATCGGACGCCGCCTTGGACGCCGAGTACGGCGAGTTCGGGGCGTAAGGCGTGGTTTCGGTGAACTTTCCGGTTTCTCCCAGCGTGCCGTAGACCTCGTCGGTGGACACATGCAGGAAGCGGAATGCGCCCGCCTTATCGGCCGGCAGCGCCTTCCAGTAGTCGCGCACGGCCTCCAACAGACCAAGCGTCCCAACCACATTGGTCTGGATGAAGGCGCCGGGGCCATCGATCGAGCGGTCCACATGGCTCTCGGCGGCAAAATTCAGCACCGCGTCGGGGCGGTGCTCGGCCAGCAGACGCGCTACCAGCTCACGGTCACCAATATCGCCGTGAACGAACAGGTGGTTCGGGTTGCCTTCAAGGCTATCCAGCGTTTTCAGGTTGCCGGCATAGGTCAGTGCATCCAGATTGATGATCCGGATGCCCTTTGCCACAGCTTCCAATACAAAATTGCCGCCGATAAAGCCGGCGCCGCCGGTCACAAGCCATGTGGTCACGCGTTGATTCTCCGATTTACGGCTGCCGGGGCAGCGAACAATACCGCCAAGGATATAACGCCAGCCGTTATTAGACCTGCACCATTGACAACGGCGGCCCTGAAGCTGCAATTTGTCCGGACATTTGACCTGGCGGACCGCACACCATACGCGTTCGCACGGGCCTATCAACCCGGCTAGAATCGAGAAAATTTGTCCCCCGGCCCGCGCCGGACCCCATCAGCAACCGAAGGACCCCGCAGCACATGAAAATCCTCGTCGCGTACAAGCGCGTGGTGGACTACAACGTCCGCATTCAAGTCAAGCCGGATGGTTCCGGCGTGGTCACCGATGGCGTCAAGCTTTCGCCGAACCCGTTCGATGAAATCGCCCTAGAAGAAGCCCTGCGCCTGCGCGACAAGGGCATCGCCACGGAAGTGGTGGTGGCCACCATCGCCCCGGCCGACGCCCAGGCGCACCTGCGCAACGGCCTGGCCATGGGTGCCAACCGTGCCATCCACGTGGTCACCGACCAGGCCATCCAGCCGCTGACCGCCGCCCGCACCCTGCTCAAGCTGGTCGAAAAGGAACAGCCGGACCTGGTCATCCTCGGCAAGCAGGCCATCGACGACGACGCCAACCAGACCGGCCAGATGCTGGCCACGCTGTGGGCGCGTCCGCAGGCCACGTTTGCCTCCAAGGTTGAGATCGCTGACGGCAAGGCCACGGTCACCCGTGAAGTCGACGCCGGCCTGGAAACGCTGGAAGTCGACCTCCCCGCCGTCATCACCACCGACCTGCGCCTGAACGAGCCGCGCTTCATCAAGCTACCGGACATCATGAAGGCCAAGGCCAAGCCGCTGGAGACCCTGCAGCTGGCCGACCTGGATGTTGAAGCCGCCGACACGTTCAAGACCACCCACTACGCCGCACCTGCCAAGCGCAGCAAGGGCGTGATGGTGAAGGATGCCGCCGAACTGGTGGCCGCACTCAAGCAGAAGGGGTTGCTGTAATGGCCAAGATTCTCGTCATCGCCGAACACCTGGACGGCAAGCTCAACAGCGCCGTCGCCAAGACCGTTTCGGCCGCGACCGCCGTGGGCGGCGATATCGACGTGCTGGTGCTGGCCGCCGACCCGGCTGCCATTGCCGCTGAAGCCGCACAGATTGCTGGCGTCAGCAGGGTGCTGACCGTCGCCAACCCGGCCAACGAACATGCGCTGGCACAGGTACAGGCCCCGCAGATCGCCAAGGCCGCCGCTGGCTACAGCCACGTCTTCGGCCCCTCGACCACCACCGGCAAGGATCTGATGCCGGCCGTGGCCGCACTGCTGGGCGTCAACCAGGTCTCGGACCTGATGTCCGTCGAAGGCAGCCACACCTTCAAGCGCCCGATCTACGCCGGCAACGCCATCATCACCGTGGAAGCTCCCGCCGATCAGGTTGTGGTGGCCACTGTGCGTGCCGCCTCCTGGGCGGAAGCGGCCAAGGGCAACAGCGCACCGGTTGAGGCCCTGGCCATCGACGCCGCCCTGCCCGGCCACACCCGTTTCATCGGCCTGGCCGCCGGCAAGAGCGACCGTCCGGACCTGCAGAGCGCCAAGCGCGTGGTCTCCGGCGGCCGCGGCGTCGGCTCGGAAGAGAACTTCAAGGTGATCTACCAGCTGGCTGACAAGCTCGGCGCCGGCGTCGGTGCCTCGCGCGCCGCGGTGGACGCCGGCTATGTGCCCAGCGACATGCAGGTCGGCCAGACCGGCAAGATCATCGCCCCGGAGCTGTACATCGCCGTGGGCATCTCCGGTGCCATCCAGCACCTGACCGGCATCAAGGATGCCGGCACCATCGTCGCCATCAACAAGGACGGCGATGCGCCGATCTTCGAGATTGCGGATATTGGTTTGGTCGGTGACCTGTTCACCTTGCTGCCGGAGCTGGAAATCGCACTAGGGTAATCCAAGCCGATACCTGCAAAGCCATGCAGCAACCGGCGCAGCCCCCGGCCGGACTGACACTCCCGCCGGGCACCTTGCCATGGCCACCTTAAAGAGGTGGCCAGACAAGATTTGATACATAGCGTTACACCCTTGAGGTGTCTTTAAGCGGCTTCGTGGGGCCAGAATGCGGGCGTTTTCTCACGATTTTTATATTTGATGAAGCTAGGAATTGGACCGACTGCCCGCTCGTTCATTACGGATTTGGCGGCGTCGTGGAAGTACCTGCCGATCAGCCTGATGGCCTGCAGCATTATGGCCGTAGTGGCGCGGATCAGCTTTGGGTTTACGTATGGCGTCGGGGCGATTGTCGTTACCGGGCTGTTGCTAGGCTGCGCGCTATGGTTAATGGGCCCTGGCCTACGTAACCGCTGGTGGGGCGCCGCACTGACAACAGGGTTGGCCAGCCTGCTGCTGGTCGGCAGCGCAGCCAAGGTTGCGATGCTACACGTCCCGCTTTCCATCGCGGATGTACAGGCGCTGCCCATCCTGCTGGCCACCTTGTCAGGTCGTCCCTTACTGCTGGCGACAGCGCTGATTTCCGTAGCTGTGCTGTTGCCGCTGGGGAGTCTTCGACTGAGCTGGCACAGCCTGCTGGCGCTGGCCACGACTACAGTCTTCGTCTTCCTACTGTCCTCAGCGTCCGGCCAGCTACGTTCGATCTCAGAAAACCTGCTCCCGGTGGGAATCGAAGAACTGAAAATGCCCGATGGCGAGGTCGTGCGGATTCCAGGCCGTGAGGACCAGATCAGTTTGCTGCGGGTGCGCGGTCCGTTGATCTACCTGCTCGAAGACTGGCGAATGATGCACGAGGACACCGGCAACGTTCCTACGGCTGCCGAGATCGATGCGCTGACACTGCAGGCATGGCGGCCGGGCAGTATCAGCAAACCACGCAACGTACATGTCGTCCTGCTAGAGAGCGTCTGGGATATCACGCTCTTGGACCGCTACCAGAGCTCACGAAGTCCGTTGGACCCACGCTTCTTGGCGTTGTGGGAAAGTGCTGGTCGCCCCTACGTACTGTCACCAGAAATGGGCGGCGCCACCGCCAACGCCGAGTTCGAAGTATTGTGCGGCCTGCCCGCCCCACGCAACTCGGTGGCCTTCGTGAACCTGATGCGCAATCCCTCACCCTGTATTCCCGCAGTGCTGGCGCGCTCAGGTTACCGCACGATAGCCAGCCACGCGCATCAAGCCGAGAACTGGAACCGGATACGCGCCTATGACAACGCTGGCTTCGATATATATCGACCGATCGGCGCTTTCGAGCTGGATGACTTGGAAGGTGGGCTGCTGGCCGATAGCTCGTTCTTCCGTCAGAACCTGCAGTATCTGGATGAAAACCGGTCCGATGCCCCCCTATTCAACTATCTCGTTTCACTGTCGTCACACTGGGGCTTCGTGCGCAATTCCGAGCGCCGTCCCGACCTGGTGACAATCAGCCCTGCCGATGTTCCGGTGCTTCACGCCTACGCAAATGCGGTGGCCTATACCACCAAGGCCTTCATGGACTGGACAGAGGACATCCTGATGCGCGACCCGGAGGCTCTGATCATTGCCTTCGGCGACCATTCACCGTCACTCGATGTCGATCCAGACCCCTACACCGCGGTGAACGGCCGTGACAAGGCGGTGTTCGACAGCCCAGCGACCCGGCGCAAAGTCGGTATCAGCCGTACTCCTCTGCTGATCCTCGACGGCAACCGTGGCGCGCTTCGCACAGGCACCGATCTGCCAATGTACGAGCTACCTGGCCTGATCGGCCAGTTGCTAGGCAACGGCGCTCTCCTCCCGCAGTCTGCCCAACGCGGCCCGATGACGCTGCGCCCATTCCGCGGGCACCTGCTTGCTAGCAACGATGGAAGCTGGACTGACTGCGCCGGGCACGACAGCGCGCCGCGCACCCCGACATGCAATGCCGCCTGGAAGCAGTTCGACCAACTACGCACACTTCGCCAAGATATCGTCTTCGGTGATGGCCACTATCTGCGCGCGCAGCACGCCGCGGCATTCCGCGCCCCGCGCCTACATCCAATGATTGTTGAAGCAAGCCATGCGGCCTGCGAATTCGAGGTCGATCGGTGGGGCCCGCACCAGGCTATGCCGCGACAGGGGTTCAATCTTCAACCCGACGGCTCCAGCGCCATGTGGTTTGCGATGAAGCATCTGCGGGGCGCGCCCGAAGTGAGGATCGGCGACATCGTCGGCGAAACCAACGTGGGCGAGCACCTTGTTACGGCCGCCTTCGTCACCAGTGCCGTCTCCAACCTCACTGGCCCCATGCCGGTCAGTCTCAGCTGTCCCGGCCAGCCGCCGGTGTATGTAGGTATTCTCGACGTTTCGACTGAGCTGAAATCGGCTACCTCCGTCGCAGTAGAGGATTGCAGCTTCACGGTTGACCAGTGGGGTCCGCGCACTGGCACGACAGCACAGGGCTTCAACCTCCAGCCTGACGGTAGTAGTGGGTTGTGGATCACCATGAAACAGCTGCAAGGCCACCCACAAGTACGTATCGGCACCACGACTGGGGCTACCGCCTATAGTGATCTACTCGTGACCTCCGGCTTCAGCGAGCCTGCACTGCACGCCCAGCCAGGCCCTCTGTCGGTCTCGATCGCCTGTCCGGGGCACGCCGCCATAGAGCTGGGCACAATCCAGCTTGAGTAAGTCACGGATAGAGCTTCGCAGAAACCGAACGCAGGGATCTGGGTCCATTCAGGGAGAGATGACACCCGATCGGTGCGAGACAGCCTGTAAAGCTATAATCGCTGGCTGCCGCCACTAATCATCGCGCGGGCGGATGCAGGTACACGCCCCGTGCGCCCCGCTGCCTGCCGAGATGGTGACATTTACGTGCCGAGGCAGGGCGCCTAAGGATTCCGCTACGCCATGACAGACGCGATGCCTTCCTCCCCCAGCCGCGGGGATTCCAGCTTTGAGATTTCAGTGGTGGCACCGGTCTATGGTTGCCAGGGGTGCCTGGAAGACCTCGTGGACCAAGTGGAAGCTGCTATTAAGACGATGGGCATCAGCTTCGAGATGATATTGATCGACGACGCCAGCCCCGACGGGGCCTGGGCCCGGATCGCGGAACTTGCCCGCAGCCGTCCCTGGCTGCGCGGCCTGCGTTTGTCGCGCAACTTCGGCCAACATTCAGCCATTTCCGCCGGCATCGAACACGCACGTGGCAAATGGACCGTAGTCATGGACTGCGACCTGCAGGACGTACCGGGCGAAATTCCGACGTTGTATCGCAAGGCCAATGCCGAACAACTGGATGTGGTGTTTGCCCAGCGCCAGGAACGTCAGGACACTCCGCTCAAGCGCCTGTCTTCCTGGGCCTTCTTCAATGTGCTGGGTTGGTTGACCGGTGTTCCCCAGGACCCAAGCACGGCCAACTTCGGCATCTACCACCGCAAGGTCATCCAGGCCGTGTGCCAGATGCCCGAACGTGACCGCTCATTTCCGTTGATGGTCAAGTGGGCCGGCTTCCGCACCGGCAAATTGCCGGTGCAGCATCAGGCCCGCGCCGTCGGCGAGACCTCCTACACCCTACGAAAGCTGCTCAAGCTGTCGATGAACATCGCCTTGGGCTACTCCGAAAAACCCCTGCGCATGGTTGCCGGTACCGGCATCGCCTGCTCCCTGGTCGCGTTCGTGCTGGTGGCCATGAGCCTGCTGCGCTGGTGGGACGGGGACATCGAGGTGGCTGGCTACACCTCGATCATCGGCTCGGTCTGGCTGATCGGTGGCCTGGTGATGTTCTGCCTCGGCGTGGTTGGACTGTATGTTGGTCAAGTGTTCCGCAACGTACAGAAGCGTCCGTATTACATCGTCGCCGATGCGGTGAACGACGCAGAGGAAGCGCGGTGAACGTAGTCATCGACAACAGTCAGGGCCGTATTGCCGCACGCCTGACGCCGTGGGATGAGCGCGCACTTGGCTTCGTCACCGCCGAGGTGACATCCTTGGAGATCTCCACCGCCGAGCAGGCGGCCTCGCTGCTTTCCGAGCTGGAGCAATGGTGTACCGCGCATGCTGTGCACTACCTGTTCGGCCGCATCGACGCGACCCAGACGGCGGCCAAGTCGGCCCTGCTGCTGCAGGGCTATACCTTCGTGGAAACCTCCTTAACCGTCTCGCGCAGCGGGTTTGCTAACCTCCCGCCGGTACCGCGCGGCATGCTGCCGACGCTGCGCCTTGCGACCGGCGCGGACGTGCCCGAACTGCGGCGCATTGCCGTGACCGATTTCATCCATGGCCGCTTCCTGGAAGACCCCGCCATCGACCCGCAGCGCGCAGCGTTGCGCACTGCCAACTGGATCGAAGACCTGGTCAGCAGCGGGTTGGCCCATGTCGCCGAATCACGCGGGCGCACCATCGGCTTCCATGCTGAACGCGTGGCTGCCGACAACGGCAACTGCGAGCTGCTCCTGACCGGTGCCACCGGCCCCTATGCGATGCTCGCCCTGCCACTGTGGATCACCGCACTGGAATCGCTCGCCGCGCGCGGCGTTCCGCAGTGCACGACCCTCGTTTCCGCTGCCAATACGGGCATCCTCAACCTCTATGCCCGCCTCGGCTTCCATTTCAACAGCACCCTGTTTGGGTTCAGGAAATTTCTATGAATGACACCGTTACCGAAGACCAAGTCGTTGCCGTGTTCGCCCGCGTACTGGGTATCCCGGCCGACAACGTGAGTGATGAGCTGCGCTACGCAACCATCCCGCAGTGGGACTCGATCGCCCACATGTCAGTGGTGGCCGCGCTGGAAGAGGCATTCGGCGTGATGATCGACATGGACGAAGTCATCGACATGAGCTCGGTGGGCAAGGCCCGCGAAATCCTGCGCAAGCACGGCGCGGCCGTCTGATCATGACCGACGTTGCGCCAGTCATCCTGGTCACCGGCGCATCGCGCGGCATAGGCCGCGCGATTGCCCTGCAGCAGGCTACTCAGCACTCACAGTTGGTGCTGGTGGCCCGCGACGGACAGGCCTTGGCCGACCTGGGTGCGCAGATACAGGCACTCGGCGCGCCGCCGGCACTGTGCGTAGCCATGGACTTAACCGATGCCGAGGCCATTGCCGGCCTGTTCAAGCAGATCTTCACCCACTTCGGCCGGTTGGATGGACTGGTCAACAACGCCGGCGTGCTGCACGAGGGCTTGCTGGGAATGATTCGAAGCGAGGACATCGACCACGTGCTGGCCGTCAACGTCAAAGTGCCGCTGATGGCGATGCAGTACGCCTCACGGCTGATGGCCCGCAACGGCACAGGCAGCATCGTTAACCTTGTGTCGATCATGGGCGTCAATGGTGCCGCTGGGCTCAGCCTATATGCAGCCAGCAAGGCGGCACTGCTCGGCGCCACTCGCTCGGCCTCCAAGGAATTAGCCCCACGCGGCATCCGCGTCAATGCTGTCTCGCCAGGCTTCATAGATACCGACATGACCCGTAGCATGCCCGAAGCCGCGCATGCCAAGCGCGTTGCATCGATTGCGATGGGCCGCGCCGGCACCCCCGAGGAAGTCGCCGCACTGGTGGCCTTCCTGCTCAGCGATGCCTCCACCTATGTCACCGGACAGGTGATCGGCATCGACGGACAAATGGTGGTCTGAATGTCGTTCTGGAACCTGGAACAACATGACGCGCGCATCGCCCTGATCGATGGCGATAAATCGCTGGACTACACCGCGTTGGCCAACCTCGCCGACCAGCACGCCGCGCGTCTTCCAGACGGGCGCGGCATGGGCCTGCTGTGCATGCCCAGCCATGTCGATGCCGTTGCCCTTTATCTGGGCGCACTACGCAGCGGGCGCCAGGTTCCCCTGCTACTGCAGCCGGACACAGACCCCCAGCTACTTGCCGCGTTAGTGGTGCACTACCAGCCTGACTGGGTCGCCAGCCCGGGCAAGGCGGCCGCAGGCTACCGAACCGTGCATCAGGGCGCAGCGCTGTCCCTGCACGTGCGTGAGGCGGCCGCAGCACCCGACGTGCCACACCCGGACTTGGCACTACTGCTCAGCACCTCCGGGAGCACCGGCTCCTCCAAATTGGTTCGTCTGTCATCCTCTGGTCTGAATGCCAATGCCAGCGCCATCGTCGAGTACCTGGGCCTGCATGCCGATGATCGCGCGATCACCACGCTGCCGCTGGCCTACTCGTTCGGCATGTCCATTCTCAACAGCCACCTGGCCGTGGGTGGATCGGTGGTGCTGAGCGAGGACAGCCTGATGACTCGGGAATTCTGGGACAGCGCACGGCGCCATGGCATCACCTCGTTGTCCGGTGTTCCGGCCACCTTCGAGATCCTTCGACGCATGGGTCTGGCCCGAATGCAGCTGCCTAGCCTTCGCATGCTGACCCAGGCAGGCGGCCGCCTGCGCGATGAACTGGTGGCCTATTTCGCTGAATCCAGCCAAGCCCATCGCCTGGAGTTCTTCGTCATGTATGGCCAGACCGAGGCATCGCCGCGGATCAGCTACGTTCCGTCCGCACGCATTATCGACAAGGTCGGCAGTATCGGCGTGCCGGTCCCCGGGGGCCGCATGCAGGTCGACGCTACGACCGGCGAGCTGATCTATTACGGCGCCAACGTAATGATGGGCTATGCCAGCACGCGCACTGATCTGGCCAAGGGTGACGAGCTGCAGGGCGCATTACGCACCGGCGACCTCGCCCGCGTCGACGAAGACGGCTTTCATTACATCACCGGCCGCGCCAAGCGCTTTCTGAAAATTTCCGGCAACCGGGTCAATCTCGACGAAGTCGAGGCCATGCTGTCGTCGGCACTGAGCCAGCAGATCGTCTGCTCAGGAGGCGATGACGACCTGGTGGCCTTCAGCCACGGCACTCAGGTTGCCGAACAGGCGCAGGTGCGCCAGCTTGTGCAGGAACGCTACAAACTGTTCGGTGGTCACGTCCGTTCCCTCCACCTCGATGCGCTGCCCCTGATGGCCAGCGGCAAGGTGGATTACCAGAGTCTCCGGCAGATGGCCGGACAAGGAGTTGCAAGGTGACCCTGCCTGCTGCACCGGCTGCCGATGCGGCCGCCGCCCTGGATGTCGATGTCTTCGGCCTGGACCGCGCCCAAAAACGCATTTGGTTGCTGGACGGGCTCAATCGCCTGACCGGCCACCACCGCGCGCAGTGTGTCCCTTACGCGCGCATCCTTGACGGCTTGTGGCATGCCGGCGACGCAAGCAGCCTTGAGCAAGTACCGTGGCTGCCGGTGCGCATGTTCAAGCTGATGGACCTCAAGAGCATCGAGGATGACAAGGTTTCGCGCACGCTGGTGTCCAGTGGCACCACCGGTGCTGCGGTTTCGCGCATTTTCCTCGACGCCGACACCGCACGCGCACAGGCCCGTGCCCTGACTCGCATCTTCTCCCATTTCGCAGGCGCCAAGCGCCTGCGCATGCTGGTGGTCGACGACTCCAGTTTCCTGCGCGACCGCAGTCGCTTCAACGCACGCGCCGCAGGTATCCTCGGCTTCTCCAACTTCGGCCGCGACCATCTGTACCTGCTGGACGAAGATCTGCAGCCGGACTGGGCCGCACTAGAGCAATGGCTGCACGCCCAGCCTGATGAACCAGTATTGCTGTTCGGCTTCACCTTCATCGTCTGGCAGTCATTTGTGCAGGCTGCACGCCGCGACGGCAAGCAGATCCGCTTCCCGGCCGGCAGCATGCTGGTGCATGGAGGCGGCTGGAAGAAGATGGACGAGCAGAAAGTCGGCAATGCCGCCTACAAGGCCGCGCTGTCGCAGACTTTCGGCATCGAGCGTGTGCACAACTATTACGGCATGGTCGAACAGGTCGGCTCGATCTTCTTCGAATGCGAGCAGGGCCACCTGCATGCACCGGCCTATGCAGACGTGATCGTGCGTGACCTCCAGGACCTGCGCCCGGTACCGCACGGTACCACCGGTGCGATCCAGGTGCTGAGCCTCCTGCCCGAAAGCTATCCCGGCCATAGCCTGCTGACCGAAGATCTCGGAGTTATCCACGGCGAGGACGACTGCGCCTGCGGCCGCCCCGGCAAGCACTTCGCGGTGCTTGGCCGTATCAAGAACGTGGAAATCCGCGGCTGCAGCGATACCCGCACGGTACCCAACGCATGACCAGACTGCTCTTCTCAATCCACCCGGACGCCGCGCTGGACGCCGAACTGGAACGCCTATCAGCACTACCGCCGCTGCTGCCGTTCAGCGCGCCGCTGCGCGAGTTCGTCGCCGATTTCTCCCGACGTGTATTCGCACTGCCGCAGCTGCGCCAGCACCCCGAGCTGGCCACCCTGGGCCACTGGTTCCGAGGCGCTGCGGTCAACCAGCTGTCGCAACGCATCGGGACGCACCCGGCCGAACTGGACCTAGCCCGCGGCCTGATCTTCCATCTGGCACCGGCCAATGTGGACGTACTTTTCGCGTACGCCTGGCTGATGTCGGTGCTATCGGGCAACACCAACGTGGCACGCCTGTCGCAGAAGCAGAGCACCCAGCGCGATGCGCTGGTTTCGATCCTTCATGACATGCAGCGCGAGGACCTGCACCCGCTGGTACTGGAGCGTGCAGTACTGCTGACCTACCCGCACGACGATTCGATCACCACGGCGATCTCCCGTCACTGCCACGCGCGCATCATCTGGGGCGGTGACGCCACCGTCGCCAAGATCCGCTCGCTGCCGATCTCCCCGCTGGCCGTCGAACTCGCCTTTCCGGACCGCTTCGGCATAGCCGTGATGCGTGCAGCTGCCCTCACCGACGGCAGCGATGCCGATCTGCAGGAACTGGCGCGGCGCTTCTGCAACGACGTACTCTGGTTCGGCCAGCAGGCCTGCTCGTCACCGCGCACCCTGTACTGGGTCGGCGATGAGCCCACAATCGCGGCAGCCAAGGCATGCTTCTGGCCAGCGGTGCGCATGCAGGCCGCTGCGCTGGAAGACGAGCCGGCTGCGCTGATGGCGCGGGTGACCGACGCCAACCTACTGGCTGCGACAGAGCATGGCGTGCACTCAGCCGATGCCATCGGCCTATATCCGCTGCGCCTCGAAGCGGCGCGCGCTGACGGCGGGATCCGCGAGATCCAGTCCGGCCACGGTCTGGTAGTCGAAATCGACCTGCTCGGACTTGATGCGCTGGCAGCACAACTCGATGACCGCGACCAGACGCTGGTACAGCACGGCTTCACGGCTTCAGCTCTGCGCGACTTTCTTTGCCGCCTACGCAATCGCGCCATCGATCGAGTTGTGCCGTTCGGCCGCGCCCTGGACTTCCACCCGGTCTGGGACGGCACCGACCTGCTGGATGTCCTTACCCGCAAAATCACCCTGCCAGCGACCTGATCCGATGAGCTACGTTTTCATTGCCTTGACCATCCTGCTTACCGTATATGGCCAGCTCATGCTGAAATGGCAGGTCAACCTCAATCCCGGCGCGACCATCGATGGCCTCAACCCACGTGCGATCATCACCCTGCTGCTCAATCCCTGGGTGATCAGCGCCTTCGCGGCGGCATTCGGCGCTTCGCTGTGCTGGATGGCGGCCATCGGCCGGATGCCGCTTAGCAAGGCTTACCCGTTCACTGCATTGAGTTTCCCATTGGTGGCAACCCTTGCGGTATTGCTCTTCCGCGAGTCCTTCGACTGGCATAAGATCGCCGGCACCGCCTTGATCATCCTCGGCGTCATTGTCCTGTCTCGCTCCGGAGCCTGAACCATGTCGCAGAAGACCGATGGGTTGCACGCAGTGCTTTCACACCCGGCGGTCTACGACCTGCTGCAGAACCTACTTGGAGCCCGTCGCTCCCGTGCACGGCTGATCCGCGACCATATTCGCCCCCGCCAGGGTGATCATGTCCTCGATATCGGCTGCGGTACGGGCGAACTTTTCAGTCAGCTGCCCGCGGGCCTGCGCTACGTCGGGTTCGATCTGTCCCAAGACTATATCGACGCAGCACGGAAGCGCTTTGGTGACCGCGCGCGCTTCGAATGCATGGACGTGACCGACTACAAGGTGGGTCAAGGGCAGCAGAAGGCGGACCTCGTGCTGGCCATCGGCATACTGCACCACCTTGACGATTCACACGCGCGGGCGCTGATGCGCACCGCACATGCCGCCCTCAAGCCGGGCGGCCGTTTCATCTCGCTCGACGGCGCCTACGTCGATGGCCAGTCGGTCATCGCCCACGGCCTGATCGCCCGCGATCGTGGCCAGAGCATCCGCACGCCGTCCGCCTACCATGCCCTCGCCGAGTCACAGTTCGGGGTGGTCAAAGGCCAGGTCAGAAGCGATATGCTTTTCGTCCCCTATACACACTACATCATGGAATGCGTGCGCCAGGCCGACGCCAGCCACGATCAGGAGCAGCAGTGATTCCTTTCAACAAGCCATTCATGACTGGCCAGGAACTGGTCAACATCACCCATGCGCATGCCAATGGGCACCTCAGCGGCGATGGTCCCTTCACCAAGCAATGCCATACGTGGCTGAACGCGCGCACCGGCGCCAGCGCTTCGCTGCTGACCCACTCGTGCACCGCCGCCCTGGAAATGGCAGCCCTGCTGCTGGACCTTGAGGACGGCGACGAAGTGATCATGCCGTCCTACACGTTTGTCTCGACCTCCAATGCCTTCGTCCTGCGTGGCGCGGTGCCAGTGTTCGTGGACATCCGCGCGGACACGCTGAATATCGATGAGACACTGATCGAAGCGGCCATCACCCCGCGGACCAAGGCCATCTGCGTGGTGCACTACGCAGGTGTGTCCTGCGAAATGGACGAAATCCTGGCCATTGCCGCGCGCCATGACCTGGCGGTAGTCGAGGATGCCGCGCAGGGCATCATGTCCACCTACAAGGGCAGGCCGCTGGGCACCATCGGCGATCTCGGCGCTCTGAGCTTCCACGAAACCAAGAACATCATTTCCGGCGAAGGCGGCGCGTTGTTGTGCCGCGACCACACCCATGCTGAACGTGCCGAGATCATTCGCGAAAAGGGTACAAATCGCAGCCGCTTCTTCCGAGGCCAGGTCGACAAGTACACCTGGGTGGATGTGGGCTCCTCGTTCCTCCCCGGCGAGATCACTGCCGCCTTCCTGGCCGCGCAGATGGATGCGGCCGAGGACATCACCGCTCGTCGCCTGGCGATCTGGGAGCGTTACCACGCCTGGGCAGCCCCGCATGAGGCTGCGGGCCGCCTGGTACGGCCGACCATACCGGCCCACTGCAGCCACAATGCACACATGTATTACATGCTGCTGCCGTCGCTGGAGGCGCGGACGCATTTCATCCAGGACCTGAAGGCAAGCGGCGTGCAGTCTGTATTCCACTACATCCCGCTGCATTCCTCCCCGGCCGGCATCTCCCGGGGACGTACAGGCTCGACCATGCACGTCACCGACGATATCAGCGTTCGGCTGGTGCGCATGCCCCTGTGGATCGGTGTTGAGCCGCAGCTGGATGCAGTGATGGAGGCGGCCGACGCGGCACTGAGGCAGTACGCATGAATGAACTATCGAAGACACATGCCTCGCGCCAGGAATCGGCACTGCCTTTTCCAAAGACAGCGCCGATGGCCTTGATTCTGCGTGCCTTCGGCATATTGCTAGTGATCGCTGCCTCAGCAAATGCCCTGCTGTACAGCGACGCCGTTGCAACGCCGCTCGTGCAATCGGACGCATGGTACTTCCTCGAGACGTTCCTGCCGCGCTATCTAGAGGGCTCTCTGACCTTCTTAGACCTGTTCATGCAGCGCGGCGCAGGAGATCACGCGCAGCCGCTGCAGAAGCTGGTGCTCCTGTTCCACACGAAATATTTCGATCTGGATTTCCGCGTCGAGGGCTTAATCGGTGTTGCCATCGGCATCGCCTGGTGCTGGGCCATTTCCCGCGAGATGATGCGCCAGCCTCAAGCTGATCCCCTGCGGAACGCGTTCTCATGGATATGCGTCGGGCTGGTGTTTGCGCTTGGCTTGTCGCTCAACAGCTCCAACATATTCACGTGGCCGCTGGCGACACTCGGGTACATTCCGCTACTACTGGGCACATTGTACTTCTCGCTTGTGATGGGCCAGTTGTTGCAGAAGGCCAGACCTGTGCTGGTACTGGTGGCGACTCTGCTGCTGGGTCTCTGCACCGACGAGATAGCCCTGGTGCTGGTGATTGCGGCCGCACTTGCCTGCGTACCGCTGCTGACCTCATCCCGACGCAGCAAGCTCAGCACTCTCGCCGCCGGCGTGACAGGTCTGGTCCTTGCCCGCATTTTCCTCTGGTGGGTCGCCCAGCATGCGGGCACTGGGGCGGCCGTACTCCTACCAAGCCGTGGGCTGGCCGAATCCCTGCTCACCACAGAAGCCTTCAGCGGGCTACTGATACCTTTCTCCGACAGCTTGGTGCATCTGCAGCTGCTTACCTCGCGTTTCCCCGACAACACCGGCACTGCAGCGCTGGTGTGCGCTGCCGCGGTGATTGCTCTCCAGGTTTTTTTCTGGGTGACGGTAATCGGCGCGTGGCGTGCCCGCGCATATGACCGTACGTTGGCCATGGCCACGTTCCTGATGCTGGTAGCGTATGCCCTGACCGCCGGCATTATCCTGAGCAGGGTACCTGCATTTGACTGGAACTACCTGCACCAGCCTCGTTACGTAATGTCCTACCAGATCAACCTGGTGGCCATCGCGGTTATGTTCCATTACCGGCTCACCCGGTCGACACCGCCTGCCTCGACCAAGGCCTGCGTGCTCGAACGCAGCGCCATCTTGTTGCTGATCTCCGGCCTGCTGGGCGTCCAGTGGCACGCATCGGTCTACAACTGGAAACTGCCGCACTACCTGATACCGTACTGGCAAAACACGGCACTGGCCATGCAACGGCTGGCCACGGACCCGCGCAGCCCGCCGACCGCCTGCACCGACATCATGACCGTGTGCGGCTATCCCGAGGAAGAGCGGGTGAAGTTGATCTCGCTGCTAGTGGACAAGCAGTTGAACATCTTTTCCAGCCGGTTCCAGATCCGCAATCGCCTATACCCATCCTTGGCAACTGTGCCCGGCTTCTGGCCCGGAAGTACCCAAGAGCAGCGTTTTGACCAACGCATCATGCTGGCATCGGCGACAGCCACCCTGGCAGCTGATCCGGTAGCTGGCAGTTGCGGCAACGATGCCGCACAGCCGGTTCGCATCCATTTGGATACCCGAGATCTGGCACCCTCCGGCGCTCAGCTGTGGGTGGATTCGGTGGGAGCACAGCGTACCCTGCTGGCCAGCACAACGCCGCAGGAAACGACACTTACAGTGGAACACTCGCTGCCGAACCACTCACTGTTGTCGCTGGTCCGCTCCGACAGTCAAGGCGTCCTGAGCCAGCAGCAGATAGACCTGCCGCCCTGCGAAGTTGTTGCGCCAGCCCGCTGAACCGGTTCCTGCGAACGAAGAAAAAATGCCGGCGCGAAATCCGCGCCGGCATTTTCTTTCCGCCTCTATTTGTACTTTTGAACAGTGTCTCTAGCGAGCTTCCGCCACGTGTGCGGGCGGCTTCCGCTTCAGGCGTGAAAGCGGGCGATCGACCAGCACGACGATCAGCCAGGACAACGCAACAGTGACTGCGAATGCGGGCAGAAAGAACGTGGTAAATGGTCTGGTGAAGCCACAGGCGCAGACGAACCAAGCGGCCACCGTGGTGTGGACTAGGTACACCGGATAGCTCAGGTCACCAAGCATCTTGTCCAGCTTGCCGCCGCGCTGTTGGTGCAGCGATATCACCATCCAGGCCGACAACAGCATGGAAGCGTACAGCCCCCAGTCCCAAGGCCAACTTGGCACGAAAAACCATACCGCGCCGTGCAGAAGCCACGCCGCACAACTGATGAACGGCATGCGGATGCGCTGCAGAACCTCACGGTACTGGCAGATCAGCGCACCGACGGCGAATGGCAAGAGGCAGGGCAAGAACGTTGCATAGCGCTCACCGAAACTGTCCTGCTGAATACCCAGCTTGAGGTTGATCAACGCGCCTATAACTACACCGAGCGCAGCCGCGCCACGGGAAGTCGCCATCATCGGCATAAGCAGGTAAAAACCTACCTCGATGGCCAGCGCATTTGCGACCGGCACCGGAAGACCGCCGCGGTTGATGCCCGGGAACAGGGTAACCACGTAGGCCCAGTCTTGCAGGCCGCGCGGCATGTGAAACTCGCCGTTAATGGGCCGAAGATCGATACCTACGCTGCCGTAGTACCACAGGGTGAGCAAGCCTATGATCGCAGCCAGCCAGTAAAGCGGGAAAATGCGCATGAAGCGATTGAACGCGTAGGCCTTCAGACCGGCTCCATCAAAGCCATACTTGGTCGTCAGCACCAAGGTCATGAGGAAGCCACTGAGTACGAAGAACGCCCACACCGCATAAGCCGCATAGCCATGCGGCATGTTGGACCACAAGTGCGAGGCCGCCACCAACGACGCAAGCACGAAACGGCTCGCACCGAATCCAAAGACAGGCATTTTCAAATTACAGCTCCGATGAGCATGGAAAGGTTGTACTGGAACAGCCGCGATCAGGGCGACGAGCAGGCCGTAGCCTCAGCGCGGATGGTGGCCAGAATGCGACCGCTGCCATCACTCAGTGTCAGTTCGGAACCATCATTGATCCACGGTCCAGTCACTTCGGTGCCCGCTGCGCCCCCTTCCACCCAGAGCTTTGGTGTCTGAGTCAGACTTCCCACCGTGATCTTCACGAAAGACGCACCAGCGACCTCTGATCTCCAGACAACCTGCACTTCGGCGGATGATCCGGCCGCACCGTTGCAATCAAGCTTGAGTATCTTCGGTTCAACCACCATACCTTCGACACTTGCGTGGACCAGGCTCATTCCGACAACGGATGCTTCCGTTACCGCCGCCTGCATGCCAGGCAGCTCGGGGGCGGTTCCGACGGCGCCAGCCCGGCGCCGTCCGGCTTCATCACAACAGCCAACCAATGTCAGCACCAATGCACAAACCAACAGCGCACGCGATTGAGTCCACATGAAATATCCCTAGAGTTCGCCGGCAATAGAGGCGAAGACGCCGCATTCTTACGCATGCGAACAGCAGCGTAAAGCCCGCGTTCATGCCCCACAAACCATCACCTGGATGGCGGCGACATACGCAGCCGGCACAGGATATGGACCCGAGTCCTCAACCAGCCACAATGGCCTTCGACAGAATACGCCGCAGGGCATCATCCGAGTAGTGACGTGCGATGAATCCGCGGCTGTCGGCCGAAACCTGCTGCCAACGTGCATCGTCCTGCAACAGCATCACTATATGCGCCGCCATGCCGTCGGCATCATCGGCGACAGGCATGAACGCAGCCGCCTCGCCCAACCCCTGCATGCCGACCGATGTAGTCACGCAAGGTAGGCCGTGCCGAAGGCTCTCCAACACCTTTCCCTTGACGCCACCTCCGAAGCGCAGCGGTGCCACTGAGATGCGAGCCCTGCGGTACCAACCCTCCAGTACCTCGTCACTCACATATCCGGTAACGTCGATACTATCCGAGGCCATGGCCAGGATTTCCGGGCGCGGATTGGATCCCACCAGACTCATACGCACTGTCGGCAGCTGCGCCTGCACCAATGGCAAGACCTTTTCAACGAACCATTGCGCGGCATCCACGTTCGGCGCATGTGCGAAACCAGCAACGAACAGGATATCCCGCCGCTCCTTCGCTTCCGGCACATCGGCATCGGCAACCGGCTCAAAGGCGTAGAGAGGAATGGTTTCTGCACGACCGGTCGCGTTCGGCGCATTGCTCGCTAGCCAATTGCGGACGTGAGCAGTCTCGTCGTTCGACGGATACAGGACCACATCGGTCTCCTGCCATAGCGCATGCTCGAAATCACGAAAACGCTCGACCTCGCTTGCCAGCGCAGCATCTGGCTGCAACTGCAATTGTTGCTGCATTCGCAGATGATGTATGTCGTGACCGTAATAAACCAAGGCCGCCTTGCTGTGCTGGCGAACGCTGGCAACCAATTCGGCCGACACGTGGGGTCGGTTGAGGATGACCGCGTCCAAGTAGCGCCCGTTGCTGGCCATCCATGCCTCAAACCCAGCCACGCCGACACAATCCGCACCGTGCATCACCTCGATGCCAGCACGCTGTAGCGGTGGGGCATAGGCCGCATCGAAGTAGGCATTTGCTGGCCAGAAAGTTACCTGGCACCCCTCGCGCAGCAGCGTATGCATCACTTGGCAGGTCGCACGTGAACCAGCATCGCGATCCGGCTGCGGAATGTAGTGATCGACCACCAATACATGACGCTTGCTGCGCGAGCGATCACGCGCAAGGAAGACGTGTTCGCCGTTGGCGAACTGCCCCTGTTCAAGCGCGGCCTTCCAGCGCGCAAAAAACTTATCGCGATTGATCGCCTGCCATGCTTTGACGCCGCAACCTTCATCAGTGCCACTGGATACACCTTCATAGTGCACCACCACCGATGCTGGCTGCATATAGACCTTCAGTCCACGCGCACGCACCCGAAAAGCAATATCCGTGTCTTCGTAGTAAGCCGGTGCAAAATGGTCATCGAAACCGCCGAGCTCTTGGAAAAGAGCCATCGGCAGCATGATTGATGCCCCGGACGCGTAGTCGACTTCCTTCAGGTAGTTGTACTCCGGATGCGACGGATCCTGCAGGCGGCCATAATTCCATGCGCTGCCATCAGACCAGACTATGCCGCCAGCTTCCTGCAGCCGTCCGTCTGGATACACCAATTTGGAACCAACCAAGCCGGCATCGGGATGGCTGTCGAACACATCGACCATGGCATCCAGCCATCCCGGACGGACTTCGGTGTCATTGTTGAGCAGGCAAACATACCGCCCCTTGGCCAGCCTCAGCGACTGATTACAGGAGCGCAAAAAGCCCAGATTCTTTGGGTTGACGTGGTAGCGAAGACCAGGAATGGTTGACAAAGCATCGATCTGGGGATCTCCGGAGGCATCCTCCAGTATCAGTACTTCGAAGGAAACCTTCGCCCCGACACGAGCAATGGATGCCACGCACGCGAGGCTCTGCTCGTAGTTACCGTACGTGGGAACCACGATGCTGACGATCGGATCCTGGACCTCCGCAAAGCGAATCCCCTTCTGGACCGCCTGCGGATCGCGCTTGACGTCGTCCAGCAATAATCCATCTAGCGCCGCCAACACGGAGGCATCCTGCCGCAACAGCATACGCTTGGCCATCGGCACCATCGGCTTGAGCAACGGATGCTGAGCTACTCCGGAGGCGCGCAGCGACTGAAGCACTGTGCGCCATTCGCCGCGCAACACGCGACCGGCGAAGCGCAACGGCTTGGTGACGCGCCAGGAACGCGAGTTAATCAACGATGTAGCGAGTTTCTGCAGCGCCTGGAGTTCGGCCCGGTAGGATGTCAGCACTGCAGATACTTCGTCTGCATCTGCTACACCCTCCAGCCCTACCGCGGCGTCCTCACGACTCACTCCGGAGCGCTCCATCAAGTGCTGGATCTGCTGGTGGTGCAGCTGTAGCGCATGACGTGCGGTATCGGTCAAGCCGATCACTGCATTGAGCCTCTGCTGAAGCCCACCGCGTGCTTCCCAGATCTCGGCCATGGCTGTTTCGAGCTGTTTGACCTTAGCCTTCTCGGTGGACAGTTCGTTATGAAGCGAATCAGCCTTGGCCTTCTCGGTGGACAGTTCGTTATGAAGCGAATCAGCCTTGGCCCTCTCGGTCGAAAGTTCACCGTGAAGCGAGTCGGCAAGCGCGCGTTGGCTACCCTCTTGTACTCGCATTGCCTCAAGTTGCCTGTGCAATCCAGCCACAACCGACTGCTCACGCACGACATGGCCGCGCAATTCACCGATCTCCGCATCCTGAGCCTGCGCCCAGCGGGCAACCTCATGGTGGTGTGCGTAGAGATCCTCTGTTTCGGCATACAGCACGGACGCCGGCAGTTGCGGCAGCAGCGATGGCTCGGCCGCAGCGACTATCACGAAATAAACCGCATCGGGAATCAGCGCTGCGCGTTCCACCACCCCTTCACCGGTATCGGTCAGAGCCTGGTAGACCTGTTGGTCCGGACCGCCATCCAGCGACGTGATCGTCGAACAAACCGACATCCGGTGGCCACACAGGCGCGAAGCAGGAAAGTGTCGTGCCACCAGTGCCTGGAATTCCTCTAGGTAAAGCTCCTTCACGTGGTACTCGTTGTGGTAACCAGCACGGTCGGAGTACACCTCTTTGTTCGGCGAAGACATGACCATCACGCCACCCGGCCGCAGCACTCGGCGGATCTCGGACATCATCTCTTCCTGCTCGTATAGATGTTCGATCGTCTCGAAAGACACCACAACGTCCACGCTGTCGTCGGGCAATGGGATGGCCGCAGCCGAGCCTTGCAGGTAACGCAGATTGTGCAGATTGGTGTAACGCTGCGCCGCATGGGCCACAGCCTCGGGCGAAATATCCACGCCGCACACCGACTGTGCACGACCAGCCAGCATCGCACTGCCATAGCCTTCGCCGCTAGCCACGTCGAGCACGTCCTTGCCCGCGACCAGCGGCAGGCACCAGGCGTATCGATGCAGATGCTCTTGGCGTATCACGCCGTACTCGGTTGGGACGAAACGTTCGCCGGTGAACTCGATCATCAGGGTTCCTTGTTGACATCGATGGCTAGCATGGGCAAGCCCACTAGGCCAAACCGCATGGTCTCGTCGATCGCGCGAAACTCCAACGCGTCATGGATCCAGTGCTGTTGGGTATGGTCGTGCTGGTCGCCGGAAGCCACCGCTGCATCGATCATGTAAGAGCCGGAAGGCATCACCGGCATGCGGAACAGAAAAGACGCCGCAATGGACTCCCCTGGCATGCCGCCTACCGGCGCATCTTTGCAAGCGAAGTAACTGTTGTCGCCGAACAGGCGCTGGCCCAGGCGATCCTTGACGTAGAAGCCGACGATAACGTTGTCCAGCGCCTGCACCAGCTCGACCCGGATACGCAGGCGTACCAGCTCACCGCCTTCGGCCAGCCCCAGCGGCGCGCCGTGCTCGTCCGTGAGCGTGACATCCATGATACGCGCGCCCTGAGCACCGAATTCCTGCCCAACATTGTCAGGGTCGAACTGGAACAGCGCGATGCGGTTTGTGACGCCGGCCTCCAGCAATGCCTGCTGTCGGAAGTCCGGGGCGTCAGCAACACGCCGCCGCTGCTTCCCCTCGACCACTATGTCGTCCACGCCCACCTCGCGCCGACCCACTAGGTGCTGCTCGGTCATGTAGGCCTCGACCACCTCCTGCGAGGTGCCGGACAGACGCATGCGGCCGTCCTGCAACCACACGGCGTTCTCGCACAGGTTGGTTACGGCAGCTGCATCATGGCTGACGAACAGCAGCGTACCGTGCTTCTGGAACTCCCGCAGGAATCGCATGCACTTCTGTGAGAAGAACGCATCACCGACCGCCAGTGCCTCATCAATGATCAAGATATCGGCATCGACATGAGCAATCACTGCAAACGCCAAGCGTACCGACATGCCGCTGGAATAACTGCGCACTGGCTGGTCGATGAACTCACCGATGTCGGCGAACGCCAGAATGCTGTCCAGGCGTTGGTCGATCTGCGCACGCGACAGGCCCAGGATTGCGGCGTTTAGGTAGACGTTCTCGCGACCGGTGAACTCCGGATTGAAACCGCTACCCAGCTCCAGCAGTGCGGCCACGCGGCCCTTTACCTTGATGCTGCCCTCGGTTGGGTTCAAGGTGCCAGCAATCATCTGCAGCAGAGTCGACTTGCCCGACCCATTGCGACCGACTATGCCCACCGTCTGGCCTCGGCGAATCGAGATGCTCACATCCCGCAGCGCCCAGAAATCCTTGTAGAACGACTTCCGCTTGCCGGCCAGTGCCTGCCACAGGCGATGCGAAGGACGCTCGTACATATGGTAGGACTTACCGACTCCTTTGACCTCGATAACGGTCTCGGCCACGCCGACTTCAGAGGACATCGGCAAACCCCACGCGCAACTTGTTGAACAGACGGTGGCCAATGAAGGCAACCACGCAGGCGATCAGGGTGTAGAGGCCTAGGCCCGCCCAATCCGGCAGGCGACCCCAGATCACCACTTCGCGAACCTGGTTGATGATGAATGTCAGCGGGTTGAGCTCGAACACGACGCGGTAGCTGGCTGGCACCGACTCGACCGGAATGATTGCCGAGGACAAGAACAGCATGGCTGCGGCAATGACGCCAGCTATCTGGCCGATATCGCGCAGGTACACACCAAGCGCAGAAGTGATCCAACCGATGCCGACCGTCAGGATGACCAGTGGCAGAACCACCACCGGCAGTAGCAGGGCGGTAGCATGGATGCTGCCTTTCACACACAAGTACATCAAAAGCAGCACCACCATGTTCATCAGCAGATGGAACAAGGCCGAAAGAGTCATGCTCCACACTAGGATATCCAGAGGAAACACCACGCGTTTGACGTAGCCGGTGTTGCTGACGATAAGCTGCGGTGCACGGGTGAAACACTCGGCGAAGAACCCGTGCACGGTAAGGCCCGCGAACAGGATCAGCGCAAAATCGGTGGTGGACCCGGTCGATCCCGGCCAACGCCCCTTCATGATGAAGCCGAAGGCCATGGTGTAGACCACCAGCATCAGGAACGGACTGATCAGCGACCACAACAAACCAAAGCTTGCGCCACGGTAACGACCAAGCACCTCGCGCTGGGTAAGCTCAAAGGTAAGCGAACGATGCTTACCGAAAACCGAGAGGATTCCCATGCTCAGCGGTTCCCACCCAACGCCCTTTCCAGATCCACCCGCAAATCCTCAACATCCTCAACCCCCACGCTCAGCCTCACCAGCGCATCACTGATGCCCAGCTGTTCGCGGCGAGCCACAGGAATCGAGGCATGGGTCATCACTGCCGGGTGGTTGACCAGGCTTTCCACGCCGCCGAGGGACTCGGCCAGGGTGAACAGTTCGGTGCGTTCGCAGAAGCGCTTGGCCGCTTCGAATCCGCCCTTGAGCACGATCGAGACGATGCCACCGTAGCCGGCCATCTGCTTGCCCGCCAGTTCATGCTGCGGGTGCGAGGCCAGGCCCGGGTAGATCACCTTTTCCACTGCCGGATGGGTTTCCAGCCAGGTGGCCAGGTCCATCGCATTGGCGCAATGCGCCTTCATGCGCAGCGGCAGGGTCTTCAGGCCGCGTAGGGCCAGGAAGCTGTCGAACGGGCCCTGCACGCCACCGATGGAGTTCTGCAGGAAAGCCATCTGCTCGGCCAGCTCGGCGTTGTCACCCACCACCACCATGCCGCCGACCATGTCGGAATGGCCATTGAGGTACTTGGTGGCCGAATGCAGCACCAGGTCAGCGCCAAGTTCCAGCGGACGCTGCAGCATCGGCGAGGCGAAGGTGTTGTCCACCACCACGATCAGACCGTGACGCTTGGCGATTGCGGCCACCGCAGCGATGTCCACGATCTTCAGCATCGGGTTGGTCGGCGTTTCGATCCACAGCATCTTCGTCTTGGGCGTGATCGCAGCCTCGAACGCGGCCAGGTCGGTCAGGTCGACGAAGCTGAAATCCAGCGCGGCGGTGCGGCGACGCACCCGCTCGAACAGGCGGAAACTGCCGCCGTAGATGTCATCCATCGCCACCACGTGGCTGCCGGCATCCAGCAGTTCGATCACGGTGGAGCTGGCCGCCATGCCCGACGCAAAGGCAAAGCCGCGCGTGCCGCCTTCCAGCGAGGCCACACAACGCTCGTAGGCGAAGCGGGTCGGGTTGTGCGTACGCGAGTACTCAAAACCCTGATGCTCGCCCGGGCTGGACTGCGCATAGGTCGAGGTCGCGTAGATCGGCGGCATGACTGCGCCGGTGCTGGGGTCAGGCGACTGCCCGCCGTGGATGGCCAACGTGGCAAGCGACAAGGCGCGCTCGCCGTCCTGGCTGCGTGAATGCTGATCCGTCATAAGGGCTTCCAGCTAAAGGGGCGAAATTCTATCAGTGCTGTCTGAATCTACCGTGGCCCCCTCTTACGGAGGGGACCAGCCAGGTTTACTGAACGCGGCGACGCAGGTAGTTCAGCAGGTCGATGCGGGTGATCAAACCGAGGAATGCGTCACCATCGGTGATGATCGCCACCTGGCCGCGGTCGAACACCGGCAGCAGGGCCTCGATCGGCGATTTGACGTCCAAGCTGTCCAGCTTGCTGACCATGGCCACCGACACCGGGTCGCGGAAACGGGCTTCGTCGCCATAAACGTGCAGCAGCACATCGCTTTCATCGATGATGCCGACCAGCTGATTGCCTTCCATCACCGGCAGCTGCGACACGTCGTACAGCTTCATGCGCTGGTAGGCGGTGGTCAGCAGGTCCTTCGGGCCCACCACCACGGTATCGCGCTGGCTGTACGGGCGCAGGATCAGGTCGCGCAGGTCGCCGAACTGCGGGCGCTCCAGGAAACCGTTGTCCAGCATCCAGTAATCGTTGTACATCTTGGACAGGTACTTGTTGCCGGTATCCGGCACCAGCACCAGCACCTTCTTCGGCATGGTCTGCTCACGGCAGTACTTCAACGCGGCAGCCAACAGGGTGCCGGTCGAGGAACCACCAAGGATGCCTTCCTTGCCCAGCAGCTCGCGCGCGGTGTGGAAGCTCTCGGCATCAGTGATGGCATAAGCCTTCTTGACCCGGCTGAAATCGGCGATATCCGGCAGGAAATCCTCGCCGATGCCTTCCACCAGCCAGCTGCCGGACTTTTCGTTCAGCGTGCCCTCGTTGATGTACTCGGCCAGGATCGAGCCGACCGGGTCGGCCAGCACCAGCTCGGTCTTGGGCGAGAGCTTGGCGAAGGCGCGCGACAGGCCGGTCATGGTGCCGGAGCTGCCGCAGCCGAACACGATCGCGTCCAGGTCGCCGCCCATCTGCTCGATGATTTCCGGGCCGGTACCGAACTCGTGCGCAGCCGGGTTGTCGGGGTTGCCGAACTGGTTGATGAAATAGGCGCCGGGGGTACGGTCGGCGACGGTCTTGGCCAGGTCCTGGTAGTACTCCGGGTGGCCCTTGGCCACGTCCGAACGGGTCAGCACCACTTCGGCGCCCATGGCCTTCAGGTTGAAGATCTTTTCCCGGCTCATCTTGTCGGGAACCACGAGGATCAGCTTGTAGCCTTTCTGCTGCGCCACCAGCGCCAGGCCCAGGCCGGTATTGCCGGCAGTGCCCTCGACCAGCGTCGCGCCCGGCTTGAGATCCCCGCGCTTTTCGGCCGCCTCGATCATCGACAGCCCGATGCGGTCCTTGATCGACCCGCCCGGGTTGGCGCTCTCCATCTTGAGGTACAGCTCGCACACGCCGACATCCAGGCGCTGGGCCTTGATGATGGGCGTATTGCCGATGAGTTCGAGGATGGAGGAATGGATGGGCATCGGTTTGGTTCAGATCGCGCCGCAAGCGGCCGGACCGATGATTATCCGATGGTTGTGAAGGAAAGTCAGTTAATGACGCTTTCCGGCACCGGATCCACCCTGGCAAGTGGCGCGGACAATGACGGCCGACGAGGAGGCCGCCACCGTCCGCGACATAAGCGGTGAAGCGTGGGGAAGGTTTAGTTGAGGCTGTTTTCGTAAATCCGCAGGAGCTTCTGCTTGGCCAGCAGTTTTTCCCGTTTCATCTGTCCCAGGGTGACCCCATCAATCGGGAGCACACCCAGCTCCGCGTCCATGCATTTCTTGTTCAGCTTCTTATGCTGTTGGTAGAGCTGCTTGAACTCCGGGTTGGCCTTGGCCAATGCGTCGATTTCACTCTGCGGCTGCCCTTCGAACATGACTACCTCCTTCATGCAGAAACAAGAACGCCCCGGCCGGGTGGCACGGGGCGTTGCTGGATTGGAAAGCCGGGACCGCCCAAGCCGGCACCACCCACCGCGCCCTGGCCAACCTGCCAGAAGCTATCGGTTACTGGTTCGCGCCATGCTTGCACCGGCTCGGCCCTCCGTTGTCCGGGCGACGGAGTTGCCGCCCGGACAATTGACCCTACGCCTGCAAAAAGGTTCCGGCAAGCGTTCTGCGGGAACGTTTCCTGAATATCCGAACTCGACCACATTCAGCCATCGCCGAATGACAAAAACCTAACAAGTTCAGCCATTTAAGTTTGTTACGGGGCAATAATCACTTCAGCTGAACGGGCCCGTGTCGAAGCCGCTTTCTTGCCGCTCACCTGGATGCGGCTGGCGGCCACCCCGGCCTCGACAAGCGCGTCCTTGAGCGCCTGCGCGCGGCGTTGGCCCACCCCGTTGGCACTGTCGTAGGCCTCGATCGTGACCCGGCCCTTCTTGCCGATGTTCAGGTACTCGGCCAAGGCCTTGGTCTGGTTGCGGGCACCGCCGGACAGCGCTGCCTGACCGGCCGCGAAGGCATCGCCAGCGAAGGTATAGACCTCACCACGTCCGTCAAACTTCGACGCAGGCAACTTCTGCCCGGAGACCAGCTCAGCCTCTTCGCGAGCCAGCTTGGCCGCGTTCTGCTGGGCTGCACTCAGGCGCTGCTGCTGACGGCCGGCAACGCTGGTAAGCGCGGTTTCGGCGTCCTGGCGCGCCAGGGTCTCGGCTTCGGCGGCCAGACGCAGGCGTTCAGCTTCCTCGGCCTGGATCTGGGTCTGCACGCGCAGTTGCTCCGCTTCCTGGCGGGCGCGAGCCGCATCGCGCCGGCTGGCCTCGATCAGCAGCTCGCTGCGGGTGCGCTCGAGCTGATCGATTTCGCGCCGTGCCAGCGCGGTGCGGCTGGCCGCCTCGGCAATGGCAACCCGGCGCTCGGCCAGATAACGCGCGTCGTCCAGGTCCTTGCGTTTGGCCTTGGCCAGCGCGGCGATGGCCTGTTGCGCCTGCAGCTTTTCAAACGGCGCCACGTCGGCCGTGGCCATGTCCGCCTGCAGCATCAGCAGCCGCTGGTTCAAGGCGCCCACGGCTGGGTCTTCGGCTGCCAGCGCCAGCATCGGCATGGCCAGCAGGCCCACGACCACCAGATTCCTGATCCGCATCAACGTCCCTCCCCTGTCGCCAACTGGCGTTGCAGCTGTGCAACCTCGGCCTTGCGCTGGGCCAGCTGGGCCTGCGCGACGGCCTCTTCACTCTGCGCCCGCGCCAGATCGGCATCGGCCGCCGCACGCAGCGCCAGCACCGGCGCCTGCTTGCGCAGCCGGCGGTCGCCTGCGGCCTGCTGGGCCTGGCCCAGTTGCTGGCGCGCCATGGCCATCGTGTCCGGCGCGTATTGGTCGGCGTCGGCGCGGTCGGCCTTTTCCACGGCCTGTTGTGCGGTGAGCAGTTCCATTGCGCCCGGATCCTGTGCCAGAGCGCTGCCGCTTAGCACGAATATGCAGGCGGTGACACACAGGAATCTTCTTAATTGTGCGAAGCTAGGTTTCATTGGGGAGCCGTGGCTTGGGAGACTGAGCGCGGCCATTGTGGTCAAGCCAGAGGCGTGCTTGCAACGGCAGGCCGCCGTTTGTTGGGGAAAAATTTCGCATGGATATCGGCTATTTCCTGAAGCTGATGACCGAAAAAAACGCTTCGGACATGTTTTTGACGACCGGAGCGCCGGTTTACATCAAGATTGAAGGCAAGTTGTACCCGTTGGGCAATACCGGCCTGCCGCCGGGAATGGTCAAGAAAATCGCCTATTCGCTGATGGACGAGGGCCAGGTGCCGCAGTTCGAGCGCGACCTGGAGCTGAACATGGCCATCGCCCTGGCCGACGCCGGGCGTTTCCGCGTCAACGTGTTCAAGCAGCGCGGCGAAGTGGGCATGGTCATCCGTGCGATCAAGAGCCGCATCCCCAGCATCGAGGAGCTCAACCTCCCGCAGGTGCTGAAGGACGTGATCATGACCCCGCGCGGGCTGGTGCTGGTGGTTGGCTCGACCGGCTCCGGCAAGTCGACCTCGCTGGCGTCGATGATCGACCACCGCAACAGCACCTCGACCGGGCACATCCTCACCATCGAGGACCCGATCGAGTTCCTGCACAAGCACAAGCAGTCCATCGTCAACCAGCGCGAGGTGGGCCTGGACACCCATGCCTTCCACAACGCGCTGAAGAACGCGATGCGTGAGGCGCCGGACGTGATCCTGATCGGCGAGATCCTGGACGCCGAAACCATGGAAGCGGCCATCGCCTTCGCCGAAACCGGCCACCTGTGCCTGGCCACGCTGCACTCCAACAACGCCGACCAGACCATCGAGCGCATCCTCAACTTCTTCCCCGAGAGCGCGCACAAGAACGTACTGATGAACCTCTCGTTGAACCTGCGCGCGGTGGTTTCGCAGCGTCTGGTCAAGGGCAAGGACGGCCGTCGCCGCCCCGCCACCGAGGTGCTGCTCAATACGCCGATGATCCGCGACCTGCTGCGCCGGGGCGAAGTTCACACGATCAAGCAGGCCATGGAAGAGTCGCTGGAAGAAGGCATGCAGAGCTTCGACCAATGCCTGTTCCGCATGGCCAAGGACGGCATCATCGAGCAGGAGGAGGCGCTGCGCGCCGCCGACTCGCGCGATGGCCTGGCCTTGAAGTTCCGCCTGTCCGAAGGCGGCAGCGGCGAGCATGATCCGTATGCGGATTTCGCGGTGGCAGCACCAGCGGCAATCACGCACGGCTTCTGAGCCTGCGGCATAGCCCACAACAAAGCCCCGCGATGCGGGGCTTTGTTGTTTGGGGTGATTCAAGCCTGCGGCAAGCCCTTCTTGTAGGAGCTCTTGTAGGAGCTGTGGCAGGAGCTCTTGTAGGAGCGGCGTAAGCCGCGAAGCCACTGCTGGCTCCGTGCTGCAGGTCTGCTTCGGCGCGCATAAGGTTGAGCTGCTGCTTCGGTTGGGATGCCGGTTTCGCGGCTCACGCCGCTCCTACAAATGCAATACCGGCTTCGCGGGGTACGCCGCTCCTAAAACAGCTTGGCCAGCCCAGTTGTATCGGCCTGACATTCCGAGCAGCGGGGAAACGGCAACGATTTTTGTGGGAGCGGCGTCAGCCGCGAAGCTACTGCTGGCTCCCAGCTGCAGGTCTGCTTCGGCGAGCGTCAGGTTGATCTGCTGCTTCGGTTGGGATGCCGGTTTCGCGGCTGACGCCGCTCCCACAAATGCAATACCGGCTTCGCGGCTTACGCCGCTCCTACAACAGCTTGGCCAGCCCAGTTGTATCGGTCCGACATTCCGAGCAGCGGGGAAACGGCTATGGTTTTTTGTGGGAGGGGAGTCAGCCGCGAAGCCACTGCTGGCTCCGAGCTGAGGGCCTGCTTCGGCGCGCATAAGGTTCAGCTGCTGCTTCGGAGGGGATGTCAGCTTCGCGGCTTACGCCGCTCCTACAGAAGCAATGCCGGCTTCGCGGCTTACGCCGCTCCCACAAATGCAATGCTGGCTTCGCGGCTTGCCGCTCCCGCACAACAGTTTGGGCGGTGATTTCTGCAGCTGCTTAGATCGCGTCGATCTGGTTTTCCGGGCGGGCGGCGTCGAATGCGGGCAGGGCCAGACAGGCTTCTTCGATCCGCTGCAGGGTTGGGTACGGGGCCAGGTCCAGGTGGAAACGACGGGCGTTGTACAACTGCGGGACCAGGCAGCAATCGGCCAGCCCCGGTTCGGCGCCATGGCAATAACGACCGGTGTCGAACGAGCCCGCCACCATCGCCTCCAACGCGGTGAAACCCTTGCGCATCCAGTGCAGCGTCCATTCGTCGCGCTCGGGCTGCGGCACGTTCCATTCGCGATCGAAGAACTGCATCACCCGCAGGTTGTTCAGCGGATGGATGTCGCAGGCCACCTGCTGCGCCAGCGCGCGCACGCGGGCACGCCCGCCGGCATCGGCCGGCAACAGCGTCGGCTCCGGGAAGACTTCATCCAGGTATTCAAGAATGGCCAGCGACTGGGTCAGTACGCGCTCACCATGGCGCAACGTCGGCACCAGTTCCTGCGGGTTCAACGCGGCGTAGTCCGCCGCGTGTTGCTGGCCACCATCACGTACCAGATGGACCGGGGTGACGGCATACGCCAGACCTTTCAGATTCAAACCGATACGCACGCGGTACGCGGCGCTTGAGCGCCAGTAACTGTAGAGCGTCAGCCCTGCTTCCATGTCGGATTTCCCCCTTTCCATGCGCCACAACAATACCCGTTGGTGGTGAGGATTCCTTCACCACCAACGCAATGCCAACACCTTGTATACCGCCTCAGGGGCGCGATGCCTGCTCGATCTGCTGTTCGATCGCACCAAAAATGCTGACGCCGTCACGGTCCAGCATCTCGATGCGCACCACGTCACCAAAACTCATGAACGGGGTGGACGGCTTGCCATCACGCAGCGCCTCGACGGTGCGCTGCTCGGCGAAGCAGGAAGCCCCCAGGCTGGTGTCCTCATTGGCGATGGTGCCCGAGCCGACAATGGCGCCGGCCGACAGCGGACGGGTCTTGGCGGCATGCGCCACCAGCTGGGCGAAATTGAACTGCATGTCGACGCCGGCTTCCGGTGCGCCGAACCACTTGCCGTTGATATGGGTAAGCAGCGGCAGGTGCACCTTGCTGTCCTGCCAAGCGGCGCCCAGTTCGTCCGGGGTCACGAACACCGGGCTCAGCGCCGAGCGCGGCTTGGATTGCAGGAAGCCGAAGCCCTTGGCCAGCTCGCCCGGGATCAGGTTGCGCAGGCTGACATCGTTGACCAGGCCCACCAGCTGGATATGACCGGCAGCCTGCGCCGGGGTCACCGCCATCGGCACGTCGTCGGTGATCACCACGATCTCGGCTTCCAGGTCGATGCCGTAGTCCTCGCTGATCACCTTGACCGCATCGCGCGGGCCGTAGAAGCCGGCGCTGGTGGCCTGGTACATCAACGGGTCGGTGTAGAAGCTCTCCGGCACCTCGGCACCGCGCGCCTTGCGCACCCGTGCCACGTGCGGCAGGTAGGCGCTGCCATCGACAAACTCATAGGCGCGCGGCAACGGCGCGGCCAGCGCCTGCATGTCCACGGCGAACTCGCCTTCCACGCTACCGGCGTTGAGCTGCTCGGACAGGGCGTTCAGCCGCGGCGCCAGGTTGGACCAGTCCTCCAGCGCCTGCTGCAGGGTGGCGGCAATGCCAGTGGCCCGCACGGCGCGGGTCAGGTCGCGCGAAACCACGATCAGGGTGCCGTCGCGGCCGCCTTCCTTCAGGGAACCAAGCTTCATGGGAGTGTCCAGTCTGCGTAGAAATAAGTTTCAATTGTAATGAATATGCCAGCCACGACCAGCCTTCCCGGAGGAATGCTGAACAGGGGTTTTTGTACCGGCGCCAACAATCCCTTAGACTAGCGCGGTCTGCCAGCGGCCGTCCGTTTCCCTCAGGGACCGCCGGCGGTGCAGGATCAGCGGCCATCTGGCCCATCCGCCCGCCCGCCCCCACTCCGACGCCTATCGTCACGCATTCCAGCCAGCGCACCGCGTTGGTTGCATCCAGATCTTGCAGCGCGGTTTACGGGAACGCTCCGAGATCAGCTGATCTTCAATGATCAGCAACGCCAGCCCCTTCGGGCGCGCGTTATTCATGTTTCGGAGCACTCCATGTCGTTTGAAAACCTGGGCCTTGCGCCCTTCCTGCTGCGCGCGCTCGCCGAGCAGGGTTACGAAAACCCGACCCCGATCCAGGAGCAGGCCATTCCGCTTGCGCTGGACGGCCGCGATCTGCTGGCCGGCGCCCAGACCGGTACCGGCAAGACCGCCGCGTTTGGCCTGCCGCTGCTGCAGCACCTGGCCACCTCGCCGCAGAGCGTGGGCAACGGCCCGCGCCGCCCGCGCGCCCTGGTGCTGGCCCCTACCCGCGAGCTCGCCACCCAGGTGCATGACAGCCTGCGTGGTTACAGCAAGTACCTGCGCATTCCCAGCGCCTGCATCTACGGCGGCGTCGGCATGGGCAACCAGCTGGACATCCTGCGCCGTGGCGTGGACCTGCTGGTCGCCTGCCCGGGCCGCCTGATCGACCACCTGGAGCGTCGCAGCGTCGACCTGTCCGGCGTCGAGATCCTGGTGCTGGACGAAGCCGACCGCATGCTCGACATGGGCTTCCTGCCCTCGATCAAGCGCATCCTGGCCAAGCTGCCGCGCCAGAACCGCCAGACCCTGCTGTTCTCTGCGACCTTCGAAGAGAGCATCAAGCAGTTGGCGCTGGAGTTCATGCACAACCCGGAGCAGATCCAGGTTACGCCGAAGAACACCGTTGCCGAGACCATCACCCACCGCGTGCACCCGGTTGATGGCGCGCGCAAGCGTGAGCTGCTGCTGCACCTGCTGGCTGAAGATTCCCGCGTGCAGACGCTGGTGTTCGGCCGCACCAAGCATGGCTGCGACAAGCTGGCGCTGTTCCTGGAAAAGTCCGGCATCAAGACTGCGGCCATCCACGGCAACAAGAGCCAGGGCCAGCGCCTGCGCGCACTGGCAGACTTCAAGGCCGGCCGCGTGACCGTGCTGGTGGCCACCGATATCGCCGCTCGCGGCATCGATATCAACGAGCTGCCGAAGGTCATCAACTACGACCTGCCGATGGTGCCGGAAGACTACGTGCATCGTATCGGTCGTACCGGCCGCAACGGCTCGACCGGTGAGGCTGTCTCGCTGGTTGCACAGGACGAAGCCAAGCTGCTGCGTCAGATCGTGCGCCTGCTCGACCGCGACATGGACATCCGCGATGTGCCGGGCTTCGAGCCGCATACCCCGATCCGTTGGGGCAACAGCGCGCCGGGCAAGGCTGAGCATCCGGGCGGCCAGAAGGCCCCGCGTCGCGGCAACGGCGGCCATGCCGCACGTCGCCCGACCGGCGATGCACCGCGCGGTGGCCGTGGCGGCCAGCCGCAGAAGCCGGGCGGCCAGCGCAATGCCGGCAATGGCCAGCAGCGTCGTGATGCGCACCCGGGTGGTGGTCAGCGTCGTGGCGGCCGTGGCCAGAGCCGTACCAGCGCCTGATTCCAGCTTGTTGTTGGGATGAGATGAGTTGCAAAGGAAAGGCCGACGCATTGCGTCGGCCTTTCTGGTTTGTGGGCGCTGTGGGATCCAGTTGTGCAAGATCAAAGGCTCCCCTCATCCGCCCCTGCGGGGCACCTTCTCCCGCAAGCGGGAGAAGGGAACGCTAGTCATTGCCACGTCGAGAACCGGGCACCGCGCTTGCCCCTCTGGCCTTTGCCTTTGCCTTTGCCTTGCCTTTGCCTTTGCCTTGCCTTTGCCTTGCCTTTGCCTTTGCCTTGCCTTTGCCTTGCCTTTGCCTTGCCTTTGCCTTGCCTTTGCCTTGCCTTTGCCTTGCCTTTGCCTTGCCTTTGGCTTTGCCTTTGGCTTTGCCTTTGGCTTTGCCTTTGGCTTTGCCTTTGGCTTTGCCTTTGGCTTTGCCTTTGGCTTTGCCTTTGGCTTTGCCTTTGGCTTTGCCTTTGCCTTTGCCTTTGGCTTTGAGCTTTGAGCTTTGGCTTTGAGCTTTGGCTTTGAGCTTTGAGCTTTGGCTTTGAGCTTTGGCTTTGAGCTTTGGCTTTGAGCTTTGGCTTTGAGCTTTGGCTTTGAGCTTTGGCTTTGAGCTTGTCCCTTCTCCCGCTTGCGGGAGAAGGTGCCCCGCAGGGGCGGATGAGGGGGAGCTTTGGCTTTGCGGTAAAGCCCCTGCCGAGCATGGCTCGGCACTACAGATGATGCTTGGCCCTGCCTCGATTCCCTTCTCCCGTAAACGGGAGAGGGACTAAATCCTACTCCCCGCGCTGGCGCGGCGTGCTCAGATAATTCGCCTGCAACAAGGCATTGAGCAGCAAACGCTCCGTGCCATACCAGTATTTGCGGTGCGCAGGGTCATCGGCAAACAGCACCACGTTGCCGCTACCGGTCGGCACCACCTGCAGATAACTCGACCCGGCAACACGCGCACGGTTGGCATCGGACAGATAGCCATTCACCACCGGCTCGCGATCGATATTCACCACATTGAGGAAGGCATTCTTCGCCGGCTCAAACACCTGCCCGCCTTCCTTGTTGACCCAGATGCGGCGCTGCTGCACACCAAAGCCCAGCGGATGGGTTGGATCGATATCGGCACTCAGGATATTGCCGCTGACCCGGCCCAGCGCGAACACATCCCGCACCGTACCGAAATCCAGACGCTCGGCATCTTCCTTCTTGTCACCATCGCGCAGCTTGGCCTCCGCCAGCCCCTTGTCGATGGCCCAGCGCGCGCCGCTGCCATAGACCACCAGCGAACCACCCGCCGCAATCCAGCGCTTGAGCGCCGCCACACCGGCATCGCTGACCGTGGTGTAGGTGCCACCGGACAGCACGATCGAGGTGTAGCGCGACAGATCCGCACTACCCAGCTGCACCGGGTCGATCTTGCTCGAAGGCAGGCCGAGCGCCGTATCCAGCGCAAACCAGGTCGAGCCGATCTCGGTGGCGGATACGCCCTCGCCCATTACCAGCGCGATGCTCGGCTTGCGCAGCACGCGCACACTGTCACTGCCCAGATCGATGCCGCTGGCAGTGCGGCCGCTGGCCAGCGCATGTACGGTGATACCTGCCGCCTGCGCAGCGGCCAACACCTTGGCCTGCAGCGCCTCGCCATCCAGGCGCTGCCCCGCCACTGGAATCACCACCGCTCCCTGCCCGAACGCAACATCGCCCGTCGCGGTAGCGGCAGTGAACGGCTGGTGCGCAGTGCGCACGCGCACCTCGTCGCCCAGCAATGCACCCAACAAACGGTAGCTGCCAAAATCACGTGCATCGGCGACATAGGCAAAACCCGCCCGGCCACCATTGATACCGCCTTGCTGCGTGGGCACCTCTTCCACCCGCGCGCCACCCGGCAATGCACCGCGGCTGCCCGCGTAACGCAGGCCATACGCTGGTGCCACCGCATACGAGGTGCCGCTGTAGAACACATCACCCTTCACCGCCGGAGTGAACTCGAAAATGGCATGGGCCAGGCGAAACTGCGGCTGCCGCGCCGGCACCACATAGGCCGAACCGGCCACGAAGCGCTTGCCATCGACCTCGACATCACGGGCCAAGGCATGCACTTCGATACGATGCTGCAACAGCACCGCCAGCAGTTTGCGGGTCAGCGTCGCATCGGCGGTATCACCGAACACCCAGTCATGCACCGGATAGGCGGCTGCCTGCTTCAGCGCGCTGCGGAAGAACTCTTTCTGCAGGGCAAACAGGCGATCCCTGTCCTCAACCACTCCGCGCACGCTGGCCAGGCCGGTCGCCACCTGGTTGCGGATGGTGAAGTTGAAATGCAGCGGACCATTGACCGACTCCTGCACCAGACCACGCGAGCTGGCCTGCTCCACGGTCACACCTACCGCACCATGAAAATCTGGATAGGTCGAGCCGTAGATCGGCGAGAAATTATCGAAATTCTCGCCGGTGTAATACAGCGAACCCAGCGCATCCAGCGCCTGTGCGTGGAAGCGTGCCAGCCACTTGTTGGCCTCGTAGGAGGATTTGGGCAGCAAAGGGCTCTCCATGCTCTTCGGCGAGGGCTCGAAGTAATACGTGCTGTCCTTGCCCATCTCGTGGAAGTCGATCTGGATGTTCGGATACCAGCGATGGAACGCGGCAACCTTGGGCCAGCTGTCGGTCTGGGACAACGCCAACCAATCGCGATTGAGATCGGTGAAGTAGTGGTTGACGCGGCCGCTGGGGAAAGGCTCCACGTGCTCCTTGTCTGCAGGGTCGGCCGATGGCGGCTGCGAGCCCCAGGCGTTGTGCCAGTTTGCAGCGCGGTCGCGGCCATCCGGGTTCTGCGCCGGATCAATCACCACCACGGCATGATCCAGCCAGCGCGCGGTTTCCGCATCCTGGTTGGCGGCCAGGTAATAGGCGGTCAGCATTGCTGCCTCACCGCTGGAAGTTTCGTTGCCGTGCACGCTGTAACCCAGCCAGGCAACCGCCGGTGCATCGGCGTCCGGTAGCGGCTGTGCGGGATCGATCAATGCCTGCCGCTGCGCGGCGATCTCGGCACTGCGCGCATGGTTGCGCGACGAGGCAATGGTCACCAACAGCAGCGGCCGCTGCTCATAACTCTGGCCGATCACCTCGACCTTGACCTTGTCCGAAACCCGCGCCAGTTCGTTGAAGTAGGCAACCAACTGGTCGTGACGTGTGTAGTGGCTGCCGATCTCGTAGCCAAGGAATTGCTGCGGTGATGGCACCTTTGCGTCGAACTGCTGCGCGGCGGGGAAGTAGTAGCTGTTCTGGGCGTAGGCCGGCGACAGACTGATGAGCGTTGCCAGCAACAGCACTGGCAGCAGGCGTGAAAAGCGGAACGACATGGATGTTGCACTCCCCTATTGCATGAACCTTGTTGCGAAATTTCGGAAAAATCGATGCATGTAGTGCCGAGCCATGCTCGGCAGAGGCATTCCCGGTAAAGCCTCAGCCGAGCATGGCTCGGCTCTACAAAGCTGCCCTCCCGCGCGCGCAGGAGAGGGGCTTTCAATCAAAACCGGTAATCAAAGCCCAGCGTGTAATAGCGGCCACGCAGGTCGTATTGGCTGAAGTCGTAAGGCGCGCGCACACCCGGGAAGGTGGCGTCATACGGCGGCTGGCGGTCACCGATGTTCTGCACCTTGGCGTAGACGGTCAGTTTCTCGATGCCGGTGTAACCCAGGTAGAGGTCGAACTGGCTGTAGCTGGCCACCTGCTTCTGCACCGCCTTGGCGGCAGCGCTGCCTTGCTGGTCGTAGCTGCTGGTGTAATACCAGGTCAGTGCGGTGCGCCAATCACCCAGCGCCCAGTCCAGCGTGGTGGTGGCCTTGGTGTCGGGCAGCGAGGGGCCGAGGTTGGAGCCGGCGTAATCCACCAGCGGGCCCCCAATCACCTGCGGGCGCTTGTAGTCGATCACGTAGGTCAACGCCGAGGACAAACCGAAATCACCCGCAGCCGCCGTCTGCCAACGCTGGCGCAGCTCCACATCGATGCCCGACGTCTCCAGCTCGCTCAGGTTCTGGTAGCGGTTGTAGACCGCCAACAGCTTGCCGCGCGAGTCACGCAACACATTGGCTGGATCGTTCTCCTCCACCAGCGTGGTGGTATTGCCGCTGCCGATCAGGTTGTCCAGCTTGATGCGGTAGTAGTCCACGCTGAGGTTGGTGTTCTGCCACGGCGACAGCACGAAGCCTGCGTTGAAACTGCGGGTGCGCTCCGGGTCGAGCCCGGTGTTGCCGACGGTGAAGAAGGTTGGATTCTGTCGCGAACCGGCCACGTCAGGGTCATGCGGATCCACCACCGAACCGTAGGCGATGCTGGTGGATGCCGAGTTCTCCGACAACGACGGCGCACGGAAACCGCGCGAGGCCGCAGCACGTACCAGCAACCAGTCCAGCGGCTGCCAGCGCAGGCCCAGCTTGGGCGAGAAGGCATTGCCGAAATCACTGTAGTGATCAGCGCGCGCGGCGGCCTGCAACTCCAGCGTGCTGTGCAGCGGCACGCTTACTTCGGCATAGGCCGCGCTTACCTGGCGCTGGCCGTGCACTTCGGCAATGGCCGGGCGCACCTGCAGGCCGGCATCGATCTGCCATGGGTTGTCGGAGTCGAGCTTCTCCTGCCGCCACTCGGCACCGGCGGCAAACCCGATCTGGCCGGCCCAGGTCTCGCCCAACGTGCCGGAGACCTTGGCGTCCACGCCCTTGAGCACCGAGTCAGCCGGACGCAAGGTGCTCAGGCCGATGGCCGCCAGCACCGAAGGATCGGTGGCCGACGGATTGAGCAGGTTGTAACTGCCCGTGGCCAAGGCGTCATATAGCGACCAGCGGTTGGCAAAGCCACCGGAGACGGTTTCCCTCTGCTTGCTGGCGGCCTGGAACGCGCCCAGTTCCCAGTCCCACTTCTCACCCTGCCCGCGCAGGCCAAGCACGCCGCGATAGGAGCGCGAACGGTTGGTCTTGATGGTGCCGCCCAGGTTGAAGAAGGTGTACTCGATCGGTACGTCCACGCCATACGGGTTGTACGGATTGGAGGCCGGCAGGGTCGAGCGCACCGGCTCGGCCAGGCCGGTGTCGGCGTTGAGCGCGAAGCGCCCGCTTTCCAGGGTGAAAAACGGGCTGGAACCGAACCAGGACACACCCTTGATATCGCTGTAGATCACATCGGCGAAGGCTTCCACCGAGTCATTGATGCGCAGCGTGCCGTTGACGTAGGCCTGCCAGCGCTTGGTGGAAGGGATCAGCGTGGTGTACGGCGCCTGGTTGAAAGCGCACGTGTCGCCGGCCAGGCCATCGATCGGCGCGCTGGCGGTGAGCACCGTGCCTTCCGGGCAATTGCCGGCGGCATCGAGCATCGGAACCGACTTGCCGCTGATCAGGTAGCGTGCGCCCTTGGCGGACCAGCCGTTCCAGCGCCCGCCCGCCTTGTCGGTGTAGATGCCCGAACGGGTCAGCTCGCGCTGGTCCTGGTCCAGCCGGTCGCGGTTATAGCCTTCCAGCGACACCAGGATGTTGTAGCCATCGTTCTGCAGATCACCGATGCCGCCGACGAACTTGAGGTTCTGCTGGTCCAGCCCGCCGGCATCGGAGGTACCGCCGCTGACGCCGACTTCGGCACCTTCGAAATTCTGCCGGGTGATGATGTTGACCACGCCCGCCACCGCGTCAGAGCCATATACGGCCGAGGCGCCATCCTTGAGCACTTCAATACGTTCAACGGCGACCAGCGGCAATGCGTTGAGATCAACGAAGGTGTCCAACAGGCCGCCAGCCGGGAAACCGTAGTTGGCCAGGCGGCGGCCGTTGAGCAGCACCAGCGTGTTCTTCTGCGACAAGCCGCGCAGGCCGATGCCGGCCGAACCGGAAGCCCAGCCACTGTTACTGGTTTCGTTGCTGGCATTGCCGGTATTGGCGGAGATCGAACGCAGCAGGTCAGCCACACTGGCCTTGCCGGTCTGCTCCAGCTGCTGGCGTTCAATCACCTGCACCGGGTTGGCGGTTTCGGTATCGGTACGCTTGATGTTGGAACCGGTGACACGCACCGCATCGAGGGTCTTGCTGCCATCGGCAGCCGTTTCAGCCAGGGCGAGGGAGGGAGCAGCGACAGCGGCGGCCACCGCGAAGGCGAGCAGGGAACGAGTAGGCATGGAATCCGGAGGAGGTGAATGACAACCCGGTCAGTACCTCATGACACGCAAATGTCCGGCCAATCACTTTGTTGCATTCGCACATAACCAACCGTTACATCGCTCCATCTTGATGGATATGAAAATATGACTGGCATCACGGGTGGATACGCGCAACGGCGGCGCCGCCCTACAATTGTGCCCATGGATATTTTCAAGGTTTTCACCCTGGAGGCCGCACACCGGCTGCCCAACGTCCCGGTAGGCCACAAATGCTCGCGCCTGCACGGTCACTCGTTCCGCGTCGAGCTGCGGGTCAGCGGCGAGCCCGGCCCAGAGACCGGCTGGATCATGGATTTCAGCGAACTCAAGGCGGCCTTCCAGCCCTTGTACGACCAGCTTGACCACAACTACCTCAACGACATCCCCGGCCTGGAAAACCCCACCAGCGAACGCCTGGCAATGTGGATCTGGGAAAAGCTGAAGCCCGCGCTGCCGCTGCTCAGCGAAGTGGTGGTGCACGAGACCTGCACTTCCGGCTGCAGCTACAAGGGCGACAAAGCTGCCTGACGCAGGCAGTAGTGCCGAGCCATGCTCGGCAAAGGCCTTACCGACGCACTGCGGTTTTGTAGGAGCGGCGTAAGCCGCGAAGCTGGTAATGCTTGAAAGGCCCAAAAGCCAACCCCTCCCCAGCCCTCCCCTTGCCTGCGGCAAAGGGAGGGAGCAAAAACGGTAGTGCCGAGCCATGCTCGGCAGAGGCTTTACCGGTAAGGCCCCAGCCGAGCATGGCTCGGCTCTACAGAATCTGCTTTCCCGGTAAAGCTCCAGCCGAGCATGGCTCGGCTCTACAGAATCTGCTTTACCGGTAAGGCCCTAGCCGAGCATGGCTCGGCTCTACAGGAGGTCGATACTGAATCATTCACGGGTTAATGTTGCGCCGCGCAAAATCCGCGCTATGCTGCAACGCAACACGCCCAGCTGGATTGCACCGATGTCCGCACAGCCCAACGATTTCAGCAGCTACACCCAGCAGTTTGCCGCTGCCGCCAACCGCGCCAACCGGCTCGCGCTGGAAAACGCTGAAAGCGTGTTTGGCGTGCAGCTGCGTGCGTTCGAGCGCAACAGCAGCGCGGCAGCCGGCTTTTTCGGCGAACTTTCCCAAGCCGGCGCGCAGGCGGATCTGCAGGCGCTGCTGCCCAAGGGCCTGCAGTTGGCGCGCGACAGCATGGAACGGCTGGCCAGCGCCAACCAGGAAGTGCTCGGGCTCAGCCTGAAAACCAGCGAAGCACTGGGCGCACTGGTGCGCCAGCCGTTCGCCGCGAAGCCTGCCAAGGCGGCCGGCAAAACCCGCTGATACCCCTACAACAGCATTTGCGCGGCCCCTCCCCCGCGCAATCCCGGACCCGGTAGCTCCCTCCCGCTGCCGGGTCTTTTTTTGCCTGCGATCCAGCATTCCATCGGCGATGGCTGCGTTTGCCGGCAGCGGCTGGCAAAATCGCGGGTCACGCAGCGGCTAGACTCTCACGATGTTCAGTACCGACACGCTTACCGGCAGCAAGCCGGAACAGTACGCCCAGCTGCTGGCCCAGGCCCGCGCACTGGTTTACGGCGAAGCCGACCGCATCGCCAATGCCGCCAATCTGTCGGCATTGATCTACCACGCACTGCCGCAGCTCAACTGGGCTGGGTTCTATTTCTACGACGGCAAGGAACTGGTGGTCGGCCCATTCCAGGGCTTGCCGGCCTGCGTGCGCATTCCCCTGTCCAAGGGCGTGTGCGGTGCTGCCGCCAGCAGCCGCCAGACCCTGCGCATCGAGGATGTGGATGCCTTCCCGGGGCACATCGCCTGCGACTCGGCCTCGCGTTCTGAACTGGTGGTACCACTGGTGCACAACGGCCAACTGATCGGCGTGCTGGATATCGACAGCCCGGTGATCGCGCGCTTCGACGCCGATGATCAGCTCGGCCTGGAAGCCATCGCCCAGGTGTTTGTCGAGGCGCTGCAATGAGCGCGCCCAAGCTGCGCAATATCGGCCCCAAGAGTGCAGCCTGGCTGCGTCAGGTCGGTCTGCGCAGCGAGCAGGATCTGAGTGCGATCGGCCCGGTTGCGGCGTTCATGAAGGTTCGCCGCGCCGGCTTCAAGCCCAGCCTCAACCTGCTGTATTCGCTGGAAGGCGCACTGCTTGGCTGCCATTGGCAGGAAATACCTGAAGCACGCCGCCAGCAGTTGGTCGCCGAATACGAGATCGCCGTTGCCGGATTGCCGACCGCACGCGCGGGGCAACTGGCCGGGCCGGTGCTAGAAACACATATGCAGCCCGAAGCCGACGAAGAAGAAACCGGCGAGATCCGCTTCGAAGAGTGAAGCCCCACAAGCGTTTGTGGGAGCGGCGTCAGCCGCGAAGCTGGCCATCCATCAGAGCGCACAGTAGTTGCTGCGGGTAGTTGGCCATAGGTGACGCCGGCAGCAACTGTGGCTTCGCGGCTTACACCGCTCCCACAACTATCGGGTGTTCTTTTGTGGGAGCGGCGTCAGCAGCGAAGCTGATCATCCCTCAGAGCGCACAGTAGTTGCTGCGGGTTGTTCGCCATAGGTGACGCCGGCAGAAACTTTGGTTTCGCGGCTTATGCCGCTCCCACAACTACCGGCTGTTCTTTTGTAGGAGCGGCGTCAGCCGCGAAGCTGGCCATCCCTCAGAGCGCACGGTAGTTGCTGCGGGTAGTTCGCCATAAGTGATGCCGGCAGCAACTGTGGCTTCGCGGCTTATGCCGCTCCTACAACATCGGCTGCTATCACCAGGGCCAGCAACAACAGCGTTTCAGCGACCTCGACGCTGGCGCCCAGGCCATCGCCGGAGATGCCTCCGAGCTTGCGCTTCCACCACAGCGCCACCAGCGGCACCAGCAACAGCGCCAGCAGCAAAGACCAGGCGAAAAACACGCTGATGGCCGCCAACAACAGCGCCCACAACCACATCGCCGCAGGCTGCAGCTGCCAGGAAAAGCGCTCGCCCAGACCATCGCCATGCAGCGACGGTATCCGTTGGCTCCACCACAAGGTGCCCCAGCGCGCCCAGGCCGGCACCAGCACGATCCCGAACCACAAAGGGCTTACCGCCAGCTCGGTCAGCAGTACGAACTTGAGCAGCAGCTGCATGATCAGCGTGACCACGCCGAACACGCCCATATGCGGGTCCTTGAGCACCTCAAGGAAGCGCTGCGGGTTGCGATGCGCCGCACCGAAGGCATCGGCCACATCGCCCAGCCCATCCAGATGCAAGGCGCCGGTCACCCAAACCCACATCAACAGGGTCAAGGCACCGGCCAACCACGGCCGGTCAGCCAACCCATACAGCGGCAGCGCCAGCAACACGCCGATGATGGCGCCCACCAAGGGGTAATACACCGCCGACCTGCTCAGATCTTCCTGGCGGAAATCGCGCACCTGCGGTGTCGGCAGCCGGGTCAGGAACTGGATTGCAAGGATCAGGCGGCGCACGCTCATGGCTGTCGCAACTCCAGCAGTTCGCCCCACAGCAGGCCGTCTTCGCCACGCTCCACGCGCAGGCGCACGCGGGTACCGTAATCAATGCGCATCGCCCACAACGACGACAACGCCATGCCACAAACGCGCGACACCACCAGCCGCAACACGCCGGCGTGGCTGACCACCAATACCGGCTGGCCATCGCCGTCATCTTCGTCCACCAGGCGGTGCAGTTGTTCTTCCACACGCGCCTGGAACTGCTGCCAGGATTCGCCATTGGGCGGCACCACATCATGCGGTTCGCTGTAGAAACCGGCCAACTGCTCGGTAGGAAGTTCATCGAAATGCAGGCCGTCCCAATCGCCGAAATCGAGCTCGGCCCAATCCGGGTGGATCTCGCAGAACTGATTGCTGCCGGCCACCAGCGCATGCGCGGTATCCAGCGCGCGCCGGCGCGGTGAGCTGATCACCCGGCTCCAGCCGATACCGGCATGGCAGCGGTACAACGCATCCATCGCGCCGTCGATCAGAGGTGGATCGGTACGCCCGTCCAGATGTCCGGCGCGCCCGGTGGAGGCATGCCGCAGCAGATCAAGAATCATGCGCTGCCACCGCGATCGGCCACGGCCGCTTCGGCAAACGTCGCCATGCTGTTTTGCAGGGCGCAGGCCATGCGCACCAGCGGCAATGCCAGGGCAGCGCCCGAGCCTTCACCAAGCCGCAGGTCCAACGACAGCAGCGGCTGTGCCTGCAGCGCCTCAAGCAGGCGGATATGACCGCGCTCGGCCGATTGATGCGAGAACAGCAGCCACGGCCGCAGGCCCGGGTTGATGCGCACCGCCGCCAATGCAGCGGCAGACACGATGAAACCATCCACCAGCACCGGAATCCGGCGTTGCGCGGCGGCAATCATCGCCGCGCTGATCGCAGCGATCTCCAGTCCACCCACACGCTGCAATGCCTCCAGCCCCGGCGATTGCGCGGCAGTGATCGCCTCCCCATGCAAGCTCAGCGCGCGGGCGATCAGGTTCTTCTTCTGCACCATGCGCACCGCATCCAGGCCGGTACCGGCGCCTACCAGCTCGTCCAGCGGCAACGGCCCAAGTGCGGCAGCCAAGGCGCTGGCAGCGGTGGTATTGCCGATGCCCATCTCGCCGAACACCAGCAGGTCGGCACCATCGGCACAGGCGGTTTCCACTGCCCGGCGGCCAGCGTCCAATGCAGCGTCCAGATCGGCGGCGGACATCGCCGGGCCGGTACTGAAATCATCCGTGCCATGACGCGTCTTGGCACTGACCACACCGGCAATGGCCGAGGTGGCGCGGCTGCCCACATCCCATACGTGCAATGGCAGGCCCAGCTCACGCGCCAGCACGGCGATGGCAGCACCACCGCCGGCAAAGTTGTGCAGCATCTGCACCGTCACTTCCGCCGGATAGGCCGATACGCCCTGCGCGGTGACGCCGTGATCGCCAGCGAACACCACCACCGGTACCTGCTGCGCCACCGGCTGATCCACGCCCTGCAGCGCGGCCAGTTCAACCGCCAAGGCTTCCAGCCGGCCCAGCGCACCTTCGGGTTTGGTCAGCTGGCGCTGGCGGGCCAGGGCGCGCTGCCGGTATTCCTGCGAAGGCTGCCCGCAGGCCTGCCCGTACCATGTTTCTGTCACGACACTTCCGATACTGCGTTTGCAGCACGCATTCTAGCCATTCGCCGTGCATTACCGCCGATTGGTGTTGGCGGCTGGCGCTACAGGCACGCATGGAACGCAGCCCCGGTAAGCGCGGCGCACCCGGGGGATCGGTGTGCAACGTTGTTGCAAACCGCCGCAACCTGCACTCCCGGGTGCGCTGCGCGTACCCGGGCTACGTTGGCTCATGGAGGCTTGGTGCCACAACGGCATGAACGCCCCATTCCGGCAGCGCTGGCGGCAATGGCATAGAATGCGCGCACTTTCGGGTGACCGTCCGGCATTGCCGGCCGGTTGAAACGGGAAGCCGGTGCCGCGCACTGCTGGATCTCCAGCACGTCGCCATTCCGGCGCTGCCCCCGCAACGGTAAGCAGGACAAGTCCAGACATGGCGCCACTGTGCACGGCACGGGAAGGCGTCTGGACGGAAGCAGCAAGGCTGCTTCGCCTGCGAGTCCGGAGACCGGCCCGAAAGCCGACTGGTTGCGATGCGGAGGGCATGGCGGCGGCTGTAGCGCCGTGTGCGCCGCCTCCGTCTTCTCCCTCCTCTGGCAGCCTTCCCCATCCGCCTGCGCGGGAGCGTGCAGGCCCAGGAGCTTCCATGAAACTGTCTTACCACACCCTGTCCCTCGCCCTTGCCCTGGCATTGCCGGGCGTCGCCGCTGCGCAGAACGCACCGACCGAGCTGGACGACGTCACCGTTACCGCCACCCGTACCCCCATCTCCATCGAGAACAGCGTGGTGCCGGTGCAGGTCATCGACCGTGCACAGATCGACCACAGCCAGGCCAACTCGCTGCAGGACCTGCTGCGCGGCCGCGCTGGCCTGGATTTCGCCAACCAGGGCGGTACCGGCAAGATCACCTCGCTGTTCCTGCGTGGCAGCAACTCCAACCAGGTGCTGGTGCTGGTGGACGGCGTGCGCGTGGCCTCTGCCACCAATGGCATGGCCGCACTGCAGGATCTGCCGGTTGACCAGATTGAGCGGGTGGAAATCGTGCGCGGCCCGCGTTCGAGCCTGTACGGCTCCGAGGCCATTGGTGGCGTGATCCAGATCTTCACCCGCAACGCCGGCAAGGGCCTGCAGCAGAACCTGGCCATCACCGCCGGCAGCAACAACCTGCGCCAGGTCAGCGCCGGCTTCAGCAACCGTGGCGAGCGTGGCTGGATCTCGGCACAGGGTGGCTACCAGGAGACCGACGGCATCAACGCCTGCCGTGGCACTGCCGCTGGCTGGGGCGCTGGCTGCTTCGCCGATGAGCCGGACCGCGATGGCTACCGCAATACCTCGATCAACGTGCGCGGCGGCTACGCCCTGACCGACACGCTGAGCCTGGAAGGCCATGTGCTCAACGCCGACAGCTTCAACGAATACGACGGCAGCATCTTCGGCGGCAACGAAGCCGACAACCGCCAACAGGTAATCGGCGCCAAGCTCGCCTGGACCGCCTCGGATGCCTTCCGCCTGACTGCCCAGGTTGGCCGCAACCGCGACGAAGCGGACAACTACTTCGCCGATGCCGATGCCGGCACCCGCAGCTTCGCCAGCGCCTTCGACACCCGCCGCGACACCGCCAGCGTGCAGGGCGACTTCAGCTTTGCCGAAGGCCAGCAGATCACTGCCGGTGCCGATTGGCAGAATGACGAAGTCACCAGCTCAACCGCATTTGATATCGACCAGCGCGACAACCTGGGCGTGTTTGCCGAGTACCAGGGCCAGTTCGGCGCGCATACGCTGCAGGCCAGCGTGCGCAATGACGACAACGAGCAGTTCGGCAACCACACCACCGGTAGCCTGGGTTATGGCTTTGCCTTCGGCAATGGCCTGCGTCTGACCGCCAGCGCCGGCACCGGCTTCAAGGCGCCGACCTTCAATGATCTGTACTACCCGGGCTTCAGCAACCCGAACCTGAAGCCGGAAGAATCCAAGAGCCTGAACCTGGGCATCGCGCAGTACGCCGACAACTGGAACTGGACCTTCAACGCCTACGAAACCCGCGTTGACCAGCTGATCGGCTACGACAGCAACTTCGACCTGGTCAACGTTGCCGAAGCGCGCATCCGTGGCGCCGAGCTGACCGGCTTTGTTTCGCTGGCTGGTTTCGACATCAACGCCCAGGCCAGCTTCACCGACCCGCGCGACCACACCTCCGGTGCCGCCAGCTACGACAACCTGCTGGCACGCCGCGCGCGCACCAGCGGCCGCATCGACGTGGACAAGAGCTTCGGCCCGCTGCGTCTTGGCGTCACCGCTGCAGGCAGCGGCCACCGCTTCGACAACGCCGCCAACACCGTTCGCCTGGCCGGCTACGGCACCATGGACGTGCGCGTTGAATACGCCATCAACGATGCATGGAGCCTGCAGGCCAAGGCCGCCAATGTGTTCGACCGCGAGTACGAAACCGTTGCCTGGTACAACCAGCCGGGCCGCGAGTACCAGCTGACCCTGCGTTACAACAGCAAGGCCAACTGAGCCAAGCAAGCCGCAGCCCAACTGGGGCTTTGGACAGCGTGAAAACAAGCAGGGCCGACGGTCATCCCGTCGGCCCTGTGCGTTTGCGAGGACTATTGCGCGTTACAGCTTCACGCGTACACCCAGATTGAAGGTACGGCCCAGCACGTCATATACCGCTGCCTGGTAACCGCTCTGGTTGAAGCCCGCACCACCGGCTTCAGCACCCGGCACGCGCGGCGGCGCACGATCAAATGCGTTGTTCATGCCACCGAATACGCTGACCTTCGGCGTGAGCTGGTAGCTGGCGTAGAAATCGCTGTAGAACGTATTGCCCGCCCACTGCCGCTCATAGGTTGCAGTCGAAGTATTGCTGCCACGCATCTTGGAGACATGACGCAGCGTCCAGTAGAAGCTCATCGTCGGGTTGGACCAGCCGGTACGCACGGTACCCTTCCACTTCGGCGTACCCCACAAGGTGAGGTAATCCCAGGCATCATCCGGGTTGGCCGGGTCGGCGACGAACTTGCGCTCCAGTGTCCGGCCATAGGTCAGGTCCAGGATGACGCGGCCGGCGTCGGACTCAGCCGTTTCGCCGAGGTCGTAGTACCAGTTGGCGTTGATATCCACGCCGCGGGCGATGCTTTGCGACAGGTTCAACTGCTGCACGCCCACCTGGACGATATCGCCGGCTCCGTCGCGCGTGACCAGATCGCAGAAGACGTTGTCCAGACTGGCCTGGTCGACACAGCGGTTGAGGATGGTCTGGTAGTTCAGCGAAGAGATCACCCCGCGCAGGTCGATCTTGTAATAGTCGGCCGACACCGTCAGGTTGGAAATGAAACGCGGCCGCAGCACCACGCCAAACGTCGTGGTCTTGGCCGTTTCAGGCTTCAGGCTCTTGTTGCCCGAATAGACGATGTCCTTCCACTGCCAGTAGTTGCCGACGCTGGTATCGCTGGGGCTGATGGTCGCGCAGTTGCCCGCCGTGTAGCTGGTGGTACTGGTGCGGTTGGCCAACGCATAGTCATTGCAGGGGTCGTAGATCCACGCAGCCGAGACACTGCCCGCCGTGTAGAGCTCACCGATGTTCGGTGCACGGATGGCCTTGCCGTAGGTGCCGCGCAAGGTGATGTCATCGATCGGCGCCCACTCCAGCCCGAGCTTGGTGGTGGTGGTGCGGCCGGCGGTGCTGTAGTTGGACAGACGCCCTGCCAGCTCCAGCGACAAACGCTTGGCGCCGGCAACATCGGACAACAGCGGCAGGCTAAGCTCGCTGAAGATCTCCTTGACACTGAACTCGCCGTTCAAGCGATCCTGGGTGGTGCCCAGGCTGGGGTCGTAGGCCGGATTGGTCGGGTCGTACTGGGCGATGCTGCCAATCTCGTTGCGCTCTTTGCGGTACTCCGCACCCAGCACGATCTTGGCTTCACCTCCGGGCAGGTCGAACAGGCCGCCAGAGACATAGGCCGAGGCCACCTTCTGCGTCAACGTGGTCGAGGACCAATCGGTGTTGTAGGTCAGCCAATCGACCATGTCCGGGGTCAACCGCTTGAACGGGTTGATCGCCACGCAACCGGCCGGGCCATCCCAGCAGATCGGGTTGCCGGCGTCATCCACATAGGAGTCCAGGCCGGCCAACAGGCGGTCATAGGAACCGGCATTGAGTTCGCGTGTGCGCTGGCGGCTACGGCCGTAGGAATAGTAGGCCTCGTAATTCCAGCTGCGGCCGATGAAATCGAAATAGCCCTCGATACCTACCGTGGCCTGCAGCAGCTTGCGGTCGGTCTGCTGGCGCATATGGCCCAGCTCTTCGTCAAAGTGACGGCCGAACGCAATGCCATCGGTGAAGTCACCACCGTTGGCGTCGATCATCTCCTGGGTGATGAAGGGGCTGTAGTACGGCACCACCTCGCTGCCACCGGAGCCATAGGTGCTGAGCGAACGCCATGAAGCCTCGGACTGGCTCTGCGAATAATTGACCGTACCGACCAGACGCAGCGAATCGGTTACATCGAAATCAAGCGTCGAACGCACCGTCTGCCGGTCCGACGGCGTCACCAGGTACCAGGAGTCATAGCGGCCGCCGAATTCACCACCATCGGTGGTGCCCTGCTGCAGCACGTTGAAACTCGAATTGAGGTTGGTCAGCCCACCCGGACCGAGCTGCGAGTGCCGCAGCGAGCCATCCGGATTGAAGGTATACAGACAGCTGGCGGCATTGGCCGCGGTGCAGTCGCCCAGCGATACCGTCGCGTTGGGCGAGTTGTAGACGTTACGGCTGTTGTCCAGGATCTGATACGGATCGGCGCTGCTGGCACGCGAATAGTAAGGGTAGCCGTTGGCGGTCCACGGACGGTCCTGGCCGCGCACGGTACCGGAGTTCTTCTCCCAGAAACCATACAGCGTGAAGTTGCCGCGGTTGTCGGCGAAGTTTTTGCCGAACAACACGTCACCGGTATAGGTGGGCATGTCGCCGCGCGAGGAATCGCCATAGCGCAGGCTCGATTCCAGGCCCTCGTAATCCCGTTTGAGGATGAAGTTGACCACGCCGTTGACGGCATCGGCGCCATATAACGCGGAGGCACCGCCGGTCACCACGTCCACGCGTTCGATCATGCTGGCAGGCAGCGCGCTGACATCCACACCGGCGGTGCCGGGAATGGAGGCAACCTGGCGACGGCCGTCCACCAGGGTCAGCGTGCGTTGCACGCCCATGCCGCGCAGATCCAACGCACTGACACCGACATCGCCGGTCTGGTTGGCGGTCTGCGTGGTCTGGGTTGCGGCAAAACTTGGCAGCTGGTTCACCAGATCGGCGATCTGGGTGTAACCGGAGGCCTGGATCTTTTCCGCACTGATGGCGGTCACCGGCGCAGGGCCCTCGAAACCCGGCTCGCGACGGATGCGCGAGCCGGTCACGATGACGGTGTCCAGGTCCTTGGCCGTCGGGCTCTCGCCATGACTGGAGGCAGCCTTGGCCTTGTCCTGTTGCGGTTCGGCATCCTGGGCAAGGGCGATGCCCGTACCACTGGAAAACAGGGCAAGGGCAACGGCAACCGCCAAAGCCCCCCGGCGACGCAGCGGCAGGCCGCTGACACGATTGTTGATAGGCATTTCCTTCCCCTCACAAGTGCGAAAACAATGACAAACGACGCCAAGGAAACTTCGGTTGAACACCACTGAGCCCGCTGCAGTCAGCGGCAACGCAACGTCACCGCGCAACAGCCGGATGCAACGCCGTGCAGGCCACCGAACGCGGGGCTGCCACTGTTGCGCCCTCCCCAGGGCAGCACGCAGCGCACACTTGCGCCGCCGGCCAATGCCAGCGCGATGAACCTTTCTCTATCCCTGCAGCGGGGCGCATCGGCGCCCGGCGCCGGCGGCTGCTGGACCACAGTCCAACGCACGCCTCATTGAAGACTGGCAGCAGTGCCGGAGCGACTGCATTCCGCTGCACCGGCTGACCGCGCCCTGCTTCAACCGCTACATTGAAATCCGCCGAATGCCGCATGCAGCCGCGGCACCCGCACTACACCCCCGCGCAGTTCCCCCTGTGCCAGTCATGACTCAGGCCGGACAAATCTCACATGCAACCAATTGATTTGCATAGTCAAACCAAATCGAAAGAAATGATTGACCGTACATTTCGGGAGCAATCATCTACCGGTCCGGCTGTACCACGCTAGGTGTATGTTCGCCTTGGCGATGCGGATTTGAGCACAATCGTTTTGCTTGAGAGGCCGCCTTCGAAATGGCAGGGTGTGCGCTCTGCAACGGAGAGCACCACCATGGCTGTCACCCTGTCGCCCCAGGTGCTGGTGCGCATGTTTGATCCATTACCCGACGTGGTTTTTTTCATCAAGGACACCGAGTGCCGGTATACCCACGTCAACCAGACCTTGATGCAGCGGCTTGCCAAGAAGAGCCGCGAGGAAATCGTCGGCAAGAGCGTGTTGCAGTTGTACCCGGCGCATCTGGCCGCACGCTATATCCAGCAGGATCAGCGTGTGCTCGGTGGTGAGGTCATCGAGGATCTGCTCGAGCTGCAGCTGTATGCCAACCGCAGCCCCGGCTGGTGCCTGACGCTGAAGCAACCCTTGGTGGAAGACAACCGCATCGTCGGCCTGATCGGCATTTCCCGCGATCTGGGCCAGCCTGACCGCGAGCATTCCTCGTTCCAGCGGCTGCTCGAAGCAGTTGAATACATGCAGGCGCACTTCCACGAACCGCTGCGGGTGCGCACGCTGGCCGGCAAGAGCGGAGTGTCGGTGGCGCAGCTGGAACGGTTGTTCAAGAAAGTATTCCAGCTCACCCCGCAGCAGCTGCTCACCAAGTTCCGGATCGACGCAGCCACGCGCATGTTGTTCACCGGATCCAGCATTGCCGGCGTCGGCCAGGCCTGTGGGTTTTCCGATCAGAGCGCCTTCTCGCGTCAGTTCAAGAACACCGTGGGTATGACCCCTCGCGACTACCGCGCACTGGCGCAGACGCCGCGCTAGCCGGGACACGCTGGCTGCATGCAGCAGCCAGCGTCATCAACAGCGTATTGCACCGCACTCAACGCGACAGCGACAGCAGTGCCGGCGCGATTGCCGCCCCCAGTGTCTGGCCGTGACTGAGTCCCGGCAAACCCTGCTTTTCAACATCCAAGCCATGCATCTCACGCAACGCGGCATCCAAGCGTGCAGCTGCCTGCGCGTTGCCTGCAGCACGTGCCGCATGGTCGGTACTGCGCTGCGCCGGCTTGCCAGCGGCAGGCCTGCCCTGGATCAGCAACAGCTTGGCCGGCGCCGCCAACGGAACGGCGTGATGTTCGAGCTCATCGACGATGAAACCGTCTGCCCACCACAGCGAAGGATCCACTGCGACATAGTCACTGAACGCAGCGGGCCGCCGCGCCAACGCGTGCAACACGAAGAGCCCGCCATAGGAGTGGCCCCACAACATCTGCCGCGCAGGGTCGAGGTTCGCCTTTGCGGCCACGGCAGGCTTGATCCGGCTTTCGATCAGATCGAGGAAGGCGTCGGCACCGCCACTGCGCCGCTGCACGTTCATTACGTCGAACTCCTCGGCCTTACCCGGCGTTCGCCGCGGGGTGTAGTCGAAGCTGCGCGCCGTTCCATCGATGCGCAGATCATTGTCGTGGGCAATCAGCGCCAGCACCGGTGGCCGCGGCTGCGCCGCCAGCCGCTGCAACAACGCCGCATCCAGCTCCATCAGTGCCGCATTGCCGTCCAGCAGATAGGCAACCGGGAATCCCTGCGCGGGAGCTGACGCACGCGGTAGCGCCAAATGCACCCGGTAATGACGCTGGCCATCGGCGGAACTGATCCGCAGCTGCTCGAAGCGATAGCCCTGCAGCGTGGCATCGGCCACCGTGACGCCGACCCGCGCGGTCGGGTCAGGTTGCGCCGATGCCAACGGCATCCCCATGGCGGCGACCGTCAACACGACGGCCGCCGCTGCAAGCCTGAAGGTACGCATCAGAAGCCGACGCTCAGGTTCACCCAGTAGCTGCGGCCGGGTTCGTTGTAGGTATCGGCACCTGCGCCGGTGGCACTGGTGCTGGTGGTGCCTTCGCGGAACAGGCGCTTGTCGAACAGGTTGTTGATGCCGCCACCCAGCCGCACCTTGGGCGTGATGCGGTACTGGCCGCCCAGGCTCCACAGGTCATAGGCCGCACGGGTATCGCGCGGCAGCAGCGCACCGGTGGTGTTGGATTGCGTAGCCGATTCCTGCTTGCCGTAGAAGGTGCCGGTCAGCATGAACGACAACTGCGCATTGACCTGCCAATCCAGGAAGGTGTTGACGGTGTACTCGGGAATGATGGACAGCGGCTGGTCGGTGGTCTTGTCGACGTTCTCGATCATCCAGGTCACATTGGTATTCCACGACAGCACATCACCGCCACCGAGCAGCGGCACCTTCACGTTGCCTTCGACACCACGGATGATGGCTTCCGGTGCATTGGTCCACTGGAACACCTGGCCCTTGGTGTCATTGGTGATGCCGATACGGTTCTGGCCGGCAACGATCTTGTCCTTGTAGTCGTTGTGGAAATACGTCACCGAGGCATGCCAGCCGTTGTCCGGCGCCCATTCAATGCCGATTTCCTTGTTGATGCTGGTTTCCGGATCCAGGTCCGCGTTGCCCATCACGTAGCAGCCCGAGCCCAGGTTCGGGTTCAACACCGGGCAGCCATTGCCGCGTGTGTAGTAGAGGTAATCCGGGTTGGCCTGATAGAGATTTGGCGCCTTGAACGCACGCGCGATGCCGCCCTTGATAGCCCAGTCCTGCGCCAGCTTGAACTGCACGTTGAGGCTAGGGCTGAGGTTGTTGCCGAACTGCGAATGGTGGTCGAAACGCAGGCCCGGCGTCAGCGTCCAGCGTTCACCGATGTACAGATTGTCCTCGACGAAAACCGCCGCGAACTGCTGGTCACTCTTGCCGGTGCGCACACCTTCATAGCCGGGGATACCGCCACCGCTGCTCGAACTCTGGGTGACCGAGTAAGGGTCATCCAACTTCATGTCGCGGTATTCGAAGCCCAGCGTAGCGACCTGCTCGATACCTCCCCAGTTCAAGGGCACGTTGATCTCGCCATCCACGCGCGCGGAAGTGAGCTCGGAGGTGGAGAAGCTCGCACCTTCAGTGATTGATCCTTCCGGGCCGCCGGCCAGACCTTCGTTGAGGCGGGTATTGTCGGTGTCGTCGTAGGCCGCGGTGATACGCGAGCTGCCCCAGTCATAGCTGCCACGATGGGTGAGGCCGAACGAGCGGCGCAGCATGACGTTGGTCTCGGCACCGTACAGTGCATTCAAACGCTCGAAACCATCCCCGCTGACGCCGCGTTCGCCCGAATAGATATTGCCCTGGCGGCTGACGCTGGCATCCAGTTCCAGCACATGGTTGTCATTGATGTCGTAACGCAGCAGGCCGCTGACATCACGGTTGCGCACGCCTTCGCGGCCCGCCGGTGGAGTTACACCGGTAGCGAAATCCTTGTTGAGATACAGCGAATCCGGCTCGGTCTTGTTGACGTTGCCGAACAGACGGAACGAGAGCTGCTCGCTCAACGGGCCGGACAACTGGAAGCCCACGCGTTCGCTGTCGCCTTCCTCGCTGTGCTCGGCCTGGCTGCCATACAAGGTCAGCGAGCCGGTGAGATCACCGGTCGGCTTCTTGGTGATGATGTTGACCACACCGCCGGAAGCGCCGGAGCCGTAACGTGCTGCTGCCGGGCCGCGCAGCACTTCGATGCGTTCCACCGCTTCGGCCGGCACCCAGTTGCTGTCGCCGCGGCTGTTGCGTTCACCGCTGCGGCCCATGCGCACCGAGTCACGCGAGCTGACCGGGCGGCCGTCGATCAGGATCAAGGTGTTCTCCGGACCCATGCCGCGGATGTCGATCTGGCGGAAGTTGCCGTAGGAACCGGACGCGGTATTGCCGGTCAGATTGATGCCGGGCATGCGGCGGATGACTTCAGACAAGTCATTGGCCGGCGGCAGGCGCTCCAGGTCCACCGCGGTGATCACCGAGCTGCCCAAGGCCTGCTTGGCGATCTGCTCGGCGGTGACGTGCACGGTGTCGATGTCGGTGGCATCGGCTGCAGCGTCAGCCATTGCCGGCCCGGCAATCAATGCCGACAGGGCAAGCGCAGCGGCCAGCGGACGACGGGACAAAGGAGCACGCGCGGACAACCGCGACGAAGAACGACGGGACATGGGGGAAGCCTCTCGACAGTGGGGATGCGCCCCCCTGGCGAACAGCTTGAGGAACGACGGATATCGAATGCAGCTGCCGGAATCAAACGCCAGGCACGCTGCTGATGGCTGCATTCTACATCAAATGAGAATGATTATTGATAACTGTCGGAAATGAGGCTGTGGCCCCTGATTTGTAGGAGCGGCATAAGCCGCGAAGCTGACACCAATGAAGTCGCAGGATTATCCGCATTCGGATAGTCCATCAGCTTCGCGACTTACGCCGCTCCTACAAAAGCCCAGCTACGCGACGATCGTCAGCAACTCGCGCATATCGTCGATCACCGCCACTGCATCGGCTGCGTCCAGGTCCAGGTCACGCGAATAGCCATAGCGCACCAGCACGATCGGCATGCGGGCGTTGTTTGCCGCGCCCAGATCGGTGCCCGAATCCCCCACCATCAGACAGTTCGCTACCGGCTGCTGCAACAACTCGGCCACATGCAACAACGGCTCCGCGTGCGGCTTGCGCTGCGGCAGTGAATCGCCACCGATGATGTGGGCAAAGAATCCGGCAATGCCCAGATGCTGCAACAACGGCGGTACCAGCGCTGCCGGCTTGTTGGTGCAGATGGCCATCGGCAGGCCGCGTGCCTGCAGTGCGCTCAGGGCTTCGCCGACACCGTCATACAGGCGCGGGCTGCGCAGCAGGCACGCTGTGTAATGCCGCATGAAAACCGGCATCGCCGCATCCAGCTCCAATGCACTGCCGGCATGCGCCAACGCGGTAGTCATCAACTTGCGTACGCCCTCGCCTATCCAGCTGCGTACCGTTGCCTCCGATACGCGCGGCAACGCCAGCTCTTCCAAGGTGAGGTTCACTGCCTCGGCGATATCACCCGCGCTGTCTACCAGCGTGCCATCCAAATCGAACACCAAGGCTTTGATCGCCACGCATCCACACTCCCAGACAATGAGTCATCGATTGTAACGGCGCAGGCCCGCGCAAAGAATGTGCTCATTCCAACGCTATGTTGCGGAACAGATCACCCTGCACTACGACTTCGTCACGGTCACGGAAGCCCGACAAACCCACGCCCACCAGCCGATAACGCGTATCCGCCGGCAGCTGCACGCGCTGGCACAGCGCCAATGCGATGTCACGCAGTTCCTCGACCGAGCCCGGCGGCGTATCCGGTGTATAGCTGCGGGTAAGAAGGCGGAACTGCGCCGTCTTCAATTTCAGCACGACGGTATGGCCGATGCGCTCGGTGCGCCCGGTGGCACGCCAGGTGCGCTCGGCCAACTGGGTGATCGCCTCGTCGAACTCGCCCATGTGCAGATCTTCGGCAAACGTGTCTTCCGAGGAAATCGACTGCACTGGCTGGTCCGGCTCCACCGGCCGATCATCGATGCCGCGTGCGCGCCGGTACAGGCCGCCGCCGAAACTGCCGAACAAGGCCTGCAACTGCTCAAGTGGCAGCGCACGCAGATCACCCACGGTCACGATGCCCAGCGCCGACAGCTTGCCCTCCATCACCTTGCCCACACCCGGCACCCGCTTGACCGGCAAGGGCGTCAGGAACTGCTCGACCCGCGACGGTGGCACCACGAACTGGCCATCCGGCTTGCGCCAGTCCGAGGCCACCTTGGCCAGGAATTTGTTGGGCGCAATACCGGCCGAGGCGGTCAGGCCGGTGGTCTCGCGGATCTGTGCGCGGATGGTGCGGGCAATCTCGGTGGCGATGCCACCGCAACTGGGCGAATCACTTACATCCAGATAGGCCTCATCCAGCGACAGCGGCTCCACCAGCGGGGTGTGACCCAGGAAGATCTCGCGGATCTGCCGTGATACCGCCTTGTAGCGGGCAAAGTCCGGCGGCACGAACACCGCATCCGGGCACAGCCGCTCGGCGCGCAACGCCGGCATCGCCGAGCGTATTCCGAACTTGCGCGCCTCATAGGACGCCGCGCACACCACCGAACGCGCCCCGCGCCAGGCCACCACCACCGGCCGTCCGCGCAAACCGGGGTCATCACGCTGCTCCACGGACGCGTAGAAGGCGTCCATGTCGACATGGATGATCTTGCGTTGTGGGCTCAAGGCAACAGTCCGAAAAGGTCGTCAACATGATAGCTGTTGTCGCTAAATGCACACTTGTCCTCACAAATGTACTTATTCATACCTCCCGTAACAGCCCGCGAACGGCGCTTATCTGCAGCTAACATACGCAACCGTCCAGTTAAAACATTTGATTGAACGGCAATGCTGCAGCATGCTCGGCGGCTCGCAAAGGCTTTGGATTACCCCGGATGACCCGTCTGCATGCTTTCACGCGCGACCAGCTGCTGGCCAGCGCGCGTGGCGAACTTTTCGGCCCCAACAAGGGCCGCCTGCCCAACGACCCGATGCTGATGTTCGACCGCATCACCGAGATCCGCGAGGACGGTGGCGCCCACGGCAAGGGCCTGATCCGGGCAGAACTGGATATCCGTCCTGACCTGTGGTTCTTCGGCTGCCACTTCATTGGCGACCCGGTGATGCCGGGCTGCCTGGGCCTGGATGCCATGTGGCAGCTGACCGGCTTCTATCTCACCTGGCTGGGCGCCGAAGGCCGCGGCCGTGCGCTGGGCTGTGGCGAGGTCAAGTTCACCGGCCAGGTGCTGCCCAGCGCCAAGCTGGTGCAATACGAAATCGATGTCTCGCGTGTGATCAACCGCAAGCTGGTGATGGCACAGACCGACGCCCGCATGCTGGTCGACGGCCGCGAGATCTATTCCGCCAAGGACCTGCGCGTAGGTCTGTTCACCTCAACCGAGAGCTTCTGATGCGTCGTGTCGTCATTACCGGCATGGGCATCACGTCCTGCCTTGGCAACGATCTGGACACCGTCTCCAGCGCCCTGCGTGACAGCCGCCCTGGCATCGTCGCCCTGCCCGACCATGCCGAAGCCGGCCTGCGCAGCCAGGTTGGCGGCAAGGTCGATATCGACCTGGACGCCCAGGTGGACCGCAAGCTCAAGCGTTTCATGAGCGATGCGGCCGCCTTCAGCTACGTCGCCATGCGTGACGCCATCGCCGATGCCGGCCTGAACGAAAGCCAGGTCAGCAACGTGCGTAGCGGCCTGATCGCCGGCTCCGGCGGCGGTTCCAGCGAATGGCAGGTGGAAGCGGCCGATCTGCTGCGCAACCGTGGCGTGCGCAAGGTAGGCCCGTACATGGTGCCGCGCACGATGTGCTCGACCGTGTCGGCCAACCTGGCCACCGCTTTCAGCATCAAGGGCCTGAGCTACTCGCTGTCGGCGGCCTGCGCCACCTCGGCACATTGCATCGGCGCAGCTGCCGACCTGATCCGTCACGGCGCACAGGACGTGATGTTTGCCGGCGGCGGTGAAGACCTGCACTGGTCGATGAGCGTGATGTTCGACGCCATGGGCGCACTGTCCACCAGCTTCAACGAAACCCCGAGCACCGCATCGCGTCCTTACGACGCCAACCGCGACGGCTTCGTCATCGCTGGCGGCGCCGGCATGCTGGTGCTGGAAGACTACGACCACGCCGTGGCTCGTGGCGCGCGCATCTATGCCGAGCTGGTTGGCTATGGTGTGACCTCCGACGGTGCCGACATGGTTGCCCCGTCCGGCGAAGGCGCCGTGCGCTGCATGAAGATGGCGATGGAAGGCCTGGACCGACCGATCGACTATCTGAACACTCACGGCACCTCGACCCCGCTGGGCGACGTGACCGAGCTGGGCGCAGTTCGCCAGGTGTTTGGTGATGCGGTGCCGCCGCTGTCTTCGACCAAGGCGCTGTCGGGCCATTCGTTGGGCGCAGCCAGCGTGCACGAGGCGATCTACTGCCTGCTGATGATGCGCGATGGCTTCATGGCCGGCTCGGCCAATATTGAAACGCTGGACGAGCGCGTCGAAGGCTTCCCGATCCTGCGCAAGACGCAGGAAGCGAAGCTGGATACGGTGATGTCGAACAGCTTCGGCTTTGGCGGCACCAATGCGACGTTGATCTTCGGCCGGGTTTGATGGCGGAAAGTTTGATAGCGCAGTGATTTAAAAAAACAGCCGCGAAAGCGGCTGTTTTTTTGTGGATTTTTGCAGCCAACACCCCTCTCCGCTCACAAAGAAGGGGAGCGAAACAAGCGCAAAGGCAAAGCATGGCCAAACCATATCTACCAGATTCAGGCATCCATTTTAAACCGTAATAATTTCGGTCAAGGCAGCCTCGATAGTGCCCTTCACTGAAATTCGCCTGCATTTATGCAACAACCCTATATACCCAATTCAAAAACACCTTGGGTACCGAGTTGCATTAGCTCCCGTACTGCTACATCTTAGGCCAGTTAGGCCAGCATTGCCTCCCATTCCACAAGTCATGATTAGCAAAACTGTAGTCAAGCAAAGAATAATAAATAAGCAGACCGACGGCTTACGAAACTGGCCACGAATGCATTAATGGAATTTCTCAACAACTATCAATTACTTGTAAGCCACAAGCCTGTAAATTCCGCAACTGAAGCCGTGTATGGATCATCCGACTTACTACACCTAGCATCAAGGGATTTCAATGCCAAGCATTTCCGAGATTGCGCCAAACCTAAGACTCGACAAGACCGGAATCTGGTCCGCGGCATCGACCGAAGCTATCTCATACCCGGAAGAAGGCAACCAAGCATGCTTTGAACTGGAGGAATCATCGTTCTGGTTCAAGCACCGCAATGCGTGCATCACGATGGCGGCGACGGTGTTTCCACCGGCCAACAATGGACCAATATTTGATATCGGGGGAGGGAATGGCTTCGTTAGCTGTGGGCTAATCAAAGCTGGATTTGAAACAGTACTGGTTGAACCAGGTCCATCCGGTGCAGCAAACGGAAAATCGCGAGGCATCCCTACCGTGATCTGCGCCACAACGACTGACGCGGGATTCAAGAACTCGACTCTGGATGGAGTGGGCCTTTTCGATGTCATCGAACACATAGAAGAGGATCATAACTTTCTAACTTCGATAAGGAATCTCCTCAAGCCCAACGGACGCCTCTATGCCACCGTGCCGACTTACTCCATGCTGTGGTCCGAAGAAGACGAACTTGCAGGTCATTTCCGCAGGTATACACGCGATTCCATTTGCTCTGTGATCGAAGGAGCTGGCCTGAAGATAGACTACGCAACGTATTTTTTTCGCCCGCTTCCCGCCCCTATCTTCTTGCTTCGCTCGTTGCCACACCGCCTTGGCGTTAAGCGGACTCCAAACCAAGAAGCTGCTAACGACCACAAGGCCGGCATCGGCGCTGCACTGATGGACGGTTTGTTAGAGAGAGAAATCCGGAACATCAGCCACGGCAGAACCATGTCCTTCGGTGCGAGCTGTTTGGTGGTGGCGAGCGCACGCTGACACCGAAAAGACGCCACACGTGAATGCCCCACTTCCTTCACCTTGGCGGAAGAGGAAGTGGGGGAAAAGCGATAGCTAAGGCGCCAGAGCGGCACTGCTCAGTCGTAATTGCTCAACGCCAACGACAACAGCGCCTTGGCCTGCTCGCGCAAAGACTGCGGTTCCACAATCTCCGCATCAGAGCCGTAATGCAGTACGTCCATCAGCAGCTCACGCGAAACGCTGTAAGGCAGCTTCAACTCATAGCGTCCGTCCGCAAGGAAACGCCCCTGCTGCTTGGAATGCCAATGTTCATCAGCCACCCAACGCGCGGCTTTGGCACTGAACACAATAGTTGCCCAGCCCTTGGGGGCACCCGAAAAAATGCCGTAGCTGGCCGCCAGCTGCTCATCCAGCTCGCTGTCGGCAACATCACGCGCCGGCTGGTCCAGCAAGCGCGCCTGATGGATGCGGTCGACCGCAAAGCTGCGCACCGCCTCGCGATTGTGATCCCAGGCGTCCAGATACCAGTTGTCGCGGTAATGGGTAATGCGTTGCGGCGACACCGTGCGCCGGGTCGCCTCATCCGTGGAGCGCGCGCGGTACTCGAACGACAGCTGCTTGCGCTCCAGCACCCCCGAGGCCACCGTGCGGAAACTGGCTTCGTCCAGCTTGCGGCCACGGTGCGGAATCACCCGTACCCGCTCCACCGGCCAATGCGAGGCACCAGCCTGGGCAGCCAGCAAACCCTCGATGCGCTGCTGCAGCGGTGCCAGCATCGACGACAAGACTCCGCCGCCGGTACGCGACAACAGGTGCTGCGATGCCAGCAAGGCATGCAGCTCCTCCGAGCTCAGCCACAAACCAGGCAGCTCGAAACGGTCGCTTTCACCGCTCTGGTAGCGGAACCCGGCCTCGCCATCGCCCTCCACCGGCGCCATCAGCGCGTCACGCAGGAAGGCCAGGTCGCGGTAGACCGTGGCACGGGAACAGCTCAACTCCTCCTGCAACCGCATCACCGTGACCGGGTAGCGGGCGGACTTGAGCAGACGATGCAGCGCGTTGATGCGTTCATAGCGGTCCATGCCCGGATTATGTCCGACTCGGGGCTGCAATGGAGCAGACCGGCGCCCCGCATAACAGCGAATGAAGCCCCAGCCCCCGTCAGCCTGAGGGTCAGGGACCATCCGGTATCATCCAATCGCCAATCATTCCCGTCTCTCCCATGGAGATCCCCCTGATGTCCCTGCGTGTTTCCCTACTGCTGCCGTTGCTGCTGGCCGCCCCGCTGGCCTGGGCCGACGACGCTTCCGAGCTTGCCGCCATGACCTCCCCCTGGAGCGGCAGCGGCGGTGAGCTGGGCTTTGCCTCGGCCCACGGCAACAGCACCACCGAAAGCTTCAACGGCCGTCTAAAGCTTCGCTACACCGATGATGACTGGATCCACACCATGGACCTGTTCGGCCTGCGCTCCAGCGCCGAGTACACCGAAACCGCCGATGACGGCAGCACCACCCGCAAGCGCCAGACCACCGCCAACCGTTACACCGGCAGCGCCGGCAGCGCCCTGCAGCTGGGCGAGCACCGCCAGCTCACCGCCACGGTGCGCTACGAAAGCGATGACTTCGCCACCTATGACCGCCAGGCCAGCTTCGGTCTGGGCTACGGTACCCGGCTGATCGATGGGGAACGCCTGATCCTGGATACGCAGATCGGCCCCGGTGTGCGTCGCTCGCACAACGCCGACACCGACGAAGACCGCACCGGCCTGATCGGCCGCGGCCTGTTCGACCTCAAGTACTCCCTCACCGAGAACACCGAACTGGTCAACTCGCTGCTGGTGGAATCGGGCTCATACAACACCTTCGCGCAGAATGACTTCGGCGTATCGGTAAGCATGAACAAGCACTTCGCCCTGAAGGCAGGCTGGCAGGCCCGTCACAACAGCGACGTCGCTGAAGACAAGCGCAAGACCGACACCCTGACCACCATGAACGTGGTTTACAGCTTCAAGTGATTCCGGCGTTGTTTGTGGGGGTTGCGCAAGCCGCCTGGCACAGCCAAAAACCCACAGCACCCCTCCCAACCCTCCCCTTGCCTGCGGCAAAGGGAGGGCTCGGCTCCCGGCAAGGTCCAGCACCGTAGTGCCGAGCCATGCTCGGCAGGGGCCTTACCGGCAAACCCGGAACAACCGACATCGGTAGTGCCGAGCCATGCTCGGCAGGGGCATTACCGGTAAACCCGGAACAACCGGCATCCCGGCATCGGTTTTGTGGGAGCGGCGTAAGCCGCGAAGCTGACCATACGTGCCTTGCGCGCCTATACAACCGGCGCTCTCTGCGTTACCTGGCATTTGTGGCTTCGCGGCTTACGCCGCTCCCACAACAGCCACAACAGCCAATACAGCCACCACCCTCAGCGCAGCAACTCGCCAGCGCCGCCTTCCAACAATTGCCGCGCCACTTCACGGCCCACGGCCTCCGGGTTGCTTGCCGGACCCTGCGCTTGCGCACGTACCACGCGGCCATCGGCCACGCCGCCGACCAGGCCCTGCAGCCACAGGTCCTCGCCGCGCCACTGCGCCAGGCCCGCGACCGGCACATGGCAGCTGCCATCCAGCGCCCGGTTCATGGCCCGCTCGGCTTCCACGCAGCTGCGCGTTGATGCGTCATCCAGCGCCTTGAGCAGGTTGATGGTCGCTGTATCTTCCGCCCTGCATTCGATCGCCACTGCAGCCTGTGCCGGTGCCGGCAGCCACTGCGGGGCACGCAGACGGTCACGGATACGCGCGCCCAGTTCCAATCGCTCCAGGCCAGCGCAGGCCAGGATGATGGCGTCGTATTCGCCTGCATCCAGTTTGGCCAGCCGCGTATTGACGTTGCCGCGCAGGTCACGCGATTGCAGGTCCGGGCGCAGCGCGCGCAGCTGGGCCTGACGACGCAGCGACGAGGTGCCCACGCAGGCGCCCTGCGGCAGGCTTTCCAGCGAAGGATAGTGATTGGATACGAAGGCGTCGGCGGAGTCGGCACGGGTCAGGATCGCCGGCAGTGCAAAGGGCGGCTCCAGCTCCATCGGCACGTCCTTGAGCGAATGCACCGCGCAGTCGGCATCGCCGCGCAGCATCGCCACTTCCAGCTCCTTCAGGAACAGGCCCTTGCCGCCAATGGCAGCCAGCGAACGATCAAGGATTTCATCGCCGCGCGTGCTCATCGGCACAAGCTCCACCTGCAGCCCCGGATGGGCCTGGCGCAGACGGTCGGCAACGTGTTCGCTCTGCCACAGGGCAAGCGGGCTCTTTCGGGTGGCGATACGCAGGATGCTCATGCCGCCATTATCGCCGCTGCCAGCGGCCGGGTCACCGCCGTTCCAGTTCAGTCTTCAGCCCGGCCACGCAGCGGCGGCTGATTTCCAGCGGCTGCGGGACATCCCGCAACACCGCCTGCACCTGCCCGGCTGGCGTACGCCGCACTTCCTGCAGCCGATCGCGGGCAATCAGGCAGTTGCGATGGATGCGGATGAACCGCCCGGAAAACTCGTCTTCCAGCGAACGCAGCGATTCCTCGATCAGATCCTCGCCACGCAGATGGTGCACCACCACGTACTTCTCCTCGGCCTGCAGGTAGAGGATGTCCTCCACCGGCACCAGCCGCAGGCTGCCACGCAAGCGCGCGCACAGTACGCGTCTTGCCGAGGTGGCCGCAGCCGGCGCGGCGCTAAGGCGGCCGGCGATGAAGGTACGGGCGCGTTCCACTGCTGCGACCAGGCGTTCGGCCCGCACTGGCTTCATCAGGTAGTCAATCGCCGCCGCTTCAAAGGCGGACAGGGCGTGGGCGTCGTAAGCGGTGCAGAACACCACGGCCGGGCGCGGTTCGAAGCCGGCCAGGTGGCGGGCAACTTCAAGGCCATCTATGCCCGGCATGGCGATATCCAACAGCACCAGATCTGGCTGGGTCTGTGCGCAGACATGCAAGGCATCATTGCCGTTGGCGGCCTCGCCCACCACGCTTACCTGCGCAAGCTCGGCCAACAGCGCGCGCAGGCGCTCGCGCGCCAACGGCTCATCATCGGCAATTACTACCCTCACGCCCTCTACCTCGCTCACGGCTCCCCAGTCGTGGCGACATGGTAGCCGGGTTCGCTGCACGCCGCCGTCAACAAACCGACAACTGCGCTGCAGCTCACAAACTGCTCAGGCCTGTGCGAAGCGGGCCTGCAGCCAGTCGCCGAGCGCGTGGATTTCCTCGCCACAGACCTGGTGGGCCATCGGGTAACGCTGCCACTGGACGGCAAAGCCCAGCGTGGTCAGCACCTGCGCGCTGTGCTCGGCGATGGCCAGCGGGATCACCGGATCGGCGCTGCCGTGGGCCATGAATACCGGCTGCGCGGTCGCGCCTTCCACCAGCTGTGCCGGCGCGGCGTCCACTTCCGGCAGATAGGTGGACAAGGCCACCAGCCCAGCGACCGGTTCGCTGCGCTTGAGCCCGGCCGACAGGATGATCGCCCCACCCTGCGAGAAGCCGGCCAGCACGATGCGGTTGGCGGGAATACCGCGGGCCTGCTCGCGGGCGATCAGCGCTTCAAGCTGCTGCACCGATTCGGCCACACCCGTGGCGTCGGCGCGGCTGCGGAAATCCATGCTGACAATGTCGTACCAGGCCCGCATCGGCATGCCGTTGTTGATGCTGACCGGGCGCTTGGGCGCATGCGGAAACACGAAGCGGATGGCAGGCCACTGCGGGCGCACCAGCTCCGGCACGATCGGCGCGAAGTCGTGGCCGTCGGCACCGAGCCCATGCAACCAGATCACCGACCATTCCGGCACCGCGCCGGTTTGCTGCTCCACTGTTTCCAGCATGTCTACAACTCCCAAGGACAAGCCGGGATTATGCCTGCCCGCTGCTTGGATCGCTTGCGATGCGGAGCTGCCGGGCCATGTGGAATAGGAAAGTTGGTTGTAGGAGCGGTGTAAGCCGCGAAGCTGGTGGCGCGGCCGATTGAAGCAAGGCGAGCCGTATCAGTCAGATCGCAGATTGAATGACGGCGGAGTGTTTACCAGCTTCGCTGCTTACGCCGCTCCCACAAAACCATTTTGAATCCGGATTCTTGTAGGAGCGGCGTAAGCCGCGAAGCTGGCTATGTGGCCGGTTGAAGCAAGCCCGGCTGCATTGGTCAGGTTGCTGATTGAATGGCGGCCGCGGTGTCACCGGCTTCGCGGCTTACGCCGCTCCTACACAACCACCGCAGATCCGGGGTCCTGTAGGAACGGCGTTGCTTCAGTCCTGCAGCGGCTCTTTCAACGCGGCTGCACGCAGCTCGGCGGCGCGCAGCAATACGGCCGGGGGAGCGCTCTCTTCCGGGATGCACAACAGGCCGTGCCGGCGCAGCCAATCACCGGCCTTGCGCGACGAGGTCCAGGCCACCACCGGCACCGCCAGCGCCATGCCGATCACCACCGGCGCCATCCATGCCGCCAGTGACGGTGACACCATGTACGCGGCCACGCCCATCACCACGCCGAACACACTCAGGCCACCGTAACTGCGCAGCAGATCGCGCACGGAAATGCTGCCGTCATCGCGCTGCTGTGCGTCCCAGCCTGAATCCTTGCCGGCCAGCACTTCCGCCACACCGCGCGACTGCACGTACATCACCACCGGCGCCATCAACGCAGCCAGCAAGGTCTCCAGCAGCATCGAAACAAAGGCACGGAAGGCACCACCGCAGCCAATGCGCTCCTTGCGCGAAGTGAGCATCGCCACATAGCCCATCAGCTTGGGCGACAGCAGCGCCACCATGGTCACCAGGAACACCCAGAACACGCCATTCTGGTCGAGCTCGCGCCAGTAATGCACCGGCGAGATCTTCAGGTGCAGCTCCTGGGCCAGGTCGATGCCGCCATGGATCAGAGGAATGGCGATACCGATCAGCATCAACATCGCCCACATCGGCGCGGTGAAGTAATGGCCGATGCCAATCAACATATGCACGCGGTTGACCCAATGCAGGCCCGGCGTGGCAACCACCTTGGAGTGCTGCAGGTTGCCCTGGCACCAGCGACGATCGCGAATCAGCAGATCGGTCAGGGTCGGCGGGCCTTCTTCGTAGCTGCCGTGCAGGTAGGGCACCATGTGTGCGGCCCAGCCACCACGCCGTATCAGTGCGGCTTCGACGAAATCGTGGCTCAGCACGTGACCACCAAACGGCTTGCGCCCCGGCAGTTCCGGCAGACCCGCTTCCTCGGCGAATGCCTGGGTGCGGATCACCGCGTTATGCCCCCAGTAATTGCTCTCCGCGCCGTGCCACCAGGCCACGCCATAGGCCATCACTGGCCCGTACACGCGGCCACCAAACTGCTGCATGCGGGCAAACGCGGTACGCCCACCGACCACCGCCGGCAGCGACTGGATCAGGCCCACAGTGGGATGGTTTTCCATCGCCGATACCAGGCGCACGATCACGTCGCCGGTCATCAGGCTGTCGGCGTCGAGGATCAGCATGTGCGGATAGGCGCCGCCAAAGCGACGCACCCAGTCGGCGATATTGCCGGCCTTGCGGCCCACATTGCTGGCACGGCGGCGGTAATACAGCCGCTCGGCGCCGCCGGTGGCTTCCACCAGACGCGCGAACACCTGCTCCTCGGCGCGGCCGATGGCGTCACGAGTGGTGTCGCTCAGCACGTAGAAATCAAAGTGCTCCAGCTGGCCGGTGGCCGCGACCGACTCGTAGATCGCCTGCAGGCCGGCCATCATCCGGCGTGGGTCTTCGTTGTAGGTCGGCATCAGCAAAGCGGTACGGCTGCGCAGCTGCGGCAGCGGCGTATCCGGGTAGATGCCGAGCTTGCGGCGGCCACGCAGCAGTGCCTGCAGGCCGGCCAGGCTGCTGACGAAGGACATCGCAATCCACGCAAACAGCAGCACGAACAGGCCCAGCAGGCAGCCTTCCAGCACGTTGATGCCGCCACTGGACAGCACCCGCGCCATCAGCCAGGTCGCCGCCAGCGTGGCCAGCGCGGTCGTGCCGAACACATACAGACGGCGCAGGCCGATATTGGCCGGTGCGGTCTTCTGCCGCGGCACGTGCAGCGAACCCGAACGCAGCGACTGCTCGGGCATCGGCAACGGATGCTCGGCTGGCAGCACCGCAATGCCGGCATCCAGGCCGTTGTTGGTGGTGACACTGTTGCTCATTGATCGCCCCACTGCGGCATCTGCAGCCAGTCCTGGCGGCCCACCCTGCGGTACCGCTGTTTGCTTGCGTGTTGCACCTGAATTCCTTGAAGGAGAAGCCGAGCAGCCGGGAAAACTAGTAGAACCAACCTAAACCTGCGGCAAACGAACCCTGCCGGTCGCGAAGCGGGAGCCCCCTCGAACCACCTCGCTGGGGGTGGCAATCCCGCCACCCCGGCCGTGTCAGGGCCATCCGCAGCAATCCCAAGAGGACATCGGCGGCCGATGAATTATCCACCATCAAAACCGCAGGCACACCTTTGCCAGCCAGATTGGCGATGATGTCGGGCTGTTTGACCGCTATGTGTTCGCCCTGGACCCTGCCGTGGCCTACCGCTGGCGCGTACGGCAACGTTGCTGTCTGCCCTGCGGTCCCACCGGGGCTGACTGCTGCCGGACCACCGCGCGCCCCCGCAATGCTGATTCCGGCCACCATGGATCGCTCGCCGCGCCCGCAAGCTCGCCGTTGAACTGGAAGGGATACCCCAACCAACAGGGCCCGGATCAGCGCCGCCCACCCGCATGGCAACCGCAGTTCCGCACGCTGCAACAACGCGCACCGTGCTGAACCCGGGCAGTTGCGGCGGCCGCATCCCTTGGCTAAACACGCATATCCCCAACCCAGGCTAAACATCGGCGTGCAGGCAACACGATCACAACATTGCACTCACCTGCAGCAAACCCGCCGGTGCGCAGGCTCAGGGCGTCTGCAGTGAGGCAGACGTTTCCGGAGACCAATCGTGGACCGCAACCGTGTTGAAGGCACCAAACACGAAATCAAAGGTGCCATCAAGGAAGCTGCTGGAAAGATGACCGGCAACAAAGCCCAGCAGATGGCCGGCAACATGGAGAAAAATGCTGGAAAGGCGCAGAAAGCAATGGGCAAGGCAGCTGACGAGGTAAAACATCGGCACTCATGACGACGGCATCACCGCGCAAGAACTGCTTCCCCAATACATCAGTCGGAGCCAGTACTAGCTAGCGTCACACTGCAGGTTCAATGGCGCGACCGTGTGGAAGCCGGCCGCGCCATTGCTTGTCAGAGCGGAATCAGGCGCTGCGCTCGGACAACAAGCCGATGCGGCGGAACCACATCTCCAACGGTACGGTCACCAGCGGCGGCATTGCCGCCAGCAAGGCCAGCAGCACGGCCCACAGCGGCCAGCGCAGCTTCACCCAGGCATACAGGCTGACCACGACGTAGAACAGAAAAGCCAGCCCATGCAGGCGGCCAAACAGCCACACACCCAGCTCGGTGGTGCCGGTGCCGTACTTGAGCAGCATGCCGATCAACAGCCCGGCCCAGGTAACACCTTCAATCAGTGCAGCGGCGGCAAACAGCTTGCCGGCGGCGTTCATTGGTTTGGCAGACATCGATTCCATCGGGCGTTCAAAAAGAGCTGGGATTGTAGGCGAGAACGCGTCGCATCCCGCCACCCGCACCCCGCCACTCAGATCCAGCCGCGCCGTCTGAACCACAGCAACGGCACCACGATGCTCAAGCCCACAGCGGCCAGCGCGATGGCATAGCCATAATGCCAGTGCAACTCCGGCATCGATGCGAAGTTCATGCCCCACACGCCCACCAGCACCGTCGGTGGGATGCCGACCACCGAGGCCACCGCCATCACCTTCATCACTTCGTTCTGGTCCATGTTGATCAGGCCCAGCACGCTGTCCAGCAGGAACTCGTTGCGCTCGCCCAGCTGCTGCTCGAATTCGCTCAACGAGGTCAGGTCCTTGACCACCAGTTTGATCCGCTTCGGCGCGTCGGCACCAAACCACTCCGGCGTGGTTTCATCCAGGTAGCTCATCATCCGCAGCATGCCGTGCAAGGTGTTGTGAAACGCGCCGATACGCCGGCCCATCGTGCCCACTTCGTGCAGCATCTGTTCCAGCCGGCGTGATGCCCGCTTGCCCTTGGGGTGGTTGAAAGCCTGCCGGGAGAACTCGCTCATCGTGCTTTCCAGCGACTCCAGCAGATCGGCCAGGCGGTCGACGATGTGTTCGATCATGCGCAGGAACAGATCGGCCGAGCCCTGGCAGGGCTGCTTGGCCAATTCGGCCTCCATTCCTTCCAGCGCATCGATGCGATGCTCGCGCTGCACAACCAGCGCGTGCGGCGCCACCACGAAACCGAGCGGCCCGACCACATGCTCGGTCTCGTACTGGAAACGCGGCAGGTTCAGCACCAGAGCCTCACCTTCCACCCGTACCCGGCTGCTGAACTCGATCTCGCTGATACCGGCGCGGTCGGGAATAGCAAAGCCCACCCGTTGCGAGGCTTGCGCCAGTTCCTCCGGCGTTGGTTGGCACAGGTCCACCCATAGCGAAGCTGGCGCCGTGCCGCCGGCAGCGGTGGCGAGGGTACGGCACTGGAACATGGCGCGCTTCCGTTTCGGCAGTGCAGCCATCCTCGTCGCCATGCCACGCCGAGTAAAGCGTCTGTCACTCAGCCCAGCTGCAGCGCCGCATACCAGTCCGCATAAGGCGTGTTCCTGGCCAGATGTCGATTGAAATCCGGCGTGCCATCCGTCCACCACACCGGCCCGCGCTCGCCCAAGGCCTGCTTGGCGGCATCCACGGCCGCACCGGCCTGGGCCAACCGTTCGCGGTCACCGGCGCGGCGTGCGCTGCCCACCTCACGGCGGGCCGCCATCAACGCCTGGACCAGCGCGCTGCGCACGTGCTCCGGCAAACCCGGATTGCTGGCCCGCCACAACCGCCCGCGCACGACCAGGTAACGGCCATCGGGTGTTCTTGGTGGCATTTCCGGCATTGGCCGCTCCCGCTGACAGACCGGGCCAGTATCCCACCCGGGCCCCGTTGCAATGCGCGGTTGCAAAGCGCGCCCGCCATCGCGCAAGCTCGGGCTTCCTTCAACTACCCCTCCAGCCATGCAAGACAACATCATTCAGATCATCCCCGCCGACGGCTGGGTAGCCGTGTTCGAAGAAGCCGGTGACGAAAGCGCCCAGAGCCTGGTGTGCTTCGCGGTAGTGGAAGAAGCCGGCAAGCGCGCTGTGCGGCCGATGCTGGCCAACGGCAAGCAGATCGGTTTCGCCGACACCCTGCCCAACTTCGTCCGTGTCGAAGAAGCCGATGCCTTTGAAGAAGAGGATGAGGAAGAAGACGAAGACGAGGAAGAAGAAGACGAAGAAGAGGAGGAGGAAGAAGAGGCCTGAGCCCTTCCCCCTACCCGGCAGCCGGCATCATGTCGGCTGCTGGCCCGCTTCCGGGCCCTGCCCGGACTGGCCCGCCGGCACGCCGCACTGCTTGCTGGCAGGCTGCACGGGCAGGCGCAGCAGGGCACCGTCAGCGGCAACCTGATTGACCTTCAGCGTGCATACCCCGCCGGAAAAATCGACATCCAGCGCCACTTCGTAGTCCTTGCCCGCCTCCGGGGTGAATACCGAAGTGATCAGGCGATCACATCGCCAGCCTGTCGGCGAGCCCATACCGGCCTCCACCACCACAGGCTGCCCTGGCACAAGCGGGTATTCCTTGAAATAGGCCTTGGACAGGATCATGCCGCGCTGCTTCAAGCCACGGCTGGTATCGGTTTCCGCAATGCCCAGGCTTTCATTCTTCACCTTGCCAAGCATGGAGCCGAAGGCGCTGCCCAGCGAACCGGACGCACGGATCTTCTGCGCATATTCGGCCGTGCACGTGGTGTTGGTATAGAGCACCATGCCGACGCCGTTCTGGCCGAACAAGCGCAGCCGTGATGTCGAGGCCTCATCGCTCGGCGACTGTGCGCTGGCCTGGCCTGCCGCCAGCAACAACAAGACACTGGCAACTGTCTGCTTGAATTGCATTTCCATCTCTCCTTGAAGTGCGACATCCGTTGCGGCATTGAAACACACACCGCCGAAATTGCGGAAGCCGGCGCGCCATTGTCATCGCGACGTCACCGTTGGCAGCCAGGTTAGGTGGTTGGTCCGGCAATCAACCAACAACATGAAACGTTCCCTGCTTCAGATCCTCCTGGCAGCTTGCATCGCTGCCAGCGCCACTGCCCAGGCCGCCGCGCCCGCGCAGCTGCCCTTGCAGCAACATGGCGGCAGTTGGACCTCCGGCCATGTGCAGGGCATCGCGGTGGATCTGCAGGGCGGCTATATCTATTACTCGTTCACCAACCTGCTGGCCCGCTACGATCTGCAAGGCCGTCTGATCGGCACGCTGGAAGGTTGGACCGGGCATCTTGGTGATCTGGATTTCAATCCCGACGATGGCAAGGTTTACGGCTCGCTGGAGTACAAGCAGGACCAGGCGTTCTACATCGCGATGATCGATGTGCAGCGCATTGACCGGGTTGGCATCCAGGCCGCCGGCGGCGACATCCTGCGCACGGTCTATCTGCCGGAAGTGGTCAGCGACTACACCGCCGACATCAATGGCGACGGTCGCTTCGATGGCGACGATGGCAAATACCGCGGCAATGAAACCGCCTCGCCCGATCACCGCTATGGTTGCTCCGGAATTGACGGCGTCGCCTTTGGCCCGCGCTTTGGCGACACCGATGGCCCACAGCTGCTGACGGTGGCTTATGGCATCTATGGCAATAGCGAGCGCAGCGACAATGACCACCAGGTACTGCTGCAATACGATACCGGCAACTGGCAAGCACTAGCGCAGCCCTTGGTCGAAGCCGCACCGCACCACAGCGGGCCACGCGAACTGGAAGGCAAGTACTTCGTGCGCACCGGCAATACCCACTATGGCGTGCAGAACCTGAGCTATGACGCCTGGCAACAGCGCTGGTTGATGGGTGTCTACCAAGGGAGGAAGCCGACATTCCCGAACTACCTGCTGTTTGCCGTTGATGCGGGTGCACCGCCTCACCGCAGCGATTTGATTGGCGTGCCCAGCGATACGCCAAGCGGCTGGGAACAAGGCCTGCTGCTGCCGCTGGCCGATGCGGGCTTGAAGGACCCAGCCACTGGCATCCGCGGCTGGAACCAGAAGGCCGACGTTGGCCTGCAGGCCGTAGGCGATGGCTTGTTCTACCTGGCCACCGACTTCAAGCGTGATGGCAAACAAGGCGCGGACCTGCAGCTGCTGCGCTGGACGGGCGATCCAGAGCGGCCGTTCATTGCACCGTGATGAGTAGCGCGGAAATCATGCGCCGTGATGAGGGGCGCGGAATCATCGGCATGTGGGAGCGGTGTAAACCGCGAAGCTGATATCGGCGGGGAATCTCGAAGCTGCGCAATCAGTGGAAATTCTGCTGTTGCAGTTCCAACGGCGATGCGTGTTTCGGGCAGCGGTGGCTTCGCGGCTTACGCCGCTCCTACAAGAAGCGTGTGAATCGCGACGACACCGGCTGTTGTAGGAGCGGCGTAAGCCGCGAAGCTGGCACATCTGCAGAACTCCGCGCGAACGCAATTTCAGCCAATCAACTCAATGCTGGAAGCTGCTACTTTCTGGCAGCTTTAGCTTCGCGGCTTACGCCGCTCCTACAAAAAGAAGGGCCAGCGCGGCGGCGGGTTGGTGGCGTTTGTGCCGAAACCTACATGTGAGCGCGCTCACACATCTGCATTCGCACACTCAACCGGAAATGCCTGCGCACCGAGCCTTCGCGCATGGAAACGCCTGCCCCATCGCGCTCCACACCACTGCGCAGCCACAACAAAGCAAAAACAGTTTCACTCGCGACAGTAACCATGACTCAAACGTAAAGGTTCTGTAATTGTCCGGACGTAAGGTGGCGCCGCTTGCACGGCGTAGCCCCAGCTGTGTGCGGTACTCCCACACTCTCCGGAACAGATCCATGCTCGAAGTAAAGAAGTCGGCGCTGGTCAGCGCCATCCTGGCAGCGCTTTGCGTTTCGCCCGACCTGTTGGCGCAGCAAGTCACAGACGGCAGCAGCCAGACCATCGGCAGCGGCAGCCTGCGTGGCCGCGTGCTCAACACTGCTACCGGCGAGTACGTGCGCAACGCCGAGGTACGCATCGAAGGCAGCCGCAATATCAGCTACTCGCAGGAAGGCGGCCACTTCCAGCTGACCGGCATTCCCGCTGGCGATGTCACCGTGCTGGTGAAGTACACCGGCCTGCAGGAAGCACGACTCAACGCCTCGATTGATGCCGGCAAGACCACCAGCGTCGAGGTCGCCTTGAACGCACCGTCCTATGCTGCCGGTGGCGGCGATGCAACCGACCTGGACGCAATCAGGGTCACCGCTTCGCGCGACGGCCAGGCCAGCGCGATCATGGAGCGGCGCGCGGCGATGAATGCCAAGAACGTGGTGGCGGCCGACAATTACGGCGCACTGACCATGGGTGATGTCGGTGAGTTCATGAAGTCGATGCCGGGCCTGTCGCTGGACTACACCGAGGTTGATGCCACCGCAGTGCGCATTGGCGGCCTGGATCCGAAGTACTCCACCTTCACCACCGATGGCGCGCGTATGGCCACGGCAACCTCGAACAATAATTCGGGCCGGCAGAACTCGTTCGAGCAGATGTCGATCACCGGCATCGAATCCATCGAGCTCAACAATACCTTGACCGCAGCGATGGATGCCGATTCGCCCGGCGGCAACATCAACCTGCGCAGCAAGTACGCGTTCCAGCGCACCAAGCGCGACATCGTGTTCCAGCTTGGTGCGGTGGGTACCTCCGACTCCAACTGGTCGGGCAAGTACTTCCCGGATGACAGGAAGCACGACACCATCTACCCGTCCGGCCAGTTCGGCTTCGGCGATGTATTCATGGACGGGCGCTTCGGCGTGGAGTTCAACGCCAGCTACAACGCCAACTATGTGCAGCAGGACCGCATCCAGACCGACTACGCCTACAAGCCCGATGGCAGCGCCATGCCCTACCGGGCGATGTGGCGCCCAGGCCCGAAGATGACCAGCCGCACCGCCGCCAACCTCAGCCTGGATTACCAGATCACCGATGAGCTGGTGGCGTCCCTGCGCAGCACATACTCGATGTACGACGTGGAGTACTTCAATCAGTACACGTACCTGATCTTCGGCACCACCAGCAAGTCCGAAGCCGCGCCGGGCTCCACGCCCAACCACATCGTGGTCAATCCCAACGGCACCAATACCCGCCTGCACACGCAGTACTCGCACCGCTATGCCGGCACGCCGGCCTACCTGATCGCGCCCAAGCTGGAGTACAAGGGCGAGGACTGGGAAGCCGTGCTGCGCGGCAGCTATTCCGGCGCCGAGTTCAACTTCCGTGACACCAGCAAGGGCTTCTTCCAGCGCACCGACAGCTGGTTGACCGGTATAGGCTTCACCATGGATCGCCCGTCGGAGAGCTCGCACGAATGGAACCTCGCCCAGACCGGCGGGCGCCCATGGGGCGACCCCAGCAACTTCAACCGTGATGCCGACATCGGCTACAACGTGCGCAGCGCGGAGTCCGATGCACTCAACGACCAGTACGGCGTCAACCTCGACCTGAAGCGCCACCTCAGCTTCAACGACACGCCGGTGACGCTGATGGGCGGCTTGGGAACGCGTCGCAATGATTGGCGCACCAATGAGGGCTCGTACCAGCAATACAAATACGTAGGTCCCATCGGCAGCCAGACCGATCCGGGTGCCAGCGTGCCGTGGACCAATAATTACGACTTCGAGATCATCGGTACCGGTGCCGGCAACATGAACCAGCAGGGCTGGCGCGCCGACAGCAACTACGCGATGTACGACCTCTTCCAGCAGCACCCGGAATACTTCGTGCCAGACGCGGTGGGCAACCTCAAACGCCGGCTGGACAACAACAAGCGCATCCAGGAAGAAGTGGATGCGGCCTATATCGAAGCCGAAACCCGCCTGGGTGATGCCCGCTTCGATCTCGGCCTGCGTTATGAGAGGACACGCACCGCTGCACGCGTGGCCGATGTGCGCCCGGCCAGCGAGGTCACCGCTGCCGGCCTGAACGTCAATACCGTCGAAGGCCTGATGTACCAGTACAACAACGGCCGCTACACCACCCGCAAGGGCGAGTACGACGACTTCTTCCTCAGCGGCGGGGTCAAGTACGACTTCACCGACAAGCTGGTTGGCCAGCTGTCTTTCAGCCAATCGATCCTGCGCCCGGACTACGGCAACCTTGGCGGTGTTGTGTCGGTCAACGACGACACCATGATCGTCAGCGTGCCCAATGCCCAGCTCAAACCCGAGCATTCAACCAAGTACTACGCCAGCCTGCAGTACTACCTGGAGCCGTCGGGCCTGCTGGGCCTGTCGTACTACAAGCTGGACATGCAGGACATGCAGGTCACCGGCATCACCGTCAATCCGGAAGACGTTGGCTTCAACCCGAACGACTACGAGGGCTACACCTTCCGCAGCGCGCAGAACGCGCCGGGCACCAGCACCAACGAAGGCGTGGTGCTGGAATACAACCAGCAGATGACCTTCCTGCCCGGTGCCTGGAAGGGCCTGAGCATGTACGGCTCACTGACCCAGGTGAACCCGGACGGCCCGCGCCAGAACATTCCCAAGCAGGCCGCGAACTGGGGCATCCGCTACAACTACGGCCGCTTTGATTTCCAGATCAACGGCAACTACCAGTCCGAGCACCGCGTCAGCGCGCTGAGCAATACGCCCATCACCGCCAACAACGGCATCCTCTACCGCGATGCGCGTGAGCTGTGGAACATCAGCGCCAGCTACAAGCTCACCGGCAACATCGACGTGATGCTGGCCGGCCGCAACATCTTCAACGAGCCGGAAGTGATCTATTCCAACATCCCCAGCCGCGTGCAGATGTACACGGTGTACGGCTCGATGTGGAACTTCGGCATCCGCGGGCGCTTCTGAGGCGCGAACCGAGAAAGGCCCAAAGCCCGAGCCAGGCAGGCTGCCTCCTCTCTACCGCTTGCGGGGGTGAGGGAGCAGCTTGCGAACCGCAGGTTCGCTGCCACCGAACGCCCTTGCATCAACGCAAGGGCTGGGCACGAGATGAGGGCCACTTCGCCCGACGATCCATCCCGCTGCGCCCGCTTCATCCAACCACATCCGCCGCCGCCCGAAACCCAAAGAGCCCGCAATGACCACCAACATCGACCGCCGTCGTCTGATCATTGGCGCCAGCCTCGGGCTGGGCGCGCTGCTGCTGCCGCTCGGCCGCGCCTTCGCCGCGCAGATCCAGGCGGCCAAGGGCTTTACCAATAACGTCGCCAGCGGCGAACCCGGTCCCCATTCGATGTTGCTATGGACCCGCTATGTGCCCGCCAGCGACACCGACGAAATCGCCCTGCAGGCAGAGATCGCCAGCGACCGTGAGTTCCGCAATGTGGTGACCGCCGGCACTGTGCGCACCGGCAGCTACCGCGACTGGACCGCCAAGCTCACACTCGCCGGCCTGCAGCCCGGCACCACCTACTGGTACCGCTTCATCGCCGCCGACGGCAGCCGCTCCGACACCGGCCGCACCCGTACCTTGCCGGTCGGCGATGTCGCGAATTTCAGATTGGGCCTGTTCTCCTGCGCCAACCTGCCGATGGGCTGGTTCAATGCCTACGCGCATGCCGCGCAACGCGAGGACATGGACCTGTGGCTGCACGTGGGTGACTACCTCTACGAATACGGCATCGCCGCGTACAAGGCGCAGGACCGCATCGCCGAGCGCGAGGTGATGCCAGCACACGAACACGAAATGATCTCGCTGCTGGACTACCGCATGCGCCTTGCCTGCTATCGCGCCGACGCCGACCTGCAGGCCCTGCACCAGAACGCACCGATGGTGGCGTTGTGGGATGACCATGAAAGCGCCAACGACAGCTGGCAAGGTGGCGCACAGAATCACCAAGCCGCCAGCGAAGGCGACTGGAGCACCCGCAAGGCCGCCGCAATGCAGGCCTATCGCGAATGGATGCCGGTATCCGACGAACCGTGGAAGGCCTACCCGATCGGCAACCTGGGCACCTTGTACCGTACCGAATCCCGCCTGCTGGGCCGCACCCGCCCGGCCGATATCGGCAGCGCCTACAAGACCGGTACCGATGCCGCATTGGAAGCCTTCCGCGATGGCCCATGGCAGGATCCGTCGGCGACCATGCTCGGCCTGGAACAGGAAACCTGGCTGCATGACGCATTGAAAGCCAATGCTGCGCGCACGCATTGGCAACTGGTTGGCATGGGTACCATCCTCGGCCGCACCGTGATGCCTGCCGAAACACTGGGCATGCTGCGCAGTGACGCCAGCGAAAGCCGCGTGCAGGCATTCAAGAACAACGTGCGTGGCGCACGGCTTGGGCTGCCGATGTGGATGGACCGCTGGGATGGCTATCCGGCGGCCCGGGCGCGCCTATTGCAGGCGGCGCAAAGTGCGGATGCCAATCTGGTGATGCTGTCCGGCGACAGCCACAACGCCTGGGCCTACTCGCTGCAACACGATGGCAGGCCTGCGGGCGTGGAATTCGCAGTGCAGGCCGTTACTTCCGGTGGTATCGAAGGCAGCCTCGGCGCCGCACCGGACGCAGTCGCACGCGCCTTCATGGACAGCAACCCGGAACTGAGCTGGTGCGACACCTCACAGCGCGGCTACGCGATGATCGACATCACCCCGGCCCGCATCAGCGGCGAATGGGTGTTCATGCAGAGCATCAAGACGCGCAGCATCGCAACTGCGGGCAGCCATAGCATGAGTGTGGAGAAGGACAGGAAAGCCTTCAGCTAAAAAACTCCCCTTTTGTGGGAGCGGGGTTATGCGCCGAAGCCGTGGTGGTTAATGTCAAGAAAATAACCGCGTACGCCCCGCCCCCCAACAAAAAAACACACAAAAA